>DAINBV010000085.1:0-18973 GCA_036732725.1 Geobacteraceae bacterium | reverse complement strand
CGCAGGTCGAATATCCGACCATTCAGGTGCGTACCTTTTACCCCGGCGCCGGTCCGGATGTGGTTGCCACCTCGATCACCGCACCGCTGGAACGCCAGTTCGGTCAGATGCCGGGACTGACCCAGATGACCTCCACCAGTTCCAGTGGTTGCTCGGTCGTCACCATGCAGTTCAGTCTCGATCTGAGCCTGGATGTTGCCGAACAGCAGGTGCAGGCCTCGATCAACGCCGCCACGACCTTTCTTCCCACCGGACTACCCAGTCCACCGGTGTACAGCAAGGTTAACCCGGCCGATACGCCGATCCTGACCCTGGCGCTCAGTTCCGATTCCCTGGCGCTCCCCAAAATTGAGGATCTGGCCGACACCCGCTTTGCCCAGAAAATATCCCAGCTCCCCGGTGTCGGTCTGGTCAGCATCAGTGGCGGCCAGCGTCCGGCGGTGCGGATTCATGCCAATCCGACCGCGCTGGCATCCTATCATCTGACCATGGAAGACCTGCGGGGCGCCATCGCCGCTGCCAACGTCAATCAGGCCAAGGGAGGTTTTGACGGTGCGCGGCAATCGTACATCATCGGCGCCAACGACCAGCTGGTCAGCAGCAAGGATTTCCGTACCCTGGTGGTGTCGTACAAGAATGGTTCACCGGTGCTGCTGTCGGATGTTGCCGATGTGCTGGATGATGCCGAGAATGTCAACCAGGCGGCCTGGATGAACGAAAAGCCGGCCGTAATCGTCAATATCCAGCGTCAGCCGGGTGCCAACGTGATCGAAACGGTTGACCGGATCAAGGCTGTCATGCCGCAACTGCAAAACTCATTGCCCGCTTCGGTCAAGGTTACGGTACTGACCGACCGAACCACCACCATTCGTGCCTCGGTGCGTGATGTGCAGCACGAGATGCTGCTGGCCGTGGCACTGGTGGTACTGGTGATCTTTCTCTTTCTGCGCAACATCCCTGCCACCATCATTCCGAGCGTGGCAGTGCCGCTCTCCCTGGTGGGGACCTTCGGGATCATGCACCTGCTCGGTTTCAGCCTGAACAACCTGACCTTGATGGCGCTGACCATTTCCACCGGTTTCGTGGTGGATGACGCCATCGTCATGATCGAGAACATCTCCCGTTACATCGAGGAGGGAGAAAGTCCGCTCCAGGCAGCGCTGAAAGGTTCACAACAGATCGGTTTCACCATCCTCTCCCTGACCGTCTCATTGATTGCGGTGCTGATTCCGCTGCTGTTCATGGGAGATGTGGTCGGACGCCTGTTCCGTGAGTTTGCCATTACCCTGGGGATTACGATCCTGATTTCAGCGGTGGTTTCCCTGACCCTGACCCCCATGATGTGCGCCCGCTTGCTCAAACATGTTCCCGAACAGCAACAGGGGCGCTTCTACACCATTTCCGGGGAGTTTTTGGAACGTGTCATCGCTGCCTATGGCCGCAGCCTGAAATGGGTGCTCCGCTACCGAAAGGCGACGCTGTCGGTAGCGGTGGCGACGCTGTTACTGACGGTTGGGCTCTATCTGCTGGTACCCAAAGGTTTCTTTCCGGTTCAGGACACCGGCGCTATCCAGGGGGTCAGTGAGGCGGCCCAATCGATCTCGTTTCCCGCCATGGCCGAACGGCAACAGGAGTTGGCGCGGGTCATTCTCAAGGATCCGGCGGTTGAGAGTCTCTCCTCCTTCATCGGTGTGGATGGCATCAACACCACCCTCAACAGTGGCCGGATCATGATCAACCTGAAACCGCTGGGTGAGCGCCATGTCACTGCCAGCGAGGTTATTCGCCGGATTCAACCTGAGGCCGCCAGGGTGGCCGGTATTACCCTCTACATGCAACCGGTACAGGATCTGACGGTTGATGCCAGGGTCAGCCGTACCCAGTTCCAGTACACCCTGGAAGATCCGAACAGCGACGAGTTGAAGGTGTTGGCACCCAAGGTGGTGGAAGCGATGAAGGGACGCCCCGAGCTGCGTGATGTCAGCAGCGATCAGCAGGATCAGGGGTTGCGGATCATGCTCACCATCGACCGCAACTCGGCGGCCCGATTCGGCATACCCCCCCAGAATATCGATGATGCTCTCTACGACGCCTTTGGCCAACGGCTGATTTCCACTATGTTCACGGAGTTGAATCAGTATCGGGTGGTATTGACAGTCAAACAGGATTTCCGTGACACTCCCGCAGCCCTTCAGTCGGTCTACCTGCGCAGCAGCTCCGGTGGCATGATCCCGTTGAGCAGTATTGCCACAACCTCGGAAACGATCGGTCCCCTGGTTATCAACCGCCAGGGTCAATTCCCGGCGGTAACTACCTCCTTTAACCTGGCGCCCGGCATGTCACTCGGCACAGCGGTTACGGCGGTGGAATCGGCCACCAAAAACCTCGGTCTGCCGGCCAGTATCAAGGGGACCTTTCAGGGAACCGCCCAGGCCTTCAAATCATCTCTTTCCAACGAACCATTGCTGATCCTGGCGGCGCTGATCACGGTCTATATCGTGCTGGGGGTGTTGTACGAGAGCTATATTCATCCGATTACCATTCTTTCCACGCTCCCCTCGGCCGGCGTCGGCGCCGTACTTTCGCTGATGATCTGCCGTACCGACCTGAGCGTGATCGCCATTATCGGTATCATCCTGCTGATCGGGATCGTCAAGAAGAACGGCATCATGATGGTCGACTTTGCCCTGGATGCGGAGCGGAGCGAAGGGAAGAGTCCCGAGGAAGCGATTTACCAGGCCTGCCTGCTCCGCTTTCGCCCGATCATGATGACCACCATGGCGGCTCTCTTGGGGGCTCTGCCACTGGCCATGGGACATGGGGTCGGTTCGGAGCTGCGCCGACCGTTGGGAATATCCATTGTGGGGGGGCTGATCTTCAGCCAGGTACTGACCCTCTACACCACACCGGTGATCTACCTCTGGTTTGACCAGTTATCCCGCTGGCGCAAGCGGCTGACCACCTCCCTTCCAGCGCCTGAATCAGGAGGGGATGTCCGACAGGACGAGGGTGGTACGATTCATTCATGAACATTTCCACTCCTTTCATACGGCGACCGGTGGCCACCACACTGTTAACCATCGGCGTAGTTCTGGCAGGGATGATCGCGTTTCGGCTCTTGCCCGTATCGCCGCTCCCCCAGGTCGATTTCCCGACCATCTCGGTTTCAGCCGGTCTCCCCGGCGCTGATCCCGAGACCATGTCAACCTCGGTGGCCGCGCCGCTGGAGCGCCAGTTCGGACGGATAGCCGGCATTACCGAGATGACCTCCACCAGCAACCGCGGTTCCACCAACATCACCATGCAGTTTGATCTCAGCCGTAATATCGATGGCGCTGCCCGGGATGTTCAGGCTGCCATCAATGCGGCCCGTGGCGACCTCCCCACCAATCTCCCCAGCAATCCCAACTATCGCAAAGTAAACCCGTCCGACGCGCCGGTCATGATCCTGGGGCTGACCTCTGATACCATGAGCAAACCGCAGATGTACGATGCGGCGACGACCATCTTGCAACAGAAAATATCCCAGGTCAAAGGGGTTGGTCAGGTGTTCGTCGGGGGGAGTTCACTCCCGGCGGTGCGGGTTGAACTGAACCCGCTGTCGCTCAGTAAATATGGGATCAGCCTGGAAAAGGTGCGTTCGGTGCTGGCCACCACCAACGCCAACCGGCCGAAAGGTGAAATTGCGGGGGGAGGGTCTACCTGGGAGATTCACGCCAACGATCAGCTCCGTAAGGCTGAAGATTATCTGCCGCTGGTAATTTCCTACCAATCCGGCGCCTCGCTTCGTCTAGCTGATATTGCCGACGTCAGGAATTCGGTGGAAGATCTCCGTTCGACCGGGCTGGTGAATGGCAAGCCGGCTGTCATGGTGATTATCTCCCGTCAGCCGGGTGCCAACATCATTGATACCGTGGATAACGTCCGCCGGCAACTTCCCCAACTGACGGCGGCGCTGCCAGGGGCGATCAAGCTCGAAGTCGTATCCGATCGCACTCCCTCCATTCGCGGTTCGCTGCGGGATGTGGAAATAACCTTGCTCACCTCCTGTCTGATGGTGATTTTGGTGGTGTTCTGGTTTCTGCGCGATATTCGCGCCACGGTCATCCCGGGGGTGGCAGTGGCGGTTTCCATCATCGGTACCTTTGCCATGATGTACCTGTTCGGTTTTTCCCTGAACAACCTTTCCCTGATGGCCTTGACCATCGCCACCGGCTTTGTGGTGGACGACGCCATCGTGGTGCTGGAGAATATCACTCGCTACCGGGAGATGGGACAGTCATCGCTGCAGGCGGCCCTCTCCGGTTCCCGGGAAATTGCCTTCACCGTGCTTTCCATGAGTTTTTCACTGGTGGCGGTATTTATTCCGATCCTGCTGATGGGGGGGGTAGTGGGGCGGCTGTTCCGTGAGTTTGCCATCACTCTCTCTACGGCGATCATGGTCTCTTTGCTGGTCTCTCTGACGGTGACTCCCATGATGTGCGCCACCATCCTCAAGCCACAAGTCAAGCGTCGGCATGGGTGGTGGTACCGGGGCAGCGAAGGGATGTTCTCATGGCTGCATAGCCATTATGCCAGCTCCCTGTCATGGACGCTGCAGCATTCACGCTTGATGTTGGCAATCCTGGTGGTCACCGTGGCCGCCAATGTGTACCTGTTTATCATCGTGCCGAAAGGTTTCTTCCCGGAACAGGACACCGGTCGTATCACCGGCAACATCCAGGGCGCACAGGATATCTCGTTTCAGGCGATGGAGAAAAAGCTGGCCCGTATCGTTGATATCATCAAGGAAGATCCTGATATCGATTACGTGGTCGGGTTTACCGGCGGCGGAGGAGGGGGCGGCTCCACTACCAATTCAGCCCGCATGTTTATTACCATGAAACCATTTGAAAAACGTTCGGCCAATTCGGCGGATGTTATCAAGCGATTGAGGAAAAAACTGTCAGGAGTCCCCGGCGCTCCCACCTTCCTCCAGCCGGTGCAGGATCTGCGGGTCGGCGGCCGGATCAGCAGTGCCCTCTACCAGTACACCCTGCAGAGTGCCAGCGTCTCCGAACTTAACAGCTGGTCCCAGAAGTTGCTGCAGAAGCTGCGCAGTGTGCCGCAAGTAGTGGATCTGAACAGCGACCAGCAGAACAAGGGTCGTCAGGCCTCGCTGGTAATTGACCGCCCGACGGCGAGCAGGCTCGGCATTACGCCGCAACTGCTCGACAATACGCTCTATGATGCCTTTGGCCAGCGCCAGGTATCGATTTCCTATACCCTTTTGAACCAGTACCATGTGGTTATGGAGGTTGATCCGGCCTTCTGGCAGAGCCCTGATACCTTGCGGGATATCTATGTTCCGGCCAGCAGCGGTTCCCTGGTTCCGCTGGCTGCGTTTACCCACTATGAACCGACTGCCACGGCGCTGGCGGTCAATCACCAGGGACAGTTTCCGGCATCGACCCTGTCGTTCAACCTGGCGCCTGGTGTTGCCCTGGGGGAAGGGGTGGCGGCTATTGAAACCGCCTGTCGTGAGCTCGGCATGCCGGCCAGCGTCAGTGGTAGTTTTCAGGGAACGGCCAAGGCCTTCCAGACGTCGCTCAAGAACCAGCCGCTGTTGATTCTGGCGGCGCTGGTGACGGTCTTTATCGTGCTCGGTATCCTGTACGAAAGTTACATTCATCCGATCACCATTCTTTCCACACTCCCCTCGGCCGGTGTCGGCGCGGTGGCTGCCCTGCTTGTTTTCAAAGTTGATCTGAGTCTGATTGCCATTATCGGCGTGATCCTGTTGATCGGCATAGTCAAGAAGAACGGTATCATGATGGTCGACTTTGCCATTGAATCGGAACGGAAGGATGGCAAGGCACCGGAACTGGCGATTTATGAAGCGTGCCTGCTCCGTTTCCGGCCGATCATGATGACCACCATGGCGGCGCTGTTGGGGGCACTTCCCCTGGCACTGGGGAGCGGGGTCGGTTCTGAACTGCGCCGGCCGCTCGGCATATCCATCGTGGGGGGGCTGATCTTCAGTCAGATGATGACCTTGTACACCACCCCGGTGGTGTACCTCTACATGGATCGTTTCAGGTTGTGGGTCGCTCGCCGGCGAGGGCGGTCAGTTTAATATAACCGCGGTATTTGGATCCACTAAGGACACGAAGTTTCACGAAAAATAAATACAGTACATATTTACCCCATGGTGATCTTGTCGCTATCGATAACCTGCCTATTTACTTGGTGTTTATTCGTGTGCTTTGTGGACAACTGTTTTTTCAGTCTTAATGTTTATGAAAGGATACTTCATGCACCATACCCTGCGACACTGTTCATACTGGCTGTCACTCTCTCTGCTGCTCACGCTGATTTCCGCCTGTGCTAGCGTCGGCCCGGACTATGTCAGGCCGTCAGTGGAAACACCCCCTGCGTTTAAAGAGGTGAGCGGCTGGAAAGTGGCACAACCGCGCGATGCTGCTGTAACGGAACATTGGTGGCAGTTGTTTGACGACCCGCAGCTAAATCAACTGGAAGAGCAGGTAGCGATCTCAAACCAGAATATTACCGTGGCAGAGGCCCAATTCCGTCAGGCGCGCGCAGTGGTGGAGGCGAGTAAATCGGCCAATCTCCCCAGTCTGACGCTCGGTGCATCAGCGACCCGTTCACAAGGGTCGGTTAATAACGGGCGCGGTCAGGCAGTCTCCGAGTTCAACCTGCCGGTCAATTTCTCCTGGGAAATTGATGTGTGGGGACGGATCCGGCGCTTGATTGAAGCGGGTAACTCTTCGTACCAGGCGAGTGCTGCCGATCTGGCCGCCGCAAAATTAAGCGTTCAGGCGGAGCTTGCTGCCAACTATTTCCAGCTCCGTGCGCTCGATTCCCAGAAGCAGTTTTATGAAGAAAGTGTCGTCAATTACCGGAAGTCCCGGGAACTGACCGCACATCGCTATGCTGCCGGGATTGTTTCCCAGATTGATCTGCTCCAGGCCGATAATCTGCTCAAGAGTACCCAGGCAACGACGCAGGAGCTTACTCTCCAGCGCGCTCAACTGGAACACGCCATTGCCCTGTTGATCGGCAAACCTGCCAGCTCCTTTTCCCTCCCGCCGCTGCCGCTGACCTCTACTCCCCCGGCGATTCCGCTGGTGTTACCGTCCGAACTGCTGGAACAGAGGGCGGATATCGCTGCAGCTGAACGAAGGATGGCGGCAGCCAATGCCCAGATTGGTGTGGCGCGGGCCGCCTACTATCCAACGGTAAAGCTTGGCCTCTCGTTTGGTCTGGATGCCTCAGATATTTCCAAATGGCTGATCTGGCCCAGCAGATTCTGGTCGGTCGGCCCTTCGATCTCGGAAACAATTTTTGATGGCGGATTACGCCAGGCGCAAAACGAACAAGTCCTGGCGCAATACGATGCCACGGTCGCCAACTACCGGCAAACCGTCCTGAATGCCTTCAAGGAAGTGGAGGATAACCTGGTAGCCCTGGGGATGCTTGAGCAGGAGGGGGCGTTTCAGAATGCTGCGCTGGATTCAGCCCGGCAGACGGTTTCTTTGACCATGAACCAATATTCGGCCGGAACGGTCAGTTATCTCAATGTGATTTCGGCACAAAACAGTGAACTTACCAGCCGGAAGCTGGCGGACGAAATCAGGGGGAGACGCATGATTGCAGCGGTGCAGTTGATAAAAGCACTGGGGGGAGGGTGGAGTGTTGCGCTACCCGGTTTATAGTTTATGGCAGGCGTAACAAAGTTTGCTGCTTTCTTGGGTGATGGCAAGAAAGTATTTCGATTGCAGTCGCAGGTCATGGCAGGTAGTGCAGACCACTTTGCCATCTCGAAGCCGTAAACCGGCCGTAGTCAGGTCAGCTTCGGGAGTGAAACCGGATTTGCCGGACCATTCAGCCGGGTAGGGCACATCTACCGGATGACTTGCCAGCGGATTTGGTGAGTTGCCAAGCCGATGAAGCTGGAAACTCCCCATTTTAGCGATTATATTGTCATGGCACACTAGGCAATCCGCGATTCCTCCGGCATTATCAACCCTCATTTCATAATGCATGACCAATGAAGGTTCACCGGCCATGCAGCTCATGTTCAAGATAATGGTTGCAGAAAACGTAATCATTGTCATGAATCCTGTAATACGCCAATCAGGCTGTCTCATATCATCCTCCACTTTCTGTTTGCTCTACCACTACCGTAACAATAAACGATTATCAGTAAGATGGTAGTCGCGGTCTGACTGAATATTACCTCAGACAGCCTCCAGGTTGGCATACTGGTTTGTCCGATGTGCTATTAAGCCTTTGATAAACCTGCTGATTGCTGCAGATGTCAATGGTTTCAAATAGCTGTCACACCGTTGGTTTAAATGAGATAAAAACGATCAAGTATGTTGTGATTCTAAATTCAGAATGGTATTATTCAAATTAGGTGAGAGCTACATGTCTGATGCTGCTACATCAGGATTGGGAAGGGGAGAACAATGAACATCCTTGAATGCACCATAAAGATGAAACAGGAAACACAGAAGCATTACGAGCAACTTGCCGAGACAACCCTGGACCGGGATTTGAAACGTATATTTTCCCTCATGGCCGAGGCGGAGAGTGAACACATTGCGAAGATGATGGTCTTGAAAAACAATCTGGAAACCATCCAGGCTCTTGATACCACCAAGGTGGAAGAAAGCGTGTGTGTTTACAGTCCGAATATTGATCCGCTGCATCTGGCTGAGGCTTTACGGCATGATCCCGATGCCTATCGTCACGTTGTCCAGGAAGAAGAAGGAGTAATTGATTTTTATGACCGCCTGGGTGATGAAGCAGAGAATGCTGAATTAAAACGGATCTGCAAACTGCAGGCAGAGAAAGAACGTGAACATCTGTCGATGCTCGAAAGCATTTACTTCTTTGTTGAAGAGCCAAGAACATATCTGGAATGGGGCGAATTCAGTAATCTTAAAAGCCTCTGAAACCAGCAATGAGAAAGGAAGTGGCAATCATGACACCTACCGGTTACGAAAAGGTGTGCTACCGAACTGAACAGCAGGACGAGCGTGTAGCGCTCTATAATATAAAAAACGGACAGCTGGGTTACTCCTTCGGATGTACCACAGAAGGAAATACCATACAGGTTCGGCTTACGAACGGGGAATTGGATTCATGGGGGCGGGGTGAATGCGTCGAATCGTTCATGGAGCCATTGTAACTGACGAACTGGAAAGGTTTGGCAATGACTCTCTTCAGCAGAAAGCAAAAGCAAGGGAGAGATGTCGTTGCCAGCCTTGTTTGAGGTGTGGTTGCCGCTGAACGGCTGCTGTTTTGATGAAAGTTCGGGTTATAATTAAAAGTCAGGAGTCACCGTTACGTAACCATTCTCTCGCCTGATCAATCGTCTTGTAGACCGTGTAACTGATCGGAACTCCTGTCATCTCGGCAATTGCCGTATACATGCGCAGCAATCCAAATTCCACATCGGCACAGCCGATATAAACAGTCTTTCCGTTTTGCCGTGACCCGTTTGCTACCGAACGCTTGGCAGCTTCGGCAATCCTTCTGAATCCCCCTTTGTCAATCAACAGCAATGATCCATTGGTTAGATCCCAGATAACATCCTTGATTATTCCGGTCGGATAGTAGCGTTCAATGACTGCTATCGTTTCTTCCGCGGTTAATGCGCCGGTTACGGAAACAATCAATACATCGCCTTCAATGTTCGTTTCTATTGTTGCCATGACTCTCGCCGATCTGGGAAATATACTGTTTTTATGTAAGCTTTCAATGAATGGTGTTGACTGATGATGTTGTTTTTGAAGGCTCTTTTGTTCGTGCTTCCGGATCCGTTGACGGATAGGTACCATGGTCTGTTTTGGTTAACTTATCCCGTTGAAACCCCTGCTTTTCAATGTTCTGAAGGATGTTTTCAAAGACTTCACTGCTTACAACAGCCGTACGGGCAATAATCCAGAGCCGTTTTCTGTCGGGTGATCCAATTACGGCGTACTCGTAATCTTTTCCCTGGTCAATTATCCAGTATTCACTACGGAACGGCCAGAAAAAGGAAAACTTGAGCCGGGCATTGCTGCTGGTGTCGATTGCCCATCCTCGGCCATTGGCGTGATGCAAGGTACCATCTTTTTTATCACGGCAACTGTTCAACACATCGATTTCACCATCTTTCCGCAGCGAGAAGGTTGCGGTACTGTTCAGGCATCCGTCCTGGTACTTGTTCGGATAATGGGCAATATCGTGCCAGACGCCGGCATAACGACTTAAATCCACGTGTTCAACCGCTTTAAGCGGCGTTTTGTCCGATGAGCTTTCAGCCGATTGGATGATAGTTGACAATGGCAGGGCGAGTGCAATGGTCATGATGATAATGAACTTCACAATAATCCACCTGTTAAGGAACGATCCGCTACGGTTTGCGGTTCTTGAAATAGATAAAACCTGCCATGATCAGAATAAAAACGATAAAAGGCGCCATGGCAAATCTGAGAGCAATTGGATCAATTGAGTGCATAAGGGCCTTTTTTTATGGGGAAGTGTTGCCGAGTTGGTTGGTAATGCGTGAGATCAGGAAACCGGTTATTCCGAGTAATAGCAACTGTAATATGGCATTCCAGCTATAGGCGTCAAAAAAGTTCGCATAGAAGGGGCGCGTGAACCAGGCAACAGCGGACATTTCCATCACGCATAAAATTGTAAACCCGATACAGATTCGCTCGCCCAGCAATTTTGCCGACACATAAATCGGCAACAGGTAGACAATGGTAACCCCGTAATCACCGGTAATGAAATCAATCAGACCCATCAACAGCGATAGTAGCATGCAGATGGCGAACTGTAGTGTTCGAGAGACATTTCGAATGTAGTTGGTTAAATATATCATATGCTATTTTAGCATTGTGGTACGCTTGATTTGTTCCAGTTCCTGTTTAACGGTGAGCAGCTCATTCAGCAGACGTTCCTCGCTCAGCACCATTTCCCGTATGCGGGCAAGCGTCATGGCAGTGGTCAGAAACGAGAGCAGCCGCATGAACATCTCCCAGTAGATGAAATATGAATGGGAATAGGGGTGATGGGTGTATTTGTCGGATAAATACCAGACAATGGCAGAACCAGCGGCAATCTGGATGCCGGGCCAGCGACCGCAGTACCAGGCCGAGATGGCCACCGGGGCAAAGTAGAAGATGAAAAAACCGAATTCATAGCCGGTAATATAGTCTAGCCAGCCAATCAGTGTCAGCACTCCCAGACTGCTCAGCATAACCATGGTATGATGAGCATCAAAGGCATCGGGGTGTGTAAATTTCATTCGCTTGAGCGGGGGGCGCAGATTGATCATCAGAACGGCTCTCCAAATGAATCAAATTCAGCTATTCGGCCAGACTCCGAGGCATGACGATGAATAGACGGGTGACAGTGAATATTCAAGTAAAAAATGCGTGATATACTGCATGCATCATTTTTTTGTTTGTGATAGTTTACCTGCCGGTTTCATGATGGTAGGTAATAGTGGACATTCACACGGCACAGGAGCTTGATATGACCAGAACAGAGAGAACTTCCCTCGTAACCGTTGTTGTTCTCCTGGCATTTCTTCTGTTGAACAGCCAGAGCGCATATGCTGCCCGGTTGGACGAAAGCGAGGATAGCCACGATCTTTCACTGGAAGAGTTGATGGAAATCAAGGTCGACAAGGTGGTGGCGGCATCCCGTTATGAGCAGCTGGTTACCGATGCCCCGGCTTCCATCACCATTGTCAGCGCCGATGAAATCCGGAAATACGGCTATCGCACCCTGGCCGATATTGTCAAGTCGATTCCCGGTCTCTATGTCTCCTATGATCGAAATTACAGCTATCTCGGCGTGCGTGGTTTCGGACGGGCAGGTGACTATAACAGCAGGTTGCTGATTCTGATTGATGGGCATCGCCTGAACGACAATATTTTCGATACTGCCGCTCTTGGCACCGAATTGCCGCTGGATATCGACCTGATCGACCATCTTGAATTCGTGCGGGGACCCGGATCTTCCCTCTATGGGAGCAACGCTTTTTTCGGCGTATTGAACATCATTACCCGTACGGGACCGGATATCTCCCGCGAGTTGTCGGCCAGCGCCGAAGATAACGAAACCTGGAAGGGGAGGGTAAGCTATGGCGTCCGCTCTGCTTCCGGGGTGGAAGCGATACTTTCCGGCACCCTGTTCGACAGTGCCGGCCAGCGGGTGATCTCCTATCCCGAGTATGCCGCCGACCCCCATGGCAGTCAATTCCACAACAATGATTTTGACAGCGGTAGCTCGTTATATTCACGCTTGTCCCACGGCGATTTCACCTTGACCGGACTGTTCGGCAGCCGCAAGAAAGGGATTCCGACCGGCGCCTTTGGCACTGCCTTTGATACCAAGCCAAACTACACGGTGGATGAACGGAGTTATCTCGACCTGGCCTACCGCCACACCTTTGGTGATGCCGTCGAGCTGTCGTCACGCATCTTTTACGACTCCTACCGTTATCAGGGGCGAGCCAGCTACGATGGAGACGTTGGCCAGCCGAACATCATCAGCCATGATGATGCCGTGGGACGCTGGGTGGGAGGGGAGGCGATCGCTACCGTGACGGCAGTTGCCGGGCACCGGCTCAGCCTGGGGGGGGAATTCCGGGATAACATCACCATGTCCCAGACCAATATTACCCTGAATCCGGGGGTCAGTTATCTGGATGATCAACGCACCTCAACCAACTGGGGAGGATTCGTTCAGGATGAATATCGGATCAATCGTCAGCTGATGTTGAACGTCGGCGGGCGCTATGACCACTATGACCGCTTTGACGCCTTCAACCCGCGCGCGGCCCTGCTCTATCAGCCACTCCCCTCCACCAGCCTCAAGCTGCTGTATGGCGAGGCGTTTCGCGCTCCCAACAGTTTCGAGTCATATTATAATGACGGAAGCTTGTCATCCAAGGCCAATCCGGACTTGAAGCCGGAAAAAATCCGTACCTATGAAGCGGTGTGGGAACAGTATTTCGGCGACTATTATAACTCGTCGGTCTCCGCTTTCTACTACCGGATCAATAACCTGATTTCCCAGGTCACCGATCCCGCTGACGGCCTGCTGGTCTATCGCAATCTGGAGCGGATCGAAACCAAGGGGGGGGAATTTTCGCTCAAGGCGCACTGGCCCGGGAACATTCAGGCTCAGGCGAGCTACACCTGGCAGGAGGCAACCAATGCCGACAACGGCGCCTGGCTCCCCAATTCGCCGCGCCACCTGGTTAAGGGGAATCTCAGCATACCGGTCTGCCGCACCGCGATCTTTGTCTCCCCTGAACTGCAGTACACCAGTCCCCGCCTGACATTGGCCGGCCAGCGGAGCCACGATCCGGTGATCACCAATCTGACACTGTTCAGTCGTGATCTGGTCAAGGGACTGGAAGCATCTGCCAGTATCTACAACCTGTTCAACAGCAGCTACGGTGATCCCGGTTCCGGAGAACATCTCCAGGATATCATCCCCCAGGATGGGATCAATTTCCGTATCAAGCTGACCTACCGGTTCTGATATGATCCTGAAAAAGAATATTTCCTTCGCGTCTCTGCGGCTTGCTGGCTTGGCCGGTGTGTCTTATCGCTCTGTTTTCTTTGCTGCCGCAGGTATGCTGTTGCTCCTGTTTCCTGCTCCTGCCCGGTGTGAAATGGATGAGTTCAAGATCAAGGCCGCCATGCTCTATAATTTTACCAAATATGTTGAATGGCCGGCTGCCGCGCTGCCTGCCGGCACTCAACTGCAGGTCTGCATTGCCGGCAACAGCCCGCTCAAACGGCACCAGGATCAGTTGCAGGGAAAAACGGTCAACGGTCGGACGATTGCCGTGCGTCTCGTCGGGTCGCCGGTAGAAATATCCGGCTGTAATCTGTTGTTCATCGATAGCTCCGAACAATATAAACTATCGGCATATTTGCTGCAAGGGAGTAAAAAACCGATTCTGATGGTCAGTGATAGTGACCGCTTTGCCACCCATGGCGGCATGATCGGTTTTATTGAACAGGATGACAAGATCCGCTTTGAAATCAATCACGAGGCAGTGCACCAGGCCGGGTTAACTATCAGCTCGAAGCTGCTCAAGCTGGCCAAACTGGTCAAAGGGAACAAGTAGAGACCTTGAGACCGAAAGAGTCCCATGTTTAAACGCTTCCATTCATATTCCCTGCGGGAAAAACTGACCTTTATCATCCTGATCACCAGCGCCTGTTCGCTGGTCATCGCTTCCTTCGCCTATTTCATCAATGATGCCGTCTCGTTTCGTCACGGTTTGCGCAATAATCAGCGCATCCTGGCAACCATTGTCGGTAAAAATACCGAAGCGGCGGTAAATTTCAATGATCCCAAGGCTGCCGAAGAGACCCTGAGCGGGCTGGCCGCCAACCCGACTATCATCGCCGCCTATGTCATCACCGGTTCCGGTGAACTGCTGGCCCGTTATTCTCGCAAGGGAGTGCCGGAACATGACCTGCCGCTGCGGTTTGTTGAATCCAGGGGGGCGCGTAAGGTGCTGCCGGACGAACTGGCCGCCTTGAACGCCGTCCAGAACAAACTGTTTGATGTGTCTCTCCAACAGAAGAGCGTGGTTCAGGTGTCGGATAACAACCAGCTGATCAGCACGATCGTACTGATCTCCGATGTCAGCGAACTGCAGGCGCGCATCTTGCGCTCCCTGGAAATTTTTCTGTTCATCCTCAGCGGCTCCCTGCTGGTCGCCTACCTGCTGTCACACCGGCTGCAACGGCTGATTTCAGCCCCGGTGCTGCAGTTGGCGGACACCATGAAACTGGTCAAGGAACAGCAAAATTATTCGCTACGGGCAATTCGCCAGTCTGATGACGAACTGGGGGAGCTGATGTCGGGCTTCAACGAAATGCTGGAGATGATTGCATCCCGCGATGCCGAGCTGATCCGCTATCATGAAGAGCTGGAGCAGATGGTCGCCTCCCGGACCGATCAATTGAGCCAGACCAATCTGCGGCTGGAGCAGACCATCACCGATCTGCAGCTTGCCAAGCAGGCCGCTGAAAATGCCAGTCGCGCCAAGAGTGAATTTCTGGCCAATATGAGCCATGAAATCCGGACCCCCATGAACGGTATCATCGGCATGGCGGCGCTGGCCTTGGATACCGACCTGGATAGTGAACAACTCGACTATCTGCGCTCCATCAATCTTTCCGCCGAAAACCTGCTGGGAATCATCAATGATGTACTCGATTTTTCCAAAATCGAGGTCGGTCGTATCGACCTGGAAGAAACCCCGTTTTTGCTCCGTACCATGGTCGCCCAGGCGTTGCGTGCGATTGCCGCCAAGGGAGTCGAGAAAGGGGTGGAAGTCGTATTTTATGCCGAGCCGGATGTGCCCGATGCCTTGATGGGGGATCCGGGGCGGCTGCGCCAGATACTGCTCAATCTGGTCGGCAATGCGGTCAAATTTTCCTCCCACGGAACGATTGATGTTCTGATTACCCTGGAGAATGCTTTGGATGATGAGGTCATGCTCAGTTTCCAGGTGCAGGACCAGGGGATCGGGATTCCGTACCAGTTTCAGGAACGGATTTTTGAAGAATTCGAGCAGGGAGACGCCTCAACCACCAAACGTTTCGGAGGAACCGGGCTCGGACTGGCCATCTCCAAACGATTGGTTACCATGATGGGAGGGGAGATCGGCGTAACCAGCCAGCCGGGCGTCGGCAGCACCTTCCGTTTCACCGCCCGGTTGCGGCAGCAGCAGAGCGTTCCGCTACAACCGCTGGCACCCGCCGCCATGGCCGGTATCCCGGTGCTGGTGGTCGATGATATCGACATCAATCGCAAGCTGTTGGTCGGGTTGTTGAGCAACTGGGGGATCAATGTCCAGGTCGCCTGCAATGGCGCCGAGGCGTACAGCTGTCTGATCCAGGGCGCTGCCAGCGGCCGGTTGCCGCGCTTGCTGCTGCTGGATGTTCATATGCCGGACATGGACGGTTGGGAACTGGCACAACGCATCCGGACGGAGAGTGCCTTGCAGCAGCTCAAGATCATTATCATGCCGAGCAGCGGCATACGTGGTGATGCCCAGCATTGCCGTGAGCTCGGAATTGAAGGGTATCTGACCAAGCCGGTGATTCAGGAAGAGTTGCACGATGCGGTGCTGGCAGTGCTCCAGGGGAGTGCCACCGCGAGCCATGCCCCGGTGACGCGCCACAGCTTGTTGGAAGAGCGCTCCCGCTGCTCGGTGCTGGTGGTGGATGATGTGGAAATCAACCGTGAAATGGTACGGATAACGCTGGAAAAACAGGGGCATCGTGTCACCCTGGCCGAAAATGGAAGCGAGGCGGTGGAGGCGGTGCGCAACAACTGCTATGACCTGATTTTCATGGATATGCAGATGCCGATCATGGATGGTTATGAGGCAACCGCTGCCATCAAAGCTATGCAGCAGGACCAGGAACGGAAAACGCCGATTGTCGCCATGACCGCCTATGCCATGCAAAGCGATCGGGACAAGTGTCTGGCAGCCGGCGCCGATGACTATCTCCCTAAACCGAGCCGCCCCTCCGAGATCGTGGCCATGCTTGACAAGCTGACATCAAAACGGCCGGGAGAGGTGAGGGTAGGGGGGACGGAGGATTCGCCTGCTGTGGAGATCGTAGCCATGGCCAGCGATGCTTTGCCGGTCTTTGGTCGGGATGATTTTCTGGAACGCATCGGCGGTCATCAGGAGATGATCGGTAAATTCATCGGCATGTTCATCAGCGGTGTGACCGGCTATCTGACGGCGCTGCGTGAGGCGGTCGAGGCGGGAGATCCAGCCCGGGCACACACCCAGGCCCATACCATCAAGGGGGCGGCGGCCAATATGGTGGCCGAAAAGATGCGGGTAACCGCCACCACGCTCGACAATCGGGTGCGGGTCGGAGATATGACCGGAGCAATCGAGCTGGTTGAACAGCTGGAGCAGGAGTTTGCCGAATTCAAGCTGGCAAGCGCAGCTTTCCAATCGTGATGACTGTTTCCCGTCATCTTCCTTTCAAACCACAATTTCGGGCGCCCGAAATTATCACGTAACAGTTTGATATATTTAAGATCACATCCAAAAACAGTCAAAATATTTGCACGAATTCTCTCTGTATCCGGGGAAGTGGTGTCGTCAGACGCCGGGTTGAATGATCGTTGATCACGACATCGGTTGTCTGACGATGGTCTTCCATTTCTCCGGCGCTGCCCGTCGTATGTCGCTCAAGTATATTTCGTGGTGCTTGCCGACCTTCTGGCTGCCGTTGATTTCGATAAAGGCGTGCAGCTTCTCGATGGTCGGCCCTTCTTCCGAGAACGGCCCGATATGCATGATTTGGGCAGCTTTACCCTCATGGAATTTCTGAAACCTCACCAGCGTCAGGGAAGCCGGATTTTTCTTGCGTTGCACCTCTTTTATCGCCTCTGCAACCAGCTCCGGGGTAATCAACTCCGGCTGCATTACCATCACCGTCCATTGCCAGGCATCTTTATTCCCGCTACTGAAGGCCGACGGATCGTCAGACCACCAGAGCGCCTGGAGTGGCATCACGCCATAATCGACGCCGATTGCTCCTTTTTTGACCATGAACTTGAGTGTATAGGAAAGGGAGAAGAGCGTTTCGACGGCATCCTTGAATGTCGCTGAGCTGTTCGGATCCCCTTCACCGTCGATCATGAGGAAGTTCATCGGCGGCACATCGACGATTTCGGCTGTTTTCGCAGATGGGGCGTAGAGATGCTGTAACTGCTTCAGGTAGCTTATCTTTTCCATATCAGGTTCCTTTCTTTCTTCATCATCGAATCTGCCATTCTCTGTTTCTGTCCGCTTACCCAGTAGGTGCCGTCAAACTTTCCCTGTCCCACTCGTTTGAATATTGAAAAAACAAAAATTCCCGCTGGCAGAATTTTGGCATAACTAGTTTATTTGCAAATATACTATTGAAAACATACCCAAACAATTCTGACCGAGCATGCTTAATATGCTGTAGCTTACTGTTATTTACTGCATATATCTTCATGGTGGATATCCCCGGGAGTCACAACGATATGGGGGCAAACTTGCACCTCCACGTCACAAATCAGCTATTATGTTTGATTAGATGGTGCTTGAGCGCCACAAACCCTGCCGGGCGCACCAACAAAAAAAGCCACCAAGGATATCCTGGTGACTTTTTTACATTCATTAAATCGAAGTTATTGTTTCAAAAATTCGTCAAATTTATCAGCTGCAATTGTGAACTTATTGACCTTTTTATCGTGTCGGTCAACATAAGAATCATATTGTGAGATAATTTTATCCCGGTCAATTTTGCTTGATATGAGGGCGTTTTGAAGCGCAATTTTGAATTGATGATTGGAATAGTCAATTCGCTTGTAACTGACACTCAAATCATATCCCACCCCAAGACCATTGCCGAGTTCGTGTGCAGGATGTACGCTATGCTGTCTGAAAAAATCCGGCAAATCTCTGCTGCATACTACCCTACGGCAATCAATTCCGGTTTTGTCTCCGGTAAATTCGCCATTGTTAAGGTCTACATTCCCGCCTTCATTTGACAGTGAATTAACGCGGAATTCTTTGTCAGCGCCTTTGCTAATATTTGCATACAATTGATACTTACCGGCGTGCTGGAATTCTGGGGTGGCACAACCCGACAAGCCCAATACAAATCCAAGTAATAGTAATCGATTAAGCACGTGTAACTTCCTTTTTCTAGATTGAGATGTTTTAAAGAGCCTGTTCTGATAATACTAAAAGCAGTTTTTGTCAACAAATAATCCTCGTTTTAAATATATGGTAGGGAACATGCGCCCCATGACTGGACACCTATGGTGGTCTACTTTACTTTCAGAGGAATCTTTGGGTAGAGTAGAGAACAGGTTATACCCTGCCCTCCCTCATCAAACCGGACGTGCAGTTTTCCCGCATCCG
>DAINBV010000084.1:0-19133 GCA_036732725.1 Geobacteraceae bacterium | reverse complement strand
TTTGTGAAGTAATATCAAACACATATAATCACGCGACATCGTGTCGCGATCAACGACCTGATGGCTGAGCTGGAGCGCAAAACGGTGCAGCGTCTTGAATCTGAAGAACGCTATCGAAATTTCATTGAAATCGCCCAGTCACCGATTGTGACATTCATGGTAGACGGTAAAATCGTGATAGCTAACCAAAAAGCGGAAAAATTGTTCGGTATGAGTAAGCAGGAGTTGCTGGGGCAGAGTATCTATGATTTTCTGGAGCAGGGGGAACAGCTGCAGAGTGAAGTCACACACTATTTTGATGGCAGCAGCAATCAATTGATCGGCACAACCAGCAGGCAGAAAGTGCGGGATGTATGTGGTCGGCTTTTCGAGGTGGAAATCGTGATATCAGTTTCCCAGTCGGATCAAAACCAGATGTTCACCGCAATCCTGCGCACATTGAAGGTCAATAAATGATGATGTAGCCATGCTCCTCGGCAATGCGACGGACTTCATCCTTGTTGCAGATATGATATGTTTTCCCTTCCAATACGAAAATGTAACCATCTTTGCCATCATGTTTGGCGTCTGCCAGTAGTGCTTCAAAAGTAGCTGTTTTTACCATTGAAAAATCTCCTTGTAGGTAATGACGGCTGCATACCACAGTCCGATCAGGTAGTCATAATTTACTGTGGTATGAACGAAAAGCTATCTCGGGTCAATAATAATATATAGGAATACAAATGCGTTACAGTAGAATGAAGTTGTCACACAAGCTGGTTCTGATTACGTCGTTGGTTACTCTGATCGTCTGTTTTACCGTGCTGCGTACTCCATCCATGACCTCTGAGCCGGCCGCGTCTCCGGTTGACCAGGCTAAAGAGGATCTTTCCCGGGTTGAATATCCGAGTTTATCAACAATTCGCTGGCACCCACATTTTATCCAGCCGCACGAAACGCTTGAATCGTTGTTTGGAAAAGATTGGATAACAGTAGCCCGTTTTAACCGGGTTGATCGCCGCCATGTCTACCCTGGCATGACAATTAAAATTCCCGACAATATGACAGAGGCCCGCTCCTATACACCGCTTCCCCGTGAGTATGAGCCAGCCAGACGGCATGAAAAATATATTCTGGTGGATGTTACGGAACAGTGGCTGGGTGCCTATGAGTATGGCAAACTGGTGTTTTCTGCACCGGCAGCTACCGGCAAGGCGACCACTGAAACACCAACCGGACTGTTTCGTATTTCCACGCGGCACAAGAACCACACCTCTTCACTCTACAAAACCGCCAATGATGAAGAACAGTACCCGATGGATAATGCCCTTCGATTCCATGTGGGGAGTGATAATGTTTCCTATTGGCTGCATGCCCGGGATATTCCCGGCCGTCCGGCTTCCCATGGTTGTATCGGTCTGTATGATGAAGAGATGCAGAATCGAGTTTTTGGCACACCTGAAAAACCGGTGTTGGTTGATTCACAAAAACTGTATCAGTGGGCAGCGGGGGAGGGGGACTACGGTGAGGATAGTGGCGAGTCGGAAGAGCTGGAAGACGGACCAACCGTGGAAGTGCGCGGCAGCTTGCCCCGCTATCTGGACAAGCCACCAACACACTGAATTTACGTGACCTGCGAAATTATTCTTTTAACCAGCGAGCAACGTCTTTGGCATGGTAGGTTATGATAATATCGGCGCCTGCCCGTTTGAATCCCACCATGGTTTCCAGCACGACTCTCTTTTCATCAATCCAGCCATTTGCAGCAGCACCCTTGATCATACTGTATTCGCCCGATACGTTGTAAACCGCCAACGGCAGGTTGTATTCGTTGCGCAGGTCACGCAGGATATCAAGGTAAGGGAGTCCCGGTTTCACCATGATGATGTCGGCGCCTTCATCAATGTCGGAAGCAGCTTCACGCAGTGCTTCCAGGCGATTGGCGGGATCCATCTGGTAACTGCGGCGATCACCGAATTGAGGTGTGGATTCGGCTGCTTCCCGGAAGGGGCCATAATATCCGGATGCATATTTGACGGCGTAGCTCATGATCGGCAGTTTGTCGAATCCGTTCTCATCCAGGGTCTGCCTGATTGCAGCAACCCGCCCGTCCATCATATCCGATGGCGCAACCATGTCCGCTCCTGCCATTGCATGGGAAAGCGCTTCCTTTGCCAACAGCTCCAGGGTTGAGTCGTTATCAACATCACCATCCTTGATTATCCCGCAGTGCCCATGATCCGTGTATTCACACATACAAACATCAGTGATGACCGCCAGACCCGGAACATTCTTTTTGATGGCGCGAATGGTCTCCTGGATTATACCGTGATCCGAATAGGCGTCACTACCGACTGCATCCTTGGTTTCTGGAATACCGAACAACAGTACTGCCGGAATACCCAATTGCTTGACTTCACGTGCTTCTTCCACAATGTGTTCAATCGACTGTTGATAGATGCCTGGCATGGACGAGACTTCTTTTTTTATTCCGGTGCCAAAGGCTGAAAACATGGGATAGATCAAATCATTCACCGAAAGGGCAGTCTCTCGAACCATATTTCTGAAAACTTCGTTGCCGCGGATCCTGCGTGCCCTGAACTGGGGGAAAAACATATGTGACTCCTTTATGTACATCGTAATCTTCTACTTGCTAACAATAATGCAAGCTTATTTGTAATTGCAAGCAGGAACCGCGTGTAAATTGAAAAAGTGTATTTTGGTCTTTGCCTTGCAATTTGATGGTAGTGTGGTAAATTACACAAGCTTGATGCTTGGTATTACATATAAAAAAGGAGAAACAGTATGAACAAAAAAATGATCGCGCTTGTTGCCGGCTCATTACTTGTTGCAGCAACCTCATCGTTTGCTGCCAACAAGGCAGAAACATTTTCTATTTCACCCATGGTAAGTGGCATTACGTTTGATGGCAAACAGCATCTGGAAACCGCGCCGGTGTACGGAATGCGTGCCGGCTACAACTTCACCAATCGGCTTGGTATTGAGGCTTTGTTTGATTATGCCAACACCAAGTCTACTCTAGGGGCAGGTAAGGTTGACATGTTCCGTTATGGCGGTGAATTTCTGTATCACATGCTACCGGATAACAAGTTTGTTCCTTACTTGGCAGCTGGCTATGGTGGTCTCAACTTCAAGGGAGCAACACCCATGGCAGCAACCAACAAAATTAAAGGTGTCGCTGATTATGGAATCGGCGCAAAATATTTCTTCAATGACGATATCGCCTTGCGAGGCGATGTGCGCCACCTGATTTATTCTTTTGGCAAGTCGCTCAATGCTGTTGAGTATGGCGTAGGGCTTTACGTTCCGTTTGGAGGCGCACAACCTGCTCCTAAGCCGGTAGAAGTGGTCAAGCCCGCTCCCAAGCCAGTTGAAGTTGCCCAACCGAAAGCAGCTCCCGTTGTGGCAGCCCCGCTTGACAGCGATGGAGACGGTGTAATTGACACCCTCGACAAATGCCCCAATACCCCTAGAGGTGTTCCTGTGCAAGCCAACGGCTGCCCCTATGACACCGATAATGATGGTGTTCCTAATTATCTTGATAAATGCGGTGGTACTCCTGCTGGTGTAGCCGTTGATTCCAAAGGTTGCCCGCTTGATTCTGATCATGATGGCGTTGCCGATTATCTCGATAAATGCCCCGATACACCAGCTGGAACCAAAGTTGATGTTAACGGCTGTCCTGAGCCGGTCGCTGCCGCGCAGCCCAAGGCATCGGCCGCAGCTGTAAAAGCAGCAGAACGTTTCTGTAACAAACCTTCCGTGATCAAGATCCAGTTTGATACCAACAAGGCAGATGTCAAGCCACAGTATGAAGCTGACCTGAATGTTCTTGGTCTCTTCCTCAAGGAATTTCCTGCTTCGAAAGGTGAAATTGACGGACATACTGATAATGTGGGGAGTAAACAGCTCAACCAGAAACTTTCACAACGTCGTGCAGAAAGTGTGAAAAAATATCTGGTAGAGAAATACAAAGTGGCTGGCGAACGTATTGAAGCGAAAGGTTTTGGATTTGACAAACCGGTAGCCAGCAACAAGACTGCTAAAGGTAAGGCACAGAACCGTCGCATTGAGGCGAACTTTACCTGCGAGTAATTACATGATCAGACGCCACTTGGTCTGACTATCAGCTAATAAATAAGCCCTTCTATGAATGCATGGAAGGGCTTATTTATTTAGAATATTTGAAATTGCCTTAGCAAATATAGATGAACTTGTTGTCGTCTCTTAACGTGCTAACGACAATAGCAATGTTGTACCGGTTTCATAGTAGTTATCAGGATGCGACTCGGTATGAAGAAAAATGGCCGGTAAGGCATGTAGAGTTATCACAGAGTTGGTGCGAGGCTTTAGGATCTGCTATCGTGTTGAGTATGTATCTGGTTTTCATGATTTTGCAAGAATCTTGTCGGTTGTCAGTTGCATCAGATAGTGCGATTTGACATAAAAAAGAGAAGCAATATTTAAATTGCTTCTCTTTTTTTATACTTCTGTTGTGCGATTTTATCTACGAGCTGCTTTAGCTGCAACCTGCATTCTGATCAAGGCTCGCTCAAGAGCAGCTTCATATATCTTGAATTGTTTGTCTTCCGAGGTCAGTTTTTTCAAGGCCTCTTCTGCGCGACCCTGAGCTGCTTTAGCTCGTTCAAGATCGATTTCAGCTGCTGGCTCAGCGGTTTCGACCAGAATGATGATCTTGTCATCACGAATTTCAAAGTAACCCCAGTTGAGTGCCAGGTGTTCTGTCTGCCCATTGTTTTTATAGGCCAGTTCACCAATCTTGAGAGAAGTCAGGAAGGGAGCATGGCCAGGCATGACACCAAATTCACCTAATTTACCTGTTGCAGTCAACTCCTCGACTTCAGTGTCGACTACTTTTTTATAAGGTGTAACTATTTCGAGTTTCATCTTTTCAGCCATTTTATATTCCTTGTAGGGGCAACCCCATGTGGTTGTCCAGTTTCAGGCGGCCACACGGGGCCGCCCCTACGAATAAATTATACTGCAGCCAGTTTAGCAGCTTTTTCGAGTGCCTCTTCGATCGAACCAACCATGTAGAATGCCTGTTCCGGCAGATTATCATGTTTACCGGCTACGATTTCCTGGAAGCCTTTGATGGTATCTTTCAGTTCAACGTATTTACCAGGTGAGCCGGTGAATGCTTCAGCAACATGGAACGGCTGTGACAGGAAACGCTGAATTTTACGTGCACGGGCAACTACCAGTTTATCTTCTTCAGAAAGTTCGTCCATACCAAGAATTGCAATAATGTCCTGGAGGTCCTTGTATTTCTGGAGTACGTACTGGACAGAACGGGCAACAGCGTAATGTTCGTCGCCGATTACCTGTGGGTCAAGAATACGTGAAGTTGAGTCCAACGGGTCAACAGCAGGGTAGATACCCAGCTCTGCGATCTGACGTGAAAGAACAGTAGTTGCATCCAAGTGAGCAAATGCCGTTGCTGGTGCCGGGTCAGTCAAGTCGTCAGCAGGTACATAAATAGCTTGAACGGACGTAATAGAACCTTTTTTGGTGGATGTAATACGTTCCTGCAATTCACCCATTTCTGTTGCCAGAGTCGGTTGGTAACCAACTGCCGAAGGAATACGACCGAGCAGAGCCGAAACCTCGGAACCCGCCTGGGTAAAACGGAAGATGTTGTCGATGAAGAGCAGAACGTCCTGTCCTTCTTCGTCACGGAAATATTCTGCAACGGAGAGGGCAGTCAGGGCAACACGGGCACGAGCACCGGGAGGTTCATTCATCTGGCCATAGACCAGAGCTGCTTTGTCAAGAACGCCAGACTCTTTCATTTCCATCCAGAGGTCATTACCTTCACGGGTACGCTCACCAACACCGGCGAAAACCGAATAACCACCGTGTTGTTTTGCAATATTGTTGATCAGTTCCATAATCAAAACGGTTTTACCTACGCCGGCGCCGCCGAACAGACCGATCTTACCACCACGTGCATAAGGAGCAAGCAGGTCAACAACTTTAATTCCGGTCGTGAATGCTTCGACTTTGGTTGACTGGTTTTCAAAGGAAGGCGCTTCACGATGAATGCCGTATTCCTTCTCGTTGCCAATCGGTCCCATTTCATCAACTGGCTCGCCGATGACGTTCATGATGCGGCCAAGAGTTTTTGCGCCAACTGGTGCACAGATTTGTTTACCGGTGTCGATAACAACCTGTCCACGCTTGAGGCCATCGGTAGAGTCCATGGCAATGGTACGAACCGAGTTTTCACCAAGATGCTGGGCAACTTCCAGTACCAGATTGTTTTCACGGTCATCAATGGCCGGATTTGTCACGCGCAGCGCGTGGTAGATCTCCGGCAGTTTGCCGGGCTCAAATTCGACGTCAATAACTGCGCCGATGACCTGCGAAATTTTACCTGTATTCTGACTCATGGAACAGTGTCCTCCTGCGGCCGTGTGGCCTCATATAGTGTTACGGTAGTTTGTGTTAGCCTTTAATCGATTCGGAACCGGAGATGATCTCCATCAACTCCGTAGTAATAGCTGCCTGACGTGCCCGGTTATACTGGAGTGTCAGTTTGCCAATCATTTCATTGGCATTTTTGGATGCGCTATCCATGGCTGTCATACGAGCACCATGTTCTCCGGCAACCGTTTCAAGCATGGCAGTGAAAATCTGGACTTCAATATTCTTTGGTAATATTTCAGCCAGAAGTTCGCCGACAGACGGTTCATAAATGAATTCAACAGGTGTTTCATCCGATGCTAATTGCTCCGTAACCACCGGTAACATCTGCTGGAACGTAATATCCTGTGTCATGACAGTGCGGAACGAATTGTAGAGTAATTCTACCTGATCATATTCACCGGCAATAAAACCATCAATAACATCTTGTGCCATTGCGGCAGCCGATTGGTAATTAGGTTTGGCAAGAACATTTGAGAAGTTCTTGTAAACCGTGTAACGACTTCTTAGAAACTCGTTACCTTTGCGACCAATGGTCATTACACTGATCTGTTCGTAATCAGCCGATTTTTCCTTGAGATAACGATCAGCTGCTTTGCAAAGGTTGGTATTAAAACCACCGCATAAACCACGATCTGATGTAAGAACGATCAGAAGCAGTTTCTTGGCTTCACGCTTTTCAAGCAAGGGATGTTGATCACCTTCAAGGTTTGCTGCCAGAGACTGCAAAACTTCACCCATTTTCTTGGCATAGGGGCGGGCGGCAACAACGTTTTCCTGTGCACGTCGCAGTTTTGCTGCCGAAACCATTTTCATGGCTTTGGTGATCTGGCGAGTATTCTTTACGGATACAATCCGTTTTTTAATGCTTTTAAGGCTTGCCATATCTCAAACCGTCCTTGTTTACGCGGTAAATTCCTTCTTCAGTTGACCTAATGCGGCAATGATTCTGCCCTTCATGTCATCGTCGATTGCTTTTTTGTCACGCAGCTCTGCCAACAGTGCTGCTTGGCGGTTGTCAAAGAATGCGTACAATTCGGTCTCATATTTGCCGAGCACAGCAACCGGGTAGTCGTCAAGGAAACCGTTGTTGGCTGCAAAAATAATCAGAACCTGCTTTTCGTTCGGAATTGGACGATACTGCGGTTGTTTCAGAATTTCAACCAGTCGCACGCCACGCTCAAGCTGCATCTGGGTAGCTTTATCCAAGTCAGATCCGAATTGGGCAAAAGCAGCCATCTCACGATATTGAGCCAGGTCAAGTCGCAGAGTACCAGCAACCTGTTTCATGGACTTGGTCTGAGCGGAACCGCCAACACGTGAAACCGAGAGACCAACGTTAATTGCCGGACGTACACCGGAGAAGAACAAGTCGGACTCAAGATAGATCTGTCCGTCAGTAATTGAAATAACGTTAGTCGGGATGTAGGCTGATACGTCACCAGCCTGGGTTTCAATGATCGGCAGTGCGGTCAATGAACCGGCGCCGCGGGCATCGGACAGTTTACAGGCACGTTCCAGCAAGCGGCTGTGCAGATAGAAAACGTCACCTGGGTATGCTTCACGCCCTGGAGGACGACGGAGGAGCAGCGAAAGCTGGCGGTAGGCAACAGCCTGTTTGGAAAGGTCATCATAGATGATCAGAGCATGCTTGCCGTTGTCACGGAAGAACTCGCCCATGGTAACACCGGTGTAGGGAGCGATGAACTGCAGTGGGGCAGACTCGGAAGCGGTTGCGGCAACGACGATGGTGTAATCCATGGCGCCGTGTTCAGACAGCTTGGAAACAACCTGGGCAACGGTAGAACGCTTCTGGCCGATAGCAACATAGATACAGACCACGTCGCCACCTTTTTGATTGATGATTGTATCGATGGCAACAGCCGTCTTACCGGTCTGACGGTCACCGATGATCAGCTCACGCTGTCCACGCCCGATTGGAACCATGGAATCGATTGCCTTGAGGCCAGTAGCCATCGGCTGATGTACCGATTTACGGTCAACGATACCAGGGGCCTTGATCTCTACCTTGCTGAAACTGTTAGTATTGATGGCACCTTTACCGTCGATTGGTTGACCGATAGCGTTAACAACACGACCAATCAGTGCATCGCCTACCGGAACTTCCGTAATACGGCCTGTGCGTTTTACGGTGTCGCCTTCTTTGATCTCGGAGAATTCCCCGAGAATTGCAGCGCCGACGTTGTCTTCTTCAAGGTTAAGAACCATGCCGGATACACCGCCGGGGAACTCCAGCAGTTCGCCAGCCAGGGCGCCAGCCAGTCCGTGGATACGTGCAATACCGTCACCAATGGAAATGATTGTGCCGGTTTCCGACACCTCTACTTCCTTGCCATATTCCTTGATTTGCTTTCTGATGATCTCGCTGATCTCTTCGGCTTTGATTTCCATGGAAGCTCCTACCCCTTCTGTAAAATATCTTGAATCCGTTTAAGTTGCGTTTTTACACTGCTATCGAATGCGGTATCACCAATCTGGGTGACAATTCCGCCTATCAGACTTTTATCAACTACTGACTGTACAAAAACCTTTTTACCACTTTTCTTTTCCAGTGCCGTTTGAATTGATGTTATCTGGGACGCATCAAGCGGGAATGCCGATTTAACTGTCGGACGAATAACGCCGGAATGTTCATCAGCCAGTTGTTGGTAGGCTTGAACAATTTGACCCAGGAATGCTACCCGATTCTTATCAACCAGCAGCATCAGGAAATTACTGACGAGCGCAGATGGCTGTGCTTTATCGATCAGTGACTGCATGATTCTTTTTTTCTGTTCAACTGTCAGGGCAGGGTCAGAAAATACTGCGTTCAATTCTGCGTTGGCTGAAAATGCATTTTGAAATACAGTAAGTTCATCACGAAATCGTTCGATCAGGTTTTCTTCAGCGCCCAGTTGTACCAGCGCCTTGGCATAGCGACGAGCTAATGACGTATTGATCACGGTACCTGTACCACCTTATCAAGATATTCACCGACAAACCGGTCGTGGTCGATTTTCTGGATTGCGCCGGTTAATTTGCCAGTAGCAAGTTCGACGGCAAGTTTTGCTGCTTCTGCTTGCAATTCATGACGTGCTTTAACAACTTCCTGTTCAGCTGATTGCGATGCCTGAGAAATTATTTTGGCGGCTGATTCTTGCGCTTCCGTAATAATACGTGCTTTCTCCTGCTCGCCTTCTTTAATGATCGCAGCGTACATAGCTTCAATTTCACTGGATGCCTGTTCAATCTTTTTGCTGTATTCTGCCAGCTTTGCTTCAGCGGCACTCTTGTCTGCTTGTGCCTGCTTCAGATCATTCTCAATTTGTGACTGGCGGGCAGCAAGAGACGATTTTACATTTGCCTTCTTGATGCCGTAGATGACTATTGCCGCCAGAATGACAAAGTTGAGTACGCGCCAGCCAAGGTCCTTCAGCTGTGCCCCTTTGTCCACATGGTGAGCGCCTTCGCCACCTTCACTTGCAAAACCGGTAGATGCAGCCAGAACGATTAGCGATAACCATGCTAAGGTGGTTGCAATCTTTTTTGTGCGATCAGTTACCATAAACATGACTACAGGCTCCTTCCGAGGATTTTCTCGCAAATATCACCGGACAGAGCCTCGGCTTGTTTCTTGAGCAATTCACGTGCGGTTGCGGCTTCGCTGGCGACTTTGGCACGGATTGTTTCCAGTGAGTTAGCTGCTTGCTTGCGGGCAGATTCGAGAACGGCAGTTTCCTCAGTCTGAGCTGCTTTAAGCGCTTCAGCACGCTTGGCTGCTGCCTCGCTTTTCGCTGCGTGCAGACGAGTTTCATACTGGATCATTTTCTCTTGGACCTCAGCATCAACTGAACTTGCTTTGTCGCGAGCAGAATTGATGGTCTGTTGCCGCTCGGACAGAATCTTGCGCAGCGGTTTGTAGAGGAAAATGTTGAGTACCAGTACCAGAATGCCGAAATTGATCAACTGAATAACATATGCGAAATTTAATTCTATCACGTCCTACCCCTTGCAGGCTTTCGTAAGTTGTATACTGTATCCCACAGCGCAAAACAGCAAATTCTCTATCATAACGCTTGTGGCTCTGTCAACAAAATTGCTTTGTTCAACGTAAAATATTTGCTTTTATGGAGGGCTGATATTGGCTAAGCTTCCAGGAGCTCAATGATTCTGGTCAGTTCATCAGGATTGTGGAAATGGATTTCCAGTCGTCCTCCGTTGGCGCCAACGCGCCGGATTGCGACCTTGGACTGAAATTTCTTTTGCAGCTGCTCTTCCAGGGCGCTGGTGAGCAGATCGGGTTGTTGCAGGCGTTTGGCCGGTGTCGGTGTGTGTCCGGCAGTTTTGATGCGACGTACCAACTCTTCCGTTGCCCGGACACTCAGCTGTTTACGGATTATCTCATGGCGTGCTTTTTCAACCTGTTCCTCATTATCAAGGGAAAGCAGTGCGCGGGCGTGCCCCATGGTAAGGCGTTCTTCGACGATGTCGTGCTGGATGGTCTCCGGGAGTTTCAGTAGTCGTAGCGCGTTGGTAATGGTGGTGCGATTTTTACCGACCCGCTTGGCAACATCGTCCTGTGAAAGTTGGAATTGCTCCAGCAGTGAGCGAAAAGCAAGTGCTTCTTCAATGGCGTTAAGATCCTGACGCTGAATGTTTTCAATCAGCGCCAGTTCCATAATGGTGTCGTCGCTTGCCTCGCGGATAACTACCGGTAATTCATGCAAACCCGCTTTTTGTGCGGCACGCCAGCGCCGTTCTCCGGCAATGATTTCAAAACCGTTCTCTTTTTGTGTTACCACCAGCGGCTGGATGATTCCCTTTTCGCGAATGGACGCCGCCAGCTCATCGAGTTTTTCTGCCGAGAAGGTTTTCCGTGGTTGATTGCGGTTTGGATGGATTTGCTCGATCGGGCATACAAAGTAGGTTTTACCGTCATTTGTTTGCTCCATTACCGGCAAGAGCGCAGCCATTCCCCGCCCCAGACCGCCTATTCTAGCCATGTACCGTCTCCCTTTTGATGATTTCACGTGCAAGTTCCAGGTAACTGGCCGCGCCGCGTGAGCTGATGTCATAATATATAATTGGTTTGCCATGGCTCGGTGCTTCCGCCAGCCGCACATTGCGAGGAACTACCACATCAAATACCTTGTCTTTGAAATAGCCACGGATTTCTTCGGCTACCTCTTTTGCCAGGTTGCTGCGGGCATCGTACATTGTCAGCAGCACTCCCTCAATCTGCAGGGCAGAGTTCAACATTTTCTGGATCAGCTTGATGGTTTGCAGTATCTGGGAAAAACCTTCCATGGCATAAAATTCACACTGTAGCGGAATCAATACCGAATGGGCAGCTGTCATGGCATTAATCGTCAGCAGATTGAGGGAAGGTGGGCAATCGATGATAATATAGCTGTACTGTGTCGTGAGTGCTGACAGCACATGTTTCAGCCGCTGCTCCCGCGCCATTTCGGCCGCCAGTTCCAGTTCCGCGCCTGCCAGCGCCGAGTTGGCAGGCAGAATGTGCAGGAAAGGGTGACCTGTATCGACTACGGCGGATTGGGGATCAAGCTCGTTAATCAGTGTGTCGTACACCGATGTTTTCAGCTGGTTCTTGTCGACGCCAACGCCGCTGGTCGCATTTCCTTGCGGATCAATATCCACCAGCAGGGTCGGGCGTTCGGCAGCTGCCAGAGACGCGGCAAGATTGACAGCGGTCGTTGTTTTACCAACTCCACCTTTTTGGTTGGCAATGCAGATTATTCGGGGCATGGCAACGGTAATTCCTACTCTGAATGTAATACCAATGGAAATCTAAGTAATAAAAGCAACGTGCCAAGCGAGGCGATCAAGCGTTCTCATAACTTGCATTGCCAATAGGTACGTCTCGCTGGATAGTGCCTCGATTTTCATTGGAATATGCGCTTAGCTACTACAGTAAGCGCGGAAAGGTACCATACTGGAGGTTGGATGGGAATCAATTTTTTGTGCGGCAGCGGGGTGAGGCAGTTCTCTGCTGCTCCTACGTAGTTGCAGTCTGCATCAATTCATTGAACAGCGGGTCAAGCGGAGCGCTGATAACATGAACTACTCCTTGCGGGCTAGTGAATGACAATGAGGCACAATGCAGCATCATCCGGCTGGCAGGTCTGCCGCCGTAGGTTGTGTCTCCCACAATCGGCAAACCGCATGATGCCAGATGCACTCTGATCTGATGGGTTCGTCCGGTACGGGGGGTTGCTTCGATCAGTGCCAGGTCTCCGGCTGTTGCCAATGCTTTGAAACTCGTTTCGGCGCTTCTTCCTTCCGCTACAATCCCATAGCGGGCGCTGCCGATCTTGCCGATCGCACCATCGACACACCATGATTCCTGGGGAGGTGTGCCGCTAACCAATGCCAGGTAACGTTTTTCCATGGCACTATCGTGAAAACGCGCTGAAAGCCATGCCGCCGCCGGTTTATGTTTTGGGAATAGCATGACACCCGAGGTACCACGATCAAGGCGATGTACCACCCGTGCCGGTTCGTTATTTCCCTGCTGACGGAAGTATTCTGAAACCCAGTATTCCAGCGTTCCTTTCAGTTGATAGGGGGTGCGTTGTGTGTTGATTCCGGCCGGCTTGTTAAGAGCAATCAGTTGATCGTCTTCATATAACAGAGCTTCCGGCGGTAGCAGTAAGTCGCTAAAACGTCCCTGCTCCATGATGCCCGCTTCCAGCGTATCGCCGTTTTTTACGGTTCGCGATGCTACACGAACCATGGCGGCATTAAGGGCACATCCGCCGCGATCAATAATACGGCGAGCCTCGGATTTGCTGATATTGGCAAGCGTGGCAAGAGCGTCATCGAGACGCTTGCCCTGGTGTTCCTGGGTGATATGTTTTTTGATAATCATGATAGCTAAGGTACTACTCTGATTTGATGCCTAGTTGCAACCATAAATTCAGCATGGTCAAGCATGAACGATTCTGATATGTTGCGTTCATGACATCCCGAACCTCCCCACAAACCGCTTTACGCGGCCCTGTACCGTTATCACACCTGCTGCTGCAGAACTATGTTCAGGCAGGTGATTATGTGGTCGATGCGACCGTTGGCAATGGAAATGATACGCTGCTGTTGGCTGAACTGGTCGGGGATCAGGGGAGGGTGTGGGGGTTTGATATTCAGACCCAGGCTTTGGAAGTGACCCGGCAAAACATCCGTGAAAATGGTTGTGATGAACGAGTGACCTTGGTACATGCCGGACATGAAACCATGGCAGAGCATTGCTCCCAAGGTGTGGCGGCGGTAGTTTTCAATCTCGGCTATCTGCCGGGCGGTGATCGGACAATTATTACGACCACTACGACGAGCGTTGCGGCTTGTAGTCAGGCGGTCGGGCTGCTTAAGCCGGGCGGAATCGTGCTCCTGATACTCTATCCGGGGCATGCCGGGGGAGATGATGAAAAAGTAGCTCTGGAAAAATTTGCCAGAGAATTGTTGCCACGTGAATTCCATGTTTGGCTGATGCGCCAACCCAATGTCCCTGCCACAGCCCCTTTTACCATTCTGATTCAGAAAGTGCCTTGACCGATGCTGAAAGAACTGTTTCCTTACCTTGCCATTGCACCGGCATCAATTTATAGCCTGCTATCCTTATACTGTGCCGAGCGTTATTTCGCGGATCAACAGTTGCAACCAACTGCCGATGGCCGGGAATTTCCTCCCATCACGATCCTCAAGCCGGTAAAAGGTGAGGACGCCGGCAGCTATGAAAACTTTGCCTCGTTTTGTACCCAGGATTATGCCGGTAGTGTGCAGCTACTCTTTGCCGTTGCCTCTGCCGATGACCCGGTGATAGCGGTGATTCACCGGATACAGGCCGATTTTCCCCATTGCGATGTCGCTCTGGTCATCAATCCAGCCATTCATGGTCCCAATTACAAAGTATCCAACCTGATTAATGCCTTTCCCGCGGCTCGTCATGACATTCTGATTGTCTGTGATAGCGACATACGGGTTGCCGCTACCTATCTGCAGCGGGTTAGCGCCTGGTTTAGTGATCCGGCGGTTGGTTTGGTAACATCGCTCTATCGTACATCCGAGGTTGATGGCGTGGCGGCAGCCCTGGAAGCGCTCGGTTTCACGGTTGAAATGATCCCGAATGTGCTGGTCGCGCTTCGTTTGGAAGGGCTCTCATTTGCGCTGGGCGCCTCCATGGCAGTGCGCCGTCAAGCTCTGAACGATATTGGCGGATTTGAAGCGCTGGCAGATTATCTGGCGGATGATTACCAGTTGGGAAACAAGATTCACCGGGCCGGGTGGCAGATTCGGCTGGACAGTTGTTTTGTTGAAAGCATGATCCGTGGTGAGAATCTGATGGCGGTGCTCTCCCGTCAGGTACGCTGGGCGCGAACCATGCGGGTCAGCCGGCCGGGGGGGTATTTGGCTTCCGGGATTACACTTCCTTTTCCCGCCCTGCTGGTTGCTCTGCTCTTTGCCGGATCATTGCCGGCTGCTCTCACAGCGGTCGCGTTGCTCTATCTGATTCGCATGACCGTGAGTGTGATAGTCAGCAAGCGTTTTGTACGTGATGGCTTACTTCCAACATGGCTTTGGCTGGTGCCGGTACGTGATATGCTGAGTTTCTTCTGCTGGGGATTGTCATTTATGGGAAACCGGGTGCAATGGCGAGGGAGCCGTTTTCAACTTAAAAGTGGCGGGAAACTTGAGGAACTGGTGTAACTGGCTAAAAAACAGTGGGGAAGGGAGCAATTTCTCCCCTCCCCACGTGGAAGTAGCTTAAATATCCATCAACATGGCATTGATCCGTGCCCGAACCTTCATCCCGGGTTTGACACTTGTGCCGCCTGCCTGGAATACCTTACCGACCACAGAACCATCATTGACAATAATTTCCGAAAGCCCTGCCGCAACCTTGTTGTCGTTATCTAGTACCTCAATAGCCTGTTGCTTCTTAGGCACCTTTTTAACCTTGCTGGTGTTGATGGTAACAACGGCTGTCCGGTCGTTCAGTTGCGAAAGTTCACCTATTTCGTAACTGGGATTGAAGCCGTTGCCGAGCTGGTCGGCTGCGCTTCTGAAGGCGGTGTTAATCGCCCGCCGGTAATAATCCCGAATCTGTTCCGGTTCCAGATTTACTTTGGCTGATATTTTTTCTTCCAGCTTCCGTTCGTCGTAGAACGATTTGATCAACTCCTTTTGACCGTTCTGATTGTAAAACAGTACATCCAGCCGTACGCGTGTCTTGACAGTGAAGCGTTTGCGGGTCGGATCGGTGGGGATTTTATTGCTGAATCCCTCCACAAGATCGATGCGCGGCTGGATGATGTAGGTGTCACCTTCACTGGAGTTCAATAACACTTTCTTGAATCGTTTGGTGTTGGCAATTTCAGTTTGCACGACGACGGTCAATTCGTCGGCAGAAATGCCGGACAACTTGTCAGCAAATTTATTGCTGATGTCACCACCAAGGTCGGCTGATTCCAGCATGACCGGTTCCAGCGCCTGGGTGGTTACCTGTTGCGCTTCTTTAACGTACACAACTTCCGGTGCTGTAGCACAGCCAGCGGCCAATCCAATCACCATGGAAATGGTTAGTGCGTTGATGATCCGGTAGAAATTCTGTCTGTTCATGATGTTAATCCTCATGGTCGTTTGAGCAATGATCGCTTATTGAAGTTGCATGGCTAATTGCCTGTTGTCTTCCGGGGTGGCGCCTGTGTTGTACAAACGTTCCAAGGCAGCCATCTGTTCCATGTCGTGCGAGCCAAACTCGATGCTTTCACCTTTTGCCAGTCGATCTAGTTTGTCATTCATGGCGCAGAGAACGGCTTCAGCCTGTTCGATTCGCAATAAGGCGGCCTTGGTTTTCTGCTCCTCCTGGGGATCCGTGTCTTTTATTTCGTAGCCACGATCCTTGATCTGATTGTACATGGTCTTGTAGGCGGTAATCTGCAACCCCAGATTGTCGCGGTAAATTCCAAATGCGCTGACAACGTTTTTAATCCGCGACGGGAGCATGGCAATATTCACCACTCCCTTCCAGCCTGAAAACTCTTTTTTCATATTGGGAATCGCTCTGATAGCAACCGCAATGGCACAGACAATTTTTGTGCTGGCGGCAACACTGAAGTCAGCTCCGGCAACGGCAGTCTTGTAAACTGCATTTGCCAGCGGTGTGTACGCTTTTTTCTTGCTTTCAAAATCCTCGATTTTCCCCTGGACGAGAGACGCTTTCAATGCTTCATCCTTGAGAGCCGGGTCTTTGCAATAGGTCTCTTTGACATCACCTTCTTTTGAATTGCGGGACCAGGCGTCGCAGGTGCCAAAACCGTCAGCCTGGAGTTGAATCTGTTGTTCGAGTTTCAGCATTTCGTCCTGATTGCCATTGACAACCCCAAATGCCATCAGCGGGTTGCGGTAAGAATTCTCGTCGTATGCATCCGGTTTTTTTCGATCACCTAAAGCATGGAAATATTCGTTCGGATTTTCCTTGAAATATGCAAGATCCTCTTTGCAGATCTTTTCATCCAGCATTTTCGAGCGATCTTTGAGAAAAATATAGAGTGCGCTGGTGGGGCGCGGGAATCCGGTCTCCGGGTCTATTTCCAAGGGGACGCTCACGCCTGCCAGAGTGCCGATAAGTGAAAAGGCCCCTTTTACCATGGCAGATCCGGATGGTGCTCCATACAAAATTGATGGCCAGGTGTCCTGTTCGGAAAGCGGTGATTTCAACAGCACCCGGTTTGATAATTTGATTGCAATTGCAGCCGATTCAAACGAATCTAGCGCCGAGCCGATGGTTGGTTTGTAAAGCTCGGCAGCGCATTCGCCGCTTGCGGTAACCGTGGCACAGCCGCCTAATTGTAGAAGTGCAAAACCGGTTAAAATTACCATAGCAATGGATTTTATATACCTCATACCCCCCCCTTTACAATTCATGGTTGTGCTATTTCTTGAAGATAACCTTGTTGCCATCAATTTCAGGATTGAGGTTTTTAAGTTGTGAATCCTTGTCCAGATTGGCCAGCAGCAGGTCTACCAAATCACTGATTTTGCCGACATAGTAGAGATCGACGGTCATGTCCCCTTTGCCACGGTTTTTCTGGCTGACGTTTTTCAGCCCCTTGATGTCTTCCTTGAGTAGTTTCAGAATTTTCTGTTCCATGCGGTAGTTGCCGCTGGTGGGGAAGATTACTTCAAAGCGGGAGCCACGCCGCTCCTGGGTCAGGGTCTTGGTGTTCAAGGCACTCAGGACTTCCTTGGCAAATGATTTACCACCATTGATGGCAGCCAAACGGAGCGCTGCTTTTGGTGATTCGCTGGAACGAACTCGTGCCAAGCCATCAATGTTTCCTTCCCACATCAGATCACGGCTGGTGATGCTGACGGTCTTGCCGGTCATCAGGGCGTGATAGGCGCGCATACTGCCGTCTTCGGTAACATCAATATCAACCTTGCCAATTACAACCCACTCACCCAGACCTTCCAGTTGTCCCACCAGTTTGCTGTAATCGGCGTCTTCCGTCAGAGATTCAAGCCGTTTGACCTGCTCCTCCGAGTCGATAACCGAATACTCGGCTGCCGTCAGGTTCCTGCGGATTTCAGCGCGTACGTTATCGAGAATCACCGGTGCGTCACCCGAATCCATCTTGCCGGGAATCAGCAGCACAAAGATACGGCGTTCTTCGTTTTTCCCTTCCACCGCACCTTGCCGTTTCATGTATGCCCGGACTTCTTCCTCATTAATGGTGACCTTGATCTTGGCTATCAATTCCTTGGAAAACATACCTTCGGTCTTTGTTTCTACTACCTCAAGATCCTGAATATACTTCTCGTCTCCTGACAGGTTGAGCGTTGCCGCCCGTTCTTTGTAAACATCATTCAGGTAACTGCGCAACGCCTGCTCACGGGCACGTTCCTTTGCTTTATTCAATGCCGTATATTCGTCAGACTCAATTTTAATGGTCACCATTTCGGTATAGGTTCTGGTTTCGGCCCTGACCAGGGTCACGGACGATAGAATACATGCTGTAAGAACCAAAAAAAGTGCTATTAATCGTGAAAAATACATACTACCTCCTCTGTTGGTTGGCATACAAAAGTTATCGTACTGAAATTATCACTTTTGCATCACCTAAATAATCGTTGCCGTGTGCCAGTGTCTCTTTGATTGATGCGGCATCCTGAGCACTGATGACCACCATGTTATCCTTGGTAATATCGGTGACCGGAACCACCAGAACATTGCCTCCCAGTTGGGGGTGTTTGACCGCCTGGTCAACTGTTTCGGCGTAGCGCACGGCGCCGTGTGTCCGAATAACGCTTGGTTTAACCAGTTTTGCCGAGTAAACGGTGACAAATTCGTTGTTTTCCGCTGTGGTAATAACAACCGGCAATAAGGCACGTTCAAAATATCTTCCCTCAAGGGTAAAGACGACGCCGGTCACCGGTTTGGTCAGATCACAGACAAAGGGACGCGGCTTGACTGGCGTTGTTTCCATGGCCGGAGGTTCGGGTAGCTTTTGCTTGTCGGTGACCGGAAGTTTGACCAGCAGGACTTTGGGGACAAAAGGAGGGTCAGGGCGTTTTTCAAGATTGAGTACATTGACCAAGGATGTCCCTTGGCACTCGTTGGTGCCGCCATTCAGGCAGATCCTCATTCTGACCGAGGCAATCGGGGA
>DAINBV010000083.1:0-20908 GCA_036732725.1 Geobacteraceae bacterium | reverse complement strand
CCGACCCCTATCCAGACCGAGGCGATCCCGGTGATTTTACAGGGGTGCGACCTTCTGGCCGGAGCCCAGACCGGCACCGGCAAAACTGCCGCTTTTGCCCTGCCGATCGTGCAACAGCTGGGTGAAAATATACCCGCGCAAAAACGGCGGGCCCCGCGCGCGCTGGTCCTGGTGCCGACCCGCGAGCTGGCAGCCCAGGTCAGCGAACAGATGAACAATTATGCCCGGCGTCTGGCGCTCCGCTCGACCATGATCTATGGCGGGGTAACCATCCAGCCCCAGATCGAACGGTTGCATCGTGGCGTCGACATCGTGGTGGCTACGCCGGGGCGGTTGCTGGATCACGCCGAACGGGGAACCATCGATCTCTCACGGATCCAGTTTCTGGTGCTGGACGAGGCCGACCGCATGCTCGATCTGGGGTTCATCGACGATATCAAGCAGGTGGCCGGATATCTGCCGGCCAAACGCCAGACCCTGCTCTTTTCAGCCACCTATCCCCCGAGTATCAAACAGTTGGCCGACGAACTGCTCAACCAGCCACGCCGGATCGAGGTGGCGCGTCCCAATATGGCTGCCGATGCAGTCGCCCAGGCGCTCTATGAGGTGGAACGGAGCCGCAAGCGGGAAATGATCTCGTTCCTGATCCGTCAGGGAGGGTGGAACCAGGTGCTGGTCTTCTGCCGCACTCGTTACGGTGCTGACAAGTTGACCGAGGAGCTGAATTACGACCAGATCAAGGCAGCCGCCATTCACAGCAACAAGAGCCAGTCGATCCGGACACGGACCCTGGCAGAGTTCAAGCGCGGTGAGATCCGGGTGCTGGTGGCGACCGATGTGGCGGCGCGCGGGCTGGATATCCAGCACTTGCCCCATGTGGTCAATTACGATCTCCCCCAGGTCCCCGAGGATTATGTCCATCGCATCGGCCGTACCGGCCGGGCCGGTGAGAACGGGATTGCCCTGTCACTGGTCTCCCCGGAAGAAAAACCGTTTCTGGCGGCGATTGAAAAACTGCTGAAGGGCGCCATTCCACGCCAGACCCTGGCCGAGTTCCCCCAGGTTGCTTCCCGGCGGAGTACCCGCATCAAGGAACTGAAGCAGGCTGCCGCCCCCCCCAAGAAAAAGGGGCAGCAGTACAAGCCGGCCAAGACGACGGCCATTGCCACGACTGGCAAACCGCGCCGGGGAAAACCGGTGGCCGAGCGGCCGGCTCCCAAGACCGGTCGGAGAGGGCAGAGGGCGTAAGCAGTCGTTGTAGGCAACAGCGAAAATAACTACCTGAAGCAGCACATCAAACTATCAGTGGAGAAACAAAGATGGAACTTGACGAGAAGGCATTACGCAATCTGATCAGCAAACAACGGGAGCTGATTGAAAAGAGTGTGGAAGGAACTGGGTATCTCCCCCGGACCGTGATCGGGGTCGGGACCTTCCTGCTGGATAATGAAGGGAATCTTGATCTGCTCTCCTCCAAACAACGGGCGACCTTTGACCGTTTCCTTAAGCCGTTACTGGAGCGCTCACACCGCTGACATCTGTCCGCCGGAACCGGAGCGGTTGCCGGTGGAGAACTGTTTGCCCCCTGATCCGTATCATGCTATAGCTGATCAGCGTCTGAACCACAGGGACAACACCTGTGGTTTTTTTGTGGACGCAGAATGAGAGAATCCCATGAACCCGAAAGCATTTAACGCATTACATCTGAAGCCGTCGATGATCAAGAATCTCACCTCGCTCGGTTATCTTGAAATGACTCCGATCCAGGCCGGGAGCCTGCCACCCATTTTGGCGGGAAAGGATGTGATCGCCAAGGCCAAGACCGGCAGTGGCAAGACCGCCGCCTTTGGCATCGGACTGCTGAGCGACCTGGAGGTAAGCGATCTGCGGGTGCAGGCGCTGGTGCTCTGCCCGACCCGCGAACTGGCCGACCAGGTCGGCAAGGAATTGCGCCGCCTGGCCCGTTGTACCGAAAATATTAAAATCTTGTCGCTGTGCGGTGGTGTTCCGACCGCTCCCCAACGGGTATCTTTGGAGCATGGCGCTCATGTGGTGGTCGGTACCCCTGGCCGTCTGCTGGATCATCAACGCCGCGGCACCCTTGATCTTTCGGCCTTGCGCACCCTGGTGCTGGATGAGGCGGATCGGATGCTCGACATGGGGTTTCAGGATGATATCAGCGCTCTGGTGGCTGCTGCACCGTCCAAACGTCAGACCCTGTTGTTTTCCGCCACCTATCCCGATTCGATCGTTGCCATGAGCGAGGCTGTGCAGCATGCGCCGGTGGAGGTCAGTGTGGATGAAAGCCATGACGAAGAGTCGATTGAACAACTCTGCTATCAGGTGGAACCGGAACAACGTGACGAAGCGGTGGCACGCATCATGGGACAGTACCGTCCCGAAGCGGCGCTGATCTTCTGCAACACCAAGCTGGAGTGCCAGCAGCTGGCCGATCAGCTGGTGGGACGTGGCTTTGCCGCCCTGGCGCTGCACGGTGACCTGGAACAGCGCGAGCGAGATCAGGTGTTGGTCAGGTTTTCCAATCGCAGCGTTGCCGTGCTGGTGGCAACTGATGTTGCCGCCCGTGGTCTGGATATCAAGGAACTGCCGCTGGTAATCAATTACGAGCTCTCCCGCAACCCCGAAGTCCATACCCACCGGATTGGGCGTACCGGCCGGTGTGGTGAAAAAGGGATTGCCATCAGCCTGGTGACTCCGCGGGAAAACCGCTTGATCCGGCTGATTGAGGAACAACAGGGTGGGGCGATTGCGCGGGGGGAACTCGACTCGCTGCCGTTGCTGGCCGGGAAACCGCCGCTGCCGGCCATGGTGACGCTTGCCATTGATGGTGGTCGTAAGAACAAGCTGCGTCCCGGCGATATTCTGGGGGCTCTGACCGGTGAAGGGGGTATTGCGGGGAGCGAGGTCGGCCGGATCGATCTGTTTGATCAGCAGAGCTACGTGGCGATCATGCGCCAGAGCGCTGCCGCTGCTCTGGCAGCCCTGGGGAATAACAGAATCAAAGGGCGTTTTTTCAGGGTGCGCAGCATCCGTTAATGCCAGCGCCAGGTAGTGAGATATGGCTTTGATTTGACAACGACCTGCGGTCTGGAGTATACAACACAACCTGGTTATACGGCACCGTTGACACCTCCCGCCCGTTCTCCGTTTTCAAACACCTGTACTCACACTCAGCCACTGCCGTCTGAAACAGCGTGATGTTAATCACGTGCAGTTGCGCTGTTCATTTACCTTGAAAGAGAGTAGCGAATGTTTAATTTGAAACCCGATGTTGTTGCCCGACTGGAGCGTGTGCTCAGTTCCGTAGAAATGCTCCTCCCCCGTACCGTCAAAGCTGTCGACTGGTCCACCTGTTATGCCGCCAACTGGCGTCGCCACTCCTTCTCCGGCTATCTGGAGCCGGTCAAGGTGACCGATACCACCACGCTTGAAGAACTGCTGGGAGTCGAAGAGCAAAAAGAGGTGATGGTCAATAATACGCGCCAGTTTCTGGCCGGCTTGCCTGCCAATAACGCGCTCTTGTGGGGCTCCCGCGGCACGGGGAAATCATCGATCGTCAAGGCGTTGCTCAATGAATACTCCCCCCAGGGACTGCGCATCATTCAGATCGAGAAGGAAGATCTGATCTATCTCTCCGAGATCTTTAATGCGGTGGAGGAACAGCCGTACCGCTTCATTCTGCTGTGTGACGACCTGACCTTCGAGGTTGGCGAGTTGAGTTACAAGATGCTGAAAAGCGCCCTGGACGGTTCGGTCTATTCACCACCGGAGAATGTCCTGATTTACGTCACCTCCAACCGCCGGCATCTGTTGCCGGAATATGAGTCCGATCATCTGGGGGGGAAATTTGTCAAGGGTGAGATGCAGCAGAGCGAGGCGATGGAGGAAAAGGTGTCACTTTCCGACCGCTTCGGTTTGTGGGTTGCCTTCTATGCCTTCTCCCAGGATCGTTACCTGGATGCTGTTCGGCTGGCGATTGCCCGTGAGGCGCGCGAGCGGAAGGTTGAGATTCCCCACACCAGCGAATTGGAGCGGGAAGCGGTGCAGTGGTCCCATGACAAGACCAAGCGTTGCGGCCGGACAGCGTACCAGTTCTCCAAGAACTATGTTGGCCGTTATCTGCTGGCAAAACAGGGGAAGTGATCAAAAACTGCTGTTGAACTCAATCCGGTAGCAGAACTCTGGCGTCCGGTTGCTACTGTCGCGTAATGCGGCGGAGCAACCGGACGTTTTTTTGTATCACAAGTATTTGGATCCACCAAGGGCACGAAGGATCACGAATTTGATTTACTTGGTGTCTGTTCGTGTGCTTCGTGGATAATTTTCAGGCGGTCGCCTGCTCCAGCAGGGTTGCCAGCATCTCCACCCTCGGCATGGCAACTCCCTGCTGTTGTCCAAAGGCCAGTGGCGCCCTGAAAATCGAGGCGATCTCCAGTTGCCGCCCCTCCTGGCGATCGATCTGCATGGAAGGTTTGTATTCCCCCATGGCGTCGCTGAATTCCAGCATCTTGTCGGCATACTCCACGGCAATCGGCTTGGTCAGCGGTTGGACGTTGGCGGCAGCGATTACCTCCAGCATCAGCTGGCGCACCAGTGACCGACATGCTTCTTGTGCCAGCAGCAGGTTGACCGGTTGTTGCAGCAGTGCGCAGAGGCCGTTGAAGGGGATGTTCCAGACCAGCTTCTCCCAGCGCGCCCGTTTCAGATCCGGGGTGGCGTGGCAATCGACGCCTGCCTGACAGAATAGCCGTGCCACATTCTCCAGCCGTTGCCCGTCGAGGCAGACATGCTCCCCCACCACAATCCTTCCGGCCCCCAGATGATGCACTTCGCCCGGTTCACCACGGTTGGAGCATAGAAAAGCGACTCCGCCGATGATCCGTTCCGCTCCGAACAGTTGGGCCAGTGTTTCCTCGTTTCCCAGGCCATTCTGCAGGGTCAGGATGGTGGTTTTCTCCCCCAGCAGCGGGGCGATCATGTCATGTAGATGCTGGTTGGCAAAGGTTTTCAGTCCCACGATGACCAGATCGACGGCGCCGATCTCCCGGGCGTAGCGGTATCCTTGCACCCGGGGTAGTTGGAAGTCGCCGTTGATCGAAAAAACCTTGAGCCCCTGGCGAGTGATCGCTTCGTAATCGCGTCGCAGCAGGAAGTGCACATCCTCCCCGTTTTTTTGCAGCAGTGCTCCGTAATAGAGGCCGAGCGCTCCTGCTCCGACAATTGCAATTTTCATGATGCTTCCCTTTGCATGGCCGCTGAACATCGAGCGTCGGCTCTATTTGCCACAGCACTTCTTGTATTTGATGCCGCTGCCGCAGCTGCACGGGTCGTTGCGTCCGATCTTGACCACGACGAGCGGTTTCGGTTTTGCCATCGCCCCTTCGGTGAAGTACCACTCACCCTCTTTTTTCTTGAACTGCCCCAGTTCGTGGTGCTGGTGGGGAGTTCCGTTCTTGTCACTGAAGCGGGCGATAAACTCGACCTCACCGATGCTGTCTTCGGCAGTGCCGCGGTTGGTTCTCATGATTTCCAGTCCTTGCCAGGTGGAGGTCTCCGCCCATTGACGGGTGGCATCTTCGTCCAGGTCACCGCGATGTTCAGGGTGGGTTGAATCACGGATGAAATCCATAGAAGTGGTGGCATAGGCTGAATAACGGGCACGCATCAACTGTTCTGCTGTGGCAGGTTTTGTAGTTCCGGTGATCACTGGTTGGCAGCATTCTGCAAATGGTTGGGTGCTGCCGCAGGGGCAAATCGTCATAATAACATCTCCTCAAAGTGAAAATTTGCCGCACTCTAGCACAAAGCGGGGCGTTTCGTCGATCATGCATTTTCATGAAGAGGCAACTTTTGGGATTTGCTTCACTTGTCGTTGCCGTGTGCTTGCAGGTGTGCTACAACCAAAAACAGCATGTTGTGGTGTGCTACAGAAACAGCTGAAGGGACGGACTATGTCGATGAAATTACTGGATGGAAAAAAATGCGCCGAACATCTGGTGGCGGATATTGCCTTAAAGGTTGAGACCTATTGTGCCGCCGGGTTACGCAAGCCGCATATGACGGTTATGCTGGTGGGGAATCATGCTCCGAGTGAGTCGTATGTCAAATCAAAGCTGGTCTCCTGTCAGAAGGCAGGCTTTGAAGGCCAGTTGCTCCGCTTTCCCGAAGAGGTGAGCGAACAGGAACTGCTGCAGAAGATTGAGGAAATCAATCTTGATCCCGCAACCGACGGTTTGATCGTCCAGTTGCCGGTCCCCAAGCATATCGATCCCCAGAACATCATCAATGCCATCTCGCCGGACAAGGATATTGACGGATTTCATCCCACCAACTTTGGCCGCATGACCCTGGGGCAAAAGGCGTTTCGTCCCGCCACCGCCTACGGTATCTGCAAGCTGCTGCAGTTTTACGATATCCAGACCAAGGGGAAGCATTGTGTGGTGATCGGGCGCTCCAATATCGTCGGTAAACCGATCTCGATCATGATGGCCAACGATTTCGATATCGGCAACGCCACGGTGACCTTGACGCACATCGAAACCCCGCGTGAACTGCTGCTGGATGAAACCCGCCGGGCCGATATCATTATCGTCGCGGTCGGTATTCCCGGATTTGTAACCGAAGATATGGTGAAGCCGGGGGTGGTGATGATCGACGTCGGGATCAACCGTCTGGAAAACGGCAAGCTGGTGGGGGATGTGGATTTCGATGCCGTGGCGCCCAAATGCTCCTGGATTACACCTGTTCCGGGTGGGGTCGGTCGTATGACGGTGGCAGCCTTGATGATCAACACCTTGATGGCCTATCAGAATAATTTCAAGCTGGCCTGAACGGCAGAGTGATAATAGCGCTTGCAATTTGGTTTCAGAGAGTTTATACAAGTATAGTTCTACACTAAACGGCGGCATGGTGTCCGCCGTTTATTTTTTTGATCATCGCATTCTGCCCCCCCTGCATACATTTTCCCTTGTGAAATAACGCAGACCGCTTGGCAGGCGAAGATTACCTGCCACTCGTGCTGTTACGGTCGTGTTCGGATCAACTGGTTGATCCCGCAGCATTGTGCGCTGTTTACCCTACACCGCCCCACAAAGGAACCTGTATGACATTTGAAGAACTGAACCTCTCCCCCTCCATTCTCACTGCTATTGCTGCTTGCGGCTACACCACTCCAACCCCGATTCAAGAACAATCGATTCCGGTAGTCATGTCAGGTAAAGACCTGATCGCCACCGCCCAGACCGGAACCGGCAAGACCGCTGCTTTTATTCTGCCGGCGCTGGAGCGTTTGACCGTCAAGTCAACCCTCCCGGGCAAAGGTCCGCGCATACTGGTACTTACCCCGACCCGTGAGTTGGCCGGTCAGGTGATGGACGCTGCCCGTACCTACGGGCGTGGACTCCGTCCCCGTTGTGGCACGCTGCTGGGCGGGATGCCATATCGTGAGCAGCTCCGTCTCCTTTCGGCGCCGGTCGACATCATCGTGGCAACTCCCGGTCGTCTGCTTGATCATCTGGAGCGCGGCAGTGTCCGTCTTGATCGTCTGGAAATGCTGGTGCTGGACGAAGCAGACCGCATGCTGGACATGGGTTTCAGCGAAGATATGGAAAAGATCGTTTCACGCACACCGGAAAACCGTCAGACCCTCATGTTTACGGCGACCATGGAAAAGGCGGTGGCAACCCTGGCTAACAAGATGTTGCGTGATCCCCAACGGATCGAGCTGGCGGTTCGCACCTCGTCCCATTCCCTGATTGAACAGCGTCTGCACGTGGCCAATAACCTGACCCATAAAAAAGAGCTCCTGAGTCATCTGGTGAGCGATGAAGGTTTGACCCGCGCCATCATTTTCTCCGCCACCAAGCGCGATGCCGACACTCTGGCGCAGGAATTGAAAAACAACGGCCATTCCGCCGCAGCCCTGCATGGTGACATGAACCAGGCTGCCCGTAATAAAACCATCGAGCGGATGAAACGTGGCAATATCCGTCTGCTAGTGGCAACCGACGTTGCTGCCCGTGGTCTCGATGTTAACGGTATCAGCCATGTCATCAACTTTGACCTCCCCCGTTTTGCTGAAGATTATGTTCACCGCATCGGTCGTACCGGTCGTGCCGGCGCCGCCGGGATTGCCATCTCGTTTGTCTCCCATTCCGAGCTGAGCTATCTGGAACGGATCGAAAGATTTATCGGCAAGCGTCTGCCGGAGCAGAATGTGGAAGGGCTTGATCCATTGGCAGTGCTCCGCCGGGTTGCTCCGGGTGGCGCAAAGCGTCCGGGAAGTTCATCCAAGCCGGGTCGTTTCGGCGCTGCTGCCAACAAAGGTAAAGTCGCTCCCGGTAAAAAAGCTGCCAACGGCCAGAATAAGACTCCCTTTGGTCGTACCAGCCGTTCGTCATCGGCTCAGCCGGTAATTGAGTATCGTAGCCGTCGTAATACTGCCGGCCACCCGGCATAATTGCCGGTAACAAAAAAAAGTAAAAAATAGCTTGCATAATTGTTTTAGTTTTGGTATTTAATTCTTCTGTTTTACACGCGCTTGTAGCTCAGCTGGATAGAGCAACGGACTACGAATCCGTAGGTCGGGCGTTCGAATCGCTCCAGGCGCACCATCAAATTCAGGCATTCACCCAAGCGGGTGAGTGCCTTTTTTGTTTGGGCATAGAAAACTGTTGCCGCTTTGTTGTCGTCTGTCTGGATGGTACAAGTTACAGAATAAATCGCTTGAGTGCAGTAATACCAAGCGCGTGAAGCTCGCAAGCCTTTATTATATCATCTTCCTGTCTTTAGGGTTGGGCAGAGCGAGCAAGACCTTTGAGTTATTGTAACCGCGCAAATGCTTTTTAAGTAAACCATGAGCAGCTTTTTAGCAAACAAGCCGTTACATCTTCTTGAACAGCCCACCAGCAAGCTTGTCAAAGTCGAATTTTTGTTTGTCCCAGATCTTGTTTCCTGCCCTTTTAGGATTGTCCCTGTAGTATTGATTTCTATCCTCAAAGTGCCTTGCAATGGCCTCTTGCATGTCGTGAGCCGTGGGATAGTCACTATTGCAGATAACAGCCTTTTTCATGCCACCGAATACAGCCTCAATTACATTGAGGAACTGCGCATTTGAGGGTAAGGGAACCACTTCGATGTGCGGCCCCTTGGCGGATGTGTTGTGGGTTTTAATCCATTCAGTGACGACTTTTGAACCATGAGCTGAAATGGCATCCCATGTAAAAAAGAGAGCCGGGCAATCTGCATATTCCAACGCAATTTTTTCAAATAAGCGAATCATTGAGGCTGCAGTTTTGTCAGGTGAGAAGTTCCATAGCATTTGATTTGTAACCGCCTCCAGGGCGGCAACGAACTGAATTTTACCCCTGCTCTTCTGGTTTTCAGGTACTTCCTGAGTCTGACCTTTAGGCATTAAAATCGTACCGCCGTATTTTTTGACACGGTAAGGTCCCACCTCGTCAATGAAGAAAAACCGTTCCCCTTCTTTCAGTCCCTGGAGAGTATCGAGTAGCTTTTCCACCTTTGCCCTGTACTCCGGATCCGGGCTGGTTTGAACGTTTCTGAGGCGTCGCCATGTACAACCTGACTTTTTGACGGACCTTTCTACCGTTTTCGTTGAGATTCGTTCGTGGTATCGCGAAAAGTAGACATCCGTGATTGTGCCATACGTCCAAGTTGTTCTATTAATGTTGTAGGCTGTTGGCGGTGTATGAATGATGTCTATGATTCGGGCTTCCCTTTGGGCCAAGCGTTCAGTCCGTTTCGGGTGGTGTGGCTTCACTTCGATGAAATCGATTCCCACATCGTGGAACTTCTTGACCCAGGCCAGCACCGTACCGGGATGGCAGCCGATCATATTCACCACGTCCACAAGAAGCGCTGATTCATTGATCATCATGAGCGCCGTTGCTATGGCGCTGTGTCTCTTATGCTGGCCTGACCGGTAGCGGATCAATCTCCGTATCTCGTCGGAAGTCAGCGGTCTGGAAAGGCTTAGCGGAGATTTTCGGGATACAATTTTGAGCGTTTTCCTCAATAGTGTTGTTGAATGTTCCTTGACTGCGGGTGAGATGGAAGGAGTGTTCCTGATAAATTCAGACAATTGCATCAGGCTGTTCAACGGGTTTTGCGTATCAACATTCAACGTGACATTGACGGTGGAAATGACTCTCTGCTTTATCTTCCTGGTTGAAAGGCCGCTGGCTTTGACCATTCTACTGAGAGTCTTAGCAGAGGGTAACACAATACCCATCTGCTTGCAGATCGGCAGGAGCTGTCTATGTAGATCGGCCATACTCTGCCCTGGCTTGATGATCTCGGCGATTATTGGAAGAACATCCTTTACATAAGGACTACAGCCCTTGCGGTTCCCGTAGGATGGAAGCAAACCCCTTATTCCTTTGGCTTCATAATTTTGAAGCCATTTTGTGAATGCTACAAATGGCAGACTCCATAATAGGCAGTAATTAATAATGGCCTGCCGACGACTGAAGCTTTCTCCGCGTTTTTTGATCTCGGCCTTTTCAAAATCAGACAAAAAATCTTTGATAATCAGAAAGCGTTCTTCGGCCTTTTTTCGTTTGTACTCCGGCTCGTTTTCAATCATTGCGAGAATTTTGGCATGCTTATCCGTTATAGTACTCATAATGGCCTCCGACGCGGGCGATAATTGCCTTTATCGGAAAGCCTTTCATTCATTTGTAAAAAAAGTCAAGGCCGTTGACTTCATAGGTCAACGGCCTTTCCCGGACAAGGTTGGCAGCACATCGCCGGAGTTTTCATTATCCCTGATCTATAGAAGGAGTTCCTTATAGTTGGCCTCTCTTTAAAGCGAGTATGTGCCTAAAGGTTCACTCCTAATGCCTCAATCCGCACCTTTTCGGAGTTGAGGTTATCTCCATTATTGATTGATGAGAAATAGCCAGGGCCGTCATAGAGGCATTCTTTATACTTTTTGTGGGCCTGGATATTGAACGCCGGTATCCAAAAATCGATCATCGCGCCGTCATCAATTGAGCTGCCACCTGTTCCGGCAAGAATAGTATCCAAAGCAATCAATTGCTTGTACCTGCCGGCGAGTTCTTCCGCCAATAGTAAATATTCGGAGCCAACCTTTTCAGCTTCGTACATGATAAAAGCTGTTTTGATTTTTTGTTCCTGATCCGCCAGCTTTTTGAGCTCAAGCTGCGCCGTGGAAAGTTTTCGGTGTAATCCCACTATGGATTGCTGTGCGTTCTCAATGGAGACATCAGCAATTTCCTTGACCTTGGAGGCCTTTTGGCGTTCACTTTTGATTAGTTTGTCCAGATCATCAAGGGCACTCCCGACATTACATCCGGTCGCAATGTCAGCAAGGATATCCTGTCTTTTCTGCAATAGTTCCACAATGGATGGCGAGTCCTGAACTGCCTTCTTAAAAATGTCATCTTGGCTGGAAATGGCTGCCTGAATGGCAGCGACCTTATTCCTGGCCTCGGTAATGTTTTCCTGGAACATGAGTATTTCAGAGAGCGGGTCATCAAGTTCAGACAGTTTATCAAGCAGAGTAATTTTCTCGTTTTTTAAATCTTCCTGTAGTTCGGAGAAGTGAGAAACTTCATTTTCTGCTGTGGTGACCTTCTTCATTAAGCCAGCATAGTATTCTTTGTCCTGAGACATCAGGCGATCCTCATGGAACACATTCGCATAATGTTTTTCAAGGTGGATTACTCCACACAATGTAGCTTGCTGATCAGCGGCCTCTTTTTTGAAACTTTCAAGTGTTCGGGTCGCCGTTTCAACAATGCGTTTCTTGTCATCCAATGTTCTGGAAACTTTGGCAATTTCAGTGGTTACATGGCTAAGTTTTTCGGTGATTTCCATACGAACGGCAAGACTTTTTTCCGTGGTGATTCCTGTTTTTGTTTTCATTGTTGGCTCCTTTGTGTTGTGTGGTTAAACGTAGCGTGTAATGTTCCAGGGAATGGTCCCCATAAGCCTTTTTGTGGAATCACCGGCAAACTCAATAATGTTGTTGTAGTCTTCGCCAAACTCAGGAACTGCCAAGCCTTTAACGGCGGGCGGCCAGGCACCCAAGAAGCCTACATGCCTCAAATAGGTTGTTCCTGGCTTTGGGTTGCCGGGCGCATGTGGCGCATAAAACGAGGCGGAAAGGCTCAGATATTTCCCGGAATTCACCATTTCAGAAAACTGCGGGTCAACCTGTGCCGGTTCCGCAAATAGCTTGCCGTTAGAGTAAGACAGGGCCTTGACATATCCATAAGCTGGTGCTTGTTCAGAAGGATGGCCGATAACAAGGGGCGCTCTGTACAAAATCGGATTATATACGCCGGTCATATGTCGTAAGTCAGACTCTGTAAAATTATAGAGGGTTCCGTTTTTAGCCGTTACCGGCCCCACTTTCAAAATTTCCAGTTTGCTCATGTTGTTCTCCGTTTTACATGGATTTAATTTGTGTTTCTGACTGCTGCAACTTCCTGTGCTTGCGTTATGTTATTAGCTGCAGCCTTCAGCAGGGCATGTATTTCTGCGTTTTTGTTCTGATATGTTTCAGCCACTTCAAGAATGCGCTTTTTCAAAGTTCCAAGTGTGTTTGAGCGGCTCTTTGTACGTGGAGCTTCTATCCCGTTTTTCCGGCAATGGTCATCTATCACCTGATATACACGGGCAAAGGAAAGACCGTATCTGCCCGCAATTTCCAAACAAGGTACACCAGCATTGTATTGTTGGATTATGTCGTCACAGCGTTTTTGCGCCTTGATGGTGTCAAGCTTGGGAAAGCTGATGAAATGGCCGCCCCATTTGGCAACAAGTACACCGGTAAAGCTACGAGCAGCAACTACGGCGTCTGACGGAGCCACGCCGTGTTTTATCAACATCCGTGCGGTTTCAATCGCAATGCCTTTGACAACGTAGTGTGCGTCCTGGAGGTTAGCGGCCAAGTCCATTGTCTGCTTTATGATCTGGTAGGCCAAAGTCATCGTAATTCCGTATGTCCGGACAATCTCTGCTGCACTTTGCCGGTTTTGTTGCACGTCCTCACTTATGGCCGCTATTCTTTTACGAGCGGCATCGTGGGTGAATTTGGGAAAGTAGATCTTCCGTGAACTGAAATGAGTCAGCACGCAAAGAGCAAACTCCTTTCCACCCCGCTCCGATGTTGCGGTGTTCTCACCATGACGGACAAGCAATGCGATACCTTCCCTCGTCAATAACTCAAAAACCTGATCACACTTGATATATGCAGATTTGCGTTTCATTACACCCACCCCCCGCAGGTAACTACATTTCTATTGTTTTCGTATTCAGGACCAGTACGCCAACCACAGGCAAGACAGCGGAATACATTGTCATCGTGCCTCTCCCTGACGTTATCCATATAACCGCCACATTTTTTGCAACGGCCCTTGTATATTGCATAACGCGGCATTGCTTCTTGATATTCCGTGAAGCGCGGGAAATTTACTGTGGTGTCATCATCTTCACAGTTATCCAGCTCATCATCAGGGAATAATTCTGCAAGTACGCTTTCAATCTCTTCATCATCAAGGTGACAGCCGTGCTGATCCGCCGTACCGATCTTCGCGCCAGTACCGTCATCACGCGCCGGACAATCTGGTTCCTTTTCTGCGTTCCATACAATCGCTAGGGATGTACGCTCTGGATATTGTTCCTGGTTATCCAGGCCGCCGCACCCTTGACAGCGCAAATCGCCGGATTTATCCGTTGACCGGCGTTGATTGTTCTCGCAGCATTTGTGACTGATCATGGCAGACATACGATGGCACCAAGAAGCGCCGTTTGTGGCCTGCCATGCGGTAAACATGTTGTTGTCAGTGTGTGAGACGGCAGCGAGCGACATGTTATGGCCTCAAAAGTGTAGTAATACGGTATTCCAGCGCCTTGATTTCTTCAGCCTGGCTGGAGATTGTAGCCTGGTAACGGTCAACATCCCGTTTAGGCATGATCGTCAGGCCGTGTCCGTCAAGGAGTGTGCGGAGAGCATCCGCATCATTGTCCTGCCGGCGTAGATGATGTTTGCGAGCAAAGTTTATCCAGGACGTGAGTAAGGGGGCAAGTTCAGGGTGTGCCATTACCGCTTCTTGCAAGGTTGTCCCAATCTTCAGGGCCTTTTGCTTCCAAGTTTCAGGCATGCTGTTTGTCCTCATAATGTGACAGTTGTGGTACTGTTAGGGCGCGGCGGTGGCGCAAGTCTTTTGATTCGTTCATCAGTTACCAACTGCCGAACTTTTTTTATTTCTTCGGCAGCGCTCATCATGGCCGTGTATGCCGACATGTTCACACCCCGGAAGCTTTCCGCCCCGGCCTCACATGACACTTGCAGCCCTATTAGTTTTTTCAGTTTCATGGCTTCCTCCAGTTGGCTAGCTCATCAGTTCCCGGTTGCCGCTTCCGGGAAGACAAGGGCGATGTTTTGCCCTGTTTCGCTTTTTGTGCTTCCTGACTATTTTCAGAACCGCGTTAAAACCATCTTTAAATTTGACCAGAATTGAATTTCTTGTTCTGTCCTGTATCCATGGCGGTTTTGCATCAATCGAACGCCTTACACGGCTTTTTTGCGCTTTGCCTCGGTGGCATGTTTTGAGCCCTTTTTCTGCATGGTTTCCAGGGCACAAATCACAGCGCTTGCTCCGCGCAAGTCCAGGAAGCGGATATGATGAACCTTGGCCTGTCGTTTGATGAAGCGCCGCAAGCCCTCTTGTCTTGCCTCTGGTTCTTTAATCTTGCTGACGGTATCCCACATCACTTCAATTTTTCGCAGCTGTGCCGGGGTTGCCATGTTCGACCGGCGCTGTTCCAAGTCTTCATATTTCTTTGTCGTTTCCGTGACTATTTCAGATTCTGTTTTGCCGCTTCTGGTGTTTTGCGGTTTGTTCTTCTTTTGCCAGGCATTGGCTGCTACGGCCTTTGCTTCCAGATCGCGAATCAGTTCAGCTGCCTGCATGGTGTCCAGATCTTTTGACGATTTCACTTGGTAGCGTTCGTGAAGTATGTCTCGATAGATGCAATCTTCTATCTTCAAGGCACTCGTCAGAGTATGGATCAGCCTGACTTGAGTCCCCGTAATCATCTGTTTTGCTGTTTTTCTTGCCATTGTTTGCCCCCTGTTTCAGCCGCTATGAGCGGCATCTGTCCCCGCATGCGGTCATGGTCTACGCCCGGCAGCCATTCAGTGCCATACGGACGGCGGCACGGGTGGCGCGTTTGGTTGCCTTACGGAGTTCCAGGGCTGTTTCTACGACTGCCAGGAGTTCGATGAGCTTTCGGAATGTCTTCATGGCGTTATTCCTTCCACTGAGGTAGGTAAGTTGTTTAGCAGCCGGTCGGCGGCAACTTCGGCCATATTTGCCAACATAAAAGCAGTAGATGCTATGTCATCCAAGCACGGCAATTCCTTGGTTTGGCATTCAAGACTGCCAATGTGTTTAACGGAAACATCAAGCAACTGGGCAAACGTCTTGAATGCCCTGACTTTATCGGTTACATCCCATGTCATTTTGTTAAGTTCGTCAAAGGTCATTGTTTGATTTCCCTTCTATGGCTGTGATAACGGCTTTCAAACGGTCGTGCAGGGTGAAAAAGCAAGTTTGAGCTCCGCATTTTTCTTCATCTGTCAATTGTTCTCCGGTTTCAAACAAATTGATTATTGACGTTGTGAGGAAATAGAGCATGTTGGAACATTCGCTCAGTTCGTGGTTGATGTTGCGTATTTTCTCTGGAGTCATTCCGTTGTCCCTTCATAATTATTTGTTGGCGGTTGATCTGATCCCTTGCCAAAGCCCAACACCGGTATATCAGGCCCGGCATCCTTCAGAAGGCAATAGGCCTGATATTCTCCTGCTCGCCCTGAAGTGTAGTTGCCAGTTCTACCAATGACTTCAAGTTTTTCCAGTCGCTTGAACAGCTTCAATGCGTTGGTGTAGGTCGCTCCTGGTACGGTTCGCATGATGGCCGGTATGTCGAAGCGTTTTAAAATGCGCATGCTTCGCCACATTTTTTGCCTGACACTGTCTGTGTTAGGCTTTGGCAGCATTCCCTTTTTTCCGGCCATCAGCGTTTCCGCCCTTTGTTAAAGTTTGGTTGGTCGTAAAAAAGTTCACGATAATTCCAGGCAGCGAGGCTTACACTGTCAAGGCCGCTGGCCTTGGCAAACCGCTCTATTCGGCTCAATCCCACTACCATACGTCCGATATTTGCCCCGGCTTCCTGGTGTAAATATTCAAGCAAATCATCTTCAAGATTGATCTCGCAAACCGTATTTGCCACAGTTCTGGCATCCTCGATATCAAGGCCGTTGAACTGAATCCATGCTGTAATTCTTCTGGCGAATCTGCCGTTGTTCTGGATGGTGCGGGCGATATCTTCCATGCCGATCAGGATTACTGGTGAACCGGTTTCATCGTAGACATCTCGTAAGGCATCAAGCATTTCTGTTTGTCTGAAGAGATAATCCGCCTCGTCAATAAATATTGGGCGACTACCTCCCCGCAGTTTTTCAAAGCACCATTCCATCATCGGAGCGCGCCGGTTGCCGGGTGTGCCTCCCAGTTCGCGGACAAGGGCCTGAAGCATTGATGTTATCGTCCACGAGGCGTTTGCCCGCAGATAGACACCGTCTGTCTGGTTACAGGTGGCGGCTATGATTGTGGTTTTGCCTTCACCTGGCTTACCCCACAATAACCCCATGCCTTCTACTCCCAGAGGCCGGTCACGCAATTCACGCATGGCCGTCTGAAAGCGCCGTACATTTTTGGTACTTGCCAATTCATGTCTCATTCGGTAATATTCCTCCCATCTTGTTTGATAGGGCGTTTCAAACGCCCGAGATAAGCCGTGTTACAGCACGGCTTTTTTATTGTCCGCATTAGGCATTAACGACTTCTGCCCATGTTTCGCTTGCTTTTTCACCACCACCAGGGCGGTGAATGTATTCATGGCCTCTAGCCGCTTTTTCTGCGCCACCGGGTGTCTTGTAACGTTCCTTGCACGTCCACACCTGGGTTGTTCCTGCTACATAATCCTTATGGGTTACTTTGACTGCGTACATGGCTGGCCTCCCTGTTGAGATTATTGCCCTACCGCCTGTTCTGTCTGCTGCCAATGTTTCAACAAGTACGGATCATCTACGAACCGCCCCGTTTTCTTGCCGGTGGTCACGTAATGCTCGTAATTCAGCAGCCACTCAATTTCTACATCGTCGGCTTCACCCCGATTCATCCGCTTGCGCACGTCTTCAGATATCTCGAACTGATCGGCGAACAATCGTTGTCCACGTCGTTGCTTGATCTGGATGACCTTCTGAGCTTCACGGGCTTCCGATTCCAGGACTTCGGGTGGTAATTCGATGATTCCGTTAAGGGCAGGATTAGCAGCCCGGCGGGTGCGTTCATCAACAGCGAGTGCCGCCTGCTCAAGCGCCGGGGTGGTGTATTCGGTGGATTGTTTCGGCAGGTCGGCAATCTTGGCGGCCTGTTCTTCGTGGTCTTGCAAGATCTCTTCGGCAATGTTGTCAATCTTTGACCGTTTGACCATGTCCTTGTGATTGCGCCGTGATTCAGCCAGTAAAGATTTTTGCCGCTGCTTGGTATGGCTGGCCAGCTCCGCATTGCTGATGCCCTGCCACGTTGGATCAGTGGCTATGCACAGGAAGGAGCCATCCGCCTGGAAGATGGTGGCATGTCCAAGATCTGTAGCATCGATCAGCACCCGTACCCGTTCGCCCTCATGTCCGGCAAATTCGGCGGCCTTGTACCAGAGCTTTGCCAAGCCAAAGGTGACTTCACACCCTTTTTTGCCTATTATTCTCCAGCCGTCATTTGAAGGGGCCGGGGATAAGAGCACATCCAGAGCATGTTCGTTGCTGATCCGCTTGACTGGTTCTGTCCAGCTTCTGACTTTGGACATGGGAGACATGCCGAGGGTGCTGTGAATTTCGGTGTGGTACATGGCTTCACACCACCTATCAAGGATGGTTTGAAGTTCTGTTGAGGTTATTTTGATTTCTACGGTTTCACCCCGTGTCATCAGGCGTGTGGCAAATGATTTTCGGGATTCGATTGCTTTGCGGTCGGCCACGGAATGGCCAATAAAGCCGTCCAGTAAAGGAAGGATGCCATGTGACATCAGGCCGAGGGCGCGCTCGATATGTGGTTTTGATTCCGGAGTGAATGGCGGGCACAGGTGGTGATAGACGCCGAGAAGATCAAGCACCCGTTCCATGTAGAAACTTGTGTAATCGGCGCCATTATCTGTCCGGAATTCTTCCTCGACCATGCCCCAATCAAGAATGCAGCGTCTAAGCAGCATGCCGATAGCCACTGATTTGGAAGTTGGAGAAACAAGCAATTTCAGGCGGCGTGGCCACACATCAATGATGCCGATGATGCAGGCACGCCCATCAGAGCACATGATATCTGCCGGGGTGCTATCAGCTTCCCAGCGCTGATTTAGTCTTGTTACGTTCTCCGAGGCATCACCAAAGGCAAACATGTAGCGGTTTTTCCACTGATCCGGATTGGTCAGATAAAGGTACAGGCTTTCGTGGGCTGCTTTCCAGTTATCCAGAAACCTCCCGACCGTGGAGCGGTTGGGAAGCGCTTCACCCTTGAAACGCACGGTCATTGCCTTGCAGATGGTGCGGACTGATACGCCCGGTTTTTCGGTGAACATGGAAACGCAGAGTTCTTGCATTGCTACCGTTAAGCAGGTTTGCCCCTTTTTGTCCGAACGCAGGCTGAAGTTTGCCAAGCCATACAAGCCACTGGCTTCGTAATCTCTTTTCCATCCCACAACTGATTGATACGTCAGCTTGCTCTTAACCCGTGGATCAAGGCTTTCTGCCAGCTCGTGGGGCATTCCGATCTGACCGGTGACAAATGCTTTGCAAAAATCCTCGACACCCTTGGTTGACCAGCATTTCACACCGTTTTTTGTCCGCCCTTCATACCCCCTGGTTACCAGGAACGCTTTGCAGGCATCCAGTATAAATGCTTTTGCCTTTGCGGATTGTTTGAGCGGTTCCGGAAGCTCCATGAACATGGCAAGGCCTTGCTGTTTTCGCTGTTGTGCGTCTTCATTGGCCTTCAGCTCTTGTTCTTTCAGCTTGCGTGCGGCTTCAATACCGGCAAGGGCGGCGGGGCTGGTGAGCTTGGGGCGTTCTGGTGGAGCGGTGGGTGCGTTCTGATCCTGTTTGTCGTGTTCAGCTTGCTCGTACCTCGTAATGGCAATCTGAATATTCACTGGGAGGCATACGGTAATAAAGTAATCAGCTTCGTTGCCGGTATCGTCCTGACGTGTCTCTTTTTGCAATCCTTCGAGTTTCCGGCGTAGTGTCCTTTTGGGGTCTTTGCCGGTAACACCTAAAATTTCTACCAACTCTGATATTTTATATGCGTCCTTTACCTTGGCGATGCTCATTTCTTTGTCTCCAAGGCTTCAAGAAGAGCAACCTTCTTGCGGATTTCGCGTTGCCTGGCTTTCAACGCCTCTTCTTCTTTGCGGATATCGGCACGGAGCGCATCAGGCCCATTGACGGTGAAGACGCCAGCCGCTTCGGCAAGAATGGAAATAGGTTCACGTGATCCGGTGGCAATACAAAAGGCGTGAATGGTTTCAGCAGGCATGCGGTGCGGGTGGCTCTCGGCAGTGTAGTTGTTTATCATGGTGACAGTAATTGTTTCGCCGAGCATTGCGGTCATTTCATCGGCAATTGTTTCCCTGCTTTTGGGAGCCTGCCGTAGTGCCTGCCTTATGGAAGCGTTAAGCCTAGCGGATATATTATATTTGCCGGGTTGTGAAGATGATCGTTCATCACTCGCTTGCTGAAGGAGTTCAAATAGACTCATTTGCTTTGCGTCTGGGACTAAACATTCTTTACGCTTAGTCATTGAAGCCCCCTCTCTTTTCTGATAGAACAGAACACATCAGGCTGCGTCTCCCCACACTTGTTCAAATGTCATCTTGAGGGATTCGGCAACAGCCTTCTGGACACGGTGGCTTTTCTTCCGGCCAGACAAAACATGACCGACGCCGGAATCTGAAATGCCAAGTATGTTGGCAATCTGCCGGTTCGGAATGTGATGCATTTTGAGTAGACCTTTGACGTAAGCAAAGCGGTCTATATTTTTTGGCTGTGTCAGTTCCATTTTTTGACCTTTCATAAAAACGAGGAATACACGGAAATTTTCTGTGTGTCAATACGGAAAATACCGTCCTACCCCCGTGGGACATTTTTATTTTTCGCAAAAGCATTAACTGTCTGATATTGATCAGCTTTATTTGATGCAATACCCCATGTCATGCCAAGCCTGAAAATAATGTCTGGGGTAGGACAAAGATTTATGCACAGATAAACGCATTGGAGTAGAAAAATGACGGTACAAGAAAGACTGAAATTTGTCAGGGATATGCAGCGAAAAACTCAAAAAGAAATGGCGGTGCTATTGGGCATAAGCCCAAGAACGTGGCAAGATTATGAAGGTGGTGTAAATGTTCCTGGCTGGAAGGTTTTGGAGGGACTAGCCCGTTTAGGCTTTAATATAAATTGGATTCTGACCGAAGAAGGCGAAGTTAAACAAAAAATACCAGAGCTTGAGCAAGAAGAGCATGTCTTATTAAGAACTAGGCTGCAACGACAATATCTTAAAGACGTCAGAGGAGTATTTTATGCTCTTGATGATCATAAATTAACTGAAGAAAAGTTATTTGGATATATGGGGGGAGAATACATTCCAACTAAAGACGAACTCGAATCGCTATGTACACTTGCAGGCAAATGGGATTTTACTGCTGGCAAGCCATGTCCTGAGATTGAACAAATTGAGATTGAGGAACGCAAATCAAATAAACTAAAATTTGTAGAGTCAAA
>DAINBV010000082.1:0-20979 GCA_036732725.1 Geobacteraceae bacterium | reverse complement strand
GTAGCCGTTTTTGCCGACGGTGGCATTGATCAGATCGCCGATGAAATTGTGGCGCAGCAGATCAAAACTGCCACCGAGAATGCCGGCCAGGGAACCATCCGGTCGAAAAACCGGTGCGGTGAACATGATGGAAGGGTGATGGTGGGGCTGGCTGGAGATGTAGACGCTTGAGATAACCGGTTTGCCGGTCTGGATGGTACGTTTGAAATAGTCGCGGTGCGAAATGTCAAAACCGACGCGCGGTGGCGAGGTGGTTGATTCGGCGACGATCTTCCCGTCGCTGCTGAAGAGAAAGGTTCCGTTGCCTGCCTCGAACAGTTTGTTGAGGGTATGGCGTTGTTCAAGAAATTTTTGGGCAGCTGCCGGATTACGGAACAGTTCCGCCGGCACGTTCTTCTGGGCCACCCCGGTTAACAGATCGCTCACCATGGCGAGTTTATCATCCAGGCATTCGGCGATACGGGCCACATCCTGCTGCTGATGGCCGGTGATCCAGCGGATCAGTTCCTGTTTCAGGTAGTGATCGACAACATAGCTGGCGCCGGGAAAGACCACAAACAGTACGATCGCCAGTACCAGGGTCATCTTTGCTTTAAGACCGAATCGACGCATGTGGTATTTCCCCGTGATTGCCGGATTACTCTTCCTGGAGCTGGTTGAGTATACCGTTAAATTCCCGTTCGGCAACTGACCTCGATATCAGCGCAGCTGGTGGTGAAGTTACGCCTCCTGACCACGCCGCAGCAACAACAGCATCAAATTTCCGGCCGTAAAGATCAATGCGCCTGCCAGGGCTGCCGAAGCGCCCGGTTCCCGGTGCAGTTCCACCACCGCCGATGGCCGGGGTAATAACTCTACCTGTTTCAGGTACAGTCCATAGCCGTTGTAAAAATAGGGGTGATTGGGACTGATTGTAGCGCTCTGGCGTTGATTGTTGACGGTATGGATGATCGAACTCTGATAGGCGGTCGGCATACCGTACCCCCCCACTTCACCGCTGATGCTGGTAAACTGCAGCTGCGAGTTATCGGGGAGTGTGACTGTCATTCCCTCCACTACTCTTCCCCCCTCCTTGCTGCTGCCGGAAGCGCTCAGCAGGTGGGCCAGCACGATCAACAGAAAACCGGCGTGCATCAGTTGCGGAGCCAGCAGACGCAGCAGCGACCGGTTGGCGTAACGGCTGCGGATGGTTTCAAAGCTGCAGACAATGGTGTTGATGGTCAGCACCACCAGCAGCGCCAAGACGATCCAGAGCCACCAGGAAAAGCGCACGGGAGCCTGCCGCAGCCAGATCAGCAGCGCCACGTCATTAATGCCGGACTGGTCACTGTTGGCAAACGAGCCGAGCGCCATGAAAAGCATGACCAATGCCATGCAGCCGAAGGCCAGGTTCAGTGAGCCGATCGCTTGATAGAGTTTTCGTAGCATGGAGACTCCTTACCAGGATTGCTCAAACTAAAAACTGTGGGAACTCTTCATCAGCAGGCTGACACCGAGATAGGTGAACAGGGTGATGATCAAGCCGACGATCCCCCCCCAGGCGGTGACGCGCTCCCATTGGGAACCTTTTAGCCGGAAATGGAGATAGAAACTGTAAAAGAGCCACAGGATGGCTGTCCAGAGTTCTTTCGGGGTCCAGAGCCAGTAGGTTCCCCAGGCATAGTACCCCCAGATGCCGCCGGTCACCATGGAGGCGGAGAACAGGGTATACCCCACCAGTGCGGCGCGGTATTGCAGGTCAAGCAGGCTCCGTTCCGGTCGCAGCAGGAAAAAAACTCCGAAGATGGCGGCAATGGCGAACAGGGCATAGCCAAAAAAAGCCAGGGCCACGTGGCATTCGAACCAGAGGGTGTTCAAAATCGGCGGGAGCGGGAAAAAGGAGGGTTTGAAGAGCAGGGCAATCAGGGTGAAAAGTCCGGAAACAGCGGCGATACTCCCGCTACAGGCTGCCGGAAGCTTCTGCCGGCGGGCCATGATGAACGGTAGTCCCATCAGGCCGACGGAAGCGCCCAGAAACGCAATCGTGTCGTGGGGACCGACCAGCGGCAGTCGCCCCAGGGCGATACCACGCAGGGAAAGATAGAACAGCTGCAACGCCACTGCCGGTATGAACAGATAGAATCTGCTCCCTCCCAGCAGGTGGAGGGCGGCGGCTGCCATCAGAAGTGCTTTTAGTGTCACGGAAGTCGCTCTCCTTGATTTGGGGAGTCAAAACGGAATTACAATTAATTCTGTGGTGGTCTTGTGGGGTGAGAATATCGTGGATGATCTGCTGGCGGTGATGGTCGTGAATGTAACGTACAGTCCACAATGCCAGAGAAATTTTTATACCATTTACTTTTCGTTGAAAACAACTAAAAATAGCCGCACTGCAGAATTGTAGCCGACATTGCCTGGTGTGAAGCTTCTAATAATTTCAATGAATGTGTGGCAGAAATGGGGAGATGATATGGAAGAACGTATCCGCACCGAGATTACTCGTTTTATTCGTGATACCCCGCTGAACCGCTTTTCCGAGAGTGGTCAGCCGTATTTTGATCAACCGCTGGTTGGCTTTGCGGCTGCCGATGACCAGCTTTTCAGGGATTACAAGTGTGTTATCGGTGAGTTCCATCAGACACCTCAGGAAGCCATGGAACGGGGATGTGGTCTTGAAAGCCGGGCCGCAGCCGTGATCAGCTGGATTCTGCCGATTACCAGGACGACCCGGGAAAGCAATCGTCATACCGGTCAGTATCCTTCCCGGGCGTGGGCGCAAACCAGAAATTTTGGCGAGCAGGTAAACGGGGCGTTGCGTCGCCACCTGGTCGAGTGGCTTAACGAGCGGGGGCATCAGGCTCTGGCGCCCCAGTTGGCTGCCAGTTGGAAGGAGTTCAAGGATACAGCGGTCGGTATTGCCTCAACCTGGTCGGAACGACATGCCGCCTATGCTGCCGGACTCGGCACCTTCAGTCTGAACGATGCGCTCATTACTCCCCGGGGAATCGCCCACCGTTGTGGCAGCGTGATTACCGATCTTCCCCTGAGCCCGTCACCGCGTCCGTATCCCGATCACCGTCACAACTGTCTCTATTTTCGCGACGGTAGTTGCGGCACCTGTATCGGTCGCTGTCCCGTGGGAGCCTTATCCCGGGAAGGGCATGACAAGGCGGCCTGCAGTATCCATGTCTATCAAACGGTTGTGACGGCGGTGGCGGAAGAGTATGGGGTCATGGCTACCGGCTGTGGTCTTTGCCAAACCGGAGTGCCCTGTGAAGGGGGAATACCTGCGGGATCCCGCCGGCAACGTGCGGAGCGCTCCTGAATTTACGTGGCTATTGGTAAGTCGGAGCCCCCCCTGGTGCTTGCATCACGGGATGAACTCATACTTCCTGAGTATGGCCAACAGATTGCGCTCTTCCACCGGCTTGACGATGTAATCGGTGCAATCCCCTTCCAGCAGGGCATCCATCATGTCCCGGGGGGAGTCGAGCGCCGTGGTCATGATGATCACCGACTTGTCAGCGTCCGCCACGTTATGCTCCTGCTCCAGTGCCCGCATACGCCGCAGGGTCTCCTGGCCATCCATCTCCGGCATGATGATGTCGAGGAACACCAGTGGATAGGGGAGGCCGCTTGCCAGTGCCTGTTTAAAAATTTCCACGGCCAGCATGCCGTTAGCTGCAATTGATACCTGATCAATCCCCTGATTGGCCAGCACCGCTTCCAATACGGCGGCCTGAAACTCGGAATCTTCGGCAATTAGTACCTTATGAGTCTGTTTCATGTCAGTAGCTCCCCTTGTCTGTGGTCGTGTCCATTCCTGGCTAACTCACACCATCCGTTTCAATTCATCCAGCAGGTTCAGCGCTTCCAGCGGCGTCAGGGTGGCGATGTTGACTTTTTTCAGGCGCTGGCGCAGCTGGTCTTCCGAGGTTTCGAACAGGGAAAACTGGGGTGATGACTCCCTGGCCGGCTTTTTGCTACTCCTGGCCAGCCGCGGTGCCCCCTGTTCGAATTCGCCGTTCTCCAGGTTACGCAGGATCTCCTTGGCCCGCTCCAGCACGTCGAGCGGCATGCCGGCCAGGCGGGCGACCTGGATGCCGTAGGAATGGGAAGCGCCGCCCGGGATGATGGTGCGCAGGAAAATGACCTGTTCGTTCCATTCCCGTACCGCCACGGTGTAGTTCTTGATCCGTTCGCGGGTGGTGGCCAGCTCGGTCAGCTCATGGTAGTGGGTGGCAAACAGCGTCCGGCTGCGGCAGGTGGGGGTGTCATGGATGTATTCGGCCACCGCCCAGGCAATGGAAACACCGTCAAAGGTCGAGGTCCCGCGTCCGATTTCATCCATTACGATCAGGCTTTGGGGGGTGGCGTTGCGCAGGATATTGGCCGCTTCCATCATTTCCAGCATGAAGGTCGATTGCCCGCGGGCCAGATTGTCGCCGGCGCCGACCCTGGTAAAGATCCGGTCGGCAATGCCGATCCTGGCCTGGGAGGCCGGCACGAAACTGCCGACCTGCGCCATCAGGACAATCAGCGCTACCTGGCGCATGTAAGTTGATTTACCGGCCATGTTGGGGCCGGTGATCATGGCGATCTGCTGTTCGGTGCCATCCAGCAGCGTATCGTTGGGGACGAAGCGTTCCCCCAGGTTCATTGCTTCGATCACCGGGTGGCGTCCTTCCTTGATGTCGATGATGTCGGACTGATCCACCACCGGCTTGCAGTACCCCCGTTCTTCGGCCACGGTAGCCAGGGATACCAGCACGTCCAGCGAGGCAATGGCGTTGGCGGTCGTCACGATCCTGCCGGCAGCAGAAGCGACCTGCTCACGGATCTCCTGGAACAGGGAGTACTCCAGTTCGGCGCTGCGATCTTCTGCCCCCAGCACCTTTTCTTCGTAACTTTTCAACTCTTCGGTGATGTAGCGCTCGGCATTGGCCAGGGTTTGGCGCCGGATGTAATCAGCCGGTACATTGGCAAGATTGCTTTTGGTGATCTCGATGGAATAGCCGAACACCCGGTTGTAGCGGATCTTGAGGGTTGAAATGCCGGTGCGCGCCTTTTCCTGGGCCTCCAGCCGGGCGATGAATCCTTTCCCTTCCTGGCTGATGGAGCGGAGTTCGTCCAGCTCGGCGTGATAACCGGTGGCGATCACTCCCCCCTCGCGCAGGGAAAAGGGTGGGGCACTGACGATGCCGCGTCCGATCAGGCCGGCGATATCGTCCAGCAGGTCGATTTCGCTGGCGAGACTCTCGATCAGCGGATTGGAGAGTTCTCCCAACTGTTGCCGCAGTAGCGGCAGGTGAGCCAGGGAGTCATGCAGGGAACGGAGATCGCGGCCACCGGCTGATGCCATGCCGATGCGGCTGTTAAGCCGTTCCAGGTCGGCAATCTGGCGCAAACTTTCCCGCAGCGCATCACGCAGGCTGCCGTATTCCAGTAATGCCTCCACCGCGTCCAGCCGTTGACGGATCGGTTCCGGCTGGATCAGCGGGAAGGAGAGCCACTGTTTGAGCCGGCGGGCCCCCATGGCGGTCACGGTACGATCCAGGCAGCCGAGCAGCGACCCGGATTTACGGCCGTCCGCCATGGTGGCGGTGATCTCCAGGTTGCGGCGGGTGGCGGCATCCAGCGCCAGGTGTTCATTCTTCTGGTAGAGCGAGATCTCCCGGATGTGGGGGAGGGCGCTTTTCCGGTTTTCCCGCAGATAGGCGAGGGCGGCTCCGGCCGCAATCAACGCTGCCGGTGTCTGCGACAACCCCAGCGCTTCGGCCGAGGCGACACCGAACTGGTCACACAGCAGGGTGGTGGCGTACTCTTTCTCGTAGATCCAGCCGGCAGTGCGGGAAACGATCACCCCCGTCAGAAAGGAGCGTAATTCCTCACTCAGCTGCTCCTGCTCCAGTGTGTCGGGGAGCACCACTTCGCGGGGGCTCAGACTTGCCAGGTGGGAGGTTGCCGCTGCTTCGCCGGCCAGTTCCGCCACCTTGAATTCTCCGGTGGAGACGTCCAGCGAGGCACATCCCCAGGTTTCGGTCGTGCCGGGGTAGAGGGCGCAGAGAAAATTGTTGTCATCGGGAACCAGGCTCTCCGATTCAATCAACAGTCCGGGAGTGACGACCTTGACCACCTCGCGCCGCACGATCCCCTTGGTCTGTTTCGGGTCTTCCACCTGCTCGCAGACCGCCACCTTATGTCCTGCTTCGATCAGGCGGGCAATGTAGGGGGAAGCGGAATGGTAGGGGATCCCGCAGAACGGGATTTCTTCGGCGCTCCCCTTGTTGCGGGAAGTGAGGGCGATGTCGAGGATGCGGGCGGCCACCAGGGCGTCATCCAGAAACATCTCGTAGAAATCCCCCATACGAAAAAAGAGGATTGCATCGGGATAGCCGGATTTGATCTCCAGGTACTGCCGCATCATGGGGGTTTGTTCTGCCATCTTTGTATACACCTGAAATGGGATCAGGCGGGGAGAATCAGCTCCCCGCCCTGGTAGATTAGTAGGATTATGGTTGCAGCAAGGAGGTGTCAGACCACCAGGCGGTCGTCAACAAAGCCGTCATTGACGTCCAGCGCTTCGGTGAGGGAACGGATGGCGACTTCCATTTGCCGGGCATCCGGTTCCTGGGTTGTCAACCGTTGCAGCGCCAGGCCGGGGGAAATGATCAGCTTGATTAGCGGGTTGCTGTCGTGTTGGGCGCTCCATTTGAGCAGTTCGTAGGAAATGCCGGCAATCAGTGGCAATAACACGATCCGCGAACCGGCTTTGAAGGCAAACGGCCACAATTTGGGGATCAGCGAGAATACGGCAATACTGACCAGCATGACGATCAACAGAAAACTGGTGCCGCAACGGGGGTGGAGCCGGCTGTAGCGGCTGACATTCTCAACCGTCAGCGGATCACCTGCTTCAAAGGCAAAAATCGATTTATGCTCGGCGCCGTGGTACTGGAACACCCGCTGAATATCTTCCATGCGGGAAATTCCCCAGATGTAGAGCAGGAAGACAATTACCCGGATCACCCCGTCCACCAGATTGAAGATGATCGAGTTGTCACCGATCACCGGTGTCAGCAGTTTGGTCAGATATAAGGGAAACAGGAAAAAGAGACAGATGCCGAAGCCAAAGGCGATGGCCATGGTGCCGGCCATGGCCCAGGAGGAGAGTTGCCCCCCGCCGTCTTTTACCCCTTCTTTTTCTTTTTCATCTTCGGTCATCGCTTCGTTGGCGGAAAAATTGAGCGCCTTGATGCCGATGATCAGGGAGGTGAAAAGCGCCACGGCGCCGCGAATAATCGGGACTTTCACAATCGGGTAACGTTCGGAGAGCGGGATCACCAGTTCTTTTTTTACCACGATTTCACCATCCGGGCGACGTACCGCAATTGCCACCGATCGCGGCGCCCGCATCATCACCCCTTCAATTACTGCCTGACCACCTACGTGGATTTTTCCCATTCTAACCTCGTGATATTTCGTGTTTGTCAGCGCTATCAATGGAGCGTCTGCGCTGATCACTGTTTTCAGAACAAGTACCATAGCCTGACCGGCGCAAGAGTTCAAGCACTATGCTTGGGCTGCAGACGGTATTTTTTGATCATTTCAAGCGGCCGGTACGATAGTTTGGCTGTTCGCAGTCCGGCGACTCCCAAGTCCTGGCCACGGTTGATCAGGCGGCAGTCGTTGAACAGCAGGCGGCTGAATTCCCGGTTAACCAGCTGGATGATGCCGTCCAGAAAATGATCACCCTTTTCAAACTGGCAGAGCGCAGTTTCACGATTCAGCCGTTCCCCCAGGGCAAAGGCCTTGATTTCCCCCCCCACCTCGATCACGACACCCTCCAGCCCGAGTGTTTCCCGTAGCTGCAGCGCTTCAGCGGCGGCCTCATATTCCAGCCGGGATGAACTGCTCTCCGATCGGTCAGATTGCTGCAACGTCTTCAGCAACTGCAGGCATTGATCGCGGTGCTCGGCTGCGAAGAGTTCGCTGCGAAAGGTGTGGCGGCTGGTGAAATACTGGATCCGGTTTCTCTTCTTGTGAAAACGGTTCCCCGGCAGGTTGGCCAACTCTTCCCGTTGATAGAGGTAATCAAAGGCATCCCGCTCGGCAGTAAGGGAGTAATTCCCGCTGCCGGCGTAGCGGCTGATGAACATTTCGTCGGCGCCATAGATCGGTAATCCGCTTGACAAAAGTGTTGTCAGCGCGCTGCCGGCATCGACTCCCACTGCTCCCAACGGCATCATGCCATACGGTTGCCCGTCATAACCGACGCCGACGATGATCACACACTCCCTCAGCAGCGAGATCCGGTAGTGGTGGGCGTGGCGGAACAGGTAGAGACCGGCGAAGGTGAATTCCGAAATCAGCGGTTGGGTTTGACGGAACAGGTGATCAAAAAACGCTTTATCTTCCAGGGCCAGTGGCCTGCTGGCAGGCCAGACTGGTATCGGCATGAGAGCTCTCCTCGGGTGGCAATGCTGTGGTACTGTTTGCAATTATAGTCGTCATGTATTACTTTTGCTTTCTAAAAAAACAGGCTTGTTAACGGTTAATCAATAAAACAACTAAATTTCAGGATTTTATCCCAGGAGGAACAGCCGATGGCCATTGCCATGAAAATTGCCAGCCACATTTCCAAATCATCATGGATTCGTAAAATGTTTGAAGAGGGGGGGCGTCTGCGTCAGGAGTTCGGTGATGACAAGGTCTATGATTTTACCCTCGGCAATCCTGACGTGGAACCGCCGGAAGCGTTTCAACGAGAACTGATCAAGCTGGCGCAGCAAGCGACACCCGGTATGCACCGCTATATGAATAATGCCGGCTCCCAGGAGACGCGGGCGGCGGTGGCCGCCAAGCTGACCAAGGATTCCGGCCAGGAGGTGACCGCGGAACATGTGATCATGACCTGCGGCGCCGGTGGCGCCCTGAATGTGGTGCTCAAGACGATTCTCAATCCGGGGGAAGAAGTTATCATCCTGGCCCCCTATTTCGTGGAATACAAATTTTACATCGACAACCACGGCGGGGTGCCGGTGGAGGTCTGGACCGACAAGCAAACCTTTCAGCTCGATGTGGCTGCCATCCAGGCGGCGATCACCCCCAAAACCAGGGCGATTCTGATCTGCTCCCCCAACAATCCCACCGGGGTGATCTATCCGCCGGAAGCTCTGCGGCAGCTGGGTGACCTGCTGGACAAGATTCACCGGGAGAACGGGCATCTGATCTACGTGATCTCCGATGAACCGTACGCCCGCATCGCCTACGACGGCAAGCAGGTGCCGAATATTTTCCCGTTGGTCAGAAGTTCGATCATCGTAACTTCCCACAGTAAAGATCTGGCCCTGCCGGGGGAGCGGATCGGTTATCTGGCAGCCAATCCCCGCATGGATACGGTCATGCAATTCATGGAAGGGGCGGTCTTCTCCAACCGGGTGCTCGGTTTTGTCAATGCCCCGGCCCTTATGCAGCGTCTGGTGACCTCGCTACAGGATGAATCGGTTGATATCGGCGCCTACCAGGAAAAACGTGACCTGCTGGTGCGGGAACTGACGGCGCTCGGCTTCAGTCTGGTGGTGCCGGACGGAGCGTTTTACCTGTTTCCCAAATCGCCACTGGCCGATGATGTGGCGTTTGTGAAGATGGCGCAGAAATACCGGATCCTGCTGGTGCCGGGGGTTGGTTTCGGTGCCCCCGGTTTCTTCAGAATCGCCTACTGCATCGACAAGGGGATCATTGAACGGAGTCTTCCGGCCTGGCGGGAACTGGCGATCGAAGCGGGGCTGATCGTTGCCTAAACTCCCGATGGACATAGCGTCATGAGTACGAACTGGCTCTATCTGCTGCTGGTGCTGTTCCTGGTGCTGGCCAACGGTTTTTTTGTGGCGTCCGAATTTGCCCTGGTGGCGGTGCGGCGTTCCCGGATTGTTTCGCTGGCGGAACATGGCGACCGGCGGGCCGAATTGCTGCTCGGGTTGCTGGATCAGATCAATTCCTATATCTCGGCCACCCAGTTGGGGATCACCATGGCGTCACTGGCGCTCGGGTGGGTTGGTGAACCGGCGCTGGCGGCTCTGCTGGAAGCGCCTCTGCAGGGGATCGTTGCCGATACGCTGCGGCATACCATTGCTTTTGTGATTGCCTTTACGATAATCACCTGTCTCCATATCGTGCTGGGGGAGTTGGCTCCCAAAACCATGGCGCTGGAACGGGCCGAGCGGGTTGCCCTGGCCATCGCCTGGCCGATGCGGCTGTTCCACCAGATCTTCAGCTGGCCGATCCAGCTGCTGGACTGGGCTGGCAGAAGTGCTGCCCGGCTGTGCGGACTCCAGTCAACCGGTGAAAGCACCAGTATCTACACGGTGGATGAATTGCGCCAAATCATTGATGTCTCCCAAAAAGGGGGGACGCTGGAAAGTGATGAACAGCAACTGTTGCACCGGGTGTTCGAATTTTCCGACGCCGATGTGCGGGAGGTGATGATGCCGCGCACCCGCATGGTCGGGCTGGAAGCAACGGCTTCCCGCGACCAGGTGGTGGCGATTCTGCTGGAAAACATGTACTCGCGCTATCCGGTCTATCGCGGCAGTATCGAGGACATCATCGGGGTGGTACACAGCAAGGATCTGCTTGGCAGGCTGGTGGCGGGCGAGCCGTTTGATCTGGCTGCCATCATGCTGTCGCCGGTCTTTGTACCGGAGGGGAAAAAAGTCAGCGAGCTGTTGAAAGAGATGCAGCGTAGCCGCAACCAGATGGCGTTCGTGGTGGATGAATACGGCGGTTTGAGTGGAGTGGTGACTACCGAAGATCTGATCGAGGAGCTGGTGGGAGAAATCAGGGATGAGCACGATGCCGGCGAGGTGGGCGCCATTCAGGAACAGGCGGACGGGAGTTTGCGGGTAGATGGCTTGCTGTCGGTCTTTGATTTTGCCGCTGCTCTGGAAGTGAAAATTACCGATGATCTCCCCTACGAAACCGTGGCAGGTCTGATTCTGCATGAGCTGGGACGTTTCCCGCTCAAAGGGGAAAAAGCGTTCTGGCACGGCTATCAGCTGACCTGTCTGGAAGTTACCAAGACATCGATCCGTACGGTGCGTGTCGAACCGGAGAACAGCGCGGCATGAGAGTGCGCCGAACCTACATAAAGTGGTCCGGTCTGCTGTTGCTGGTGATGGCAACGGTGATTATCACCACCGCTTTTTTCCTGCCGCAACTGGTGGATATCAACTCCTACAAGAGTGAAATCATTGCCCTGCTGGAACAACAGCTGCATCGCAAGGTCAGCTTCAAACGGGGGGAGTTTACCCTGCGTTATGGCGCCCCTTCCTTCATCTTTGATGGCGTCACCGTTTCCCAGGCCGACCGTAGCGGCAATCTGTTTACGGCCGGGAGGATTACCATCCGGCTGGCGCTGATCCCGCTCTTGCAGAAACAAATCTCCCTGTCGGCCCTGACCCTCGGTGATGCGGAGATTTCCCTGGTTCGTAGCGCCGACGGCCATACCAATATTGATGATCTGCTCAAACCGACTCCCGGTAGCCAACCGCTGACCCTTTCCAAAATCCGCTTTCAAAATTCGGTTGTCAACTGGCACGATCTGGCCGTCAGCAGCGCTGGTTGGCGCGGGAGTGCCCGGATCAGCTCTCTGACCCTCGACCATCTCCAGCGGGGAAGCAAGGGGAAGCTTGAGCTGCTGTGCGAGATTCCGGCACTGCAGGGAGGGGCGACCAAACTGGCCCTGACGGGGAATGTGACCCTGCCGGCAGCGGGAAAACCGTTGGCAGATACGGCCGTAAAACTGACCGTGGAGTTGGGTAATGGTGAAATCAACCGTTTCTGGCCGTATGTGGGGCGTTTCATCCCCTTTGCCCCGATCGGCGGACGACTCGACTGGTCCGGCTCCTGTAATGGAACCGTCGCCGATTTCAGCGCCAAGGGACGGCTGCAACTGGCCGGGAGTTCACTGGTCTGGCCGGGCGTCTTTCACAGCGCGGTCAACCCGAAAACAGCCCAGCTGGAGTATGATCTGAAGGGGAGCAAGCACCGGCTGGAGATAAAAGCGTTTAAATTCAGTGCCGATGGTTTGAAGGTCAAGGGGGCGTGCCAGCTGCTCGACCTTGGCAGCAAGGATCCCCGCATCGTAGCCTCTGCCACCACGGAACAGTTCCGGCTGGAGGATTTTCATCGCTTTATCCCCTACGGAATCATTGCCGATGATGCTGCCAATTACATCGAACAGCACGTTACCGGCGGACTGTTTACCCTGGAGAACGGTACCCTGGATGGACGTGTCAGCCAGATCCTGCATATGGAAAAAGGGACTAACTACAACATCCTCCATATCAAGGGGAAAGTTGACAAAGGGATAATCAGTTATGGTTCCCAGGCCCCGTTGTTTCATGGCATCAAGGGGGGGCTGGAACTGGTGGGGAAGGATTTTCTCCTGAAAGGGATGAGCGGCGCCTTCGGCACATCTCCCTTTACCATGGAGGGGCGCATCACCGACTACCCGCTGGATGCGCCGTGTCAGTATCCGTTCACCATGGATATGACCCCCAATACGCCGGAGGTGGCCTGGCTGGCCCGTTTTGTGCGGGGTGAACGGTTGCAGTTTGTTGGCGATTCACGGCTGCACCTGAAAGGGAGCGGCTATACCAAGGGATTCAATCTGGTAGGGAATTGGGAGTTGAAACAGGCTGCCTATTCTTACCCGGATCTGGTGAAAAAACCGCTCGGCATGAACAATACGCTTCAGTTCAGTGCCATCCTTGGGGCCAGCGAGACCAGAATCAGCAGCCTGACCTATGTGCTCCCGCCACTCAATCTCTCTGCCAGCGGGCTGTTTCGCTACGGCGGGAAACCGTATTTGCGCTATGAATTCCAGACCAACAGTTTTGCCATGGGGGATGCGCTCCCGATTGCCACGCTCTGGCAGCAGTATCGTCCTCGGGGGGGGATGCAGGCCCATGTCACTTCCAGCGGTAATCCGGAGGATTTCAGCGCCATGGATTATCGCGGCACATTATCGTTCAACGGTTTTTCCCTGACTCCGGCGCCACAGTTCAAAAGCGTCAATGCTATCAACGGGACGGTCACCTTCAAGGGGAATAGTCTGGAAAGCTCCCGGATTGCCGCCCGATACGGTGATTCTGAGCTGCTGGTGAAAGGGGTTGTCAAAGACCTGCAGAGTGGCGAGGCGGAGCTGAGCTTCTCTTCTCCCCAGCTGTTGCTGCGGGATATCGGGTTGGCGCCGTCAAACTCAGCCAGCGCTATCGGAAGAATGCAGGGGGTGGTTGGCCGCCGGGATGGGATTACGGTCATCAAGGGGCTCAGCGGGATGTTTAAACAGTCCAATTTCAATCTCAGCGGAACCCATTCCAGCGGTGTTACTCCCAAAGTCGAGCTTGCCATTACCTCCAGCAAACTTTCCATCGATGATCTGAAAGAGTTGCTGAACGGGTCGGAGGCCAGGAAAGGCACCACTGCCAAAGCCGGGCAGGAGAACGTCTCACCGGTGTCAACGGAGGTGGCGTTGTCGTTGAATGCTGAAAACGGCGTTTACGGTGATCTGCAATTTTCCCGTTTACAGGCGCAGCTGAGCCGGGTTGGGGGGATCTATTACCTGCAACAGATGGGGGCGCAACTGTATGGCGGGAGTGTTTCCGCCAAGGGGCGCATCGACCCGTTGGGGGAGGGAAGTCGCTACGATCTTACCTTTGACGCCCAGCGGATCAATGCCGAGAAGCTGCTGCAGGCGTTGAGGGTTAGCCGTGAAGTACGTGGCACCCTCAGGTTCTCCGGTAATCTGACGGCGCGGGGGAGTTCGCTGACTGACATCAAGAAAACGGCGCTGGGAAATATCCGGCTGGAGTTGGAGGAAGGGTCACTCAAACGCTTCTCGCTCCTTTCCAAGCTGTTCTCAATTCTCAACGTATCGCAGCTGCTCAAGTTTCAGCTGCCGGATATGGTGTCAAACGGGATGCCGTACAATCAGATTAACGGGAGTTTTGCGGTCAGTGACGGTTCACTGGCGACCAAGGATTTGAAAATAGCGAGTGATGCCATCAACATGTCGCTGGTGGGAAAAGCGGATATTGTCAAGGAAACGCTCGCCTTCACCATCGGGGTACAACCGTTGCAGACGGTGGACAAGATCGTCAAGCATATCCCGGTGGTCGGGTGGCTGCTGACCGGTAAGGACAAGGATTTTGTGACCGTCTATTTTGAAGCGACCGGCCCCTGGGGTGATCCCAAGGTGTCGGCCATTCCGGTCAAATCCATGTCGAAGGGGGTTTTGAACATCTTCCGGCGGGTATTTGAGTTGCCGGTGCGGTTGTTCACCGACACCGGTGAGGTGTTGTTGGGGCAGTAATAAACCTTGAAACATCAGTTGATCGCGCAAAAGCGCACCAAACGTAGGCGCTTTTAAGCGAAGTTCGCCAAAAAAAACAAATTGTTACATTCCTCTAGGTAATCCTCCGGCTGTGCCGGGGGATGCTTACTCTGCTGTGAAAAACCAGGTAGCGGATCATGGTGCCGCAAGGGGGGGGACTCCGGATTGTCGGTACGAGCTGCCGTCTCAACTGATTATATTCCGTGTACCACCCATGTTCATTCCTCAAGTGCTGTTTCCCGACAAAGCCGCGCACCGCCAGCCTGATACTCTCCAAACAACCTGATTCTTGAATTGGTTCGAGTAATCCTCCACCTTTGGTGGGGGATGCTTACTATACAGAATGGTCTTTTCAATACAGCCGATCCTTGTGAGCGCTGTATGTTAGGTCCGGTTACAGAAAGTAGTTGGCGGCACAGATTTTGCTGATTTTAGTTGGTAGTACATTTTCTGTTGTGCAATAAAGCATTTTGTAAAATAAAGTGACACGGTGAATCAAGATGATGTAACTATTTTGTTATCTGACAAAAAGGCAATCGTGAAAAAACTCCATCGATACATAACAGCGGCTATTCTGACACTACTGTATATCCTGATTGCGCTGACACCGCTCTCACCGCTGGCACTTAAATTCCCACGGTTTGCCCATGACGTAACCGGTGAATGTTCAGGCGATTGCGATAGTGATGGCTGTTCGCTGGAAAGCCGCGCCAACCACACCTGCTGTTGCTGGCAGAAAAAACTGAAACAGGCCGGTGTGTCACAGAAACCTTTTTCCGGCTCGTGCTGTATCCTTCCCGCTGCGGTTGCAACAGCTCCAATGGGAGGGTGTTGTGCTGCACCTGTGCCGGTGACTACTGCAAGTTGCTGTACACCATCAGTGCTACATGAAGAACACCATGATCACAACAATAACCAGTCAGCAAAATCTACAGAACGTGCCGATGAAACAAACGGACAGACCGTTTTCAAATGTGGCTCCCCCTGTGGTAACGGTAAAGTTTTGGCTCTGGTAAAATTATCAACCGATGAACTCATTCCATTTCACTTTGAGGCAGTGTTGGCGCCAATCACCCTTGCACCACTTGCCGTACCATCCTCTCCCTCATTGACCTCGCGGTCAATCGAACCTCCAGAACCACCTCCAAGATCCTGTCAAATTTCATAACAAAATTATAAAGGCTGGGCATATTTTTGCCCAAACAGTCCTCTTGTGCGCGCAGGCGTGGCATTTGCCATGATTTTATTGCCGATTCTGACAATGCAGCATGGTATATGCCTTGGCTGCCGCAGATCATCACGCATAAAGGAGACAGATATGAACTCAATCGTTGTGACAATTCATGTCCGTACTTTTGGAGAGTTCAGCCTGATTGTAAACGGCTCTGAAATCAAACCGGAGTGGCACAGCGAGACTGCGTGGGTGCTTTTTTGCTCCCTGCTTTCTCCTATGGATGAATATATCTCACAGGAACGGCTTTGCCGAACTCTCTGGGGTGTCACGGTCACCCGCACCAGCAGTATGCGGTTAATGGGGATGATTCACAAACTGCGTCACTATTTTCTGGATCTGGCCGGCTTTGACCCGTTCATTATCAATAATGAAGGCATTGCCCTTGACCAGAGAAAAATAGTAGTTGATGCCAATTTATTCCGTGCCTTCACACTTGAAGGGCTGCAGCTGCTGGCAAGGGGTAAGCATCTTCAGGCTTTGGAACGTTTGCAAAAAGCTTGCAGTATCTACCGGGCACCTTTTTTGCCAGGAGTTCCCGGAAAGCTCGTTGATGCAACCAGAGATGAGCTCGATGGACTGTACGGCATGGTGGTAGCAGATATCATGCCGGTAAAAGTTGCTTCACACCAATAACAAACAAGGTGGTCAGCCTGAAAACTGACCACCTGCCAAACAAAAAAACAGGAGAACAGCATGCGAATTTCATTATTCATAAAATCAATCCTGACCATTGTGGCGATGCTGTTTATTGCCGCCTGTGGATCGTCACCTTCATCACCCTCCACTTCATCAGTCAACGGCATTGTCATGGCAGGTCCGGCAGATAAAGCATCGGTAACGGTCAAAACAACTGCCGGAGTGGTTGTCGCCGGTCCGGTAACTACGGGAGCAGATGGTTCATACAGCATCAGCATCCAGACTTCTGAACTTGCCAGGGATTTGATCTTTGAGGCAACCGGAGGCACATTTACCGATGAAGCTACGTATCCCGCTACCGCAACAATGGGAACCCTCACTACCTACATCCCTGCCGGCATTCTTGTTTCCGGCGCAACAGTAGCCATTGACCCCTCGACAACCATTATCCAGAAGCTTGTGGCCACAGGTAAAACAAAAGCTCAAGCGGATGCTGATTTTGCTAAAGCTTTTGGTTATACCCCCGACTACTCTGTTAAACCTGCATTTGCAAGCATGTCAACTGCTTCCACTACAACACAGCGGTTGGCAGGTCTGCGCGCCGCAACCTTCAGCCAGCTTGCCAAAGATCTGGGGATTTCAGCAGCAAACCAGTTTGCACTGATTAACGCCATTGCAGCAGACCTTGCCGATGGCACACTTGATGGCGGTGCAGTTGTAGATGGAAAAACAACTCCTCCTGATCTCTCCAACAAATTCGGACAGGCATTGGTCACATTCCAGCAGAGCAGCAACAACAAATCAAAGCTTACTGCCGACCAGATCGGCGCACCGGTTTTTAATAAAATAGCCTACACCGACAGCTACAAAGTTGAATTTGTGGAAGGCTCGATCAAGGCTGCAACCGGAAAAACGGACTTTAAAATCAAGCTGACCAATCGCAGCGATAATTCGCCAGCTACCGGAAAAATTATCACTCTGAAACCATTCATGTATATGTCGACTAAAAGCCATACCACACCGGTTGAGGCGGTTATGGAATCAGCTACTCCCGGCACCTACGATTGTACCGTTTATTACGTCATGTCAACCGGCATGGCAGGCGGGATCTCCATGGGGATTTGGAAACTTGATGCAATGATCGGCACTGAAATTGCCACGTTCTTCCCGGATGTTGCCATGAACATGGGGACAACGCCGTTGACCAAGATACTCGGTACAAATGACAAGATCATGGGTATGGCTGGAGTTGAGAAAAGAACCTGGTTCCTGTTTAACGACGGTATTATGAAGGAAGGGATGGCATCGACCTATACGGTTAAGCTGTTTACCGCTACTAAAGCGATGATGACCAGTTTTCCGGCAGTATATGTTGGAAAAACCCTTAAAAATGACAGCAATGTTGATTGGACAGTCAACACAATGTTGCTTGAAGTGTCTTCTGACAAATCCACGTGGACTCCACTTATCGATGCAGCCGGAAATGGTCACTGGAGTGTTACCGGTATAACGCCGGACATGAATAGCAAGCTCTACGTCCGGCTTACCGCCAACGGGGAGCAGAAAACAACTGACGGCAAGGCGTTGGCTGCTGACGGTTCAAACGGCTACCAGACCTTCACCATTTTATCAGGTGTGATGAGTGGCGGAATGACGCCATGAGGCATAAACTCTCATCCATATCCACGGCGCTCCTCCTGGGGAGCGCCACCCTTCTGCCACTGAAAGCAGATGCCGCTTCCTGTTGCGGTGGCGGTTCTGCCTCAACGTTAAGCGTCCCCAAATATGCCAAAGCGGTTGCTGATCTCTCTTTTGACACGGAACTGTACGACGGCTACTGGGATGCAAAAGGCAACCATCGACCCGATCCACCCGGTTCTGATCTGAAACAGTACCGACTGATAGCAGGGCTTGGGTACCGTTTTGCCAAGGATTGGCAGACAAGCATCTCCCTCCCTTACGTTTTTAATGACAATGTTTATTCCGGAACATCTTCACAGGCCGACGGCATGGGTGATATGGCGCTGTCAATTACCTACGAACTACTGGACGATAATTCATCATGGAAAGTCTATGATCTGAAAGATATGATCCCGGCAATTTCACTCGGTATGTCGCTCCTTCTGCCAACCGGCATCTCCCCCTACGATGACCAGAAGAGCAGCTTTGACATCACCGGACGGGGTTTTTATCGTCTTGACAGCAACCTCTTGATTGAAAAGACGGTTCGGCCCTTTAATGTTTCTCTGGCATTGGGATATGGCATCTATTTTGACCGCTCCATCAACCGGGAGTACGGCAGATATGTGCAGCCATATACAAAAGGACTCGGTGATCGCTTCAATGCCTCAGTAGCAACCGGCTATACCTACGTGCTCGGCACCGGCGGCGACAGTATCACCGGAACATTGAACTATGCCTACTTAAGCGAAGGTGATGCCAGTTATAATGGTAAAAAGGATGATGGCAGCGGCTTTGACAAGCAATCCATCGGCGGGGCTCTTTCCTATTCAAGCAATGACCACAACTGGAGTGTCCGTGCCGGCTGGAATCATGCCATCAAGCAGAATGGGTGGGGGGAAAACTTCCCGGCAACTGATCTGTTCTCCGTGGGGGTGCGTTATGTGTTCCTGTAGATTGATTGGACTTATGTTGCTTGTTCTCATGACTGCCGCTTGTGGCGACAACCTGCTCCCATCAGGTGACGACAAACAACCAGCGGTAACCGCCGGAAGCAGCGGGGGGAGCGTCAGCCAGAAGTCGCCTGATTTCTCCGTATCTGCAATAAACGGTACCACTGTTACGCGGGGTTCTTCCATGGCAGGTAAAAAAGCGGCTGTATTTTACTTCACCATGTGGTGCCCAATCTGTGACAGCCATCAGAGCAACTTGAGGACATCTGTTGTACCATCATTTCCGGATGTGAATTTCTACCTGGTAGATTATGTTTCCGGCTCTGTATCAGGTGCGGCAAATGCGGTATCTGCAAGCGGCTATACCGATTTTGCAATCCTGGCAGATATCGACAAAAGCATGCTTGGAATTTTCGGGGCAACCATGGGGACAACGATTGTAATCGACAATGCTGGCGTTGTCAGAATGAACGAAGACTACAAGGATGGGGTAACGCTGCGTTCCGTTCTTGCGGCCCTGCTGTAACAAACAAAGAGAGGGGATTTATATGAATCGAATCACAACAGCTGTTTTGACAACACTCATATCGTTACCCTGTCTCGTCATAACGGCATTTGCCGATAGTGATATCGATCAGCATCGTGACTGCAAACATTGCGGCATGGATCGCAAGGCATATGGCTACAGCCGGATGCTGGTTGACTACAAGGATGGAAAACAGGTCGCCACCTGTTCGCTGCACTGCGTAGTTACCGAGCTGAAGAAAAAGTCAGGAGAGGTTGTCACCTACAAGGTTGCCGATCGCACTACACGCAAGCTGATTGATGCCACAACGTCATTCTGGGTCATCGGCGGAAGTAAGCGTGGTGTTATGACCGCCCGGGCAAAATGGGCGTTTACAGCGAAAGAATCAGCCGAATCTTTTATCAATACGTACGGTGGCACATTAGCAACATGGGACGAAGCACTTACGGCAGCGCGGGAAGACGCTGCACCAAAACCAAAGAGATAGACAACAGAGTTACACCCTTGGAGAATGTGTTCATTAAATTCCATGGGGGTAGTATCATGAAAAAAACTGATCGTATTAGTGATGTCGCTGGTGATGATGTTCGGTATTGTCAGTCTGGTTCTGGCTGGCAAAGGGAACAACGGTACGTTCACCGCAAAAAATGGTGATACAATGTATGTCTGCGGTTGCGGCAAAGAGATGATAAAAGTCAAAAAATCATAGACAAGGGAGAATGGTAACCATGAAAAAAATCTGGATCGTACTGACTCTTTTAGTTGCAATGGCATCAACCGTTTTTGCCGCCGGAGTAAAGGTTGAAGCTCCGGAAAGCTGCAAATATTGCAACATGGATCGTACCAAGTTTGCCCACAGCCGTATGATGGTAACCTACACCGACGGCACCAGTACGGGAGTATGCAGCATTAATTGCGCGGTCATTGACATGAATCTGACCAAAAAAGAGGTTAAAAAGGCGGAGGTTGGCGATTATAATAGCAAAAAACTGATTGATGCCAAAACCGCATCCTGGGTCATCGGCGGCAGTAAAAAAGGGGTCATGACCCCTGTGGCAAAGTGGGCGTTTGCTGACCAGAAAACAGCCGAAGCATTCATCAAGGCAAACGGTGGCAAGCTGGCGACCTTCGACGACGTGGTAAAAGTAACCGAAGAAGAGCACAAAAACGGGCATGGCGGCGGACACAAAAAAGATATGAAGCATCAACATGGCGACCACAAGATGTAGCTGACATTTATTTGCCAATTCAAAGCCTCCAAAGAGAAATCCTTGGAGGCTTATTGTTATGGGAGACAACGATGAAAATAATTAGTCATATATCGATAGGTAGCGCCATTCTGCTTGCTTTGATGGTCTCTTTGGCTGCCGCCGCTCCTTCCCCGACACAAAAAGATAAATGTCCGGTGTGCGGAATGTTTGTTTCAAAATATCCCGATTGGACTACAATTATTACCTTCAAAGACAACAGCTCGCTATTTTTTGACGGTGCAAAAGACCTGTTCATCTACTACCACGCTCAGTAGTGTCCCAACGTTGAATAGTCGATGGGCTGTAATGGCCTGTTAATTCTG
>DAINBV010000081.1:0-21875 GCA_036732725.1 Geobacteraceae bacterium | reverse complement strand
AACGAAAATAATAACCAACTGTTTTTATTCAACTAAACGTTGGGACACTACTGATGCTGGATATCGAATTGACATGTTGGTGGAAAACCAGATCGTCATTGAAAACAAAACTGTAGAAAAAATGTTGCCGATACACGAGGCGCAGTTGTTGACATACCTTAAAATGAGAAAATGCAGGCTTGGATATCTCCTCAATTGGAATGTACCTCTTATGAAAGAGGGTATTCGCAGAATGGTTAATGGTTTGTAAATCAGAATCCTTTTTACCTCAAAGACGCAAAGATCGCAAAGAAAGCTAAAAAGCTCCTTTGATTTAAACCCGGAAGTCTTTTGGTTTTCTTGATTTTCTTTGCGTCCTTTGCGTCTTCGCGGTTCAATCATGTTTTGAAAGGTTTCCATGTCCGATATCGTAAATAAACTCTGGGGTTTCTGCCATCAAATGCGCCATGACGGCATTGATTATGGCGATTACATTGAACAACTCACCTATCTGCTGTTCCTCCAGATGTCCGATGAAAAGGGAATAGAGCTACAGAAGATTTCCTGGGTTAACGAGAAACACGAAAAGATCACCACCGATTGCAGCTGGTCTGCCCTGCGGGGTAGTTCCGGCACAGCGGTTCTGCATCACTTTTCAGAAGTCCTGCGCGCTCTGAGCAATCAGCCGGGAATGTTGGGCGATATCTTTGCCCAATCAAAAAACCAGTTTAATACACCGGTTAATCTGAAGAAGATCATCACTCTGATTGACGGAGAAGAATGGACTGGCCTTGATGTGGATGTAAAAGGTGCGGCCTTTGAAGGTTTGCTGGAAAAAGCTGCCAGCGAGGGAAAGAAGGGTGCTGGACAGTATTTCACCCCTCGTGTTCTGATCCAGTCCATCGTCAGAGTCATGCAGCCTGACCCGCGTGGCAAGGCCGATTTCAAAATCTGTGACCCGGCCTGCGGCACCGGAGGCTTTCTGGTCTGTGCCTATGAATGGCTTTTTGAAAAAACTAAAGGGGCCTTTGATCGTGCCGATGCCAAGCGTATCCGCACAACAACCTATTATGGTCAGGATCTGGTTGCTCGCCCCCGGCGATTGGCGTTGATGAATCTTTACCTGCACAACGTGGAGCCGCAGATCAAGCTTGGTGACACGATCTACGAACCGCCAGGTTCCGAGAAGTTTGACTGCATCCTTACCAATCCTCCGTTTGGCACCAAAGGTTCCGGTCAAGCGCCTGACCGGGAGGACTTCACCATTGAGACCAGCAACAAGCAGCTCAATTTTATTCAGCATGTGGTCAATACCCTCAAGCCTGGGGGCCGTGCCGCCATGGTGTTGCCGGACAACTGCCTGTTTGAGGGTAAAGCTGGTGAAGTTTTTGAGATTCTAATGCAGGATTGCAACCTGCACACTGTTCTGCGTCTTCCGCGTGGCACCTTCACCCCGTACAGTCAAGGGGTCAAAGCCAATGTGATTTTCTTCCAGAAAGGGTTACCAACCGAAACTACCTGGATATTTGATGCTCGTTCCAATGTTCCCGGTATCACCAAGAAAGACCGTCCCCTCTCTGCACAACACTTTGCCGAGTTTGATGCCTGCTACGGAAAAGATCCCAATGGTTGCAGCAAGCGCGTTGACGCCGGTGACGCTGGCCGTTTCCGTCCCTTTTCCATAGGTGACATCAAGGCCCGTGATTACAAGCTCGATATCACCTGGCTGAAGGATGAATCACTGGAAGATGGCAACGAACTCCCCGAACCGCAGGATCTGGCCGCGGAGGCAATTACCGAGTTGGAGGCCGTAGTGGATGATCTACGGGAGATTATTCGGTTAATTGAGCGTGAAGAGGGTGTGGAGGTATGAGTCCGCTTGTTCACGACAAACCGCTGGACAACCTGTATCTACAGATCAGAGATGTTCTTGAAGAGGCGCGTTCCACAGCCTACCGCGCGGTCAACTTTGCCATGGTGCAGGCATATTGGCATATTGGCCGGGTAATCGTCGAAGAAGAGCAGCAGGGACAGACCACTGCAGGGTATGGCGAATACCTGATCCGGGAGCTATCCGTCCGGCTGACGAAAGAATTTGGCAAGGGTTTCGATAAGCGTAATCTCTGGTTTATGCGTAGTTTCTACACAGCATTTGAGATTGTGAACGCAGTGCGTTCACAATCTGCACCCACAGAGATTGGTCACGCAGTGCGTGACCAATTGCCGGCCATCAGGCCAGAACTGTCCTGGACACACTACCGCTTGCTTCTGAAGGTTGAACGGCCAGACGTGCGGCAATTTTACCTCAAAGAATGTATTGCCGCTAACTGGAGCACCCGCCAGCTGGAGCGACAGTTGAGCAGTTCCTATTACGAGCGGCTGCTTTCAAGCCGGGACAAGGACTTGGTGCGGTCTGAGATTGCCGAGCTGGAACCGGGCACAACGCCACACGACATTATCAAGGATCCCTACGTCCTGGAGTTTCTCGGCATGGGTGATAACAGCAGTTTCCGGGAAAAAGAGTTAGAGACCGCCTTGCTCGGCAAATTGCAGGAATTCATGCTGGAACTCGGCCGGGGGTTCTCCTTCGTTGCCCGCCAGAAACGTTTTACCTTCGACGGCCAGCACTTTTTCATCGATCTGGTGTTTTACAACTACGTCCTCAAATGTTTCGTACTCATCGACCTGAAGGTCGGCACCCTGGTCCATCAGGACATCGGGCAGATGCAGATGTACGTCAATTACTATACCCGCGAGATGATGAATGAAGGAGATAATCCCCCCATCGGTATAATCCTGTGCGGCAACAAGAGCGACGCTGTGGTCCGTTATACTCTGCCCGAAGCCAACAACCAGATATTTGCCTCGCGTTACAAGCTCTACCTGCCGACTGAAGAAGAACTGGCCGCCGAGCTGATGCGAGAACAGCAGGCGGTTGAAATAGAAATGCGGCTTGCCGGGCGGGAAGAGGGTGTTGAAGTATGAGTAGATTGCCGCAGGGGTGGGTGATTGTTTCTCTTCAGAATGTGGCAGAGCGGATAACTAAAGGTTCTACGCCAACTTCGTATGGTTACAAGTTTCTATCGGAAGGCATTGCATTCGTCAAGGTAGAGAATGTTTCTGGTGGATCGATTCAGCACCATTCTATTCGAAATTATATTTCCGATGAAGCAAATAAAAACCAAAGTCGTTCGATTCTGCAAGACGGCGATATTTTGTTCTCAATAGCGGGCACAATCGGCGAAACATGCATTGTTACGGACAAAGATTTACCTGCAAATACAAATCAGGCATTAGCCATAATTCGTGGTACCGCACCTACGGTCATTCCTAATTTCCTCAGATTACAGTTACATTCTGAAGTCGCAAAACAACAATCTGATGAGAAAAAACGTGGTGGAGGTATGAACAACATTTCTCTTGCTGATCTTAAAGAGATGAAGATTTTTGTTGCCCCTGTTGCAGAACAACGCCGCATCGTGGCCAAGCTGGAAGAAGTGCTGGCAAAGGTGGACGCCAGTCAGAAACGGCTGGCAAGGATTCCGGTCATCCTCAAGCGCTTCCGTCAGGCGGTGCTGGCCGCTGCCTGCTCTGGGCGGCTGACGGCGGATTGGCGGGAGGATAAAAAACTAGATGGATGGAATTGGTCCACCCTTTCAAATCAAGATATTTCAATACAAACAGGACCATTTGGAAGTGCCCTTCACAAGCATGACTATGTATCTAACGGAGTACCGCTGATTAACCCAATGCATATTCGGGAAGGCCGAATTTATCCGAATGTTAATCAAAGTGTTTCTGAGAACAAGCTGAAAGAACTTACACGATACATATTATTCCCTGGAGATATTGTTCTTGGCCGTAGAGGAGAAATGGGGCGAGCTGCCGTAGTCCAACAGACAGGATTGTTGTGCGGAACGGGGTCTCTTATTTTGCGGACAACGAGTAAAAAAGTTGTTCCAGAATTTCTTTGCTTACTGTTACGAAGTCCGCTCACCTGTGCCTTCCTCGAAGAAGGTTCAGTTGGCAGTACGATGACAAACTTAAACCAACAAATTGTTGGTGCGCTGGAATTTCCAGTTGTTGGCGCTGATGAACAACAAGAAATAGTCCGCCGGGTCGAATCATTCTTCAGCCTGGCCGATCAGCTCGAAGCCCGCTACACCAAGGCCAAAGCACACGTGGATAAACTCACCCAATCCATCCTGTCCATGGCATTCCAGGGCAAACTGGTGCCGCAGGACCCGAACGACGAACCGGCATCTGTGCTTCTGGAGCGGATTAGCAGCCAGCGAGAAGCCACACCAAAAACCAGTCGAAAAAAGAACTCCCCGGAAATACCCGTTACCAGCGGACCAGAAAAGCTGCCGAAAGAAACGCCACCACCTGCTATCAAACGGCTTCACCTGAGTGGGGTTGCCCGTAAGATCCTCCGTTTCATGAAGCGCAACACGGAATATTCGAAAGACGATATAGCCGTTCCCCTTGTACTATCGACCAGCGAGTGGAACAGCGCAATGCGGGAGCTGAAAGAAGCCGGGTTTGTTATACAGGAAGGCGTTAAACGCGGCGCTGCGTATACCAAAAAATAAGGGGAAACAAAATGACGACAAATGATCGACCAAGCACCGAGATGACTTTCCAGATTTCTTAAAATAGGATAACTTATCTTGCTTAACATTTTCTACTCAAGGCAATTTCAACCACACTTATCCACCGTCAACCGTCAAACAACAACGGGCCACCCCACAAGGGCGGCCCGTTGTATTTCAGAATTTATGTTAGCCGGACTCAGATCCCGGTGCCAGCCAGATCAAATGCTTCTCTGGCCGGCTTGATTCCCCGCTTGAACAGCAGCAGACTGATCCCCCGCTCCGTTCGATCAAACTCGAACGCCAGCTGCTGCTGGTAGGCCAACTGGGCCACCGCCGGCAGTTGCTCCAGACCTCGCAGACGGAAGAGAACCCGGTTCCCCTTGTCAAGGTAGTCTAGGAAGCTGGCAGACAGCTCGAATTCAACCGTCCCCACTTCAGCGCTCAGATCAACCGCGCTGATTCCCTGGGCTGTGATGGTCGCTTCACTCAGGACGATCCGCCGGCTAGCGCCATCGGACGCAATGCCGTCGTTCTCCACTGTCGGCTCCGTTCCAAGCGGAGCGGCCGAGATCACCATGCCGGCCGCCACGGTGGCATTACTGAAGCGATCGATCAGGATAAAGCTCCCGGTATCGCGGTTCTGCTGGTACGGGTCAAAGGGGACCGGACGATCCAGTTCCAGCCGCGCAACTCCGATTTCATTCAAGCCGAGGGTCGCCACCTGCTTCTGCTCCAGGGTGTTGACATCCACTGCATACTGCACACCGGTTACCCGGCCGGGAGTAATGGCGCTGGCGGTCTTGACCAGGTAGATCTGTCCCTGCTGCAGCGGCTGATCGTGCATCCAGACCAGGTGCGCCTCAGGGTGGCGGGTGTAGAGTGGCGGCGCCTCCGGGGTGGTCAACAGGTCACCGCGGCTGATGTCGATCTCGTCTGTCAGGGTCAGGGTCACCGCCTGACCGGCGGTCGCCTCCGGCAGGTCGCCATTCATGGTGACGATCCGCGCCACTTTACTGCTGCGCCCCGAAGCGGCCACTCGCACTTCATCTCCCGGCCGAACCGTGCCAGCGGCAATGGTGCCGCAAAATCCGCGGAAATCCAGGTGCGGCCGGTTGACCCACTGCACCGGCAGCCGGAATGGCTGGTGGCGGCTGTCTCCCGCCACCTGGACGGTTTCCAGGTAGTTGAGCATCGTCAATCCTTGGTACCAGGGGATGTGCGGGCTGGTTGAAATGATGTTGTCGCCATTCAGGGCCGAGATCGGAATCGGGGTAATCGACTGGAAGCCGAGCGGGGCCGCGAACTGTTGGTACTCTGCCACGATGGCGTCAAATGTTTCCTGGCAATATTCCACCAGATCCATCTTGTTGATCGCCAGCAGCACGTGTTTTATGCCGACCAGCGAGACCAGAAAGCTGTGGCGGCGGGTCTGGGTCAACAACCCCTTGCGGGCATCCACCAGGATCACCGCCACCTGGGCAGTGGAAGCGCCGGTGACCATGTTGCGGGTATACTGCTCATGGCCAGGGGTATCGGCCACAATGAACTTGCGCCGGTCGGTGGAGAAGAAGCGGTAGGCCACGTCGATGGTGATCCCCTGTTCCCGCTCCGCCTGCAATCCGTCCATCAGCAAGGCATAGTCGATGGCGCCCCCCTGGGTACCGACTTTTTTACTGTCCGCTGCCAGTGAAGCAAGCTGGTCTTCGAACACCATCTTGGAATCCCACAGCAAACGACCGATCAGGGTGCTTTTGCCGTCGTCAACACTGCCGCAGGTGATGAAGCGCAGCAACGATTTATGTTCATGGCTCTTGAGATAGGCCAGGATATCGCTTTCTATCAAATCAGATTGATGTGCCATTAGAAGTATCCTTCCTGTTTCTTCTTCTCCATCGAACCCGCCTGGTCATGATCGATCAGGCGCCCCTGACGTTCCGAGGTACGGGTCAACAACATCTCCTGGATGATTCGCGGCAGGGTGTCGGCCTCCGATTCCACCGCACCGGTCAAGGGGTAACACCCCAGGGTGCGGAAACGGACCGATTTGTACTCGACCTTTTCCCCAGCTTGCAGCTCCAGGCGATCATCGTCCACCATGATCAGCATGCCGTCCCGCTCCACCACCGGCCGTACGGCAGCGTAATAGAGCGGCACAATCGGGATCTGCTCCAGGTGGATGTACTGCCAGATATCCAGCTCGGTCCAATTGGAGAGCGGAAAAACACGGATACTTTCCCCCGGTTTGACCCGGGTGTTGTACAGGTTCCACAGCTCCGGGCGCTGGTTCTTGGGATCCCAGCGGTGATTGGCGCTGCGGAAGGAGAAGATCCGCTCCTTGGCGCGCGATTTTTCCTCATCCCTCCGAGCGCCGCCAAAAGCGGCATCGAACTTGTAGCGATCCAGCGCCTGCTTCAAACCTTCGGTTTTCATCACATCGGTATAGAGCGCCGAGCCGTGGGTGAAGGGAGAAATCTGCCGGTCAACCCCCTCCTGATTCACATGCACAATCAGATCAAATCCGCACTCGGCTGCCATTTTATCCCGGAACTGGATCATCTCGCGGAACTTCCAGGTGGTGTCGACGTGCAGGAGCGGGAAGGGTGGCGGCGACGGGTAAAACGCCTTGCGAGCCAGATGCAGCATGACCGCCGAGTCCTTGCCGATGGAGTAGAGCATCACCGGATTGCCGAATTCCGCCACCACTTCACGCATGATATGGATGCTTTCGGCTTCCAGCTGTTGCAGATGGGTCAGATTTTCTCTCATATAGTTGCCTCTAAATTGTTTATCTGCGGTGTATACCGCATTCCTTGTTTTCAGCGCTTTCCCACCACCAGCGACCTTCGCGCTCATGATCCCAGGGACCGATCGCCCGGGTACAAGGGGCGCAACCGATGGAACGATAGCCGTGCAGGTAGAGGCGGTTGGTCGGCAACTTGTGCTCTTTGGCGTACTGCATCACCTGTTTTTCGCTCCACTCAATCAGCGGGTTGACCTTGTAAATCCCCCCGTTTTGCTGATCGACCTCGATCGCCTGCAGCTCGCCACGGGTAACGCTCTGCTGGCGGCGCATACCGGTGACCCACCCCTTGACCCCTTGCAGTGCCCGTGAAAGCGGTTCCACCTTGCGGATCCGGCAGCATTCATGGCGATTATCCAGCGACTCGCGGAAGGAGAACAGCCCCTTGCTGCGCTGCAACTGCTCCACCGCTTCGTGACGGGGAAAATACCATTGGATTTTCAAGCGGTAGCGCTCGCTGAGCGCTTCGGCAACCTCGTAGGTCTCCTCATGCAGGCGGCCGGTGTCGATGGCAAAGGCTGACAACGGAAGTCCGGCCTGGTGGGCGATGTCGATAATGGCCACATCCTCCAGCGAGAAGGAGCAGGCCAGGGACAACGAACCGGCCAGCTGAATGCCGATGCGCAGGATCTCAGCTGGGGAAGCGTCAACAGGGATGTGTGGAATAGTTGTGCTCATCATGTTTTCCTTTCGTTTCTTCTCCCGTGGTGAGATTAACCGTTAAACTTAAAAACGGAAGCCAAACCATAGAGGCCACAGAGATTCACAGAGAATACTAAAAAGCTATTGTAAAATCAGTATATTTCCAAAATGGTGCGAAGCATAATTTATTAATTGCGTGATTTTCCTCTGTGTTCCTCTGTGCTCCTCTGTGTTCCTCTGTGGTTCATGCTTTCAGGTTAAATCTGGTAATCTTCCACAAATACCCGTACCTGCCGTGGTCGTACAAACACCGCTTCTCCCTGCTGCAAGCCGAGCACCTGGAAGACGTCCCTGGTCAGCTCCGCCTCCACCATTTCGCCACTACCCGCAACCGCCAGGGTCACCCGCACCGAAGGTCCGAGTTTCTGAATATGCTTGATTTCTGCCTTGAGTGCGGTTGAATCGAGCTGGCTACGATCAATCTCCAGATCATGGGAACGGACGTAGGAGACCGTATGTTCGCCTGACTCGTGCTGCTCGCCACCCGGCTGATGCAGGCGGCCATGGAACAGGTTGACATTACCGAGGAAGTTGAGCACGAACGGATTGGCCGGATGGTCATAGACCTGATCGGGAGTGCCGGCCTGCTCGATTTTCCCCTTGTTCATCACCACGATCCGGTCGGCCACTTCCAGCGCTTCTTCCTGGTCATGGGTGACGAAGACACTGGTAACATGGATCTCGTCATGCAGCTTGCGTAACCAGCGGCGCAGCTCTGCCCGCACCTGGGCATCCAGCGCGCCGAATGGTTCATCCAGCAGCAACACCTGTGGTTCCACTGCCAGGGCTCGCGCCAGGGCAATCCGTTGACGCTGCCCTCCCGAGAGCTGGGCCGGGTAGCGCTGGGCCATCCCTTCCAGCTGAACCAGTTGCAACAGCTTGATCACCTTCTCCCTGATCTCTGCCTTGGAAGGCCGGGTCGACCTGGGGCGTACCGTCAAGCCAAAGGCGACGTTGTCAAACACGGTCATGTGCTTGAACAGGGCGTAGTGCTGAAACACAAAACCGACCTTCCGTTCCCGCACATGACTCTCGCTGGTATCCACTCCGTTGAAACGTATCTCCCCCTGGTCGGCACGCTCCAACCCGGCGATGATCCGCAACAGGGTCGTCTTGCCGGAACCGGAAGGTCCCAACAGCGCCACCAGTTCGCCGGATGGAATCTCCAGGTTGATGTCACTCAGGGCGTTAAAAGTGCCGAACTGTTTGGATATATTCTGAATTTCAATACTCATGGAATACCTCTTGATAGGTGATACACGTTAATGCGGTCGAATTCAGCCGGTACGACTTACTTCTGGTTACGCTGCTCTGCTCCCTATTCCGCCATCTGTTGCCGGACTTTCCACTCCACCACAGTCTTGACCACCAGAGTGATCAAGGCCAGGAACGCCAGTAACGATGCCACGGCAAAGGCCGCGGTGTAGTTGTACTCGTTGTACAGGATCTCCACATGCAGCGGCAGCGTGTTGGTCATACCGCGAATGTGGCCGGAGACCACCGAGACAGCGCCAAATTCCCCCATGGCACGGGCATTACAGAGGATCACGCCGTAGATGATCCCCCACTTGATGTTGGGGAGAGTCACCCGGAAAAACGTCTGCAAGCCGGTGGCGCCAAGCACCATGGCAGCTTCCTCCTCATCCCTCCCCTGCGCTTCCATCAGCGGAATCAGCTCGCGGGCGATGAAGGGGAAGGTGACAAAGACCGTGGCCAGGATGATCCCCGGTACGGCAAATACGATCTTGATGTCGTGCCCCTCCAGAAAGGGACCCAACCATCCCTGACGACCGAAGATCAGGATGTAAATCAGGCCGGAGATGACCGGCGAAACCGAAAAGGGGAGGTCGATCAGCGTGATCAGCAGGTTCTTCCCCGGAAAACTGAATTTGGCAATGCCCCAGGAGGCGATCACCCCGAACACCAGGTTGAGCGGCACCGCTACGGCGGCGGTGATCAGGGTCAGCCTGATGGAGGACCAGCTGTCAGCTTCATTGATCGCTGCCAGATAGACCGCCACCCCTTTTTCAAAGGCCTGACTGAAAACCGCAGCCAGCGGCACCAGCAGAAACAGCCCCAGAAACAACAGGGCAATGGCGGTCAACAGCCAGCGTATGGCTGCCGGTTCCGTACTGCGGTGGTTGCCGTTTTTTTTCGTGGTACCTATTTTAGTCGCTACTGACATGGGAACCTCTGATCAGGTCTTACTTCCCCCTTTATGAAAGGGGGACCGAGGGGGATTTGTCGTACGGCAGCAGATTTCCCTGCCAACTTTTCTTAAATTCAGGGCAACAGGTTAGTGCCTTGCAACTCTTATTCTTTCGCAGCAAACCCCTCCAAACCTCCCCTTATCAGGGGAGGCTTAAAGGCTTCCCCCCTGACAAGGGGGGACTGAGGGGGGTTGGTTTAGATGTTACTGGGTACTACCGGGCGTACCGCCTGCTCCACTTCTGCAGCAGGTTGATCATCAGCAACAGTATGAACGACACCACCAGCATGACCGTGGCCACCGCGGTGGCGCCCTGATAATCGTACTGTTCCAGCTTGGTGATGATCACCAGCGGCGTAATCTCCGAGACCATCGGCATGTTACCGGCAATGAAGATGATTGAGCCGTACTCGCCGACCGCACGGGCAAAAGCCAGGGCAAAGCCGGTCAGAATCGAGGGGGTCAGAAGCGGGAAGAGCACTTTACGAAAGGTCTGCCAGCGGCTGGCTCCCAGGCAGGCCGCCGCCTCTTCGATTTCCGCATCCAATTCTTCAATCACCGGTTGCACCGTGCGCACCACAAAGGGAAGCCCGATAAAGGTCATGGCTATGATGATGCCGAGCGGCGTGAAGGCGACCTTGATACCGTGCGGTTCCAGATAGCGCCCGATCCAGCCGTTCCCCGAATAGACCGTTGCCAGGGTGATACCGGCTACGGCGGTCGGCAGTGCAAACGGGAGATCTACCAGGGCATCCACCAGCCGCTTGCCGGGGAAAGGGTAACGCACCAGCACCCAGGCCACCAGCACACCGAAAACCGCGTTGATGCTGGCGGCTGCCAGTGCGGCGCCAAAGGTTACCCGGTAGGAAGCAAGCACCCTGGGAGCCGCCACCGCTTCCACAAAGGCATCCCAGGTCATCCCGGCGGTGGTAAATACCAGCGCCGAGAGTGGAATCAGCACCACCAGACTCAGGTAAAATACGGTGTATCCCAGTGTTGGGGCAAAGCCGGGGAGCACATTGTTATGTTTGCTGAATAATTTCATGTCGTTTCCTTGCTACGGGCAACTACGCTTTATTTTTTCCCTGCCCCGTAGATCTGGTCAAAGGTGCCGCCATCGCTGAAGTGGGTCTTCTGCGCTTTCTGCCAACCGCCAAAATCCTTGTCAATGGTGAAGAACTTCTTCACCTGCGCCAGCCTGGTCGGGATCTTGGCGTTGATCGGACGGTAATAATGTTTGGCGGCTATTTTCTGCCCTTCATCGCTGTAGAGATATTTCAGATACTCTTCCGACACCTTGCGGGTTCCCCGCTTGTCAGCCACCTTGTCAATCACGGTTACCGGCGGTTCCGCCAGGATACTTTCCGCCGGAGTCACAATATCAAACTTATCCGGTCCCAGTTCCTTGACCGCCAGGAATGCTTCGTTTTCCCACGCCAGCAGCACATCACCGATGTTGCGTTGTACAAAGGTATTGGTGGAGCCGCGGGCGCCGGAATCAAGCACCGGTACATTTTTGAACAGCCGGCTCACAAATTCTTTAGCCTTGGCATCGGAGCCCCCCGGCTGGTTCTTGGCATAGGCCCAGGCAGCCAGGTAATTCCAGCGCGCTCCGCCGGAGGTCTTCGGGTTGGGGGTAATTACCGCAACACCCGGCTTGACCAGGTCATTCCAGTTGTTGATATGCTTGGGATTTCCCTTGCGCACCAGGAAGACAATCGTTGAGGTGTAGGGAGAGCTGTTGTGCGCCAATTCCTTTTGCCACCCCGGCTTGATCAACCCTTTGGCGGCGATGGCATCGATATCATAGGCCAGCGCCAGGGTTACCACATCGGCCTCCAGTCCATCGATCACCGCCCGTGCCTGTTTACCGGAACCGCCATGGGACTGCTTGATGGTAAGCTTGTCACCGGTCTTCTTCTGCCAATACTGGCTGAAGGCGTTGTTGAAATCGGCATAAAATTCACGGGTCGGGTCGTAGGAAACATTGAGCAGGGTCACATCGGCGGCCAGGGCCGGTAAGGCGGTAACAACCGCCAGGGATAGTGCCGCTACGGTGGTCAGAAACTGTTTGATTTTCATCTTATTCTTCCTTTTCTATCGTAATTATAGATATAATTTGTAAAAAATATATGGTTATTTGATTAGTCAGGCGTCATGTTTTTCCAGCGTCAGGATATAATGCCCCTCTTCCATCTGTGCCAGACCGAGCAAACGATGACCATCGGCCTTGAGGCTGCGGGGAACATTCTTGACCGGCTCGCCGTCATCCAGCAAAATCGTGCTCTTTTCCCCCTCCGCCAGATCTTCCAGCGCCAGCTTTGCTTTGACAAAGTTCGTGGGACAACTCACCCCACGCAGATCAATGGTCTGCATGAATTTTCTCCTTTCCTGGTAAATCGAAGTTCTATGAGTTCATAGAGTTCATAGAGTTAAATGGGTTCTATGGGTTCTATGGGTTCGTAACTCATAAACTCCCTAACTCTTCAACTCTTCAACTGAATTTACCCACTTGGGTGTTGATTACCTGCGGTGGAATGGTTGCCGTTACGGTGTTGGCGGGGAATTTGATCCGCAAATGGTCGAGCAATGAATCTGCTCCGGCAGCAATGATCGTATCCCCCAATCTGATACGCCCTTTTCCTTCGGCCTTGGCCTGATACCACTCCAGCACGGAACTGATGAATTCAACCACCCGCTCCTCCGGCAGAAAGGTTGCGAACAGGGTACCGACCAACGGGTTGCGCCCCCATTTACCACCGATACGGACGGTGTAACCGCGACGCTGCTCGCTCCAGGCTCCGGTCGGACAGACCTTGACGCAATCGCCACACCAGATGCAGGGATCATCACTGAACTGCGGCAGGTTGTCATCCCCCATGACAATTGCCTTGGGAACACAGCTCTTGGCACACAGACCGCAACTGATACAGGCCGACGCGTCAAGCCGGGGATAGACCGCCCCCTGGAATCCCACATCGTTGATGGCCGACTTGGGGCAATCGAAGGGACAACCGGCAAAACCGACTTTGAACTTGTGGTGACCGGTGGGGGTACCGAACAGCTGTTGGTCAACCTCCAGTGCCGACTTCTGGGTATCCAGCAGGCCATTGGGGTTATATTCGCAACCGCCGCACGCCACCGGAACCCGGATCCGCGCCCCGCAGGCAGCAACCTTCTGCTCCGATTCGCCCAATTCCGCCACCACGGCGTCAAAGTTCTTGAAATTGATATTAATCAGCTCGATCGATTGACGCACCGAAAGATGAACAAACTCGCCGCCGAATTTATCAGCCACGTCCGCAATTTTTTTAAGCCGCGCCACCGACAGCCGCCCGCCAGGGACACGCAAGCGGATGGTAAACAGATCCTTGCCGCGCTCTTTGATAAAACCGCCCGACTTGAGGTTGTTTAAATCGATGGTGCCCTTTTTGGGTTCTGATTGCTGAGGCATTGTTATCTCTCCATGTCAAGTGTGATTTGACTATACAAAATCAAAACCATTCCTGTCAAGATTTATTTCGCATTATCTACAGACTTACTATACTATTATTCCCAGCTGCTCAGGCTGAACTTCCCCCTGACTGATTTTGTACGACTTGACCTTCGCCTCGCTCTCGGCCAGCGAGATGATCACGTGGGAAACATCGGGGGGGCACGGCCAGTTTGATATCTTCCGGCGACGGCCGGGCCGGAGTTTCCGGGTGCGAGTGATAGATCGCCAGCATGGTCACCCCCCTGGCGCGCAGATCCTTGATGGTGGCAAACTGCTCCTTTGGCTCCATCGTGAAATGCTCGTTGCCGGCATCGCTGTTGGTCATACGGTAGATAGCCGAGACCGCCTCACCCTCACCACCCAGAATGCCGCAGACTTCCAACGGAAACCCTTCCCGGGCATCAAGGATGACAGCACGTCGGCGCTTGACACTCTGGTGCATAACATTTTGTGATACCCGTCACCGGTGACACAGAACCAGCTGATATCGTAAACCATATCAGTTTGTTTCTTTCTGCAATAAATGTTGCAGCAAGAACCCCGGCTCACTCTCCCACCATTATCTTGTTTTCCCTATTCAATCAAGTAGTTGGAGCCTTGCATGTCACAGGCATTTAACTGGCACAATAGTTGCCCCTTATGTTCATGGCAGAGGAACTATGAGATGCAGAGCAAACGGGGAGTGCTTCTTCATTTATGAAAGGAGAAACGTGATGGCAACAGCAGAGGATCTATTTGATAAGCTGATGAACAACTGCAAAAAGCCCGGGGATCTTGTCGGAGAGAACAGTCTTTTGAGTCAACTCTTCAGGACGACACTCCAGCCGACAAAACAAAGCGAGATGACAGAGCTTCCGGTCAATCTTCCTGTGGAGGAAAAGCGGCATACTTGACCAATGCAACGCGTTTACTCTCATAACGTAAAAAACGTAGATCTCATTGGCTATAAAAGAATGGAGGTAACGTGTATGAATATTTTCAGCAAAGTGTATCTCTTACCAGTATTAATCCTCAGTTTATATTTTATTACAGGATGCTCTTCTTCAGGAGAGTCTCCAGCTAATAACATAAATCCGGGAGCAACCAGTCCCAAGGTGACGTACACCATCAATGCTAATGGCGCCACGGACATACCTGTCAATATCAAGAGCGGCGCGTTCTTCACTACGGAGATGGATCCCGACACAATCAACACTTCAACCTTTATGCTCAAACATGGCTCAACGCCCGTTTCTGGCGAGGTAACCTACAACGGCTTAGGTGCGGTCTTTACACCGCTTCAAAATTTAGCACCTAATACCACCTATACCGCTACGCTTACCAAGCAAGCAAGGGACCTTGCAGGCCATGCTCTGGAAAAGGACTACGTATGGAGTTGGACAACCGGTACCCGCCTGGACACGGCACTCCCCAAAGTAATTCATACGAATAATCCCGATGGCGCTACCAATGCGTTCACTAACACTAAAATAATCGCGACCTTCAACAAGGTGATGGACCCATCAACCATTACCGCCGCAAATTTCACCTTCATGCAGGGGACAACCCCTGTTCCGGGCAAGGTCACCTATCTGGGGTTGTCGCTGGTCTTTACACCGACAAATCTTCTCTCAGCAAACACCCAATATACCGCTACTATAACAACCGGGGTCAAAGACCTGGCAGGTAACCCGCTGCCAGGTAACTATGTATGGAGCTGGAAAACCGGTTCGCGCCTGAACACGTCCATACCACAAGTTCTTTACACAACTCCGAACAGCGCACGGAGCAGTGCAAAAGCAGTTTATAGCGTACTACCGAATATATCTCTCGGTGCGCTTACCACATCGGCAACATTCAGTGAAGCGATGGACCCGTTATCAATCACGACCCTCACCTTTCTCTTATCACAAGGGACAACTCCTGTGCCGGGAACGGTTATTTATAACCCGCAATCCCTGACAGCAAGCTTTATCCCCACCAACAATCTTGCACCCAATACGACGTATACCGCCACAATTACCACCGGGGCCAGGAACATCGCCGGCACCGCACTCCCCGGCAGCCTGGTATGGAGCTTTACGACCTCTCCGGCAGTCGGGCAAGTGCCGGTAAATCTCGGCACAGCGGCAAATTTTGCCATTCTTGCCGGCTCGACGATCACCAACACCGGTATCAGTAGCGTTACCGGGGATGTGGGGTTGAGTCCGGGGACTGCGGTTACCGGGTTCCCTCCGGGAGTGTTGAATGGTGCTTTTCACCTGGCTGACTCAACCGCGGCAACGGCCAAACTGGACTTGACGGCAGCTTTCAATGATGCCGCCGGAAGAACAGGAGTGCTCACCGTGCCGACCGAGCTTGGCGGGACAACGCTGCCACCCGGGGTCTATAACTCGGCAGCCGGCACATTCGGCATAACCGGGGCACTTATCCTTGATGCCCAGGGGAATCCCGATGCCGTCTTTATTTTCCAGGCCGCTTCCACACTCATCACGGCGAGCAACAGCACTGTCGTTCTGATCAACGGTGCACAGGCTAAAAATGTTTTCTGGCAGGTTGGGAGCTCGGCGACCCTCGGTACCGGCACTACCTTCAGGGGAACCATTATGGCACAGGCATCAATCACGTTAACAACCGGTGCGACAATTGAGGGGCGGGCGTTGACACAGACTGCTGCGGTTACCCTGGACAGCAATACAATTTCAAATGTATCGGTCATTCCGGTCACACCACCAATACCTCCGGCAGTAACAGTACCAACCGTAAATCTTGGCACAGCAGCCAACTTTGCCATTCTTGCCGGATCTACCATAACCAATACCGGCATCAGTAATGTAAACGGGAATATCGGGTTGAGTCCCGGCACGGCGGTTACCGGTTTTCCTCCGGGGTATTGAATGGTGTTTTCAACCTGGCGGACGCCAGCGCAACAACGGCCAAACTGGACCTGACGGCTGCCTTCAACGACGCCGCAGGGCGAGCCGGAGCAGTCACCATACCGACGGAACTGGGTGGGACAACACTGCCGCCCGGAATCTATAAATCCGCAGCTGGGACGTTCGGCATTACCGGAACCGTTACACTTGATGGTCAGAACAATCCCAATTCCGTCTTTATTTTCCAGACAGCATCCACGCTGATCACGGCGAGCAACAGTAGCGTTGTCCTCGTCAACGGCGCTCAGGCCAATAACGTCTTCTGGCAGGTCGGCAGCTCAGCCACACTTGGTACCTACTCAATCTTCAAAGGCAACATACTAGCCCAGGCATCCATCACGGCAACAACCGGCGCAACAATAGACGGCAGAGCATTGACACAGAGCGCCGCGGTGACACTGGACACAAATACATTTAATGCAGCTGTAGCAGTTGTACCACCAGCCGCCCCGGTTACGGTGACTGGCACCCATGCAGCCGATGTGACCCCAACCATAACCGGCGGCGGCGCCATCAATGTTCAAAATAATGGCGGCCATGTTGCGGCTACGGTAACCGGGACAGGAGCTATCAACATCACCAACAATGGTGCGGCGGTCACGGTTACGGAAAACGGAGCCGGGACATTCAATATTCTCAATAACGGTCAGATCCTGACTGCAACCAATACGGGTAATGGGGTGATAACAATTAACAGCACCTGCACCGGGGCCGTCACGGTTAACAATACCGGAAACGGTAATATCACCGTGAATGCCACCGGTACGACTCCGATTACCCTGACATACACAGATGGCCTTAATCACACGTACCCGTAAGAGACCACCAAGGAGACAGCCATGACACAAATTACAAGTCGCGAGATTCAATTGGTTTCCCGTCCCAAAGGGATTCCCACCGCAGCAAATTTCACCCTGGTGCAAACCACACTGGCACCACTGAACGATCAGGAGGTGCTGGTTCGTAACCTCTTTATGTCGGTGGATCCCTATATGCGTGGTCGTATGAATGAAGGGGAGTCGTATGTTCCACAGTTCGAGATCGGCAAACCGCTGGAAGGGGGCGCCGTCGGTGAGGTCATCGAGTCGCGTGCAACACAGTTCAAACCGGGGGATATCGTTGTTTCCAGCTTTGGTTGGCGAGAACAGTTCATTGCTGCCCCGCAAGAATTGCAGCCGGTTAGTAGAGAGTTTCAGCCGCTTTCGGTGTACCTCGGTGCTCTTGGTATGACGGGACTGACCGCGTGGGCCGGGTTGCATAAAGGCAAGGTGAAGGGGGGAGATACCATCTATATCTCGGGAGCTGCCGGTGCGGTGGGGAGTGTCGCCGGTCAACTGGCAAAATTACGCGGCTGCCGGGTAATCGGGTCTGCCGGTTCGGCGGAAAAGGTGGCGTTTCTGCGGGAAGAGTGCGGATTTGATGTTGCCTTTAATTATAAAGACGGTCCGGTTCTGGAACAACTGAAGCTGAACGCACCGGACGGCATCGATGTCTATTTCGATAACGTCGGTGGTGAATCGCTTGAAGCGGCGCTGGCAGTGTTGCGGTTGCATGGCCGGGTCATCGCCTGCGGCGGAATCTCCGCCTATAATGCGGAACACCCACTTCCCGGCCCTGCCAATTATTTTAACGTCACGACCAAACGGCTGACGATTAAAGGGGTGATGGTTTTTGACTGGCTGGATCGTCAAGCCGAGTTTCGGCAAGAGGCTGGTGGCTACTTCAAAGCCGGTAAACTGAAACACAAGGAGACGGTGGTGGAAGGAATAGAGCAGGCGGTAGCTGCTTTCATCGGTCTTTTCCAGGGACAAAATATTGGCAAGATGATCGTGAAATTGACGTAAGCCGCACGTTGTGCCAACCCATAAGGTCGCCTTGAATTAAGAATAATCCAATCAATTTCAGTCACAACGAAAGGAGTACTGTATGCACACCATGAAAAGGACGCAATCGTTCAGGTTTTTGCTGCTGTCACTGGGAGTTGTTCTGTTGTGGGGAACAAAGGCGCAGGCACTTCCCACCTACTTCACCAGCCAGGGATGTTCCGGCTGCCATGCCGCCCCGGTTGTTGCCACCTGCAACGGCTGCCATGCCCACGGCACTCATCCGGACGCAGCCAAAAACGCCATCAATGTAACCGGGACAACCAACAAAAGCAGCTATGCGCCCGGCGAAATGGTAACCGTCACCATCACCGGCGGCTACCGTACCGGCTGGTTCCGGGCCGTTCTCTATGATCAGAACATGCTTGAACTGGCCAGATCCACCGGCAACGACAGCGGCATGGGCGGCTCCGCCATTTATCCGGCAACACTGAGTGCGCCTGCGCCGGCAACGCCGGGAACATTCTCATGGAAAGTCGCCTGGTACGGTAACCTGTATGACGCCACTGGCGCGACTTTCGGTACCGGCTGGCTTCCCGACCCGAACAACCCCAACCATGGTTCCGAGATCGTGACGATATCTGCTCCCTTTACCGTTGCCTCGGCGCCCCGCCCCGCACCAAAGATCATACCGCTCACCGCCAACAATGTAACACCTGGATCGTCCTCGAAAAGGAGATGACCATGAAAAACGCCGGGAAAACAGCGATAGTGTGTCTGTCTGCGATAGTGCTGTGGGCGCTCATGTGGAATTCCGGGGTGTTGGCACAATCCAGCTATTTCAGTGCCCAGGGGTGCTCCGGTTGCCATGTGGCGCCGGTTGTTGCCACCTGCAACGGCTGTCATTCCCACGGCACTCATCCGAACAGCAGCAAGAGCGCCATTAATGTGGCCGGCACGACGGACAAAAGCTCGTACGCCCCCGGTGAAACGGTGACGGTTACCATTACCGGCGGCTACCGCACCGGGTGGTTTCGGGCTGTCCTCTATGATCAGAATATGGCCGAACTGGCCAGATCCACCGGCAACGACAGCGGCATGGGAAGTTCAGCCACGTATCCGGTAGTCCTTACCGCTCCAGCTCCTGCCGCATCAGGCACCTATACGTGGAAAGTGGCATGGTACGGCAACCAGTACGATGCCGGTGGCGCAGCCTTCGGCTCAGGATGGACCCTCGACCCGAACACCCCCAATCACGGCTATGAGATTGTCAGCATCACGCCCCCCTTCACCGTTGCAGCGACTATTCCGCCTGTTGTTGTGCCTTCTCCGGCAGCGCCGGCAATCACCTCGGTCTCACCGGCTAATCTCGTGCAGGGATCCGTCAATCAGATCATTACCATAAGCGGTACCAATCTCACCGGAGCTGCCGTCAGCTTCAGCAACCCCGGGATTAACGGAGGTCCGGCCACCGTCACCGCCACCTCCATCGCCCTGCCGGTAACCATTGCCGCCAATGCCGCCATTGGCGCCGGGATCGTCACGGTTACCACCGCCAGCGGCAGCGCCCCCGCATTTTTCAGCGTCACGGATGCCGCTATTCCGCCACCGGCAATCAGTTCGGTCACCCCGGCCAGCGTGGTGCAGGGGGCAGTCAATCAAGCGGTGACGATTGCCGGAGCAAATTTTACCGGCGCTGCCGTCAGTTTCAGTAATTCCGGAATCATCGGCGGTCCGGTCACCGCAACAGCCACTTCGCTCACGCTGCCGGTCATCGTTGCCGCCAACGCAACCACCGGATCCGGCACCATCACCGTTTCCACGGCCGGCGGCAACGCCTCCAGCGCCTTCAGTGTCTCGCCGCGCTCAAGCGGCCCGGTTCTCACCATCTCCGCGCTTTCCGATGGGTCATACACCAATAATGCAACTCTCAATATCAGCGGCACGGTCACCGCCGCCACCGGCATCCAGTCCGTCACCGTCAACAACCAGTACGTCACCGTCATGCCCAACGGCTATTTCTCCACCGCCCTGGCCCTGGTTGCCGGAGCCAACACGATCACCGTCAACGCCACCGATAACGCCGGAAGTGTAAAAAGCGACAGCCGCACAATCTACTATGATCCAAACGCTCCAATCCTTACGGTATCAGCACCGCCCGACAACAGTACCGTCGCCACATCATTCATAACCGTGAGCGGCAATGTGAACGAGACCTCAACCGTTGCCGTAACCGTCAACAATGGCACCCCGCAGTTTTCCTCCATAACCGGCAATACGTTCAGCATCAACGTCAATCTGACTCCCGGCGTAAATACCGTCACGGTAGCGGCAACCGATCTGGCCGGTAACACCGCCAGCGCCAAACGAACCATAACCTACGACACATCCAAACTCACACTGGCGGTGACCAACCCCTCTCAGGACATGACGACCAGTCTTGCTACCATGATCCTCATGGGCACCGTCACCAACAGCTCGAAGGAAATAACCGTCACCATCACCATGGACGGCCAGACGTACACCTGGCTGGTCACCAACGGCATCTTCAAGCAGTCGCTGACTTTTACCACCGCCAAACAGTACATAATTACCGTCAGCGCCAGGGATGCGGCTGGCAACAGCAGTTCGGTAACCCGTAATGTCATTTACAGTCCGGCGAGCACCGGCGGCACAACCGGCGGCAGCGCCACCAGCCACCCCTTTGGCTGGACAAACCCGCAGAGCAGCCACCAGAATTATGTAAAAAGTAACGGCACCGCCAACTGTATCAGCTGCCACAGCATCGACGCATCCTCCAAGGGGCAGGCACTGAGCTGTTATACCTGCCATGGCAAGAAGTGGTAGAACCAGCCGTTATTTTGCACAAAATGTAGTGGATGTAATCGACCAGTCGGTGAAGGCAAAACTGCAGATCTGCATCAAAAATAAATCAGGAGGAATCAGAAATGACAAAACTTGAGTTGACTGAAAAAGAGACTGTTGCCCTGATCGAAATACTTACATCGTTCCTGTCCGATCTGAAAACAGAGAGAGTAAGGACCGACAACAGAGAATGGCACGCCGAGCTGGTTGAACGTGAAGCTTTTGTCGAAGATCTTATGAAGCGTCTGGGAAATTAGTTCCGGAGGTACAATGGTTATGGAACTGAATCAACCGGTCGCGCGGAGAGTTGCGGCGACATCTCCCGTGACATTCTTTATCGTCCACTACGTGCATTACAATCTTGAAAATTAAAATGCCGGGAAGTGGCAGCAAGCCCCTCCCTGTCTGTCCCGGCGGGGAACAACCATGTCTGTTGAATCAGTAGTGTCCCAACGTTTAGTTGAATAAAAACAGTTGGTTATTATTTTCGT
>DAINBV010000080.1:0-22057 GCA_036732725.1 Geobacteraceae bacterium | reverse complement strand
GGAAGCCGACAAAGGAGAAGGCGGTAATGGTCTTGAGTGAACTCAAAACCGGTGGAGTGACGGTAACGGTGACCACGTAATCAGCAAATGTGCCGTCTGCCGCGGTAACCCGGTAGGTAAGCGGTGTTGTGAAGTTATTCCCCGGCAAGGCGCCGCTGGTCTGAACCGCTGCGCCGATCTTGACGCTCGGTGCGACGGTGGAGAAATTGGCCACCAGCGCTGTTACGGGAGTAGCGACCGGCAGGGTGACCGCGATGCTCTTGGTCGTTTCATTTATCGTCCCTGGTGAACCGGGGTGTCCCACAAAGGAGAAGGCGGTAATGGTCTTGACATACGAGGGAGCCAGGAAAACCTGTACCGTATATGTTGCCGTCAGCTTGTCTGCTGCGGTGAGTGTATATGCCACAGGATTGGTGAAATTATTTGCTGTTACTCCATTGCTCTGAGTAACGCTCCCTACTGCTACATTGGTTGCATTGGTTGTGAAATTCGCAACCAGCGCAGTTACATTTGTGCCGAACGGAAGTGTTACCGAAATGGTTTTTTCCGGTTCATTTATGGCTCCCGGTGCTCCGGGAAAACCGATAAAAGAAAATTCCGTCATGATGGGAGTTGTCGGTGGCGGTGTCGGTTTAAACCAACTGCCACCTCCTGCTTCGCCTCCGCATCCTGACAAAGCCAGGCCGATCATAAGAATGAACAAATATATCCAATGCTTGTGTGTTTTAAAACTTTGCATATGCCCCCCTTTTGAAATTCTTGCCCTTACGATTTATTTTCACTTGCATTTTGTTGCACATACACTCTCCTTTTTTGCCTGCACGCACTAAATTTCACGGATTTTCGCATACATCGTACCTGTAATCAGACAATCTGAAAAAAAGCTCATGTTTGTAATAGAGACAGGAATATGCATGTAGTATGGCAAGGCAATTAGTCTGCCAACATGGATCTGCAATGTCAGATGATAGGATTAATCTATCGAAAACAGTGTCTTATACGATATTAAAATGATGGTGGTTGGTGATAACGTGGGGGATAACGCCTCAATATGTGGTAGAACCTCAACATGTTGAGGGGTGGGGGGAAGTAAATCGAATTGTTAGTAGTGTTTAGTTGATACACGATGTTGTGACTGGACGTCACAATTATCTCGTGTAATTACCTGAAAATCGGGTATAGCTGGAAGTATGCAAACATAGCAAAATCAACAAAGCGTCGTACACAAACATCAAAGGCGGTAGTATGACTACCTCACATTCGCAAGAGAACGCTCATTTTCCCATAGTCGCAATTGGCGCCTCTGCCGGCGGATTGGAGGCGTTGGAGCAGTTTCTTGGTCAGGTTCCGGCAAATTGTGGCATCGCTTTTGTCGTTATTCAACACCTGGACCCGACCCACGCCGGGTTGCTCCCTGAACTGCTCCAACGAAATACCACCATGAAGGTTATACAGGTCAAAGATCGCATGAAGGTCAAGCCAAGCTGCGTCTATGTCATCCCTCCCAACAAGGATATGTCCATTCTGCACGGAGTGTTGCACCTGCTTGAACCGACTGCGCTACGCGGTTTACGGCTTCCTATTGATTTCTTCTTCCAATCTCTTGCCGATGATCAACATGAGGCGAGTATTGGCGTCATTCTCTCCGGGATGGGTTCCGACGGCACCATGGGGCTGCGGGCAATCAAAAAAAAGGGAGGATTGGCCTTGGCGCAGGAGCCGGCTTCCGCCAGATTCGACAGCATGCCCAGAAGTGCAATCAATGCCGGACTGGTCGACCTGATTGCCCCTGCTGAAGATCTGCCGCTCAGGATCATTGATTATCTCAGTCATGCCAATGCCCTTACCAAAACAGAGACGTTGCTGGAGGAAAAAGATCAAAGCGCCCTGGAGAAGGTCGTGATTCTGCTGCGGGCCAAAACCGGCAATGATTTTTCGATGTATAAAAAATCAACCGTTTACCGGCGGATTGAGCGGCGCATGAGTATTCACCAGTTCGATAAAATATCCGGGTATGTCCGCTATCTGCAGGAGAACTCCCAGGAGGTGCAACTCCTCTTTAAAGAACTTTTGATCGGGGTAACCAGCTTTTTTCGTGACCCGGAAATATGGGAGAAGGTACGGGAACAGGTTGTTTCTGCGCTTTTGACAGCAGACCCGAACGGAGCTGCTTTGCGCGCCTGGTCAACCGGTTGCTCGACCGGGGAAGAGGCGTATTCCCTGGCGATTATCTTTCAGGAGGCGCTGGAACAGGTCAAGCCTGCCGGAAATAGTACGCTGCAGATATTTGCCACGGATCTGGATCAAGACGGTATCGATAGTGCGCGTAGTGCGGTCTATCCGGCCACAATCAAAGCAGATATGACCCCTGAGCGATTGAACCGCTTTTTTGTCAAGGAAGGGAGTAGCTACCGGATTTGCAAAGAAATCAGGCAAATGGTGACCTTTGCCACCCAGAACGTCATCATGGATCCCCCCTTTACCAAGCTGGATTTCCTGATCTGCCGCAATCTGCTGATCTATCTGACGCCGGAACTGCAAAAAAAACTGTTGCCACTCTTTCATTACAGTCTGAAACCGGGGGGTGTCCTATTATTGGGAAGCGCGGAGTCGATCTCTTCCTTTACCGACCTTTTCGTCCCCCTGGATATCAAGGCGAGGCTCTTTCGACGACGCGAATCGGTTGTTTCGACAGAATCAGTCGCATTTCCGCTCACCTTTACACCGGTTCGATCTGGAATCTCCAAGGAGTTAGTCATGACAAAACCAGAAGAAAATCTTCAGACACTGGCCGACAAACTGCTGCTGCAACGTTTTTCACCGGCAGCGGTGCTCACCAACAATCAAGGGGATATTCTCTATATCAACGGGCGCACCGGAAAATATCTTGAACCGGCGGCCGGGAAGGCCAACTGGAATATTTTTGCCATGGCGCGTGAAGGGCTCTGTTTTGATCTGGGAAGCGCCTTCCAGAAGGCGCTGCGGCAAAAGGAACCGGTTATGGTTAAAGGACTCAAGAGCGGAGTCGATACGGCGCACCAGCGTGTTGATATCACGGTCCAAAAAGTTGAGGAGCCGGAAGCGCTCAAGGGGATGGTGATGATTGTCTTTACCGACGTCACAACACCTTTGAAGAAAACGTCTAGAAGCTCGAAAACAGCTCTGACCGGCAATGCCGAACATGGTGAACAGGAGCAGGAACTCTTTCAGGCCCGAATAAATCTTCAAGCAATGCGCGAGGAGATGCAATCGTCGCAGGAAGAGCTGACTTCAGCCAATGAAGAGCTCCAGTCTACCAACGAAGAACTGCAATCAGCCAACGAAGAACTGACCACCTCACGGGAAGAAATGCAGTCCTTAAACGAAGAGTTGCAAACGGTGAATGCCGAGCAGCATGCCAAGATGGAAGAGTTATCGCGGGTGAACGACGACATGAGAAACCTGCTCAACAGCACTGAAATTGTAACCATATTTCTTGATAACAAACTCCATATCCGGCGTTTTACCACCGGGGTGGATAAACTGTTCAAGCTGATTCCGGGCGATGTGGCGCGGCCGCTTTCCGATATTGTAACCGACTTGCTCTATCCTGAAATGGAGCATGAATCGAAGGAAGTGCTGCGTACGTTGGTGTTTTCGGAACGAGAGGTAGCCGCCAACGATGGTCGCTGGTTTCTGGTGCGCATCATGCCGTATCGTACCATGGAGGATGTTATCGCCGGGGTGGTAATCACCTTTACCAACATTACCGCAACCAAGAAGTTGGAGGCAGAACTGCAGAGTGAGATCGAACGGCTTACGAGTCTGCTTGAGGGGAGATCGTGATGAAGATCACAGCACCGGATACACAGCATGTGGAGCTGGAAAAGCAAAATGTGGAAATGCGCCGCACCCAGGAGCAGCTTGAAACACAACAGATAGAGCTGGAGTTGCAAAACGAGGAGTTACAACACGTTCGGGAAGCGCTGGAAGCATCTCGAAACAAGTATGCCGAACTGTATGATTTTGCACCGGTCAGTTATTTTACCTTTGATACCCGTGGCGTTATTAAAGAGGTTAATTATTCCGGGGTTCGTTTGTTGGGGGTGGAAAAGCAGCAGCTTATTAATGCTTCATTCGCCAACTTTATTGCTGGTGCCGACGGTAGGGAGATCTTTTCCAATCATCTCATGCTGGTGCTGCAGCGCAAGGTGATCCTTAAATGTGAAATCAAAGTCAGGGGAAACGATGGTGAAACAATTGATCTCCTGCTTCACAGTGTTGCAATCGGTACGGCTGAAAATATGGATGTTCATATTCTTACCTCGATGTTTGACAGTACGATTCGTAAACAACTGGAAAAAAAGCTGCAGTTTGCACACGATAAGCTGGAGGAAGCTGTGCGCGAACGGACCAGCGAACTGATGGCGGCAAATATTCAACTGACCCAGGAAATACTTGAACGCAAAAAGGCTGAAGCGTCCCTTCACAGCGCCTATACGGAAATCAAGCAATTTAAAGACCGGCTTCAGGGTGAGAATATCTATTTACAGTTGGAGGTCGCCCGGCAGTACAATTTTGGGGATATCATCGGCAATAGCGCGATGATGTCACAAGTCTTTACCATGGTGGATCAGGTGGCTTCCATGAATGCCACCGTGCTTTTACTCGGTGAAACCGGTAGCGGTAAGGGGGTGGTGGCGCGTGCCATCCATAGTTGCAGCACTCGCAAGGGGCGACCGCTGATAACTGTCGACTGTACGACATTGCCGGCCAGCTTGGTAGAGAGTGAACTTTTTGGGCGGGAAAGAGGAGCTTTCACCGGATCTGATGGTCGCCAAATCGGGCGCTTTGAGTTGGCGGATGGTGGCACCATATTTCTTGATGAAATCGGTGAGATGCCGCTGGAGTTGCAAGGTAAACTATTGCGGATCATTCAGGATGGAGAGTTTGAACGATTAGGGAGTCCCCGCACTCTAAAAACGGATGTACGGATAATCGCAGCCACCAACCGCAATCTGGCAGAAGAAGTACGTATGGGTAACTTCCGGGAAGATTTGTTTTACCGGCTCAATGTTTTTCCGATTACATTGCCGTCACTCAGGCAACGCAGGGAAGATATTCCGTTGCTCGTCAATCACTTTGTTGCCAAATTCAATAAGAAAATCGGTAAAAAAATTGAGACAATATCAAAAGACACCCTGAACACTCTCCAGGAGTATCACTGGCCAGGTAATGTGCGTGAATTGGAAAATGTGATTGAGCGGGCGGTAATCCTGAGTAATGGTCCCGTACTGCAAGTCACGGACAGGTTTGATCTGTTGCCGAAGCACGAGGAACAAGGTAGGGGGCAGGATGTCAGAGCCCTGATCGAGTTGGAACACGACCACGTTCTCCAGGTACTCCAGAAAACCGGCTGGCGAATCGAGGGGAAAAACGGGGCAGCAGTTATCCTTGGACTTAACCCGAGCACGCTCCGTGCGCGTATGCGCAAGTATGGCATCAGCCGGCAATAACATGTAGTGATTGAATGGTATCGTTTCCATGGCTCAACATGGAAATGCTACTCTGGTAGCGCTTCACAACCGTCCTCCATATATGGCGGTTATGTCAAACCTGACAGATTCAACTGTCAGGTTTCTTCTCCCCTCTCTCGTCAAATTCTATTAAATCCCATAAAATCATATTGTTATAACATTATTATCCGCCAGTTCCCACTGGCATAGTAGTTGCGCATAGAGCTGCAGTAGCTATCTGTATGAAGCTGCAGGAATGCGAGGATAATAACTATGAAAATAGTAATGGTGGTGACTTCACACAGTGAACTCGGGATTACGGGTAAAAAAACAGGTTTTTGGCTGGATTCGTTTGCTGTCCCTTACTATGTGTTCAAAGATGCAGGAGCTGAAATTACCCTGGCGTCTCCCAAGGGCGGACAACCTCCGCTTGACCCCAGGAGTGATGAAATTGACTCTCCTGGAGTCGCAACTGAACGCTTCATGGCAGATCAGGAGGCACAAGAAGCGTTAGCGCATACCGTCATATTGAATGGTATCGTGGCAGATCACCATGATGCTTTGATGTATCCGGGCGGTAAAGGCTTGTTATGGGACCTTGTGGATAATGCCAGCTCTATTGCTCTCATCGAGAGCATGTATAGCCAGGGAAAACCGGTTGCTACGGTCTGCCATGCCGCTGCGGTTTTATGTCATGCCAGGTTACGGGATGGTTCTCCGCTGGTGCAGGGGAAATCGGTAACCGGATACTCCAATGCCCACGAAATTGTGGTTGGCTTGGCTGATTCTGTGCCGTTGCATGTGGAAGATGAACTGAAAAAATATGGTGGCATTTACTCGTCTGTTGCTGGTTGGGATTCGTATGTTGTACGAGATGGCAACCTGATCACCGGTCAAAATCCGGCGTCGTCGGAAGCAGTCGCAAAAACTGTACTGGCACAGCTTTAATTGTCGTGGGTGAAATCATGGAGACAACTGATACGGTATTCGAAATAGTAACCCTGGGACGATTTTGCATTCTTTCACAGGGTAAACTCGTTGCCACAAACTGGCCGGATGAAGCGATTAAGGAATTTTTCTGTTGTTTGCTTTCGCCGCTTGATCTTTTTTTTACCTGGGACAGGCTCTGCCGCTCCATGCTCGGGGTTGCTGAAACACAAATCAGTAAGCACAAGCTGGAGAAAATGTTCATCCAGCCACTCAACTCTTTTCTGATCAGTGAACTCGGGTTTACCCCCCTGATTGTAGAGCCGAAGGGGATTAAAATCGACCGGCAGCGCATACGGGTTGATGCCTACGAATTCCATAGTGCGGTTGTGGAAGGAATGAAGGATCTGGCATTTGGCGATTGTGACGCCGCACGGGAAAAATTCGACACGGCCCGCGCCCTGTATGTCGGTACCTATTTATTTGGAGTACAGGGGAAAATAATTGAAAATACCCGTAATGAACTTGAATCACTGTATCGAACAGCTGTTTTGGAAAGTATGCGGTACATCCCGGGACGCGCAACGCATGCCTTAGTGACGTTGCCATAAGGTAAAGGAGAAAACCATGAAAGCATGTGTTTAAGATCAGGCAGAAGGGGCGTTTCTCGAAGTATGTTACAAAACGCATGAACCTGAAAATAACTAAAACAACTAAAACAGAGGAGAAAACGAAATGAGATTACTAAATTCCGTATCCATGGTTATGGCAGCGATGCTGCTGCTGGCATTCAGTTCACCCGTATTTGCCGGGAAAGAAGACAGCAACATCGAAAAATCTGCCAAACATACCTACATGTTCAAGCGATATCTCAAGAATGACTCCATCAATGTCAAATCAGTTGACGGAAATGTCATTTTGACGGGAACTGTTTCAAGAGAACTTCACAAATCATTGGCACAAGAGACGGTATCAGAGCTGGAAGGGGTAAAGAGTGTTGATAACCGGCTGGTAGTCAAGGGGGTTGTTCCCACGACAAATTCTGATTTATGGATCCTTGATCGCATAAAAGTCACTCTCCTGTTTCATCGCAGCGTTGATGCCGGAACTGTCGAGGTTGATGTGAAAGACGGAATTGTCATCTTGCGAGGTAATGCCATCAGTAAAGAACAGAAGGATTTGACGACTGAATATGTCAAAGACGTCGATGGGGTCAAGGACGTCATCAACAACATGAAGGTAGTGACTGTGGTAAAACATAAACGAACCCTGGGTGATAAAATTGATGATTCCTCCATTACTGCCGAAATCAAAATGTCCCTGGCCTACCATCGATCTACCAGCGCTCTCCGCACATCTGTCAAGACAATCAATGGTGTGGTTACGTTAACCGGTAAAGTGAAAACAGAAATTGAAAGAGACCTTGCTACAAAATATGCCGAAGACGTAGACGGTGTGGAGCAGGTAAAGAACCTCATGACTGTCGAGTAGTCGGGCTCGTGGGCGTGAAATCACAACAGCGGTGTGACGTCATATCAATTTGAACGGATATGCGAAAGAGGGCGCATTTCGGTGCGCCCTCTTTGATTTTAACAAATGCATAGTTCTACTTTGTCACATTATCAAAAGCTGTGTCCGTAACCCCACCTGTCCTCCCCTTTCCAAAGGGGAGGAACGCTTCGAAGTGCGGTTTTGGAGGTATCCGGAAACGCTGTCAGTGCGTTCCCCCTCTTAAGAGTAAGAGGGGGACAGGGGGAGTTATGAAATCTGACAAAGTAGAAATAGGGCGAATCAGGTAGGGCGATGTCTACAACCCATCTGCAAAATAGAGAGGAGCAGATAACGTTATGCTGGAACCAAACATCGATACCATTGAACGTGAACTGGAGCTTGAACTGGGCGTTTGCTCGCTGCGGGAGATCCTGGATGCTTCATTACTGTTGCTTGGGAATGCGGCACATAACGGTGGAGTCGAGTTTACAACAGACCTGGCGCCCGAAATTGATGAACGGATTGTGGCTGATCAGGAAATGTTGAAACAGATCATGTGCAGCCTGCTTGCCAATGCCATCAGATTTACCCCGTCAGGCGGAACTGTCAAAGTGTGCGCGGTTCGTGAAGGAGATTGTATGCGTATTACGGTGACGGATACTGGTGTGGGGATCAGTGAAGATGATTTTCCCAATCTCTTCGAGGCGTTCACACGGCTTGAATCGGTATATACGCCAGAATTTGAAGGTTCAGGACTCGGGTTGGCGCTGACAAAACAATTGGTCGAACTGCACGGCGGAGAGATCACGGTTGAGAGCGAATTGGGGACGGGGAGCCGGTTCAGCATTACCATACCGCTCAGGAACTGCGCTGGAATAACATGATTCCTCTTCTGCGGGGAGGGGATACAGAGGTCGGATGAGGGGATAAAGGATCAACCTATGAAAAAACGGACTGTCGAATCCACAATCTTTGGCTCATTTGCTGTTGCCATGTTTTTGCTGCTGCTGGCTGGCTGGCAGATGTACCGCTCGATTCAGGAGTACCGGGAAACATCCCGTCTCGTTGAGCATACCCACAAGGTCTTGGAAGCGATTGAAGAGGTACGTTTTGGTATAAATGCGCTGGTGGGCAGTCAGCGAACCTATATCATAACCGGCGAAGAACGGTACCTGGAGAAAAACAAACGGGAAGAAGTTCGAATCCGGTCGGTTGTGGTTCGGATCTGGCAGCTGACAGCTGATAACCCGCGTCAGATGATGCGCAGTAGTGAACTGTCGGAACTGCTGGAGGAACGTATGCGGCTGATGAACAACAATATCGAGCTGTATCGTTCCAACGGTTTTGATGCCGCGCGTAACCGCATCATCAACGGTACCGCTGACATCAGTATGGAGTCACTGGATAAACAATGTGACGCCATGCGGCAGGAGGAACTCGGTCTGCTTAAGCAGCGCATCGGCCAGGCCGACCAAAAGGGGAATCGGGCTTTGGTGGTTGGCGCACTCCTGGTGCTGAGCACTCTGATCGGTTTACCGCTGATGTGGTGGCGGGTGCGGCGCACAGCCCAGGAAAGGGAGGCTAGTGACACCCTGGTACATGAAAGCAAGTTGTTGAAACAGATTTCCGAAAATCTTACGCGGGAGGATAAGATCAACAAGGCGTACGGAGATCTCCTCACCATTATCAATCAGGATTGGTTTACCGTGGAAGACATGACTCAGGAGGCTCTCAGGCAGTTTAACAACCATGTGTCGATCATGGCGGGGGTCGGTTATGTCGTACAGGAAAACAACCTGATACCGATCTCGTCCATTGGCATCCCACTTCCGGTTTCATGCGGAGAATTACCGCGGGAAGTACTTAAAAGGAAAGAAATCGTTATTCTGCGCACTATTCTGGCAGATTCCATGCACTGCGTATCAACCGGCATCGGAAACGTTGTCCCTGCTGAAATTATTGCTGTTCCTCTGGTGGTAAAGAATGAAATTGTCGCCGTACTTGAGCTTGCCTCACTGCAAGGATTCAGTGAAACAGATTATCTGATTATCGATCGCATCGCTCCTCAACTCGGATCAGGTATCAAACAGAGGAAACTTGAACAGGATATCAAGGATCGCTCAGCGCAACTTGAAACCGCCAACTTCGAACTTGTAACCATCAACGAGAATTCCCAATCCTTGAATGATGCACTTCAGATATCGAATGAGCAGCTCAATGCGCAGCAGATAAAAAATACCGAGAGCAATCGGCTGTTGCAGGTTGTTTCGAAAACCAAGTCCGATTTTCTGGCTAATATGAGTCACGAATTGCGTACTCCGCTCAACTCGGTGATTGGCTTCTCCGAGGTTCTGCAAGACCAGTTGTTTGGCCCGTTAAATGAGAAACAGCTGGAGTATGTCAGCAATATCCTGATCAGCGGCAGGCACCTGCTGGCGCTGATTAACGACATACTCGATCTTTCCAAGGTGGAGTCAGGAAAAATGGTGCTGGATCTGAGTACCTTCTCGCTGCGGGAGACACTGGATGCTTCTTTGATGATGCTCCGGGAAAAGGCTCTCAAGGGGGGGGTGACGCTCAATATGGATCTTGCTCCGCAGGTAGATATTTCAATAATGGCAGACCAGCGGAAGCTGAAACAGATCATGTTTAATCTGGTCTCTAATGCGGTCAAATTCACTCCCGCGGGTGGAACGGTTGAAGTGAATGCTGTCAAAGATGGCGATTTTGTGGAAATCAGTGTGACTGACAGCGGCATGGGAATCAAGGAAGAAGATATCGCGAAGCTGTTTCATCCGTTCACGCAACTGGAATCGATCTATACCAAGGAGTACGAAGGGACCGGTCTTGGCCTGGCTCTGAACAAGCAGCTGGTGGAACTGCACGGTGGCAGGATCTGGGTAAAAAGTGAGTTCGGCTCATGGAGCAGATTCAGTTTTACCCTTCCGCTGACACAAACAGCAGGCAAGGAAACACCGGTCAGACAACCGGATGTGGTAAGTAGCACCGGCAACACCGTGCTGCTGATAGAAGACGATCCACTGTCATTGAACGCCATGGAAAGGGCACTGCACAGTAAAGGATATCGGGCATTGCGTGCAAATGATGGGCTAAAAGGAGTGGAAATGGCGCAGCGTGACCGCCCCGACCTGATAGTGCTTGACCTGATGATGCCCGGCATGAGTGGTTTCGATGTTGCCGAGCGGTTACAAGATGAGAAATCTTCTGTGAACGTACCGATCCTGGTGCTGACATCAATGGACCTCTCGTCTGCCGATCGCGCTCGACTGGAGGGTAAGGTTTGGCGGATAGAGGGGAAGGGATCTCTCTCGACCCATGAATTTCTGAATCTGGTGGAAAACGCTGTCGGATCAAAGTAAGTGCAGTACATCGAGGAGCTAACCAGTATGTCTCATCCGGTTTCACACGTTGAACGAAGCAAAAATATCAGCAGACTACCAGAATCGGTCGTGTCTCCACCGGATTTTCAGGGGGGATGCATGTCTGCTAACACGCACAAATCAGCCGGTGCTTGCGACGGTTTAGTCTCAGTTGAAATCCGTAGTGAGGCAGTTCTGCTCAAAACGGGGGCGTTGCAGAACGCGATTTTCAACAGTGCCAACTTTTCCAGCATCGCCACCGATGCCAAGGGGGTCATCCAGATCTTCAATGTCGGTGCGGAGCGCATGCTCGGTTATACCGCCCTTGAAGTGATGAACACAATCACGCCGGCCGACATTTCCGATCCACAGGAAGTTATCGCCCGCGCCCAGGAGTTGAGTGTTGAGCTTGGCACCCCCATAACCCCTGGTTTCGAGGCACTGGTCTTCAAGGCATCACGCGGTATTGAAGATATTTATGAACTGACCTACATCCGCAAGGACGGCAGCCGTTTTCCGGCGGTGGTGTCGGTTACGGCGCTGCGCGACGAGCAGGAGTCCATTATTGGGTATCTCTTGATCGGCACTGACAATACTGCACGCAAACAGGCAGAAGAGGCGTTGCTTAAGGCCGGGGCACTACAGAAGGCCATTTTCAACAGCGCCAACTTTTCCAGTATCGCCACCGACGCCAAAGGGGTCATCCAGATTTTCAATGTCGGTGCGGAGCGCATGCTCGGTTATACCGCCCTTGAGGTGATGAACACCATCACGCCGGCCGACATTTCCGATCCACGGGAAGTTATCGTCCGGGCGGAGGAATTGAGCCTGGAGTTCGGCACCCCGATAACCCCCGGTTTTGAAGCACTGGTCTTCAAGGCGTCGCGCGGGATTGAAGATATCTACGAACTGACCTATATCCGCAAGGACGGCAGCCGTTTTCCGGCAGTGGTGTCGGTAACTGCCTTGCGCGACGATCAAAATGCCATCATTGGGTATCTCTTGATCGGCACAGACAACACAGCGCGCAAGCAGATCGAAGCAGAGCAGAAACAGCTCAGCCAGCGGCTTCGAGACCATCAGTTCTACACCCGTTCACTGTTTGAATCCAACATTGACGCGATCATGACCACCGACCCGTTCGGTATTATCACCGATGTAAATAAGCAGATGGAGGTTCTCACTGGCTGCACGCGCGATGAGCTGATCGGCGCACCGTTCAAGAATTATTTCACCGATCCGGAACGAGCTGAAGCAAGTATCAAGCTGGTCCTGAGCCAAAAGAAGGTTACCAATTATGAACTCACAGCCCGCGCCAGGAACGGAATGGAAACGGTGGTCTCATTCAATGCCACAACTTTTTACGATCGCGACAGGAAGCTGCAGGGGGTTTTCGCTGCTGCACGTGACGTGACGGAACGCAAACGCCTGGATCAAGTGCTTCAGGAAAAAAATATTGAACTTGAGAACGCCAAGGCCGTGGCGGAAAAAACCAACCTGGCTAAATCCGACTTCCTGGCCAACATGAGCCACGAACTGCGTACCCCACTCAACTCGGTAATCGGTTTTTCCGAGGTATTGCAGGATCAACTTTTCGGGGAGATTAATGCAAAACAGCAGGAATATGTGAACAATATCCTTACCAGCGGTAGACATTTGCTCTCTCTGATTAACGATATCCTTGATCTTTCCAAGGTGGAGTCCGGTAAGATGGAACTTGAGCTGAGTACCTTTTTACTACGGGAAATCATGGAATCCTCACTGATGATGTTCAGGGAAAAGGTACTCAAGGAGCATATTGATCTCAGGTTCGAGCTTGCCCCAGAGGCGGAAATCAGCATCATAGCTGACCAAAGAAAGCTGAAACAGATTCTGTTCAACCTGCTCTCCAATGCGGTCAAATTTACACCGTCAGGCGGGATTGTGGATGTGAGAGCAGTGAGAAAAGGGAATGTTATAGAAATCAGTGTTACCGATACCGGCATTGGGATTAAGGAGGAAGATCTCTCCAAACTCTTCCATCCCTTTACACAATTGGAATCAGTCTATACCAAGGAGTATGAAGGGACCGGGCTCGGGTTGGCACTGAACAGGCATCTGGTGGAACTGCACGGTGGCAGAGTATGGGTGGAAAGCAAGATTGGCCTGGGAAGTACGTTCAGCTTCACGATCCCGCTGTCACAAACAGTCAGCAATGAACATCATCCGATAGGCAGCCTGGAATAAAGAGGAGTTAACCATCATGTCCCAAACCATACTGGTTGTCGAAGATAACAAAAATAACAGTAATCTTTTAAAGGATATCCTTACCTTTCACGGCTATCAGGTAACGGTTGCATCCGATGGCAATGAGGGGGTTGCCCTTGCCAGGGAAATGATGCCGGATTTGATCCTGATGGATATCCAGATGCCATGTATGGATGGCATGACCGCCTGCACTATCCTGAAGGGGGGGGCGACGACCGGTAAACTGAAGATAATTGCACTGACATCCTTTGCAATGCAAGGCGACCAGGAAGCATTCCTGGCGGCGGGATTTGACGGTTATCTCTCCAAACCGATCAATACCAGAATATTGCCAGACCAGATACTGGAGTGGCTAAATGAAGAGGAACAACCATGAAACAACGTAGGGAAAGAATACTTTGTGTGGATGATGAACCTCTTAATATCTGCCTGTTGGAAGCAATGCTCTCCCCATGGGGGTATGAAGTGGTAACAGCGGTAAATGGGCCGGAGGCTCTTGAGAAGATCGGTATGCAATGGATTGATATCTGCCTTTTGGATGTCATGATGCCGGGAATGGATGGTTTTGAGGTTTGCCGCCGCATCAAGGCCGACAAGAGTCACGGCAATATTCCGGTGATAATGATCACCGCATTGGCTGACAGAGACAATCGCATCCGGGGTATTGAAGCCGGAGCCGAGGATTTTATCTCCAAGCCGTTTGATGGTGGAGAAGTGTTGGCCAGGATCAAGATGCTGCTCCATTTCAAGGTTCTCAATGACCGTCTTGATTCTGCGTACCATAACATCGTCCGCCTGAGTTCGTTTGGCGAACAGATCATTGATGGCTTTGATCCTGTTACCTTTGATTTCTTTGAAAAGATCGACAGTATTGTGCATCAGGTCATCAGGAGGAGATTTGATCAGACGGATAGTCCGCAGATTGTCGTAATTGGTATGATTGATCAAGGGGGAGGGTGCCAGTGGGTACGGTATGATTCAACCGGAAAAGATATCGTGAGAAGCACTGTTTCCATGGAGCTTGAGTGTGGGATGGCCTTTTCGGATACGGCGCCCAGCAGGTGGTTTATTATAATGAGGATGATTCGAATCTGGCTGCCTCAGCGCTTGTGCAAGAGTTCGGGAAACAACTGATCCCGGTTAGCAATATGGTTCGCTGTTATAATGACAGTTTTAGCTTGATTGCACTTAATTATGGGCGTGAGGTTACCATGCATGATGCGACGGTGTTAAACAGCGTTGCCATGCAAAGCCTCTTTCTGAGGTCTCTCGCGTCCCAGGTCAGGGACACGGAATCAGCTTTCGAATATACGGTACTTGCACTTGCCCGTGCATCTGAAGCGAATGATGAAGATACGGGAGATCATATTCTGCGGGTTGGTAATTACTGTGCCTTGCTTGCCAGGCGACTTGGCATGCCCGAAAAAGTAGTGCAGACAATCCGTGTTCAGGCTTCCTTGCACGATGTGGGTAAAATCCATGTATCGCCGTCGATCCTCAAAAAACCGGGTAAGCTGACTGACGATGAGTGGCGCGAAATGAAGCTTCACACGGTACATGGTTCTAAAATTATCGGTGGCCACAGCCGGATGAGCATCGCTGACCGGATAGCTCTCAGTCACCATGAATGCTACGACGGTAGCGGCTATCCCTACGGTCTCTCTGGCGAGCAGATTCCGATAGAGGGAAGAATTCTGAATCTGGCAGATCAATATGATGCTTTGCGCAATGCCCGCTGCTACAAACCTGCTTTCGATCACGAAACAGTTTATCGCATCATCTGTGAGGGGGATGGTCGAACCCTTCCGCAGCATTTCGATCCACAGGTTTTGTCTGCTTTCAAGGAACTTCACACACGTTTTGCAGAGGTTTTTGAATCGAATGTGTGATGTGCAAAGGATATGCGATGGCAGAAGAGAATAAGAAACGAACCATTTTGATAGTTGATGATACAGCCGAAAATGCCTCGCTGCTTGAGGCTCTGCTCTGTTCAGAGTACGCCATCACCATAGCTTCCCGTGGAAGCGAGGCGCTCCGGATAGCACGGGAAACGCCGCCTGATCTGATACTGCTTGATATCATGATGCCGGATATGGATGGTTATGAAGTTTGCAAAGCTCTCAAAAAGGATCAGGTGACGCAGGGAATCCCCGTTGTTTTTGTGACGGCGCTGCTTGCTCCCGGCGATGAAACCCGTGGATTTGAGGCCGGTTGCGTTGATTACATCACAAAGCCGGTGGTCGGCGCTGTCGTACGCACCAGGGTCAAGTCCCACCTGGCTCTGAAAGATGCGCAGGAAGAATTGGCGAAGAGGAACCATGAACTTGAGGTCAATCAGATCGAACTGGTGGTTCAAAACGAAGAATTGCGCCAAATTCAAAAGGAACTGGAGCTGTCTCGAAACAAGTATTCCGGACTCTATGAGTTTGCACCAGTCAGCTATTTCAGCTTTGATGCGCGGGGGCATATACGGGAGGTAAATCTGACTGGTGCACAACTTCTGGGAATAGATAGACAACTTCTGGGTGACATCCCTTTTATCATATTCATTGCTGATGCAGACGGGAGAACGAAATATCTCAATCACCTTGACTCGGTTTTTCGTACACAGGGGATGCAGAGTTGTGAAATCAGACTTACGAAAAAAAATGGTAGTGTGATTTACGGTCTGTTACAGAGCGTTATGGTCAACTCTATCGAAAATAATGCCGAATACATCCTTTCCTCAATCATCGACAGCACACTTGCAAAACAGCTGGAAACGGAAATCAAGGATGCACGGGAATTCTCCGAAAATATTGTAGAAACCGTAAACAGGCCGCTGGTTGTGCTGAATGCCCAACTAAAGATTATCATGGCCAATCACAGTTTCTACGAAACATTCAAGGTAACACCCGTGGAAACCATCGGGAACTTCATCTACGAGCTTGGTAATCGACAATGGGACATACCCAAACTGCGACAGCTCCTCGATGGTATCCTCCTCAATCAGGCAGTGTTCAACGGCTATGAAGTGGAACATGATTTTCAAAATATCGGTCGTAAGACAATTCTGCTTAACGCCAGGCAAATCTTCCAGAAAAACATCGGTTCACACATTATTCTGCTGGCAATGGAAGATGTTACCGACCGCAAGCAGTTGGAAGAAGAACGCTCCCGGCTGGCTATGATAGTGGAATCATCAAATGATGCGATTTTCAGCGTATCTCCGGACGATATCATAGCAAGCTGGAATGGGGGGGCAGAGAATATTTTCGGTTATTCTGCCGGCGAAATCATCGGAAAAACAATCTTCACCATACTGCCGGCTGAACAGCATCAAGAAAGATCCCATATCTGGCAGACAATTTTGAGTGGCGAAGAGCTCCAGTATTTTGAAACGACCCGTATCAGAAAAGATGGCAGACAGATGTTTGTGTCGATTGCAACATCACCGTTGCTGAATACAGAGGGGGAAATAATTGGCAGTTCGGTCATAGCCCGCGACGTAACAGATCGCCGAAAGATGGAAGAAACCATCAAACACCAAGCCCATCATGACACCCTGACCGACTTGCCGAATCGACAGCTGTTCATGGATTTTCTTACGCAAGGATTAGCACAGGCGCGGCGCCACAAGAAAAAACTGGCCCTGTTGTTTCTTGACCTTAACGGCTTCAAGAAAGTTAATGACACTATTGGGCACAGCTGCGGAGACCGTCTGCTTCAGGAAGTGTCCAAGAGGCTCAAAGGCAGCATCCGCATATCCGACACCGTTGCACGCCTTGGCGGGGATGAATTCACTGTGTTAATGCCCGATCTTGCCCGGACGGATGATGTGTACATAGTGCTCGGAAAGATTCTGGGGACATTTGATACACCGTTTATGCTGGACGGAGTAGCGGTAGATTCAAGCACCAGTATCGGCGTCAGCATGTTTCCTGTTGATGGTGAGTCCAGCGAGGAATTGATGAGAAAGGCGGATAGCGCCATGTATGAGGCGAAAGGATCGGGCAAAAACTCGTATAAATTTTATAACGCCGGGCTCAATGCATGGGCCATTGAGGCTCGTGCGGAAAGGCGATTATGATTCAGACATTTTCAAGCCGTACTACACACGATATGCCAGATCAAATGACTGAAGTAAGCATGCAAAAACGAACCATTCTGATAGTTGATGATACAGCCGAAAATGCCTCGCTGCTTGAGGCTATGCTCTGTTCAGAGTATGCCGTCACAACAGCTTCCCGTGGAAGCGAGGCACTCCGGATAGCACGGGAAACGCCTCCTGATCTGATTCTGCTTGATATCATGATGCCGGATATGAATGGTTATGATGTTTGCAGCGCTCTTAAAAATGATCCGGTGACGAAGGGAATCCCTGTTATTTTTGTGACGGCGCTGCTTGCTCCCGGCGATGAAACCCGTGGATTCGAGGTCGGGTGCGTTGATTACATCACAAAGCCGGTGGTCGGCGCTGTCGTACGTACGCGGGTCAAGGCTCAGATAGCTCTGAAAGAGGCTCAATGTGAACTTGAACAGTGGAACTGCAATCTCAAAAAAAGGCTGCTGCAAAGCATGGCAAATATACGAAAAAAAACCGAAGAGTTGATGTCGGCAGAGGAAAAATCAGCGGGTATGCGTGGATATCTGCAAACGGTCGAGTTGCTGTCAGCGGTTTTTGAACTGATGGAAGACCACTTTGGCGCCTCCTCCCGGGCGGTCAGTGAGCTGGCAGGAGATGCGGCGCGCAAGATGAAACTGTCTGCTGAGGAGGTGGTAAAGATCAGGCTGGCCGGACTTCTGCACGATGTGGGGACACTTGGCGCACGGCGTGGTTTGTCGGAAAAACAACCTCATGAGATGACGGAGAACGAGCTGTATGATTATCACTCACATCCACTACGGGGTGAGGGTCTGTTTGATTCGCTCGAAGATCTTCATGATGTGGCTCAAATGGTGCGTGGACATCATGAAGCCTATGATGGAAGCGGTTTTCCCGACGGGTTGAAAGGAGATCAAATCCCGCTTGGCGCCCGTTTGGTAGCCATAGCCGATTTTATTGAACATTCGGCAAACTCCGTGTCGACCGAGCGAGATGAGTATGCCATCATGAAGGCCCGGCTGCATGCCGGCATACAGCTCGACCCCTGCCTGATTTCGAATTTTACGATGATTACCCGCATTCTCTATTACGACAAGAAATCATCCACCCCGACCGGGGAGGTTGAGGTGCCTGTCAACGAGTTGATTACCGGAATGCAGCTCTCACGAGCCATATCTAATTCAGCCGGGGTTCTGCTGCTCCAAAAAAGCGACAAACTGGATAGCGCAGGTATTGCGCTGATTCGTCGTAACAGCCTGATGGAACTCCCTTCAGAGAAGGGGGTCTGGGTGTTTGTTGGTACTGAAAGCAAAGAAAACTTGAAATGATGCCATGACGGAGGTTGGGTATGCGCAGTAAAAATGCCGGATGTTCGCCAACATCAGAGTTACGACGACGAGCAGAAGAACTGTTGCAGGCGCAAACTGCTGACTCGATTGTCACAGGATCCGTTAATGATTATCTGCGACTTCTGCACGAATTACAGGTTCACCAGATCCAATTGGAGATGCAGAATAATGACCTCCGCCAAGCAAGATTTGAGTTGGAAACGGTTCTGGAAAAATATACCGATCTCTATGAATTTGCTCCGGTTGGTTTCCTTACGCTCGACATCGCCGGAAGAATACGGGGAGTAAATCTTCTTGGCGCCAGCCTGATGGGCAAGGTGCGCTCGCAGATTGTCGGGCGTCGTTTTCAGTCATTCATTACGGCAAAACATATCCCAGTTTTTAATAATTTCCTTAACACGGTTCTTGTGGGCCATATCAAGGATTCATGTGAATTGGAACTGCTGAATGAGGCCGAGCAGCCTGTCATTGTTCAGCTGGAAGCCATGGCAACAGCATCGGGTCAGGAGTTTCGGCTAGCCTTGATCGATGTATCCGCTCGCAGGCTGGCAGAGGAAAAACTTGCCAAAAAACAACAGGAGCTTGAAGAACTTAATATTGCTTTGGAGTTACGCATTCATCAGGCGGTGGATGATCTGCGTCAGAAGGATCAGACCCTTATTCTGCTGGATCGTCGGGCGGTTATGGGTGAAATGATCAACAATATTGCTCACCAGTGGCGGCAACCTCTGAATACGCTCGGTCTCTACCTGCAGGAATTATTGCTCGACTACGATGCAGAGCTGTTCAGCCGGGAGCTTCTGGATAAAAATGTCGAATCATGCATGGTGTTGATTATGCAAATGTCGCAAACCATCGATGACTTTAAAAATTATTTCAGGTCTGACAAGGAACGGATTTCGTTTGCTGCTCGACAACCTATTACTACCTCAGTTTCTCTTGTTGAGAAAAGCCTCGAATACCAGAATATCAGTGTCGAAACTCAGGTTGAAGGGGAACCGATGATATATGGCTATCCCAATGAATATGCCCAGGTTCTGATGAATATACTCATGAACGCACGTGACGCGTTTGTGGAAGGTGTTGTCGATAATTCCAGAATATTAGTCCGGGCTTTTGAGGAAGGTGGCAAAACAATAGTAACGGTAACGGATAATGGCGGTGGCATTGCCGATGAAATAATTACCAAGATCTTTGACCCCTACTTTACCACCAAAGGACCGGATAAGGGGACCGGCATCGGCCTTTTTATGTCCAAGTCAATTATTGAAAAGCATATGGGAGGGTGTTTGACCGTGCGCAATGTTGGGAGCGGAGCGGAGTTCAGGATCGAAGTCTGAACAGATCTGGCTGACATATGTGTAGAGCTGCGTTTTGTAAACAGGTAATGAAAATTACGTTGAAGGAGAGAACACCGCCATGACCTCGCCGAAAACTGAACGACACCTCACCGAAGAGACCGATGCTGATCGACGACGTGCTGTCCTGGCTGATGATGCGCTTTCATTGAATCTGGTCTCCGCTCTTGCCGGCGACAGACCACTTGCGGAAGCGGAAAAAACATGTATTGCCGAAATCCGGGTCAAGCGCGGCCGCAGATTTTCTTCCGACCTCCTCTATTCGATTACCCATCAGTATTTTCCTCCTGAAATTGCCGATGAATTGTGGACAAAAATACTTCAACATAAACTGCGTTTATCATCTGTTTTGATGAGAAATGTCGGAATTGCAGTTGCCGCGCTTGATTACCTTTCAAATGTAACCGCCACGATGGACTCCACTACGCTGGTTGCAGAGGCAAACATAGAAGAAATAATCGGATTGTCCCTGCGCGATGGCTTGACCGGACTCTTTAACCATACCTATTTTTATCAGCAGATCGATTTTGAAGTAAGACGCTTTGCACGCTACGGTTCGCTTGTCTCGCTGGTGTTGATTGATATTGATGATTTCAAGGGTGTCAATGATACCTTTGGACATCGGGAGGGAGACAGAATCCTGGCTTCCATGGGTAAGACACTGTTGCATGAGGCGAGAAATTCCGATGTGTGCTGCCGGTATGGTGGCGAAGAATTTTCGGTAATACTCCCATTGACCGGTATCGATGAAGCTGGTGTGATTGCCAACAGGCTTAAAAACGAACTGGAACAAGTTCTGCCTGACGGACGACCGATAACCGTTAGTATCGGTGTCGCCTCATGCGGGAAAAAGACCTCGACGTATCGGAAACTGGTGGATACGGCTGATGCTGCCCTGTATCACGTCAAGCGAAGTGGTAAAAACCGGGTGCACGTTGCCAGGGATAGTGATCGGGGGACGGAGGTACATCCGTGTCATTCAGCTGAATCGGAGAAGGAGTCTTGTGCCGATGAAACAGGGGGGTGACAAACATTTCTTCTTCCCAGGTGTACTCGTCCTGATCGTTGCGTGTTTTAACTTTTGCAGCGGATGTGCCAGTTTGCCCAAAGTTGCTGAAGTGATTGATTCCGTGCCAACAGCACAAGGACACCGTCAGATAGTTTCATCAAAAGGTTTGCTCTCTCAAGCCAAGAGCAAGGATCTCCTGAAGCGGCTTAAAAAAACGGTCGCGGCAACTGATATTCTGGAACGTCATGCTGTTGTTGTGGAATCGATTACCGAAAGCCCGCTGACCAAGGGTAACAGGGTTGTATTGCTTGCTGATGGCAAGGCAACCTATGCTGCGATGTTTGCGGCGATAAAATCAGCAAAAAAACACATTAATATCGAGAGTTATATAATTGAAGATGATGATATAGGACGTGGCTTTGCCGACCTGTTGCTGCAAAAGCAGGCGGAAGGTGTCCAGGTGAACATCATCTACGACAGCATGGGGAGTCTGAATACTCCCCGAGTTTTTTTCCAACGTCTGATCGACGCTCATATTCGTGTTGTGGAATTTAATCCGCTCAATCCACTCAAGATGCGGGATGGTTGGGAATTGAAACAGCGAGATCATCGCAAAATTCTGATAGTTGATGGCAAAGTCGCTATTATCGGCGGAATTAACATCAGTAAAGTATATTCAAGCGGCCCTTTCAAACGGAAAGGGGCCAAAGATGGAGC
>DAINBV010000079.1:0-22073 GCA_036732725.1 Geobacteraceae bacterium | reverse complement strand
CTTTTTCACGCGCCAGATACGACAGGATGGTGAAAGTATCCGAAATTGCCGACCGCAGGTCGAAGCCTGAAATTTCCAGTTCCAGCTTGTTCGCTTCAATTTTGGAGAGATCAAGGATGTCGTTCAACAGATGCACGAGTCCGATGCCGGATTTTTTGGCGTTTTCGGCGTAGCCGTGCTGTTCCGGAGTCAGCTCGGTATGCTGCAACAGTTCGATCATACTGATGACGCCGTTCATCGGGGTGCGGATCTCGTGGCTCATGGTGGAGAGGAAGCGACTCTTAGCAACGTTGGCCGCCTCGGCGGCAGCTTTGGCTTCCAGCAAAAGCGTCTGAACTTCCTTGTATTCGTCAATTTGTACGCGCAGCATTTCTTCGGTTGCCAACAACTCGTCATGTTGCTCGAGGAGTTTTTCCGTACTCTCCAGCAACTCCTTTTCCAGATGCTTGCGCTGAGTTATGTCATACGCCGTGCCGCTGGTGCCAATTATCTCGCCATCTTCATCACATATAAACTGGGCATTGAACACCAGATGGATTCCATTGCCAAGTTTCCCTCTATAAATAGTTTCATAGCGATCAACCGAATCGCCTCTCATCAATTGATTGAATGCTTTCAGATCACGTTCGGCATTTTCAGGAGTTTGAAAATCGCTGATTTTTTTCCCGAGCATTTCATTCAGCTCATAGCCGAAAACTTGTTCCCAGGCAAGATTGAGATAGGTATATTTCCCCTCGGCGTCACAGCGCCAGATCAGATCTTGTGATGTCTCAACCAATGAGTGATAGAGCGCCTCGGATTTTTTCAGCGCTTCCTGAGCCTGTTTGTGCTCGGCAATTTCGTCCGTTAATGCCGTATTGACCCTGTCCAGTTCAGCCGTTCGCTCTCGCACGCGCGTCTCCACTTCGGCGTAAGCCTGTTTCAGAGCTTCCTGTGCCTGCCAGCGGTCGGTGGTGTCGCGAATCGACTCGATAGTGCCTATCCTGACTCCCTTTATATTATACAGTGGCGCCACCGACGCCCAGACATAAGCACCCTTACCGCCATGCAGGGCCGGACAAAATACTTCCGCTGACAGAGTATTATTGTCACACCGAACACCCAGGTATTTGGAGGCGAGCTCTTCTTCTTTTTCATCCAAGAGGTCAAGCAGGTTGTGCCTCCGTTCACCGTAAAAAGGAATCGTATAGGCATTATCTCCCTGCCCGAGCATCTCAGCCTTGCTGATCCCGGTCATTTTTTCCATGGCGCTGTTCCAGATAATCACCTTCTTGTCGTTGTTAACAACGTAGGTTGCGTCAGGATTAAAATCTATGATGTCGATGAGTTGCTGGCGTGATTCCCGTATTTCTTCGGTAATTTGCCTGGTTTCAGCGAGCTGTTCCGCCAGCCTGTGCGCCATCTCCCTAAAATTGTTAATCAGTTGATTTGCCTCGGTAATTCCGCTTTCTGGCCATTCTATTGCCACGCCATTTGTCGCCAGCCTGTCCGGCAACTCGTGCGTGAGCATGAGAAGCTGTCTCAGTGTATCAATAATCTTGCGGCTCAAATATTCGGCAAGTGCCAGCGTAACAATGAGAATCAGAAACAGCAAAATCAGCTTGTGACTATACTGATCGTAAAGCATTTTCTGGAAGGGAGCTACCGGTTGTTCCAGAATCAGTTTCCATTCCGCCAGATTGCCAATAACGGTTTCCGCGCTATAGTACGATTTATTCCAGCGTTCCATTAAAGGAGTATTGGGAGGGACTGTCGGCAGCCACTGGCTGATCCCCGCATCAAGACGATTGAGTGTTCCTTTGCCCCGCACAAAAGGTGTCATGACCTTTTGATCGGTGCGATTGGACATAATGACATTGCTGTTTTTATCAATCAGTGTGTAGAGCGTGGCATGCTGATCCACGCTCTTGTCGAGGAAACCTCGAAGCTGCTCCAGACTCAAGGTGCCGAGGACATAGCCGCCATATTCTCCCCGAACAACAACCGGAGCGAGCATTATGACAATTGGCCGGGGGACACCTCTTCTCCCCATCAGCACCTCCGAGAGCATCGGCTTGAGTGTTTGTTTGAGAATCGGGATGAAGGGGCGATCAGCAGAGCTTGTGCCGATGTTGCTTTTCCCCAGATCATCGATCTGAGGGGCGAAGGCGGTACTGATTGATTCTCTGTTTCGAAGCCCAATCCGCAGGAAATTGGGATCTGACTTCTTCGTCAGCTCCAGATAAGGCTGCATCTGCCGCGGAGATTGTGACGCTGCCATCTCAGCCAGATTAATAATGGCGCATGTTCTGTTTTCCACCCAGGTTTCCAGACGTTGTTCCATGAGTTGGCTATGCTGAATCAACGAGGTGCGAATGCGGTGATCATTTTCGTTAAAATCCCTCCTACTTCCAACCGACAGCATGATCAGCGCCGGACACAACACGAAAAATGCCAACAGGTTATAGACAATCTCACGGTACGAGATGAGCGTTGACCGCGACCAGAGCGCATAACCGGTAAAGATCAGCCGGGCAGCCAGGGTATTGGCAATGCAGTTTATGGCCTGCTTGATTATGACGAAAGAAGTATTGCCTGATGGGAGATGCATGGCGATATGATAGAAAACATAGGCCAGCGGCATACCGATAAAGAGCCAGTAGACGGTATCAGCCTGGATCAGTCCCATCTTGCGACGCCCCATAAGCCAACCGACAACCGCCACTTCGACAGTTCGGAGGATGGCAGCGTAGGGGTGGTTCCAGAGAAAGTAGGTAATACTGGCGATGATGGCAGCCGCCAGAACACCACGGCCAAGCCCGAAGAATTGCAGGGCCAGCATGGCGAAGATGCCGCCAAAGAGAAAATCAACATTGAAGAAGATCGGAAAATTGAAATAGTTACCCGCCAGACCGGCGGCGATCAGGGCAAGGTAAAGCGGAGTTCTGTATTTAGCGGGTAGTATGGGTGTTGAGGCGGTCACCATGGTCTCCTGGAGTAAAAAAAACGAGCATAGCAGAGGATGTAAGGGGGGAGCATTATATCGTCGTTTGTTGCAGATTACAATCTTCTATCTTATTTGCTTTTAATCAATACAGATACCCAATAACCGAAAGAAACCTTCTCCCCCCTTCCATATAGTTCCGTATACCTCATACACCATCTGTCGTGATGGGCCTAACCCATGAACGTTAGCAGACACGGCAACGTGCTCCTGATTGTGAGACTCCAAGCAGCGAACGTGTGCCAGACACGAATTCCGGAGACTCGGCGTGCCACTCTTAATTATTATATATACGTATTCAATAATTAAGAGTAACGATGCATAAAGGAGAATATCATGAGCGTAATCGGAATAGTTTTAATGTGGGTATTTATGGCAGTTGCTTTTATGATTTTAAAAAATTGGCCCATGGGGAAAGAGTCAGAGATCAGCCGGAAATATTGGTCTAAATACGAAGAGAAGTAAGGGTTTGCTCCGTGACTTTTCCACTAAACTGCTCCAGCTTGGGGGGAAGTCACGGTAGCAACTGTTTTAATAGATTTAATCAAAACCTCTCTTGTGCAGCGACTCACTCGGCACAGCAGGAAAGACGGCTGATGTCACGACTGAAACCTTGCGCACAGAGCCGCAAACCTTCACCAATCGAAGGATAGACATGCATGGTGGTCGCCAAATCATCCACCGTGGCCTTCATCCGCAATGCCAAGGCAGCCTCGTTGATCATATCAGCCCCGCGATGACAGACCAGATGTACCCCCAGTAGACGACCGCTGACACGATCGGCAATCATCTTGATGACCCCCTCGGGTTGGTTGATCACATGCGCCTTGGGTATGGCACTGACCGGCATGACATTGACCAGACAATCAAAACCAGCCGACCTTGCCTGCTGCTCGGAAAAACCGACCATGGCAACTTCCGGGTCGGTAAAAATAGCCATGGGGGCTGTCAGATAATCCATTGTGCAGCCGCACCCCTGGTTGAACATATCATCTACGGCGATAACGGCTTCCCGGGCTCCCACCGTTGCGATCATCATCTTGCCAACCACATCTCCAGCCGCCCAGATCCCCGGTGCAACGGTGCGCATGTGCTGATCGACCTGAACAAACCCCTTGCTGTCAACGGTGACACCGGCCTGCTCCAACCCGATTCCTGCGCTGGCAGGCGTAGTGCCAACCGCCAGCAGAATCCGTTCACAGGTGAATTTATGGCGATGTTGGTCAACATCGGCATAAACCACATTCACATCCCCCAGTTTGTCGACCGAACAGAAACTGACCCGAGTTACCACCTTGATCCCTTCGTTCACCAGTGTAGCTTCCAACACCGCCGACAGTTCCTGTTCCACCGTCGGCAGCAGACGCGTGCCATGTTCCAGGATGGTGACCCGACACCCCATGCGGTGATACATCTGACCCAGCTCAACGGCCACCACACCGCCACCGATAACGACCAGCGAGCGCGGAAAATCCCTGAGCAGCAGTGCGCTACGGCTGGTCAGATAATCGCAATGGGTAAGTCCGGGGATATCCGGAATACGAGGACTCCCCCCCACAGCGATCAGAATACGTTGGGCACGGTAGCGGCGATCATCACAGATTACAGTGCCGGAATCTACCAGCCGGGCGGTTCCTTTGATCAGCTGCAACCCTTTCATCTGGGCCAGTACCTCCAGATACCGTTCCTGACGCAGAGTGCTGACCACCGTTTCGCGGTGCCGTGCTAGCTTTTCCGCATCAAGAACAGGGAAATCGCCTCGTTCGGCCAAGCCAACCCGACCACCATGCATCGACTCAAAATTGAAAAGGGCTGCATGGATCAGCGTTTTGCTGGGTATGCAGCCCCAATTGATACATGTCCCGCCCAACACGCTCTTTTCAAACATCTGCACCCTGGCGCCATAGCCGGTAGCGCGCAAAGCTGCTGCAAAAGCAGTTGAGCCGGAACCAATGATGATAAGATCTGATTCTGATTGCATATGACTACCCGTCTACCAGAACAACTGCCGTAACGACAAGCCGTAACCCTATGAATCAACAGGATTACCCTTGGTCTCCACGTCAAAGATCTCCAGCACCGTTTCCGGCGTATAGGCACATTCATTGACGTGTGTTCCGGTTTTACCCTTATGCACCCATTTGACCCGGTCACCGTCTTTGTCATGTACCAGCGTCACCCGTGTGCCACTAAGCTGAGCAACTTTTTCCCACATTTCATCCATGGTCAACAGGTCAAAACCTCCGATCTCATCGGAAAGTCGCATGGTATCCACAAAACGGTCAATCAGGTCATAATCCAGAAAGTCATTTTCCTTGCGCCACCAGGTAACAAAGCAATGTTCATCGTTCCTGCGTTTATCCAATGCCTGTATAACTTCCATTCCTCTCATGAAACACCTCCCCTGTCCAGGTTATACAAAAGCGGACAGATAGCTTTACCTTCAGGATCATTATACTCCTTTTCCATAGATATAAGACAAAATCAGTCATTAATTCTGTTCTTGAAAAAAGCATCGATATCGACGGCGACACTGAGATTTCAACTGTTCCCTCCCCATACAGGGGAGGGATTTGGGGGGGGCGGCAAGGGAGGCACCTGAACCGATCCCCCTCATCTTTTACATAAGGAGGGACGTTGCGGAATGTGAACGAAGGGAAGAAATTGACAAATTGCCGATCAGTAGATGCCGACTGCCAGGGCGGCATAGAGCCGGGCGGCCTGCTCCACTTCCCGGAAATCGACCTGTTCGTCAGGGGTGTGGGCACACTCCAACAGACCGGGTCCCAGGATGATCGGCCGGCTGCCGGCCGCAAAAAAGAGATTGCCATCGGAGTGGGAACGGAACGCATCCAATTTCAGTTGCATGCCAAGTTTTTCGAATGCTTCCTGCAGGAGCTGGGCTGGCAGATTATCGTTCCCCAGATCATAGCCGGGAGCGGCAAATTCGAAATTCAATTCCACATCCAGCTCCGGGATCGATTCTCCCGCAGCGGCAGTAATGCTTCGGATAGTCTCCTGCAGGATTTCCGGATCGATCTCCGGCGGTAAATGCAGATCAATCCACGCTTCGCAACGATCAGGAACCACAAAACCGGCCCGTGAAGAAATCATTTCCCGGATCGAGTAGACAATTTCGGCCCGGTCCCGGTCAAAAAGCGGCGCCTGCCCCAGCTGTAGCAGCAGACGTAACATGGATTCCACGGCGTTATGTCCCAATTCGGGGAGTGAAGAGTGACTGCGGCGGCCACGGGTAACAAAACCGGCCTCCAGGTAGCCATAATGGGCAAAACAGGCTGCCAGGCCGGTCGGCTCGCCAATCACCACCCAGGGAGGAGAACACTGTCCCAGAAAAGCGACACTCCCATCGCCGTTCTCTTCCTCTCCCACCACCAGCAACAGTCCCAAGGGGGGGCGCTCTTCCGGAGCCAGAGCATCGGCAATGGCCAGCCACGCCTCCAGCATGGCGGCGCAGCCACCTTTCATGTCAGCGCTTCCCAGTCCACAGATCAGGTCACCCTCCTCACGGGCTCCAAATTCATCCAGATCCCAGGCCGGTACCGTATCCACGTGCCCCACCAGATAGAGCAGCGGTTCGCCGTTCCCCATGCTGGTCCGCAGGTTGTAGCGGTCCAACTCCACCATTTGCCGTTCCACCTGAAAGCCAGCTTTCTGCAGGATATCCTCCAGATAGAGTTGAATATCCTCCTCCTTGCCGGAAGGAGAATAGATATCGAGCATTTCGACCAGTGTCCTGCGCAGCCGGAGCGGATTAATGGCCTGCCAAACCTTTTCTTGTCGGGCAGTCATGATTTTTTCACCGGTTTTTTCCCGGCTTTGCGCGTCAGGTTAAGCGACATATAGAGGTGTTCCTGGACATCGTCGAACCCCTGTTTGCGGAAGAAATTGATCGCCGCACGGTTATCGGCCGAGGTATCGATAATCATCATTCGCACCCCCTGCTCCACCATGCGGCGCTTGATTTCGTTGTACAACCGGCTTCCCACACGCCCTTTTTGCACATCCCGGCGCACCCCCAGCCAGACCAGATAGCCGTACTTCCAGGGGGAGTTGTGCTTCTTGACTGTTGTTCCCAGGGCAAAGCCGACGATTCGTTCTCCCACCTCCGCCACCAGACAGAGTTCCGTGTCCGAGTTGTAGAGCGTGGTAATCTCGAATTCGTCCCAGGTGCGGTAGAGACTGCGGGAATAGTCGGCGGTAAAGACCTCCTCGCCGATATGAAAAACCTCGGGAAAATCATCAATATCCATCTCCCGGATCCGGGGAGTCTCATCACTGGTTAGCGGCAATTCGGTCATGGCGGCACCTCTCAGAAAAACGTGTTGTAAAAAAACTTCAAAGCATCAACCTCGACTCAACAGCTTGCACCAGCGCTTGCAAACAAACCTTTTCACGCTGAAAACTGACTGAACCACGTAAGCACTGCTTCCACGCTCTGGACGCCGGGAAGTTGCGCAACAACCTTTCCCTGGCGCAACAAGATCATCACCGGAATGCCATGGACACTGAAGCGGGATGCCAGAGCCGGGTTCTCCACGGTACTTACCTGAACAACGGCTGCTTTTCCGGCCAGTTTTTCAGCTACACTCCGCACCGCAGATGCAAAGGAAACACAGTGGGTACACCAGGGAGCCCAGAATTCAACCAGCACCAAGCCTGGATAAGCGGCGATGAAATCATCAAAGTTACTCCCCGTCAGCTGCTGCGGATGGCAGTACAGGGGTGGCAAGGTTCCCCGACAAGCGCCGCAGTGTCCCCGCATCCCCTCTTTTTCAGCAGGGATACGGTTGACTGCTCCGCAGGAAGGACAAGTGACCCGGTGAGATGACATATGTTCCTCGTTTTTCCGGTGCCCTATCCGTGTATCAGATCATGACCGAGTTTGACATAATTCAAGGTGCCACCGGCAATCAATTCCCTTCGTTGCCGTGCTGAAACATCCAGCAGGGTAATACAGCTCCTCCCGTTCACTTCCACCGGAATCTCGGTCGCGCCGGCTTCAATCAGCTGTTTAATCCCGCGAAAAACCAGCTGATCCCCCTGCATAATGGAATCGTAATCCGCCGGCGACTGGAAGGTGAGCGGCAGAATACCAAAATTGATCAGGTTCGCCTTGTGAATCCGGGCAAAACTCTTGGCAAGTTTGACTCTGATCCCCAGATAACGGGGTGCCAGGGCGGCATGTTCCCGCGAGGAGCCTTGGCCGTAGTTTTCACCGGCCACCACCGCCCCATTGCCTGTCTGCTCTGCCCGTTTAAAAAACTCGGCATCAATCCCCTCAAAAACAAAACGGCTGATGGCCGGAACATTGCTGCGAAACGGCAGCACCTTGTTTCCAGCCGGCATGATGGTATCGGTGGAGATGTTATCGCCGACTTTGATGATCACCTGAGCAGCCAGTTCATCGGGTAATGTTTCGAAGTTTGGAAACGGTACGATATTGGGACCGGTTACAATTTCCCTACCAGCGCTGTCAGCCTGGGGATAGATGATACTGGAATCATCCAGCAGATAGGCGGCGGGATTCTGAACATTGGGCCAATCCATCAATTTCCCCAACTCCCGCGGATCGGTCACCACCCCGAATAAACCTGCAGCGGCAGCGGTTTCCGGTGAGCAGAGATAGACCGTATCATTCTTGGTGCCGCTCCGGCCAGGGAAGTTGCGCGGAAAGGTGCGCAAGGAAACCTGATTGGTTCCCGGCGCCTGCCCCATGCCAATACATCCCAGGCAACCTGGTTGCTGAACCTGAGCCCCTGCCAGCAGCAACATCATGGCACCACCATGTTCAACCACATTTTCCAGTACCTGACGGCTGCCGGGATTAACGTGGAAAGACAAATGGGGAGCAACCCGCCTGCCATCCAGGATACGACAGACGGTCATCAGATCCCGGAATGCAGAGTTGGCCGAACTCCCCACCAGTACCTGATCGACTTTAAGTCCGGCCAGGTCGGCCACCCGGACGATATTGTCCGGTGAGGATGGACGGGCGATCAACGGCTCAACGGTGGCAAGATCAATTTCTTCGTATTCATCGTAGGTCGCCCCGGGATCGGCAGACAGTTCCACCCACGATTCCCCCCTCCCCTGGGCTTCCAGAAATTCCCTGGTGCGATGGTCAGACGGGAATAACGAGGAGGTGGCTCCCAACTCAGCCCCCATATTGCCAATCACCGCCCGATCGGTGGCTGAGAGGATTGCCACACCTGGTCCATAGTATTCGATGATTTTCCCCACGCCACCTTTCACCGTGTGACGGCGCAGCATCTCCAGAATCACATCCTTGGCCGAGACCCAGGGAGAAAGTGTGCCGGTCAGCTTGACCCCCCATACTTTCGGACAAGGGAGATAAAAGGGGTGACCCGCCATGGCCATGGCCACATCCAGACCACCGGCGCCGATGGCCAGCATGCCGAGACCGGCTGCCGAAGGGGTGTGGGAATCGGCGCCCAGCATGACCTTGCCCGGAACACCGAAGCGTTCCAGGTGAACCTGGTGGGAAACACCATTACCCGCCTTGGAGAGGTGAATTCCGAATTTCTCCGCTGCCGTCATCAAGAATATGTGGTCATCGGCATTCTTGTTGTCGGTCTGCAACAGGTTGTGGTCAATGTACTGGGCAGCCAGCTCGACTTTGACTCGCTCGACCCCCATGGCCATAAACTCCAGCATCGCCATGGTTCCGGTTGCATCCTGCAACAGGGTGTGATCAATCTTGAGAGCAATTTCCTGCTCGGGAATCAGTTGTCCTTCCACCAGATGGGCCGTCATTATTTTTGTGGCTAAGTTACGTGGTTGCATGAATTTTACCTCCCTTGCCCCTTCAATATCCCCTGTCAGGTATACCAGCAGAAAAAATAGTAGCAACCTCTGTTCAGAATATTCCTCATCCTTTGTCTGATTTTTACCTCGGCGGTTCTTGCATCGCGACGGGCGACAATCATTGTTCAAGAGCCGTTCGGGACAGAGAGGGGCAGCCTCCACCCATGTTGCCGATTAAAACGATACCGGACAACTCAGCGCTGCCCCCCAAGAAACTCCTATGCCAAATTCAGATAAACACCCGTTCGATGACTTCAACAGATCGGATATAGTTACAACTGAAGTCAGCCAGGAGGTACTTGTATGAACATTCTGATGGTACTCACGTCCCATGATCAGCTCGGCAACTCGGACAAGAAAACCGGCTTCTGGCTGGAAGAGTTCTGCACCCCCTACTATGTTTTCAAGGATGCCGGACTGGAGATCACCCTCGCTTCCCCCCAGGGGGGGCAACCGCCCCTTGATCCGAACAGTGAGTTGGCGGAGTATCAATCCGAATCAACCAGACGTTTCCGGACAGACAGCCTTGCCCAGAGCGCGCTGGCCAACACTGTTCCACTCTCCCGGCTTTCCGCAGAGGAGTTTGACGCCGTGTTCTACCCCGGCGGACATGGCCCCTTGTGGGACATGCCGGACAATTCAAGTTCCATAAAGCTGATCGAAGGCTTTGTACGGGCCGGCAAACCGGTGGGAGCTGTGTGCCACGCCCCGGCAGCACTGGTTAACGTACGCCGCACGAGTGGGGAATATCTGATTAAAGGGCGGCGCGTAACCGGTTTTTCCAATACTGAAGAAACGGCGGTTGGTCTGACCGGCATGGTTCCCTTTTTATTGGAAGACCGGATCAAGCAACGAGGCGCACTCTACAGCAAAGGTGCAGACTGGGCTCCCTACATTCAGGTGGACGGCAAGCTGGTGACCGGCCAGAACCCGGCTTCATCGGCCCTGGTAGCCCAGGAATTGCTGACCCTGCTCGGCGTGACCCACACCACGGAATTTCCGTTGGAAAGGAGAACGTCTTACGCCTTTGGCAAAACCGTGAGCATGACCTATAGCGAAACGGAACAGAAGGTTCGGACAGAGTTGGCAAAGGAAGGTTTTGGCATCATGAGTGAAATCAATCTCAGAAAAAGATTCGCGGAAAAACTGAACTGTAATTTTCGCAATTATCTGATTCTGGGGGCTTGTCATCCACCATCGGCGTATGAAGCTCTCAACCTGGAGTTGGATCTTGGCACCTTACTCCCCTGCAACGTGGTGATTTACACCCAGGATGATGGCAGGACTGCGGTCATGGCCATGGATCCGGTGGCAGCTCTGGCCATGATCGGCGTCCCGCAGATCAATCAGATTGCCCATCAGATTGCCGAAAAGCTGCAGCGGGTAGTGGCGGCAGTGTAAAGCTGCCACCCTCCGCGATTAACGGAGCGGAGCTATCATAACCTGGTTAATAACCATATTCGAATTGGAGCTATGAATATGAAACTACCTCAAAAATTATTGTTGAGCCTTATCGCTGTCGCTCTTTGTCCACTGCTGATACTGACCGCCTGCAGTGACAGCGGATCCGCCCGGAGCAACGATCTTCCCCAGGGAGGCTCAGTCAAAGATGTGATTAGCTCGACATCAAAAGCAGCGTACGTGGTCTTCGCCTGGAATGATCTGGGAATGCATTGCCTCAACCCATCCTATGATACGGCGGTGATCTTGCCACCATATAACAGCGTGTTTGCACAGGTGTTGAAGCGTGGCAACCCGCCTCAGGTAGTAACCTCCAACCTGACGGTGGAGTACCGGATCGTAAACAACACCCGCTCCGCCAACAAAGGAAAATTCGGACAATTCTGGACCGAGATGCAAGCATTGTTTGGCGTAAGCATCGCGCAGGATAAAGGACTCAACCTGGAAGATCCGGCCGTCAGTAACGGTTTATCAGGTGTGATGCTGGCCAAGGGGGATCACTTTCAGGCAAACGGTATCCCGGTTACCCCCATCGACGACAACGGCACCTGGAACCCCTATCAGGTGGTGGAGATTACGGTTAAAGATGCCAATGGCGCCATAGTGGCTCAGACCCGGGCTACGGTCCCGGTTTCCGATGAGATCCAGTGCGACAAATGTCATCTGCCAAGTGCCGCCAACAATAACAATCCTTTTCTGGATGTCCTGCAAAAGCATGACAAGCTGCATACACCACCGGACGGCTTGTTGGTGCCAAGTGCGCCGGTGCTGTGTGCCCGCTGCCATGGCGCACCCGAACTTGGCGTGGCTGGCCCGGGTGATGCCGGAATCTATCTGTCAGCCGCCATTCACAAGGCGCATGCGACCCGCACCGCACCGGACGGCTCCCCCGTATCGTGCTTCGACTGTCACCCGGGCACGAACACACGCTGTAACCGTAGTATCAGCCACACCGCCAGCAATGGAAACTGCACCACCTGCCATGGCTCCATGCGACAAGTGGCCTATTCCATTATTTCCAGCAGCCGCATCCCGTGGGTAAGCGAACCGAAGTGCGTCATGTGTCATGGCAGCGTAGCCGAGGTGGACACCGCTGACACACTCTATCGTAATGCCAGGGGGCATGGTTCCGTCTACTGCGCCGGATGCCATGGCAGCCCGCATGCCATGGTCCCTTCACGGGAAAGCTCTGACAACTATCAGGCACTGCAGTACCAGGGGGTTGCCAAGTCGATCAGCAGTTGTGGCGGATGCCATGCCAGCTCACGGGGGGCAGGATCGTCAGAATTTATGTCAAAGCATGGCAATGGAAACCTTCCCAGCGCCTGTAATGTATGCCATACCGGCATTACATCGGCAGATACGGCCAAATGGCCGCACCAGTACCAATGGCATAACCGATAAAAAGGAACCAGGGGTGGCGTATGAAAGTTGTCGTAATTGGTGGCATTGCTGCGGGATTATCGGCAGCCAGTCAGATCAGGCGACTGGCACCCCGATCACTGGTGATTGTGCTGGAAAAGAGTGGCGATGTTTCCTATGCCGCCTGCGGCATGCCCTACAACCTCTTTTATCCGGACACTCCGGTTGAAAAATTGTATGCCATGAGCCTTGAGACAATCCGGAAGGAACGCGGGATCGATTATCGTCTCAACCAGGAAGTCACCCACATTCGTCCCCGGCGGCAAGAGGTGGCAATCCGCGACCATCTGAATCGCCGGGACTACCGGGAAAGTTATGACTTCCTGGTATATGCCACCGGCAGCAGACCAAATAGGGTGACACTGCCAGGATTTGATGACGGGGATGTATTTTATTTCCGCACCCTGGCTGATACGCGTCAGGTCAAGGATTTCATCCGGCACCGTTCCCCCAAACGGGCGGTCATGATTGGCTCCGGCTATACCAACCTGGAGATGAGCGACGTATTTTACAACATGAAGATCAAGCCGACCCTGATTGATAAGGCTGACCTGATCCTGCCGATGATGACGGCAGAGTCACGAGAGAAAGTGTTGGACAAGATCGCCGAAAAACAGATCGATTTTTTTGTTTCCACCGATGTTCTGGAAAAGAGTGGTCCGATCGTCAAGACCTCCGCCGGAGACTTCCAGGCCGACTTGGTGATCGTCGCCGCGGGTGTACATCCCAATACGGAACTGCTGGCAGCAGCCGGAGGCAAACTGGGGGTAGCCGGAGCGGTACAGGTGGATCGTTATCTGCGCACCAGCATTGACACCATTTTTTCTGGCGGCGACTGTGCCGAACAGTATGTACGGCAGTTGAGGGGCAATGGTTATGTGCCGTTGGGACCGGCAGCCAACAAACAGGGGCGACTGATTGGTAACAATATTGTCAACCAGCAGGCCATGAAAATGTTTGCCGGTGTTGATCAGACTGCGGTCTTCAAGTTTTTTGATCTGACCGTCGGGACCACCGGGCTGCACGAAAAGCAGGTGCAGGAGCTGGGTAAATCATATGCAAAAGTATCGGTGGACAGCCCAACCAGAGGTGAATTTCCGGGTGGCGGGGTGATGCGAATCGTACTCATGTTTGAAAAGGTAAGCGGTACGCTTTTGGGTGGCGAGATCGTCGGTCAGGATGTGGTGGCCAAGCGACTCGATGTTCTGGCAACCGCCATTTACAATCAGATGACGGTCTTCGAGCTGGCCGAACTTGATCTGAGCTATTGCCCTCCCTATGCACCGGTGTGGGACCCGATCCTCGTGGCGGCCAACCAGGCGATCAAGCAGGTGTAGCAAAACCAGGGTAGGAGGTGTGACCATGAGGCAGAAATTCATAGCAGCTGATGATTTTGAAAACGATTATGCTGAAGCACCCGGCTATTTTATCGATGATGATGGAGATGAATACGACTCGCTCCCGGGAGTCGTGGCGCATAACGCCCCCTGGGCATCCGTAGCAATCGCAGTTGAGGGTGGCTTTATGGCATTTGCAACCCTGGCTGACTATGAATCGTGGAACAACCAGCGCTGAACTGTTGAGACCTGGAAAGCATAGAACAGTAGTTACAGATTCTTTCAAGGCGAAGTAATTACCATTCACTCCTGACCAATCAAACGAACGAATTGATCATAGGAAGCAAACCCGACCAATCGTTTACCACCGCAGAGATGGGTTGGTACGGCAGTGACCCCCAACTCCCGCGAGCGCTGCCAATCAGTATTGACCGCTGTGACAAAGCTCCCTGCGCGGAGTACCTGGCGTGCCTGATCCCCTGACAGACCAACGGCAGCGGCAATTTGCACCAGTTCATCCACCAGTCCGATATTCCGTCCATCGACAAAAAATGCCCGGAAAACCGCCTGACGAAAAACATCTCCCTGCCCCTGCTGTTCCGCCCACTTACCGAGTTCCTGAGCACGGCGACTGTTGTAAGTACGGCTTCGTTCTGCCAGCGGCAAACCTTCGGCAGCAGCCTGCCGGAGCAGATTGGACTGCATCTCCTTGATCTGCGCCTCACGTCCGGCGAACAGTTCGGCCAGCTCGATTCCCTGTTCCGGCGTCTCAGGATGAAGTGGAAAAACGCTCCAACGCAGTTCGACAGCATGTTCCTGCTGCAAGCGTTCAGTACGCACGGTACCGAGATAGCACCAGGGTCAGATATAATCGAAAAAAACCTCCACCACGATTGGCTTGTTCATCATCTACTCCTTGTGGTTGCTATCATTCATGTAACGCCACGTTCAATAACATCGCTTATGCCGGTTTAACAAAGGTCCCCTTGGCATATTCCTCAAAAGCAATGCGCAGTTCATCCTGGGTATTCATGACAATCGGACCGTACCAGGCAACCGGTTCGTTCAGCGGCATTCCCGCAATCAGCAGGAACCGCAGCGGCTTTTCCCCTGCCACGATAGTCACGGCAGCGCCGGCGCGTTCAAAGAGCACCACGGTTTCCGCCCCGCAGATACAACGGCGATTGACATCCATCCACCCCGAACCGGCCATTTCATAGGCAAAGGCATCACGTTGATCATCAAAATATCCTTCACCGTCCAGGATGTAGGCAATCGCCGTATGCCCCCCCTTGACCGAATGGGTAAAGGTTGCCCCTGCCGGAATAGATACATCCAACAATTCAGGATCGATGACGATGTCCCGCACCGGCCCTTGTACTCCTTCCAGCTCACCGCAGACGATCTTCACCTTTACTCCCGACGCCTGGGTCACCTCGGGTATGTCAGCCGCCTTAACCTCCCGATAGCGGGGGGGCATCATTTTCCGACTGGCCGGCAGATTGGCCCAGAACTGGAACCCCCACATCATTCCGGTCGGGCTTTCCTGCGGCATCTCCTGGTGAATGATACCGCTGCCGGCAGTCATCCACTGCACATCCCCCGGACCGATGACCCCTTTGTTCCCCATGCTGTCACCATGCTCCACCTTCCCCTCCAACACGTAGGTGATGGTCTCGATTCCCCGATGGGGATGCCAGGGAAACCCGGGAAGATACTCGGCCGGATTGGTGGTGTGAAAATCATCCAGCATCAGAAACGGATCGAACTGCGGAACCTGTGAGTAGCCAAAGGCCCGCTTGAGATGGACGCCGGCTCCTTCAACGGTGGGACGACTCTTGAAAATCTTGGCAATACGTCGCATGCTCATATCAGACACTCCTTGTCAGGTTTTTTCAACTGATAACGATTGGTAACCGGAGATTGTCAGTTCAGCAACATCATGCCCGTCGCGCTACGACAAACAACTCCAGACTGATCAGATCATGCACCAGATGCATGCCAAGGCGCTCGAACAGTTTGCACGAACCGTAACCGACATTCCAGAGGGTACGATCGATATCAAAGACTGCATGAGCCTTGATGGTGCCGTCCTGCTGCCAGGCAACAATGGCCGGAAAACTGATCGAGCGGGTCACGTCCCGGATGTTCAGGTCACCGGTGGCAATTCCATTAGGAGCTTCAGGAGCGGTTCCTGCCAACTCTTCCCATCCGGTCAGGGTAAATGAAGCGGTCGGAAAACGCTCGACCGCAAAAAAATCATCGGAATTCAGGTGGCGAATCAGCAGGTCACGCCAAACCGGATCCAGCAGATCCTGATTGGCAATGCTGTTCATATCAAGCACGATGTTTCCCTGTACCAGCCTGCCGGCGGCAAGTACCAGTTCTCCCCCCTGGACAGCAATAGAGCCGAAGTGCCGTTTACCGAGATTGCGACCGATCCATTCCAATCGGCTGTTCTCCGTATCAATCCGGTAGCCGCCATCCTGTGGCTGTGCCCTGTCCTCGGTCATCCCCCCTCCCGTTCCCTCAACCGGTAGACCGGCAGCACGCCAGGCGGCAAGACCGCCGGAGAGGATAAAAACATTACGGTAACCAGCCTGAAGCAGTCGTTCCCGGGCAACTCCCGCCGTCCGTGTGCTTCCGGTGGTGTCATACACGACCAGCTTAGTGGTTCGATCCGGCACGTATTCAGTGATCCGCTCAAGAAAAACCATTTCATACACACAAGCGTTTTTGGCGCCGATCACATGGGCGGCAGCAAAGTCTTCCGGCGTCATTACATCGACCAGTACAGCGCCCTGGCTGAGACACTGCACCAGTTCCTCACAGGTTAAAGAAGTAGTATTCATGGCACATAACTCCTTGGTATCGCCTTCCCGAGGCGGTTTCGGTATGTGTTGATTATGAACAATCCCGACAATGAGCAATATCAGAGGAAGGCTTATTTACCCTTAGGGGTTTCAGGAGAAACCATATGGCAGTTTGTCTTACGTTGCCAGACAAAAAAATCCCCCCTGTTCAAAAGATCAGGGGGGATTTACAGACTCGTTTCCACTATTACGTGATTACCTGACCGGATCCAGGAGTACTTTCAGGCTACTGCTAAAGACCGTGGTGGTATTGGTCACCATATCCAGTCCCACTGCCTTTTTGATATTCACCGGAGTATTAAGAGCATTCAGATCCGCAAGAGTAATGGTTGTATTTGGCTTGACCACGCATACCAGCCGCAGGAATTCACCCGAACGGAAGGTGTCACTGGTGGTAACCATACTGAGATAGACCTTACGGGTTGATACTGAATATGACCCAAAGGCCAGATTGGTTCCGATCATCCCGATTCCCGGCTGCACCGCATCGGTAGCGATTGCCCCGGAAAGCCCATTGCTCGTCGGTACACTCATGCCTTGCGGCAAAGTAATCGTCAGATCGACCCCGCTAATCGAAGCTGGTAACTTCGCGGTACTGAGAGCAGAAAACGCCAGTGTTGATTTCCCTTCCGGGAAGGTATAACTCCCCTGTGTTCCCCCGTTATTCCCACCACCTCCCCCATCACCACAACCGGACATAATCACCGAGACCAAAGCTGCCAGGATACCAACACGTAAAAATTTCATACGACCTCCTTTAGAATAATAACGTACTCGTTAATGTAACGGGATAAGTCCCACCGCCATGCGCAGAATCACCATGGCATCTTCAATATCAACCTTTCCATCCCCCACTGAGACACCATTAACCATCGGCGCCACATCCAGAAGCAGGGAATGGGCAGCATCGGGAGAGAGCGTCCCCACCGACATCTGTAACGCCTGTAACGCATCAACCACCGTAAAGGGAGCCAGGTGGATAATGTTACGCTGAACTGTCAGGCTGTTATTATTCTGATCAACACCGGTAACAGCAACCTGATAGACCCTGTTCTCGGGCAACATAACAGTTTGCTGGAACACTCCGCCTGTTACCGTCGGGGTAAAGCTTTGGTCATCCACCATAACGGTGACACCCACCGGCGTTGTGACATCGGTGACACTCCCCTGCAACAGATATGAATTAAGTGCGGTGCGCATATCCTTTTCCGGCGAGGTAACCGTAAGAGAGAATGCCGGTTGATAGGTCACGGTACGCTTGACCTCCGCCGATTTACCGGCGCCGTTTGAAGCTAGTATCTTAATGGTGTTCATGCCGCCGGCCAGATCCACGTCAAATGAGTAGTTATTCCCCAGCACACTGGCATACAACGGCGCCGAGTCATTGACGGTATACCTGACTACCATGGTCGAACCCTGCGTAACAGCTGCCTTGGCCACCCCACCGAACAGATCAGAGATGGTACCGGTCACCGTAACAAGGTGCATCATGGAAATTCCGTTATCAGGCGGATAGGTAACGGTCAGGTGCGGTGCGCTGCTATCCAGAATCAGAGTCCGCGAATCGGTCGTACTGATTCCCGCATTATTGGTGGCCACCACCGTAATCGTATTGGGGCCGGTCAGTAACTGCACAGGAAAGCTAAAGGAACCGTTGTGAGTGACCAGAACATTGGTACCATTGATAACCAGAGACCTGATACCGCCCGGATCAGTGGTAATCCCACAGATATTCTGGGTTACCTCCGTGGTAACTGAATTATGGGAAAGAGCCGAAACCATCAGAAGCGGAGGTGACGTAGTATAGTCCACCGTCACAATCTGACTGATTGAGACAGGGAGATACCCCGCACTACCAGCCTGGCTGACCGTAATTGTCGTGGAACCAACACTGACCGGATGTAGTTTGCCATTGACAATTGTTGCCACCGCTGGATTGGAGCTGACATAGCTCAACGGTAGTCCACTGGAAACCGTTGCGCCAAGAGTTACATCCGCATCACCAAGCCTGATCACCGGTAAGGTTCCAAAGACAAAGTTCTGACTCGCCTTGTTGATCATAAAGCTCTGCTGCAGCTGGGGAGCGGCACCGTAATCGCCGTTACCAGCCTGGTCGGCGTTAATGGAACAGCTGCCGGAGCTAAGCAAGGTAACTGCTCCGCTGACAGTAACCGTGCAGACACCGCTCGTGGCAGAGTTGAAGGTTACCGGCAGACCGGAAGTCGTAGTTGCCGACACGGTCAAAGCGGTACCAAAGGTCTGACTCCCCGGGTTGCTAAAGCTGATACTCTGACCAGCTTTACCCACATTCAGGCTGGTGGTTATGCTCTGTGAGGTATAGTTGCTGACATCATCGGGGGTAAAGCTGGCAGTCAGCACATACGCACCGGCATTCAGTATCGTACCGGCTGCAGGAGTATACACAAAACTCCCTGCAACATTGGCCGTGGCATTCAACTGGCTGCTTCCCAGGGGAGAACCGTAGAGCATACCAGCCGGAGTATTCCATGAAAGTGATGGTGTCGCTTTGCCAATCGTCAATATTCCATTCACATAGGTAAAGGCATAATTGTTGGAGAAGAGGTTACCCGCGGCTACGGTAATCGGGTAATCACCAACCGGGCTGGCAATGTCGGCAGTAGAGGCTAGCGCCGGAGTTCCCGACAGTACGTTCACTGTTTCACCATTGACAAAGCCGCTGATGATGCTACTAAAGCCTGGATTGGCTACTCCGTAAATACGGCTGGCGTTATTGGCGGCAACCGTCAGAGTAGCCTTGTTCACCACCAGATTCTGATGGGTTGTCGCAGAAGCATAATTGGCATTTCCCGACTGATTGGCAGTAATGGTGGTCTCCCCTGCCCCCACTATCGTTACCGTTATGCCGCTGACCGTGGCGACTGTCAGGTTGCTGCTGCTAAAGGTAACCGGATTACCGGAGTCACCACCCGTAGCAGTTAGATCAAAGGCTGTATCGCCGTAATTCCTGGCAACCAGGGGAGTAAAGCTGATGGATTGACCGGCAAGACCGACCGCCAGGGTGCCATTGACAAAGCTGAAGTTGTAATTGGCGGCGGCCAGGGTACCGGTTGCCGCAGTTATGGGATAGCTTCCCACCGGACTGGCGGTGGTGGCGGTGCTGCTAAGAGCAGGTGTGCCGGAGACTACGCTGCTGGTCTCGCCATTGACATAGCCGCTGATAATGCTGCTAAAGGCCGGATTGGCAACACCATAGCTACGGCTGGCATTAGTGGCGGTAACCGTCAGAATCGCCTTGTTCACCACCAGATTCTGCTGTGCCGTGGCAGCAGCATAATTGGCATTTCCAGGTTGATTGGCAGTGATGGTGGTCTCCCCTGCCCCCACTATGGTTACCGTTGCGCCGCTGACTGTGGCAACCGCCGGATTGCTGCTGCTAAAGGTAAGTGGAGTACCGGAAGCGCCACCGGTAGCGGTGAGGGTGAAGTCAGGATCGCCGTAGTTCTTGGCAGCCAAGGGATTGAAGGTAATAGACTGACTGGCAAGACCGACCGCCAGAGTGCCATCAACAAAGCTGAAGTTGTAATTGGCTGCTGCCAGGGTACCGGCTGCCGGGGTTATGGGGTAATTACCGGTCGGGCTGCTGATCGTAGCTGTTATGGTGAAAACAGGAGCGCCACTCAGCACCGATTGATTTTCTCCTAGGACGAAACCGGCATAGCTGGCCGTAAAGGCAGGATCGGCAACACCATAACTTCTGCTGGTATTTACCGCAGTAATCGTCAGTTGTGCCTTATTGACGGTAAGCAGTTGTTGCGCTGTAACCGGCAGCCATTCTGCATCACCCGCCTGACTGGCGGTGATGGTCGCCGTACCGGCGCCCACAAGGTGAATCATCCCACCGGCGGTGATGGTCGCCACTGCCGGATTGTCACTGGCATAGGTAATGGCAAGTGCTGATGTGATGCTCGCTCCGGGTGTGAAATCCCCGTCACCGTAAGTTTTAGTTGCGGTTGCTGCAAATGTAATGATCTGAGTCGCCTGGCCAATCACAAAATTACCGGCAGTAAGACCGGCAGCAGCATTATAGTTGGCGCTGGCAGCACAGTCAGCTACAACCGCATACGTTCCGGCATTGGTCTGGCTAACGGCGCCACCAGTGAGGATGTTGCTGGCTGCTCCACCACCGAGACAGGCTACTGCCGCCGTCTGTACCGAACCGGTGAAAACTGCCGGACTGTTGGTGATACTGGCGGTCGGCGTAGCCTTGCCGATTACGAAATTACCGGCAGAAAGAGCGCTGGCAGCGTTGTAGTTGCTGCTGGCGGCACAGTTGACCGTGGCAGGATAGGAACCAACATTAGTGCCGGTTCCGCCGCTGGCCAGCGTTGCCGCACCGTCACCGAGACAGGCTACTGCCGCCGTCTGCGGCGAACCGGTGAAGGTAACCGGACTGTTAGTGATGCTGGCGGTCGGCGTGGCTTTGGCAATTACAAAGTTACCGGCAGAAAGAGCGCTGGCAGCGTTGTAGTTGCTGCTGGCGGCGCAGTTGACCGTGGCAGGATAGGAACCGGCATTAGTGCCAGTGCCGCCGGTTGCCAGCGTTGCCGCACCGCCACCGAGACAGGCAACTACGGCCGCCTGTGCCGAACCAGTGAAAACTGCCGGACTGTTAGTGATTGAGGCGGTCGGCGTAGCCTTGCCGATTACAAAGTTACCGGCAGAAAGAGCGCTGGCAGCATTGTAGTTGGCACTGGCGGCGCAGTTGACCGTGGCAGGATAGGAACCAACATTAGTGCCGGTTCCGCCGCTGGCCAGCGTTGCCGCACCGTCACCGAGACAGGCTACTGCCGCCGTCTGTGCCGAACCGGTGAAGGTAACCGGACTGTTAGTGATGCTGGCAGTTGGCGTAGCTTTAGCAATTACAAAGTTACCGGCAGAAAGAGCGCTGGCAGCATTGTAGTTGGCACTGGCGGCGCAGTTGACCGTGGCAGGATAGGAACCAACATTAGTGCCGGTTCCGCCGCTGGCCAGCGTTGCCGCACCGTCACCGAGACAGGCTACTGCCGCCGTCTGTGCCGAACCGGTGAAGGTAACCGGACTGTTAGTGATGCTGGCAGTTGGCGTAGCTTTAGCAATTACAAAGTTACCGGCAGAAAGAGCGCTGGCAGC
>DAINBV010000078.1:0-22816 GCA_036732725.1 Geobacteraceae bacterium | reverse complement strand
AAGCTCGATCTCAACGTAGTAACCGCCCACATTCCCCGCCCGTTTGCCCTCAAAAATCTGATCGTTGCCGTTGCCCAAACCGGCAACACGATTACCGTTGCGGTCGCCGATCCTTTTAATGCTGCGGTGATCAACGAACTGGCCCAGGCCCATAAGCTGGACATCCACCGGGTACTCAGTTCCAAAAATGATATCCTGAAAATTTTACGGGAATTCTATGGTTTTCGCGCTTCAGTCATGGCTGCCGAAGCGGAATCCGCTTCCACGGTCGATCTGGGAAACCTGGAACAGTTTTTCAGGCTCAAGGGGCATCAGGAGAGCGATGGCAATGAAAAACATGTGATTTCGGCTGTCGATTTTCTGCTGCACTACGCCTTTGAACAACATGCCAGTGATATCCACATCGAACCGAAGCGGGAAAAAACCCTGATCCGTTTCCGGTTGGACGGCATCATGCACAATATTCACTCGATTCCCAAACCGATGCACGCTCCGATTGTTTCACGCATCAAGCTGCTGGCGCGCATGGATCTGGCGGAAAAACGCCGTCCCCAGGATGGACGCGTTAAAACCAATTTTAATAACAAGGACATGGAGCTGCGTGTCTCCACCGTGCCGGTCGCATTTGGCGAAAAGGTGGTAATCAGGATTTTTGATCCCGATATCCTGTTGCAGGACCTGGACTGTATGGGGTTTTATCCCCGTGAAATGACGCTCTATAACGCCTTTATCCGCCGCCCCAACGGGATCATTCTGGTGACCGGTCCCACCGGGAGCGGCAAAACCACCACCCTCTATTCCACCCTGCGAACCCTCTCGTCTCCCGAGGTCAACATCGTAACAGTGGAAGACCCGATTGAAATGGTGATGGAGGAGTTTAACCAGATCGGTGTGCAGCAGGCGATCGGGGTTACCTTTGACACAATTCTGCGTAATATTCTACGTCAGGATCCGGACATCATCATGATCGGTGAAATCCGCGACCGGGAAACCGCCGAGAATGCGGTTCAAGCGGCGCTGACCGGGCATCTGGTGTTGTCCACCCTGCATACCAATGATGCCGCTTCGGCCATCATCCGCCTGCTGGATCTCGGTATTCCCCCTTTTCTGATTTCTGCCACGGTGATCGGTGTGATTGCCCAGCGCCTGGTGCGCAAAATCTGTCCCCATTGCAAGGAACAACGTCTTCTGAATAGTGAGGAAGCTGAATATCTGCAATTGAGCGGCAAACCGCATACGGTGTGGGAAGGGAAGGGGTGCAAGGAATGTCGTGGCACCGGGTATAAAGGGCGTACCGGCATTTTCGAGCTGCTGGACATGAATGAGCGGATCAAGGCCAAAGTGGCTGCCTCGGTTGAATTGGCCGACCTGTTCGCAGCTTCACAGGAAGATGGACTAGTGACCCTGCGTCAGGTTGCCATACATAAGATGCTGGAAGGGGCGACCAGTTACGAGGAAGTGGTTTCCATGACCGGGTGATGCAGGATCTGCAGGGAAAATCGCTTGATTTACTGACAATGCTCCCGCTGGTTACAGCCGGGAGCATTGTCAGGGGTACGTTGCGGTGCTGCTACTGTTGGAATAATTGGCTATTTTGCCGGTTTTGTCTTTTTGTCATTTTGTTTCAGCAGCAGATAATGGGCTGCATAGATATAGTTGTCCTGATAATCATGAACTCCATCCCCATTCAGATCCCGTTTGGCCGGTTTGACTCCCGTATCCTTGAGGAATAGTGCAAAGTCGGTTTCCTTGCCGCTGATTCCCTTGGCTGGCGGTACCACGGTCAGGGGATAATCGACGACGCTGGAGTTGGTCAGCATGGTTACGGATGCCGTGATGGCATTCTTCTCGGGACGTGCTTCCAGGACCCAGGCCCCACTGGTTTCACTTTTGGAAAGCGCAATCATTTTGGCGTTGGTCAAGGCGAAATTGGGAGACACTTTTTCCGAGGCTGCCAGAGTGAAGATGACCTTGAGGGTGTCTTTGCCGTTGGAAATGGCAATCGGCGGTTCCTGCTCGATATCCGGGGCAATTTCCTGGCTGAACAGGGCGGTCATGAGCGCTGAAGGAGTAATTTCGCCCCTGAAGTTTCTGGAGCGTTCCAGAATGCCGGCATAGGCGATCTGTTTGATTTCCTGCTCTTTTTCCGGTTCTTGTTTCTTGGCGGGAGCTTCTGTGACGGGGGAAGCCTCCGGCGTCGGCTGTGGAACAGGTTCGCTGGCCGGTTGTACCTGGGGCTGTTCGTTGGTTTTAGGTTCCGGTTTCGATACGGGCATGGCATCAGACGGCATGGTTACGCTACCCAGGCCAACCATTGCAGTCGTTGTTGCTGTTGTCGAATTTGTTGTTGCTGCTGTTACTGTTGAGGACGTTGCTGTTGAGGATGAACTTGTTGTTGACGGTGTCTGGCTGAAAGGAACCCCCGGATCGGGTGAAAACCCTGATTGAGCCGTTGCAGAAGTGTCTCCAATGCTAGCTTGTGAAGCAAGCGTGGCACCCTGGCTGTTGATCATCAGGGATGAAATGGAGGAAATCGGTCCGACGTTGGAAATGGTGGCTATGGTACCGCTGCCGGAAAAGTTCTGGGTGCTGATGATGGCGATCTTGATAAAACTTGGAGTGGTGGTGTTGGCAGCCAGCATGGCGCCGCCGACTAATGGACCTTTGGTGACGTTTGGTGTTGAAAACGAAGAACTGTCATAGCGCAGATCAAGCTGGATCCCTGCTACCCCGTCCATCCCAGTCCCCTGAATGTTGTAGCTGTTGGCGCCGCTTGGCACAACCGTCACCGATGCAGCAAGTGCAGTGCTTGCCAGAATTACCGGCATCATGATTCCCAGCATGAAACCGTTCAGTAGTTTTCCCATGGTATCTTCCTTTCCGTATGTCTGATAGTGTCGTATCAGCAAGATAGCGCACTCATACCACTTCGTCAATGGGTGTCATCTGTGCATTGAACCGCTCCCCGTTGCTGTCAAATCATGTTGCACAGCTGCTTCAGCAATAGTATGCTGCCAATCCGTTAATCCCTACTGCAGAAAGATGGAGAATCTTCCGGTATGTCTGAAAAAAAGCGAGTTCTGCTGATTGATAACGAAGAAGGACTCTGCCGCATGATGGAGCAGATTCTGATTGACAGCGGCTATCTGGCGCGTGCCTGTACTTCGCCGCAGAAGGCGGTGGAGGAGTTTCGGGCCGGCGCGTGGGACCTGGTGATTTCGGATATCAAGATGCCCGGCATGAGTGGCCTGGAGGTGTTACAGAAGATCAAGGAAAAGGAAAAAGATATTCCGGTGATTATGATTACCGCCTACGCCACGGTTGATATGTCGATTCAGGCGCTGCGCAAGGGGGCCTATGATATGCTCACCAAGCCGTTTGAACCGGATGAGCTGGTGTTTCGGGTCAAAAATGCATTGCAACAGTCACTGCTTTTGGAAGAAAACCGTGAATTGCGGCGGGAGCTGGAGGGAAAGTTCTGTTTTGATACAATTATCGGCGCCTCCGGTGGTCTGCGTGCGGTCTTGGAAAAAGTGGAAAAGGTGGCGGTACGCGACACCTCGATTCTGATTACCGGTGAGTCGGGAACCGGTAAGGAGTTGATCGCCCAGGCGATCCATTATAATTCACCCCGGCGGGATCGGCACTTTGTGGCCATCAACTGTGGCGCCCTGCCGGAGACCTTGCTGGAAAGTGAACTGTTCGGCTATAAAAAAGGGGCTTTTACCGGGGCCAAGGAGAATCGCCAGGGGTTACTGGAAGCCGCCGATGGTGGCACACTTTTTCTGGATGAGGTCGGCAATCTGCCGATGAATGTGCAGAAAACCCTGCTACGCTTTCTACAGGAAAAGGAGTTTAACCGTCTGGGTGATACCACTCCCACCCGGGTTGATGTGCGGGTGCTGTCGGCCACCAATGCGGATTTGAAACAGTCGGTTGGACGGGGTGAGTTTAGGGAGGATCTCTATTACCGTCTCAATGTGGTTAATATTCACCTGCCGCCGCTCCGTGATCGGATTGATGACATCCCGTTGCTGGCAGCCTATTTTATTCAACAGCAGAACCAGAAATTCGGAACCACCGTCAAGGGATTTGAACGGGAGGCGATGCATGATTTATGCGAGTATTGCTGGCCGGGGAATATCAGGCAGTTCAAAAATGTGATCGAGGCGTGTCTGACGCTGGATGGCGGCGACTATGTGGGGCGAGATACCTTGCTGCAGTTCATTGATGGCGCCGCGGATAGCATGGGAGGGGAATCAATATCCACTCCTGATATTCCTCTTGACCAGATCCCGTTTTCAGCGGCGCTTGATCGTTTCGAGGCCGATCTTTTGAAAGGTCTGCTGCAAAAACATCATGGCAACGTGGAGACCGCTGCCCGCGAGGCGGACATGAACATGGCCACCATGTATCGCAAGATCAAGAAGTACGGGATTAAAAAAGAAGAGTTCCTGCCATAAGCCGCTTCTTGCAGGCGGGCAGATTTTGAGTCTGTTGCGCGCCCAGCTACCGGTCCAGATCCGAAGCAGGATTTGCAGTAGTAAAAAAAGCCCGCACGATCGTTCTAGGCGATTGAGCGGGCTTATAATCTTCCTATTTATCGATGTTTCAGGTCAAGTTCCAGATCATCATTTCCATGATGTCTTTCCAGCTTTTTCCAATCTCATTGACAACCGTCGGTTCAAAACCGCAGTGCATCATGCACTGGGCACAACGGGGGTCTTTGCCGACGCCGTATTTATTCCAGTCGGTCTTCTCCATCATCTCTTTAAAGGTCGGGTAGTGCGCGTCGGTGATCAGGTAACAGGGTGCTTTCCAACCCTGGGTATTGCGGGTCGGATTGCCCCACGGGGTGCATTCCAGCTTTTTCTCACCCTTGAGGAAACGGAGATACATGGGGGTGGAGAAGAAGCGATGTTTCTTGCTCATCTCATACACATCGGCGAATTTCCGTTCAATGTCCCGCCGTTCCAGAAACAGTTTTTCTCCCACCGCTTCATAGCCGAAACCGGGCGCCACCAGTAATCCATCCACTCCCAGTTCTTCCAGATGGGTGAACAGCATCTCGATTTCCACCAGATCGGTTTCATTGAAAATTGTGGTGTTGGTGCAGACCCGGAAGCCGAGCTGTTTCGCTTTTTTAATGGCTGCCATGCTGATTTTGAAGGAACCTTTGCGCTCGACGATGCGGTCGTGGGTTTCCTCAAGGCCGTCCAGATGAACATTGAGGGTGAAATTGGGGTGTGGTTTCAGGGTGTCCAGTGCTTTTTCCAGCAGCAGTCCGTTGGTGCAGAGGTAGATATGTTTTCCCCGCTCCAGTGTGCCGTTGATCAGGTCGTAGATGTGGGGGTAGAGAAATGGCTCGCCACCGGTGATGGTAACCACCGGCGCCGGACATTCGTCCACCGAATGGAGGCACTCCTCCAGGGTCATCATTTGCTGCATCGTGTCGGCATATTCGCGGATACGGCCACAGCCGGAGCAGGCCAGATTGCAAAGATGGGTCGGTTCCAGCATCAGTACCAGCGGGTACTTTTCAACCTTGTTGAGTTTGTTGCTCATGATGTAACGGGTCAGATCATAATTGAGGCGCATGGGAAAACGCATGAAGTACTTCCTTTCGTTGTGCTGCTGCAAATTCTGTGGGTGGTGGTCCCTTGTTTATTTCAAGTTGATCAGTGCTTCTGCTGCGGCGGTAATGCCGTCGGCATCGATACCGACATCGTGGCGTAACTGTTCCTGGCTCCCTTGTTCAATGAAGTAATCGGGGATACCGAGACGTTTGGTGATGGTTGCTTGAAGACTGTTGTCATTCAGGAGCTCCAGTACGGCACTGCCGAAGCCTCCCTGGAGGGCATTTTCCTCGATGGTCATCACCCGTCCGGTTTTCCGGGCAGCTGCCAGGATCAGCTCTGCGTCCAGCGGTTTGACAAAACGGGCATTGATCACCGCGGCGCTGATCCCTTTGCCGGCCAGCGTCTCTGCTGCTTCCAGGGCCGGATAGACGGTGGAGCCAAAGGCAATCAAGGTCAGATCGTTTCCTTCCCGCAACTGTTCACCCTTGCCGATTTCCAGCGGGGTGGCGGTTTCATCCAGCGAGACGCCATAGCCGGCGCCGCGGGGGTAGCGGATGGCGGTGGGAACACCCGACTGGACTGCGGTGGTCAGCATGCGGCGCAGTTCGTTTTCATCCTTGGGGGCCATCATGGTCAAGCCGGGAAGATGGCGCAGATAGGAGATGTCGAAAACTCCGTGATGGGTCGGGCCGTCATCCCCCACCAGTCCGGCCCGGTCCATACAGATGGTGACCGGCAGTTTTTGCAGGCAGATGTCGTGGAACACCTGATCATAGGCGCGTTGGACAAATGAGGAGTAAATGGCGACCACCGGTTTGTATCCATCGGCAGCCAGTCCGGCGGCAAAGGTCATGGCATGCTGCTCGGCAATTCCCACATCAAAGAATCGTTCCGGAAAACGTTTACCGAATTTGGAGAGTCCGGTTCCATCAGGCATGGCAGCAGTAATGGCAACGATCTTCGGGTCGTGTTCAGCCAGGGCAATGATCGCATCTCCGAATACATCGGTATAGGAGGGAGCGGCAGCTTTGGGAGCCCCTTTACCGGTGGCAAGGTCAAAGACCCCGACTCCGTGGTATTTGTCCGGCGTATCTTCTGCCGGTTGATATCCTTTTCCCTTGGTGGTCATGACGTGCACCAGCAGCGGCCCGTCGAGCTGATCCATGCTGTTGAATACTTCGATCAGCTGGGGAAGATCATGGCCGTCCAACGGCCCCACATAGTCAAAACCGAGTGCTTCAAACAGTGATCCGGGGGTCAGAAATCCCTTGAGTGAGTTTTCTGCCCGGCGGGCGAAATGGAGAATATCGGTGCCGATGGCGGGGATGTTTTTCAACAGCCCCTGCATCTCCTTTTTCAGATCACGGAAATAGCGGCCGGTCATCTTGCGGGAGATAAAGGCTGAAAATGCGCCGACATTTTTGGAAATCGACATCTCATTGTCATTGAGAATAACAATCAGGTTCTTCTTGAGATGCCCGGCCTGGTTGAGCGCTTCAAAGGCCATGCCACCGGTGAGCGAACCATCGCCGATGATGGCAATGGCGCGATTGTGGCTGCCGCTCAAATCCGCGGCTGCCGCCATACCGAGGCCGGCTGAAATCGAAGTTGAGGCGTGTCCGACGCCAAAGGCATCATATACCGATTCGGAACGTTTGGGGAAACCGGACAACCCTTTGTACTGGCGCTGGGTGTGAAAACGTTCGCGTCGACCGGTCAGGATCTTGTGGGTATAGGCCTGGTGTCCCACATCCCAGACCAGTTTGTCGGCCGGCGCATTGAAACAGTAATGCAGGGCAATTGTCAGTTCAACCACACCGAGATTGGAGCCGAGATGACCACCCGTGTTGGACACCGTTTCCAGCAGGAAGTGCCGCACTTCTTCAGCCAGGGAAGGAAGCTGGTCAATGGCCAGTTTTTTCAGGTCTGACGGTGAGTTGATGTGTTCAAGTAACATGTTTGTATACCTCGTGGTGCTGCTGTTGTGAGAGGTGATTAGCGTTGCTGTTTTTTCAGTTGAAACCATGCCACCGCTTTATTCAGTGCTTCCTCTATCGGTGATTGGGGAAGCCCCAGTTCTTTCACCGCCTTGGAAGAGTCAAAATACATGAATTTGGCCGCCATTTGTACTCCCGCCAACGGAATCAGCGGCTCTTTGCCGGTCAGACGGGAAAGAGCTTCGTTCAGGTAGGCTGCCAGCAAAATCGGCCGGTAGGGGAGGCGCACCCTGGGTGCTTTCACCCCGGTAGATTGTTCCAGCAGGTTGAAAATCTGGCAGAGGGTCAGGTTCCGGTTCCCCAGGATGTATTTCTGGCCGACCTGCCCCTTCTGTTCCGCCAGAATATGTCCACGGGCGCAATCTTCAACGTCGATGATGTTCAGGCCGGTGTCAAGATAGGCCGGCATGGCGCGATTGAGAAAATCAACGATGATCTTGCCGGTTGGGGTCGGCTTGATGTCCCGTGCTCCCACGGGAGTCGACGGATTGACGATCACCAGTGGCAGGCCGCGGGGAATAAACGATTCCGCCCGGTGTTCAGCCAGAAACTTGCTTTTTTTGTAATGCCCCACCATGTCATCAAAGCTGACCGGAGTGGTTTCGCTTCCGGGGGTTCCGTCACCCGGATTGCCGAGCGTGCCGACGCTGCTGGTATACACCACCCGCGACAATCCCAGCTGCAGCGCCGCTTCCAGGATGGCGGTCGTGCCGTCCACATTGATGCGGTACATCTCTTCCGGATGGCGTGTCCAGAGGCGGTAGTCGGCGGCAGCGTGGTACAGCACCTGGCAGCCGCTCAGCCCGCGCTGGAGAGAGTCATGGTCTTGCAGGTCACCGTACCACAGTTCCACATCCAACCCTTTCAGGTTTGAGATGTCGGCGTTCTTGCGTACCAGCACCCGCACGTCCCGTCCGTCAGCCAGCAGTTGCCGGACAATATGTGAGCCGATAAAACCGGTTGCCCCGGTGACAAATGTTTTCATAATGGATGCGGCCTGCTTTTATTCAATAAAATAGTGAAAGCCCCGCATGGTGACGGGGCTTCTCCTGAGAGTGTCCGTTAGTATGTCAGAATAGTTATGCTGCTGTACTTGGTTGCTCTGCCAGCAGACGCCGGTATTTACCGAGCGCTGTCAGCGGGAAACAGTTGCGATAGATATGATATTTGATCATGAAAAACTTGGGGAAACCGGTGCCGGTAAAGGCCTCTTCATCCCAGGTGCCATCCTGCTTCTGGGTGCCCAGCAGATACTCGATTCCCCGTGATGCAGCCTTGGATGATACTTCACCTGCTGCAAACAGCGACAGGAGCGCCCAACTGGTTTGGGATGGAGTACTCGGTCCACACCCCATCAGCGTGCGATCCAGGTATGATTCGCACAGTTCGCCCCACCCACCGTCCAGGTTTTGTTTCGATTTGATCCAGTTGACCGCTTTTTTGATATAGGGCTGTTCCATATCTTCGCCGATCGCTTCCAGGCCACACAGTACCGACCAGGTTCCGTAGAGGTAATTGACCCCCCAGCGACCCCACCATGGCCCTTCCGGTTCCTGTTCCTTTTTGAGAAACTCAAGCGCCCGTGCAGCTGCCGGGTGTTCCACGGTGTAATCGAAATTACCCATCAATTCCAGCATCCGGCCGGTCAGGTCGGAGGTCGGCGGATCGATCAGCGCCTCAAGGTCGGCAAACGGTATCTTGTTGAGCAGGTACTTGGTGTTATCCTTGTCAAAGGCTCCCCAGCCGCCGTTTTTGCTCTGCATGCCGAGACACCAGGCAATTCCGCGCTTGATCGCCTGCTCCTTGTTCTTCTTGTCGCGAACTTTGATGTCCTTGATGGAGAGCATCACAAAACCGGAGTCATCCACATCGGGATACCAGTCATTCAGGAACTCAAATGCCCAGCCGCCCGGCTCCAGTTCCGGCGCTTTAACCTGCCAGTCTCCCTTGCGGCGCACTTCCAGTCCCAGCAGCCATTGGGCCGATTTGACCAGCGCCGGGTGGTCAGCCGGAACCCCTGCCTCCTGCATGGCAACCAGCGCCAGCGCCGTATCCCAGACCGGTGAAACACACGACTGGAGCACGATGCTTTCACTGTCTTCGATACAGAAGTTTGCCAGTGCTTCCAATCCCTTGGCAATGGCGGGATGGTCATTGGCGTATCCGAGGCAGTGCAGCGCCAGGACTGAGTTCAGCATGGCCGGCTGAATTCCTCCCCAATCACCGGAAACTTCCTGGTGGTCAAGGATCCATTGTTCTGCGATTGCCACCGCCTTTTTCTTGAAGGGGCGGATCGGGCTTGATTCATAGACCTTCAGCAGGTGGTCGACACCGACGAAAAAGTTTTTCCAGGTCAGGATGCCATCTTCCTTGGTAAAGGTGTAATCGGTCGGGCGGGGAGGGCGGACAAACAGCTCCTGAACCCGTGCCCAGGGTGGCAGCTTGCGTACCGGTCGCTCGGACATGACCACTGACAGCGGGATGATGGTGGCCCGTGACCAGCTGGAAAACTCGTACATGTTGAAATAGGCCCATTCCGGCAGGAGCATCAGTTCGATCGGCATGGAAGGTATGCCAAGCCAGGAAAACTCGCCGAACAGCGCCAGAAAGATCTTGGTAAAAACACGGCTTTTGAGGATGCCGCCGTTGGCAAGAATGAAGTTCCTCGCCTGTTGCATCGCCGGATGATCAGCCGGATAACCGGACAGTTTCAAGGCAAAATAGGCTTCAATGGTGGTGGAAAGTTCACCCGGTCCGCCATGCCAGAGCGCCCAAGCTCCGCTCTCGGTCTGTTTGCTGAGGATGTAGCGCGCCATTTTGCATTCGCGCTCTTTGTCCACCATGCCGAGAAAATGAAACAGCATGATATATTCAGCAGTTATGGTGACGTTTGATTCCAGCTCCGCCCACCAGTACCCTTCCGGAAGCTGCTCACGGAAAAAGAAATCCCTGGTCCGTTCGATCCCCTTGTCAAGCGGGCTCTTAGCCTCACCCGCCATTTTTTTCCAGATCGAGGGGGGGAGATGGTGGATCTTGGCAGTTTGTTTTTTATCGGGATCAACGACCGGTGCGGCGCTCTCGGTTGAAAAAGAGGTCAGTGCAGTTGAAATCGAAAATTTATGTGGATGCATGGGGAAACAACTCCTGCTATCGCATTGGTATCAAATCAGGATCTGAACCGGACTTTTCTGGCTAATTACGTTTAAAATTGTGACTTATTACCACAAAAAACCGTAAATGTATATTCTTTTCCATAGTTGCGTCGTGCCGATCTGAGGCAAGCGGGCATGGTATCATTGCAATTATTGAGCGGTGCGTGTATATCCAACTGGTATTTCATATCTTACCAACGCGATTCAGGGAGAGTATCACACCATGTTGACAGGAAAACAGAAACGCCATTTACGCGCATTGGGGCATAAGCTGAAAGCGTTGATTCAGATTGGTAAAAAAGAGATTGACGAAGGTCTGATTGCCGAAACCAGTGTATCACTCGATGCCCATGAATTGATCAAGGTCAAGCTGCTGGAAAGTTGCCTGCTGGATAAACACGAAGCATCGCAACAATTGGCCGAGGCGTGTCAGGCCGAGATCGCCCAGGTGCTGGGGAAGACTTTTCTGCTCTATCGCCCGGCCAAGGATCCGGTGATCAAATTGCCCAGTGATGCCAAGAAAACGGCATAGTCATGGTTGCCAGGGAACGAGAGGTAGTGTGCAGATGAACGGTTGGCATGGCAGGTTGCTGATGGTTGACCTGACCCGCGGAACATGGCGGCTTGAGGAAATACCGCCGGTTTTATATCAGGAGTATCTGGGAGGGCGCGGTTTGGGAGTCCGCCTGATGCGTGACTCGTTCAAGCTCGACCCGTTTGACCCTGAAATGCCGCTGATTTTTGCCGTTGGCCCGTTGTGCGGCACCACTGCTCCCACCTCGGCCCGCATGACGGTGGTCTCCCGCTCTCCTCTGACCGGCACGATCTACGATTGTTCCGCCGGCGGCCGCTTTGCCTGGCGCCTCAAGGCGGCGGGAATTGATGTGGTTGCCATTACCGGGCGCAGTGACCTGCCGTGCGTGCTCTCCATCAGGGACAATGCAGTTGAACTGACCCCGGCCGGCCAGTTGTGGGGGAGCGATATTCCGGCCACGGTGGCGGCTCTGAAACAACAGGGGAGTGTGGCTGCCATCGGGGTAGCCGGTGAAAACCGGGTTCTGTTTGCCAACATCATGACCAGCGAGGGTAATTCCGTTGGCCGTGGCGGTCTGGGTGCTGTCATGGGAGCCAAACAGCTCAAGGCTATTGTGGTCAATGGTGAAGCGAAAACCACCATTGCCGATCCGCAGCTCTTTGATACGGCCAAGGCTGATATCATGCGGCTTTTCAAGGCTTCGCCGGTTGTCTTCGGTCCGCTGGGGTTGGCTGAATTCGGCACCCCGGTGTTGGTTGATTTGATGGCGCAACGGAGAATGACGCCCACCGCAAATTTTAAAGATACCTGGTTTGAACAGTCCGGGAACTATTCAGGGCCGGCCATCAAGGCCGCCTACTCTGCTAAAAAGGACGGTTGTTACGCCTGCCCGATTCAATGCAAGAAATCGGACCAGGATGGCCAGCACCTGCCGGAATATGAGACCGTCTCCCATTTTGGCGCCCTCAATAACGTCACCGAACTCGCCTCCATCGTCAAATCCAATACCCTCTGCAACGACCTGGGGATGGACACCATCACCGCGGCTGCCACGCTCTCCGCCTGGGGGGAAATTCGCGGCCGCTTCCCGACGGTGGATGAAATCCCCGGGCTGTTGCGGGACCTGGCGTTCCGGCGTGGCGATGGCGAACTGCTGGCGCTCGGCTCCCGTCGTTTGGCCGAGCAGTTGGGGAAACCGGAACTTTCCATGAGCGTCAAATCACTGGAACTTCCCGCCTATGACCCCCGTGGCGCCTATGGCATGGCGCTGGCGTACTGCACCAGCAATCGTGGTGCCTGTCATCTGCGCGCCTACCCGATCTCCCATGAAATCCTGCGCAAACCGGTTCCGACCGATCGTTTCTCCTTTTCCGGCAAAGCCCGCATCATCAGCATTGCCGAAGACACCAACGCTGCAGTCGATTCGTTGGTGGCCTGCAAATTCGCCTTTTTCGGTGCCAGCCTGGAAGAGTATGCCGAACTGGTGACGGCGGTCACCGGCATTGACTACTCACCCCAACGTTTGAAGGAAATCGGACGCCGCATCGTGCTGACCGAACGTTTCTACAACTGCGCCAACGGTTTCAGCAGAAAAGATGATTATCTCCCCCAGCGCTTTTACAGCGAAGCGGGGAGCAGCGGCGATGGCATCCGGATCCCCCCGCTCGACCGGGAGCGTTTTGATGAAGAATTGGATAAATACTACCGGATACGGGGATTAAACAGTCAGGGGTGTTGTGATCAGGCAGATTTTCTGGAACAGCAGCCGTAACTGGTGGCAAGTCTCCGGAAAGGGCGGGTACCATGGTGGACAGATTCATGACCAGCGGCTTATTCCCACCCGAGTGGCAAACAGTTCCGCTGCTGTGGCACCTCTGCGGTTGCTTGCTGGTCAGCATGCTCTGGCTGCTCAACCGGCGGGCCCATGCCTCTCATGTCGTGATTCTCTGCCTGACCCAGTTGCCGGGAGTCATACTCCATGAAACCGCCCATCTGCTGGTCGGCCTGCTCTTGCGGGCCGAACCGTGCAGCTTGAGTCTGATCCCCGAGCGGAGCCAAGGAGGATGGCGGCTCGGCTCGGTGCAATTCCGCAGCATCACTCCGCTCAATGCCGTGCCGATCGCCCTGGCGCCACTCGCGTTGCTCCCGCTTGCCTGCTATCTCTTCCGTTACTGGTTTATCTGGTTTCCCGCAACGCTTGCCAACACCCTGCTGCTGTACGGTACACTTTTTCTGTTGCTCTACAACGCCATCCCCAGCCGCCAGGATCTACGAGTCGCCTGCAACTGGAGGAGTCTGCTGCTGTATGGCGGGATCGGCGCGCTGCTATTCTCGCTCCGCTTCGCCATCGAACAGTAACGGCTGGCTGCAATTCCCCCTGTTGTTCCGATCTCTTCGTAGCGACCTCCGAATCTCAAGCTCCCCTTGATGCCCACCCAGCAGGAGCGGGCTCTCCGGATCATGCCGCCGGCAGTTGCTCTCAAGTATCCCCGGATTGAAATTGGCATAACAGTAGCGGCAGCGGAAACGACAGCTGTTGTAACTCCCCATGTCAACCGATTCCACACAGCCGCATGCCCGCCGCTGATTTTTGTCTTTGTTAAAGGCAATAACGCTGCCGAACTGTTCCCGTATCAGGTCGCCATCAATGCAAGCGCCATGCGCGATACCGAAGTGGGACAGATCCAGATCCTCGCAGCAGGTAACTATTTGTAGCTGATAGCGCTCAGCGATCCTCTTGAAACCGCTCACCAATCGATGCAGCTCTGCTCTCTTTTCCGGCGCGGTGATATCCTCCAAGCGGATAGCACTGTCGTGTAACGCCTTTTCCAGCCGTCCCTGACCCTTGCCGTAATAATCGTAAAAACTGAACATCATCCGGCAGGTGGCACCTGCCAGTTGACCGGCAAGCTGTTCCGCCTGTTCCAGATGCCAGGAGATCGGGGTGACGCTGGTCAGAATCACCGGATCGTAGCGCCATACTACCCGTTGCGGGGTGATGCGTCGTGCCAGTTCCCGGAAGGTGGCGATCCGTTGATCCAGAGGAGGCAGATGCGGTTCAAATTCCGGGCCATAGGGATTAAGGGTGAACTGGAAGTAGTAATTGAAACCCCGTTGCTCCAGCTCATCCAGATACTGCGTCAGTGGTTCCGGGTTCTTGCTCCAGAAACAGATGGCGTTAACATCCTCCGGTTTCAGGCTGAAGCCGGAGAGTTGATTGCTGTTGAACGGGTTGACCCGGTAGAAGAATCCGGCGCGGATGCGCTGCATGAACCATTGGCTGTAGAAGGCAGATATGTCGGTGCGTCGGCTGGCGGATATGATCATGGCAGTCTGTCGTATCGGGTTTTTGCGGGATGTGAACATGTGAGGCGTGGCAATTGTAATGCCGGTCGTCTACTTGTTGATCTGGAACAGCTGGTGACAGATCAGGCACTGTTCCTTGGGGGGGTGAGCCTTGGAAAGGGGGGTCGTGCTGCCGTGACAGACGGTACACTCCTTTTCCACCCTGATTCGCTCGCTCCCCTGTTGCATCAGCTGATAATAACGGCTGTGCTTGCCATCGTTGGGGACTTTTTTGAAGGCATGCTTGCTTCTGTTTCCGATGACCAGCGCAACGAGCACAACGGCAATCATTGCCATAAAGATCCAATCCCGCTTCGCCAGCTTCATGATGTTCCCCTTCTCATGGTCATACAATCTCTCCTTCAGGTATTCAGCTCCTGCCAGCGGAAACAATCCACCGTGTGGTCATTGACCATGCCGGTTGCCTGCATGTGGGCATAGCAGATGGTGCTGCCGACAAAACGGAAGCCGCGCTGTTTCAGGTCGCGACTGAGGCTATCCGATAGAGGAGTGCTGGCCGGGATCTGCCTGAAACTCTGCCAGCAATTGCGGATCGGCCTGCCATCCACAAAGCGCCACAGGTACGCATCGAAGGAACCGAATTCCTCTTGCACCTTCAGGAAGGCCCGGGCATTGCTGATGGTTGAGGCGACTTTCAAACGGTTGCGAACGATGCCGGGATTGGCCAGCAGTTCCGCTTGCCTGGCAGCGTCGAAAGCAGCCACGATTGCCGGATCAAAATCGGCAAAAGCGGCCCGGTAGGCGGGACGTTTACGCAGGATCGTGATCCAGGAGAGACCGGCCTGCGCCCCTTCCAGGGTCAGGAATTCAAACAGCAGGCGGTCGTCGTGGAGCGGCACCCCCCATTCCAGGTCGTGGTAGCTCTGGTAGAGCGGATCGTTGCCTGCCCAGGCGCAGCGGACAGGCGTGGTGTCACGGTTCATGATGCTTCCCCCTCTGCATGAAATGGTGCGGGATTCAGCTACACCTGCTCCGGCAGGTAATCCTCCCGCCGTGGTGCGAATACTTCGACCGCCACCGCATCCGCCAGGCATTCGGCGCAATGGAGCGTGTCACCTGGAATGCACCAGCTGTCCCCCGGTTGTACGTCACACAGATCCTCACCAATCGTCAACCGGAGATGCCCCTGCACCAGATAGCCGATCTGCTCGTGGGGGTGGGAATGGAGGGGGAGCTTGGCCCCCTTTTGCAGGCGGAACTCCATCATCAAACTCTTGTCGCCGTATGCCAGGGTCTTCTGGTCGATACCGGCCACTGCCTGCCGGTAACCACTATTGCTGCTCTTCTCAAACATTATTCACCTCAGGTTGTAAGGATTGGGAGGTGCTGCAATCAATTCCAGTTTCTCCGCCCGTCCCATCCCCTTGATCTGTGCCTCTCTCCGGGAGGCTGACGAACGGCTGTGCCCGGATTCGGCATAGACCACCTGGAGCGGTTGCCGTCCCCGGAAATACTTGGCGCCGCTTCCGGCTGCATGTTGCTTGAAACGGCGCTCAAGATCAATGGTAATTCCGGTATAGAGTGAATCATCGGAACAGAGGATGATGTAGAGTTGCCAGTAGTTCTCCTCACGCATCCCGCTCGTACTCTTCATGCTGCCACCTGTTACGGGCGCTTGCTGCTGACAACGCTGCTGATGGCGGCGAAATCCGAATCCCCCAGGCCGTTGGCCAGCGCCTGCTTGTACAGTTCGTTCACCGTGGCGGTGGCAAACAGCGGTTGCTTGAGCTCTTCGGCCAGCTGCAATGCCAGGCGCAGATCCTTTTGCATATGCTTGAGCGGGAATGCGGCCGGGAAACCGGCCTGGGCAGCCATGGCGCTCCCTTTCAGGCGGAACATGGGATTGGACAGTGCGCCGGAATCGAGCACCTCCAGCAGCTGGGAAAGATCAAGACCGCTTCCTGATGCCAGTGCCATCCCCTCTGCCAGAGCGGTCAACATACCGGCCATCACCAGGTTGTTGGCCAGTTTCATGCGGGCTGCCGATCCGACCTCCCCCAGGAAGAGGATCTTTTTCCCCATTGCTTCCAGCAGAGGTAACGCTTGGTCATATAAAGCCTTGTCTCCGGCTGCCATGATGGTCAGGGCGCCGTCTTCGGCCGGTTTTCGGCTGCCGGCCACCGGAGCTTCCAGAAAGAGCGCCCCCCGCTGCCGTGCCAGACGGGCTGTCTCCCGGGAGGTGGCGGCATCGATGGTGGAAAGGTCGATGTAGCCCTGGCCGGGAGCGAGACCGGCAATAATCCCCTGCTCGCCATCCCGCACCGAGGATACTGCCAGCGGATCAGCCATCATGGCACAGACGATTTCACTGTTCCGGGCAACGGCTGCCGGTGACTCGGCCAGGCTTGCTCCCAGCGCCAGCAGCGCCTCACATTTTTCGGCGGAACGGTTCCAGATGGTCAGCTGGTGTCCCGCTTTCAGCAGGTTGGCAGCCATGGCGCTCCCCATGATTCCTACTCCGATAAACCCGATTTTCATAACAGCCTCCAGTTGTTTGATCTAAAAACTTTTGCCACAGAATAAGACACAGAGATATCTGTTTGAGCCGGCAACTTGCCAGGTTACGGCATTACCACCAACAACACACCGCCGGCCAGCACGGTGAGGTTACAAACCGCTGACACTCCGTGCAATTTCGAGAATTGCTTGCGTAACGGGTGATCCTTGGCGGTTGACTCGAAGGAGCCGATCTGTTGTTTCAGCTCAGCGGCGCGTGGCTCCACGTAGAAGGCCTGGAATGAGGTGATCATCAGCATCAGCAACAGTACAATCACCGGCAGTTTGAGGTTGAACCCGCGACTCGCCAGGCTGCAGAGCAGGGCGATCACTCCGCAGGCCACCCCCCAACGGAAATAGCCGGGGAACAGGTTTCCCACGATGCGGGCTGCTATGTCGCGGCTCTCGGTTTTGAAGAGGATCGGGGTCAGCATCAGGGTGAAGATGGCGTTGCCGCCGGCCCACAGGCTGATCGCCAGCCGGTAGAGTGATTCAAGAAACTGCATGGGGACTCCTTATTGTCTGGTTTACTGTGGCAAGCCGCCACTGCTCTGCAATAGCCGCGACAACGCCTCTGCCAATTGGCGATACCCGGCGGCATTGGGATGAATGTGGTCTGACTTGAGACTGCTTTTGCCCAGGATCTGTGCCAACGCTTTTCGTTCCAGCGGGATCCGGAATTCCCGGGACAGCTCCTGGTACAGCTTGGGAGGAGTCAGTGTCAGATCCGGGGTTGGAACCGCCACCAACAGTACCCCGATTCCCCGATCCCGGGCAGTGCGAATCATGCTGCGCAGGTTGTCGGCCAGCTGTTGCTGGCTCTGGTGCGCCAGCAGATCATTACCGCCATGGCAGAGGATCAGCAGTGCCGGATGTTCCCGCTCCAGCAGTTCCGGCAGCCGAGTAGCGCCGCTGGCCGACTGTTCGCCCGGTACCCCGGCATTGACTACCTTGCGGCCGGTCAGGGTCGCCAGCACAGCCGGGTAACTTTCCGTCTCCCCTGCTCCGGTGCCGTAGGTGAGGCTGTCGCCAAAGGCCAGGATCGTGGCATCGCTAGCCAGGGGTGGTAGTTGGGGAGTTTTGCTGCATGCGGCGGTCACGAATGACATTGCCACCAGGATGATCAGTGCTGACAGGTATCTGGTAAAGCTGGTCATGGTCAGTATGCCTCGTATTAACCACCCCTGGATTAGGCGGTTGCTATTTGAGCGTGATGGCGCTGTTTCCCTCGCTCGTGACCTGCAGGGAAATCAGATCTTTTTGTACCAGCACATCGTTGAGCTTGATGGTGGTGACCTTACCGGAGAGGTAGATGTTGTCAGCCAGTTTGACCTGGGAAAACGCCTTGTTGGCCATGGCATGCCCCTGTTCCAAGCGTTGGCTCAGATCCATGTTGAGCTTATCCTTGATCCGGTTGCGGATGGTGCCATGCAGGAACCAGTCGGCGGAACGGAGCAACAGGCTCCTGGTCTGCATGTCGAAATCCACCTCTTCCACCGAGAACATGTTGGTCTGCGGGTTGAAGACCGGTTTGCAGTTGAGGTAGAAAAGCCCCTCAATGGAGCCGGTTGCTTCCAGCTTGATGATCAATTGCTCTCCATTGCCGTAAATATCAAGGCTTTTGAGGATAATACTCTTGCCGTCACTGCCGAGTTCCTTGTTCAGCAAGAGCGGAAGGGCGATGGCCAGCAAATCCTTGTAATACAAATCGGTGGTGAGCGCCACCCGAAAGGTCTTGTCGGCTCCGCTCCCCTGTTTCAGGTTGGGGAGCGGCTGCGGCACTGCTGCTGTCGGTTCCGGTCCGATTACCAGTTCGGCAAAGGATTTGAGACCGACGGTCAGCTTGACCACCCCTTGCTGGGCAGAGAAGGGATACAACTGAATCTCGCGGGGAGAAATCTGCAACCAGGCGCTGTAGTTCTTGTCCAGCAGGATCGGTTTTTGGGAAGAGTTCCAGATCTTTGCCACCTGGCTCTTGAGCGGAAACTGGGCGTTCAGCTTTTTGGTGACAATCTCGGACAGAATCCGCTGTACCGGTTGGGTTATGCTGTCGACGACGCTACGCGGTTTCAGCGATAATGGTCCGATGCCGATGCTTTCGGGCAACAGATCGCTCACCCCCAGATAGAAAACGGTGGTGACGATTTTCCAGTCCGGGGTGACGCTGGCATTCAGCTTGAATTTCAGTTTGTTGGCCAGCGCCGGGGTTTCAAACATGCCATAGCGCAGCGAGATGCTGATCGGAACCGTGAGGTAGAGGAAATTATCAGCGGCGTTGACCATGATCGGGCCGTTGCGGAGGATCAGGGCGGTTACCCCTTTGGAAGTGGTGGCGCCGTTGTACAACTCTTTGGGAATCAGCTTGTTCAGGTTGTTCCCCAGATCCTTGTCGCTCGCCTCGATGGTAATGTTCAGGGAGGAAAGATCCTTTTTCAGCTCTTTGCGAAAAGCTTCGTCCCTGGGAGGTTCGGCCGTAAGCGTCTCCCCGGCCATGGCAGGGGAAGAGCATAGTATGAGCAGTGTCATGAAAATAAGAGAAAATAAAGAGGTGAACTTAAGAAACTGCTGCATTGAGAGAGATTCCTTGTTGCAATGTAATGTAATCCTGGAAAAAACGGTTGCCCTGGAGAGGCACTGTTTCCAGCGGCTATTGAAAGATAAGGGAATTGGGGTGTTGGCATACAACCGCAGACAGGAGGGGCATCGGTTCGCACAGCGTACCGATAGGGGAAGTACGAACATTATTGAATCGTACTGTTGCCGGATCGTTAAAAAATGCTGTTGCGGAAGATCGAGATTCTGATTGTGCTTTGATTGCCATGCGGATACCACGGAAAACCGGGGCTCGCGGGGAGCCCCGGCAGGTCTGACTTACTTCTTCTTTGCAGGACTTTTTGCTGTTTTAACCGGTTTGGCATGCAGATCCTTGAGCGATTTACCAGGAGAAAATTTGCCGTTGGTTTTGGCAGCAATCTTCATTTCCTTGCCGGTCTGCGGATTTCTGCCAAGACGGGCGGCACGAGTCACGGCGCTGAAGGTACCGAAACCGACCAGCGTAACTTTGTCCCCTGTTTTTACGGCGTCGATGGTTGCTGCAATAAAGGAGTTGAGAGCTTTTTCAGCCTGTACTTTGGTCAGTTCTGCGCCTTCTGCAATCTTTGCAACGAGTTCTGTCTTGTTCATACATCCTCCTGGTTGGATTTTTGATTGTTATAACCGTGAAAATTGTGAAAGTCCATTAGTTTAGGAGGGTGAACGTGGCAGAGAAGCATTTTTTTGACTTTTTTGGTCAAGATGGATGTTTTAGCCGCAGCTACCGTCGCAGTACGCAACAACGGCCATGTTGTCCCGGTAGAGACGGCACTGCGTCTCTACCGGGAGTCCGCTAGGCAAGGGGAGGCTCTTCCGAACCGTTGGAAGCTGGCGGTATCAGCTCGGATTTGATCTCAAGATAGAGATTGCTGGTTTGATCAAACAGCAGCTCCAACTGCTGGTTCACCCCATGGTTGCCATTGGGGGAGAGACCGGCCAGCCACCACTCTGCCAGCTGCTGTACATGGGGGTGTTTCAGCACCGTCATGTGGTTGCCCGACCCGAGCGAGGCGGTCAGGCTGGGGGCCCACTCTCTCCAGCCGGCCACTGTCCGGTGGTACTGCTCCTGATTTGCTTTCCGGTCAAGTTGTTCATCGCCGACCAGGAGCAAGCGGAGTGGACCGGGATAGATCTGACGGGGTTGATAGTGGGTGCGCAGCGCCGCACCGAAGGTGCGAATGGTTCCTCGCAATGTTTCGGCCCGGGAACGTTGCGGCATTATTCCGGCACGTACCAGACTGCCATGGAGCAGCTCCAGTTGTTGCCTCTGATCCAATACTGCCAAGTCGGCCGGCTCAACGTCGAGTGAGTTTCCGGTCCTCTGTTCCAGAATCCGGATCAGGTGACTGAAAATATCGAGTGAACTGTACTCCGGTACTTCCCTGGCTCCGGGGATTTCGCTGTCGATAATGGTCAGCGAGGCGACCGGTCGATTTTGTAGCCGCAATTGATGGGCCATTTCCAGTGCAACCCATCCTCCGAAGGAATGTCCCAGCAGATGCAGCGCTCCGTTCGGGTAGAGCTGAGTGACCTCCTGCAGATAGGCGGAGGCAGCTGCCTCAACCGTCGTATACGGTACCAGCAGACCATCAATACCCCGTGGTTGCAGGCCGTGCACCGGCCAGGCGCTGCCGATTGCGCCGGCCAGTTCAAAGAACCCGGTAATGCTGTCTCCTGCACCGGGGATGCAGAACAGGGGCGCATTACCGTTTGTGCCGCTCTGGATGGTTAACAGTGAGCGGTAGTGCTGCTCGGGGAGATTCAGTTGCTGTCGGGTCTCCAAACGGGCCATGGTGTTGGAGATCTCCTGCCCAAGCGCGGCATTGTGTGGGGTTTCCATCATGCTGAAATGGTTGCCCGGTACCGGAATCAAGTGAATCTGTTGTTCCGGCAGAACCGTGTCCCACCCCAATAACCGATTGTCGCTACTCTGATCAAGGCTTTCTTCGGCAACAAACAGATGCACCGGAACGGAAATTCGCTGCACGGCATACTGCTGATAGGCGTGCAGGTGCGCCGTGACCCGTGCTCCGAACTGTTGCAGTTCGCTGGCCGTATGGAAATGGGAGAGCAGCGGCAATCCCAACGCGCTCCCTTGCTGCTCCAGTTGCATGCCGCTGATCCCCTGTTGCAATGTTTCGAACAGTGTCTGCGGCACGATTTCGGGTTGATTCACTCCCGGCAGTACCTGTTCCGGGAGGGCGCTGTTGTGTCTGCTCTGCTGGTCGGCGCAGAACCGGGCCGGCGTGCGGCTGTCAAACATGCCGATAAATTCCACCATCTGGTCCTGTCCGATCAATTGCGCAGCAATCTCATAGGCGACAATACCGCCGAATGACCAACCGGCCAGCCGGTACGGTCCCTCGGGTTGCGTCTGACGGATAATCTGCAGCAAACGTGCGGCGATCCCTTCCATGGTTTGCAGTTGCGGTTGATCCAGGGGGACTCCCTGCAGCCCGTAGATTGGGATGTCGTGATCGATCCGCTCTGCCAGTATCGGGAAATAGTGATCCAGGCCGGTGTAATCGTGGATCAGGAACAGGGGGCGCTGACTGCCGGTGGTGCGGACCGGGATTAATCCCTTGTTCCTCATCTCCGGTTGATCCTCCTGCAGCTGTGCCGCCAGCGACTCAATGGTCGGATAGCGGAACAGATCAGCCATGGTAACCTGGAACCCGGCTCGTTTGATCTGTCCGATCAGAGAGACTGCCAACAGCGAATGCCCCCCCAGCTCGAAGAAGTTGTCGTGCCGGCCGACTTTCTCCTGGTGCAACAGTTCACACCAGATCCGGGCCAGCTCGGTCTCGACCTCACCAACCGGAGCCTCGTAGCTACGTGCGGCATAGGCCGCCCCATCGGGAGCCGGCAGCGCCTTGCGGTCCAGCTTGCCGTTGGGTGTCAGGGGGAGAGTTTCCAGTGTGACGTAGGCTGCCGGAACCATGTAGTCGGGGAGACCGACTGACAGGTGACTGCGCAACTCGTCAACCGTTGGAACAGTGTCACCGGCCAGGGTGTAGTAGGCCACCAGCCGTTTGTCACCGGGTACATCTTCCCGGGCCAGCACCACCGCATCCCGGATGGCGGCATGTTCCGCCAGAC
>DAINBV010000077.1:0-22824 GCA_036732725.1 Geobacteraceae bacterium | reverse complement strand
GTGATTGCACGATCAGCATGATCTGGCGGGGGTGAGCCAATCAGGCTGCCATTATTACAGATCTGACGGCATGCAGACCGATTGGGATGAGTTGGCCCGCGCGCCGCAGTTTTCGCAAAAAACTTTCGGATTGTCGGTTACCTGTCGTAACGTATCCCACTCCTGCTGACTCTCCAGTTCGCAGATGTGTCCTGTGTGCAGTTCCGGTTGGCCACAGGTTCTATGTAATGCATCCATGTGAAGGCTCCTGTATAAAAAAATATCCCGTGGGATTGCTCTTACTCGATTGTTCCTGCAAATACCACTTCTCCGTTAATCCAGAGCAATACAGCATTGTCATGTTCCCAGAGCGTCATGTGGTTGTCCCGGTAACGCCCCTCAATGCCGATGTTTTCCAGAGGGAGGATTGTCATGGTGCCATCGGAAAGCTTTACGATAGCAACCCTGGTCGTGTCGTCATGGACAACCTCCAGCCGCTTTCCGTCAAGCGAACGATAGCTGATTGCCACTCCCAATACACGAGTAGTGCCTGGCAGAGTCAGGGATGGTGTGGCGGCGCACGCGATCAGTACGCATACTAGTGCGATCTGGAGTATACTTTTGAAACATATTGACCGGTAATGTTGCCGCTTCATGTCGCTATGGTATCAAGCTGCTTAGCGTCGCCCATCCCAGGATGCCGACCGTTAGCAGAGCACACAGCAGTGCCAGGAGATGATCGAAGTTGTTCTCTTGGCGGCGTTCATTATATCCCAACAGCGCAGCGATGATGATACCACCGATGATCCCCCCGCCATGTCCCCAATTGTTGATTCCCGGAAAGAGTAACCCGAACAGGAACAGGCTGAAAACCCAGCCGCTCACCTCCCGGTAGACGGAACTTCCATAGGTTCCCCCCCTGCTTTTGCCGTAATAGAGCAGAGCCCCGATCAGGCTGCAGACTGCCGCCGAGGCGCCGATGGTAAATGTTACTCCGGCAAGATAGGAGACGACAAAGCCGATCGCGCCACCTACGGTATAGATGGTGAACATGCGGCTGGCGCCAAACTCGTTGGATGCCCATGGTGCGATCTGTTTCAGTGCCATCAGGTTGAAGATCAGGTGGATAATGCCGCCGTGCAGGTAGCTGGCGCTGATCACGGTCCAAAAACGTCCAAAATGGTCGATCGGGTAGGTTCCGGTGGCTCCCAGCAGCATCAAGCTGGTCTGCCCCGGAGAGAGGAACGAACCGCTGTCGCCGCTTTTCATCCCCAACAGCAAGGAAATTGCAAAAAAGAGGACGTTGACGGAGATAAGGCATTTGATCACCCATTCACCCTCCAGTGCAGCTTTGGACCAGTTAATCAAGTGCCACCAGGGGGCGGAGCGGGCGGTACCGCACCAGGAACATACCGATTCTTCGCTTCCGACCAGGCGCCGGCAGCGTGGGCAGAGAGTGGCGCGTTGGGTCATCGCCTGTTTCCGGTGAACCTGACCAGCATCAGAAAGATATCTTGCATGTGCTAACTCCTTTGTCAAACCGCTGATGGCACGGTTTCTAATTTCTTTGCTTGCATCGAACAATGCCACGATACCATAATAACTGCCCGATCCCAAACATGATCATCCTGCGGGAGAAAATTATGTTGAGGGGGTAGGGGGGATATTCCCAACACAATTGCAGTCAGGAGAACTATGGATCGTTCATCGCGCAATCGACTTACGGAACGGCTGATTCCCCAGTTCCCGGCCGATACACTCTTCGACCGGCTGGCCCGCACGATCTGCCGGGCTGGCTGCCTTCCTCGCAAGGAGTTGTATGAGGCGTGGGAAGTGGCGCGGCGGGTACGGCGTCGCTTTCGGGGGGGGAGGGTAGTTGACCTGGCCTGCGGGCATGGACTGCTGGCTTACATTCTGTTGTTGTTGGATGACAGCTCGTCAAAGGCAGTGGCGCTTGACCGGCGCATTCCCGAACAGGCTGCCAAACTAAAAGCCTGTCTTGAGGCAAGCTGGCCGCGTCTGATTGGCCGGGTGGAGTTTGTGGAACAGGATCTGGGGCAACTTGAGCTGTTCCATGACGATCTGGTTGTCTCGGTCCATGCCTGCGGAGGTCTGACTGATCTGGTGCTGGAGCGGGCCATGGCTGCCGGGGCACGGGTGGCGGTACTTCCTTGTTGTCACAATCTGGCGGAAGGTGATTCGGGTGGCCTGCAAGGGTGGCTGGATGGAGCACTGGCCCAGGATGTGCTCAGGGCGACACGGCTGCGTCAGGCCGGCTATCAGGTTGTTACCCAGCAGATTCCAGGTGATATAACACCGAAGAATCGTCTGCTGCTGGGAGAACCGCACTGCTTGAAAACCATATGAATATATCGTCTCCTGCTCAATATCGGCTGCTGGCCTGAACAGCTACGGCAAGCTCTGCGCGGGATGATCGCGTTTTTGACAGGCTGGCCGATGTTTGGTGACAGGCATGTTTTTGTCTGATCGGTATCCAGATTTCTTCTTCCGAATCGGGGGCATTGTTTTTGTATTTTGGTCCCATCAATGCAAAGTGTGGCCGGTTGTCCAAGGTGAAATCAGAATTTGGCAACCAGGAACTGAAAATATATCCATAGGTCTTTATCGCCGAACTTGCAGGACCTTGATGCACAAAAACGGCATAGAGGCCGAACGGTAAATGAATACGCTCCATTTCATCAGGAATAGAGTTGCAGTCAGTCACTTCCAGGGCGGCCCACTTTTCAAATTTTGAATAGGGAGTGAAATTGTTCCAGAAATTAGGGGTATACACTTCTATTGAATAGAGGTTGGTATTGATTCTGTTTTGAATTTCTTCCTGTCTCGGCATAAAGCCTTGCCACAGTTCAAAGGTCTTGTTGTCGGCAAACGACATTTTCATTCGTTTCCCGACCAGTTGTTTCTCTGATAACGTTTCTATTCTCGGTTGAGGCATGTGAAAAACCGCTCCTTCTTGATCGGTTGTTGTTAGACTCCGGGGAGGCCTCTCCCCCATCCGTCCGGTGCTGCGTCACTGTTTTGTGCGCCTAGGGTTGCGGGGAGGGGGATGCCCCTGCTCTCTACGCGTCCCAGGAGTATCCCATCCTGCTTCAAATGTGGCCGACGCGCTGGGCGGGATTGGGGCGGGGGAAACAATTTCTGGACGTGATGGTTACAGATGGTATCAAAACAGGGTGATCTCCGGGAAACTCCGACTAACACGTTGGGAGAGTCTGTCTGGACTTTATAGGGAAAACCAAGATAAACGATTGCCGCAATCATCGCTCCGTTGCTGACATACCCCTTCTTTTTTGCAATCTGTTGCAAGGTCCTGCTGGTTGGCGCATTGGCCGTTACCGTTTTATTGGGGAGGCAGTACTTTTTGAGCCACTCGACGCATTGCTTGAACGCATTGAATCCTTCATCCGAGAGCAAGTGAGAGTTTGATGATGGATAGCGCAGTTGATGTTGATCGTAAAACAGCTTTGAATCAATTCCCAAATCAGTAAGATATGGTATGGAATGAACCAGCTTTATGAACAGTTGTCGCTCCATCATTTTTTCCTCCTTTAGCGAGTTCTCTGAATAGTTTCCTGGTTTAACTCGTTAATCAATTTCTTCATTGTATTCACAACCAGTTGTTGATCCTTGGTGCCTCAAACTCCCCGTTGAAAGATCAGAGATGGATCCTCCTGCCGGGTACGGGAGACTGCCTTGATTGGCGCAAGCCTGACAACGTTAATCGGGGGCGGATCCTCCTGCCGGCTGTAGGAACTGGTCAGGTCGAACGGTGCAGTAAGGGTGAACCGCCCCAGCAGCTCTTCGGCAAACAGTCTGCTGCTAGTGACAGGAACCATATCCTCCTTGTATATGCCAACCTTCAGATCCGGATATTCTCTTAAAAAGTTGCTCCATTGCTGATCATCATCGCTGTAAAACCCGAAAGCCAGATAAGTGCCGGTCGTGGCAAGCGGTGTAGGATCGACGATCTTCAGAATGTTTTCCCCTTGAAAGGTGTAACTTTCAAGTCTGGCCAGGATTTCCGGAGCGCTCATGTCATTCCAGATGGCCTGACTGTAGTACAGGGCATTACTCTGGAGATGATTGGTCAGGAAGTCTGAACCCTGCGGGGCAGGCGAAGGAGTCGCAGCGGTTTTGAGTCCCCGCTGTTGTATAATCTCTGTCTGTATCTCCGGTGTCAGCGCTGCAGTGGTCAGCGTCATTCTGAAACGGCGCACCACGTCCGGGGCGCTGAAATCAACAATTTTCATCGGTATCAAAAGACAACGGCTGATCCTGCCGCGTTTTAATGCTGAGCGGTAAAGCTGTATAATTTCGTAGTATTGTACCGACAGGGCGTGCATGGATGGGTTCATAGTGTGCCTTTGGTCGTGTTGTAAAGAACTGCGTTAACACAAAAGGGCATCCAGTTTTGGAAGCCCTTTTGTCTTGCTCGCTGCTTTTACGCATTACGACTTCTTTCTTATGTAAAATGCTGCGTCAGCACAGCTGGCACCTGATTGGAAACAATCCGGATTGTTCCTGTCCAGGGGCAGAGTCAACTCCCAGGGCTAAAGAGTTAACGAGGTATTTGAGGCAGCATCTGATTGTCAGGAAATGTTGTATTGTTTTGAAGTTGCTGTGTTGTGAATGTGTTTATGAATGCTTTATTTGTGCCAATTGAAATAATGCAATTATATTATATGGTTACGTGGTGTGCGGTCTGTGGATGTTGCGGGTTGTAAAATAAATCGACATGGTGATCAGCGTTTGTTGGACGCTCCATGTTGTGCGGGGGGGGAATGGATTGGCATACTAGCGGGAATGTAAAAAAATCCGACAGAATATGCGCTGGTGTTAATTATGTTATACCCTTATAAGTCTGATAGTTAGCTATTGATATGTGTGTTTGACGTTAAATCCGTGGGACGCTGGTTGTCGCGGCAGGTGTGAAAATTGGCATCGATTGGGTTGTCTGGTATGGCAAGGTATGCGGGAACCACCCTCTGTAGGTATGCTCTGTCGGAAAACTTTACAGACGGGGTGCAGGGAGCTGGAGCATCAAATGCTACGGGATTGTAGCGGAGTGCTACGACCTGCCGGATTACCGGGATCTGACCACCTGGACCGGCACGCCGCCGGCAGATGATCTGCGGGCGGCAGCTTTGGCATCAGCAAGGGTCGCAAAGTTGCCGAAACGGATCAGGTGCAATGTTTTGGCGAGCTGTACCGGTTCGAGCTGAACCGTGATTCCTTTGGCAGCAAAGCGGTTAACTTGTTTGTGGATGTGTTCCGGTATCAGGTATGCTCCGGCATGGATGACGTAGCTACCTTCGATCGGGACAGGGTATGAGGCCGGCTCGATGGAACGGGCGATATGGAGCGCCTGTTTGAGCTGTTTGCCGGTAAAAGGTCCGAGTTTCAGGCGTTGCATCTGCATGGTGGCGTTAACGGGAATGATGGCCGGCTCATAACCGAGCTTACGGATTTTAGCGGTCATGGCATTGCAGTCGCTCGTCTGCTGACAGGTCATGGATTCCAGTACAAACTCCGGCTTCTCGACCTGCAGTTTCTGCGCTGAAACAGCTGCCGGTGCGTTTTTGGCAGGTTCGGCGTGAATTGTTGCAGTTTTGCTCTGCAGGGTAAAATTCACCCCGTACACAAATTCGCCGTCGGCGCGGATTGTCAGATCCACCGGAGCCGTGCCGGTCAGTCCCAGTTTTTTCAGCTGTTCCTGTGAGATCCGGGCCTGGTAGCGTCCTGGTTGGACAGCCTGAATGACGTAGTAGCCGTCGGACGAGCTGTGGCCGCTGGCCGCAATTTTTCCCCGCTCATCCACCAGATCAATCAATGCATTACCGATGCCGCGTGTTGTTCCCCCCTCCTTCAGGTATACATTGCCATCCACTTCGCCGGTCATTACCACCGGGAAATCTATGGTCTGAATTTTGCCCGGTCGCGGGAGAATTCGTATCCCCCTGACCGTCGGGAGCCATTGCGGGTCTTCCAGGGTGGAGCTGTCCAAGGCGATGTCGGTGTACTGCCGGGGGGGCAGGCGGGTCAGATAGGCCAGGCCGTCGGCATTGCTGTGTACCGGATGACGACTCCCCTCGTTAATGCTGAACCCGGCTCCCTCGATCGGTTTCTCACCCAGATCGAACAGACCGTTCTGATTGGCATCCAGGAAGGTGCGGGCCGACAGAGCTCCGGAACCGGCCATCGGTTGCCAGTCGGCCAGCCATGCGCCGGTACGCGGTTCACGCCCCAGTGCCATGAAGAGCTGCATCCCCACGCCGTAATCGCCGGTGTCGATATAGCTGCTGTTCATCCCGACCCCGAAACTGCCGAAATTGTGGGTCACACCGGCGGTCAGGGTGGTTTGCTTCGAATCGAGCACATGTTGGACGCCCAGGCTCAAGCGGCTTGCTTGGCCAAAGTTTATGTCGCCGGTCATGGCCAGGCTGGTGATTTTTGTCTCGGGAGCCAGCAGATAGGTCACCTGGCTGTTCAGCCCAATCCCGGCCACACGGCGGCTCAACTGCATGCTTCCGCCGGACATGGTACTGGTGTCGCGCCGGTTCCAGGAAAGCGAGTTGGTGAGACTGGTCCCGAGCAGGTTCAGCGATATCCGTCCCTGAAGGTCGAGAGTTTTGATCCCGCTACGGGTTTCCTCACGGGTGAAGTCGAGAGCTAACGGCAACCGCAGCATCCCTCCCAGCGGCAAGGAACCATAGAGCCGGGCGCGGTCGCGGAACTCGATCTGATCCGGGGTGATGGGGAAAAAATCGCTGACAAAATTATTACTCAGCCCGGTGTGGGTAAGGTCGATAGAATACTTCCATAGCTGTGTCTTCAGGCCGACTTCGTAGAGCGATCCTCCCTGTTCGGCTTGAACATAGTCGCCATTTACAAGTATGCCCAACAGCGAGGTGCGGATCCCCAGATTGTAGAAGCGCCGCTCCTTTACGTCATCGGTCAGGTAGGTGTTAACCATACCGCCGGTGAGCGCCAGTTGTTTGACCAGGCCGATATCGAACTGGGTGGAGCCGCGCAGCCGGTCGTTTCCTTCCCGTTGCCCTCCAACAGTGTAGATGAATTCGCCCGGTTTGGTGAGGGTTTGGTCGAAGATGAAGAACTGGCGTTCTACCCGCGTCTGACCGAGTGGGCCATTGAACAGCAGCCGGAATTCGTTGACGCCGAAGACCAGTGGCAGGTCGGCAAACTCGTAACGACCATCCGGTCGCGGTAGCTGGAAACCGATCAGGGCATCGTTGAAATAGAGTGTGACATCCCAGCCGGGTGGCAGTTCGCCGCGCAGGGTGTGCAGTCCGTAGCTGGCCGACTCGGACAGGGGGCGGTTGCTGAGGAGTATGCCGCTGCCACTGCCGCTGCCGCGCAGCACGTTGTTCAACGCCGGAACCCCCATATTCCCCAGGATGAGCGAGCGGGCATGCAGTGGCCCCAGTAATTGGGCATCGGGATCGTTACGGGAGAGAGTCAGACGGTAGTCAAGTTTGTCTTTGGGTTTGCTGGCTGAAAGATAGAGCGCCCCCTCCATCCCCAGCAGGTCGCCGGTCAGGTACGCAGAATAGTCCCAGTTGTTGGTGGTACTATGTCCTCCCTGGTAGCCGAGACCCAGGGTCTGGTCGATAAAGGGGACGCTCAGCAGGCGGTAGTCAGGTGCTGCGCGGGGATAACCGGGATCCTGGTAGGCGCCGCTGCGTTGCCCTGCACCGCTAGCGGCGCGTTCGCGCTCCAGACGGTACTGTAGCGGCAACTTCTCGCGGGGGACTACCTCCATGCTCAGGGCCGAGAGATCGGTCTGCAGATCGATTGGCAACCAGCGCTGCAGCAGGCGGCTGGCAACGTAGATATCGTCATCCAACCAGCGTACCTGCTCCGGGTCAAAGTTCTCACGGTTATTGGACACGGTTACCGTGCGGGTCGCCAGATCAAGGCGGAAGACCCGTTCCTCGCTCAAAATGAAACCCGAGGCTGTATGGGTACTCGGATCGACGGTGATGCCAAGAGTCAAAAGACGGGTCAGTTCTCCCAGGGGAAGTAACAGATCATTGCCGGACTCGTAGACGACCAGGGAATCGGCCAGGGGGGAACGATCCAGACGTAACTGGAGGATCAGCAGGTTGGGTGTTCCGGCTATGCTCGGGGATGAGGCTGCCGCTGCTGTCAGGGTGATCATGAGGTGCAGAGCGAACAGTGCGATGAGTACAACGAAGCAGCGCATCAATGGGGAATCATCCGGAAAATGGTCGTACCGTGAGTGCCGGGTGTCACGGCACCGCTAATGTCGCCTCAGCCATTGACTTGCCGCCGGCCTCGGGACGTTCATGATAACGCAGAGTCAGAGTACCATTTTTCAGTGTCATCCCTTTGGGTAATTTGATCGGTAGCTTGTTCTTGCGCAGGGTGTTTGGCACATATACCGCCACCCCGGCCACCTTGGCCACCTCAAACTGGTTACCTTGAGCGGGTGTGAAGATCGCTATCAGATCACCGTATACCGAACGAGTCCCTTCACGTTTGATCGTGAAGGATAAAAGCTGTGTGTTGTCCGGACCCGACTCCAGAGTCAGATCGGCCAGTGCGGTTGTTACCCTGGTTTCGCCCTGGCGCACGATCACCGGGATCGACGCCCCTACCAGAGCCTGCAGGACAATGGAGATTTCACCCTTTTCCGGTTTGGCCAGATTTTCCAGGTTGGCTGCCCCCTCGGCATCCGCTACGCGATCGAATTGCATGTGTGAACGGTATTCGCCCGCAGCCAGTCCGGCCGGCTTGCGCACCATGATTCGCACCGTCTGGGACTTGCCCGGTTGCAGGGTTACCTGGCGCGGCGAGTAGCGCAGCATGTCATCGGCAAACTGCTCGCCGGCCTGCGGTTTATCGGCTGGCACGATGTCGCCGGTCTCGGTCATACGCCGGTTGAAGATGCCGATACGATAGGTTTCAGGTTTATCACCGTTGTTGATGATCTCAACCTGGGCACTGCGGGTTTTGCTTTCCAGCACCACGCGGGTAGGGTAGAGCATCAGACCGGCAGAGGCGCTCTGGGCCCACCACAAAAGGAGCAACAACAGCACGGTTGTACGGAAAATCCGGGTAATGTAAGCTGGTTGTTTCAACTGCATGAAGAGGCCTCCTTGAAAACAGCAATGCATGGTTACGGATAGGTAACGGTCACGGAAAAACTGCCGGAATAGTAGCCAGGGGATTGGTTGTTGCCTGCGGTCAGTTTTGCGCCGACTTTCAAGCTATCAGTGCCGCCACTCAGTTGTCCACTGGAATTTCCTGAATTAACCGAATATACCGAAAAATTAGTGACCGGCATACTGTTGGCGCCGTTGGTCAAGACAATGTCAGCCACCGGATCAATGGAATATCCGGTTACCAGAAGACAATCAATTATGAGATCGGGAACACAACTGACCGTGAAGCGGGCCTGGCGGTAGGTGGAGTTGAGCAGTGTCACCCCCCCGGTTGCCGAGCGTGCACCATTGGAGGCGTTAATGGTTACCGTGCCGCCAGTGCCGGCAACGAACGACCCGAAGACCAGCGAGTCGTTGTTGACGATGGAATAGTGATAGGCCTTCGCCGGCGTCGCGAGCGTCATAAAGAAAAAGATCGCCATCAACAACCTGAACGGTGCGGCGATCCTGTATCTGCTAACGTATGTAGTCAATCAATCTACCTCACAACACCCCTCAAATTTTGCTGCTGCAACAATAGTACATTAAAAAGTTTCCGATGCAAGCGGCGTTAAACCAGGAAACTCAATTATAGGCGATTATGGCATAGACCGTGCCTTTACCATTGATTTCCTCAGCATGGGTAACGAATAAATTTACTCCCTGTCCGTTACTCAGTATGCTGTTCATGCCGAAGCTGGCATCCGAAGACGCCAGCGTCAGAATTCGCAACGCCTGGGGAGGGGAGTCGGTGGTTGACATGACGATCTGATTGCCTTGAGCCCAGATGGAACTCAATGTCATTACACGTATTTCTTCCTCACCACGTTTGGAAATAGTGCCCGAGGCACTGGCTATTCTCAGGGTAAACACCCCGCTGTCGGCCCATTTGTGTAACTCCTCCGCTGCGATGATCGCCACCTCGGCGGGAGAAATGATCTCGGCACTGACCATGGCGGTAGCTGTAGCAGCTTGTGCCGGAAAAGCTGTCAGCGCCCCTGAAAGCAGGAACGCTGATATAACAAAGTTGGTAATGTGTGCATTCATACTACACCTACGGTGAATTAGTTGTAGGCGACAGTCACTTTCAGGTCGCCGGTGTATGTTCCACTGGCCTGTGCATTATCTACTACCACTGCGGCACCTCCGTAGATTTTTGCCGAACCACTTGATAGCGTACCTGTGGTTGCCTGGCCTGAGGTTACCCCGTCTGCGGCAGCAGTGCCGGATTTGACCTCAGTAATCCACGTGATATTCATGGTGTGACTACTCCCATCAGATAACGTACTGCTGCTGCCTGTGTAGGTAATCGCGAAGGTGTTAGACCCCTCGCCCCCGACGGTGAATACTGCAGCTGTGGGAGTTGACCCACTGCCTGATAGTGCTACTGACCCAGTTTTTGTCCGTCCCCCACTGGTGCTCAAGGTTACAGTTCCGTTGCCCGGAACAAGGTTTCCGATTGTCATGTCGGTATTTTTTGTGATCGAGATAGGTGTTATAACTACTGCCGTGGCTGTAGCGGTAGCATTATCAGCTGCAATTGCCGTCCCGCTCATACCCAACACCAAGCCTGCAACCAATAATGTTCTAAGTACTCTCATGATCGTTCTCCTTCCAAATGAAGTATGTGCCGGTACGGGACGAGTGCTAATCACTTGTAGCAGAACACGTGCCAAATATTAAAATGGATTATATTGCGGGATGTTGTGCGATTGAACTGTGGTTATAAACGGCTAATTGTGTCTTGAAATGGTACAGTTGCGCCAAAATGAAACAGTATCTTGGTACATTATGACTCAGCGATAGAATTTGTTACGACTGATTTTGAGCAGGGAGGCTGCCAGTGATTTGTTGCCGTGGCACCATTGCAAGGTTATCTCAAGCACCCGGCTGATGATGGCATTCAGTGAGACCATCTTGGTAGTAAGGGTGAAATGATAGGTAATGGAATCTTCTGCCGGTCGATCAACTTCCTTGTCGGCTGCGATGTTACCGGGAGGCGTGGTGTTGCGGATGATAAGATGCTCGGGTTGGATCAACCCGTCACAAACGATGGCGGCCCGCTCCAGGCAGTTGCGGAGTTCGCGGATGTTGCCGGGCCAAGGGTAGGACAACAGCTCATCGAGAGCTTTTGGTGAGACACCGGGAAACGACTTTCCTTGATGCTGACGGAATATTCCGAGAAACTGGTCAACCAGTTGCCGGATATCATCACGACGTTCACGCAGGGGAGGGATCGTGATGGGATACACGTTTATGCGATGAAAAAGGTCTTCCCGAAAGCGCCCTTCAGCGACCATTTTCGGGAGATCCCGGTTGGTGGCAATAATGATGCGACAATTGACCGGAATGGTCTCGTTGGAACCGACTTTTTCAAAGCTTCGCCCTTCGATGACCCGCAGCAGCTTGGCCTGCAGTCCCAGCGGCATATCGCCAATCTCGTCAAGCAAGAGAGTCCCCCCCCGCGCCTGACTGAATTTCCCCTCCCGGTCATGGTCGGCGCCGGTGAATGCACCCCGCACATGGCCGAACAACTCACTCTCCAGCAGCGCTTCGGGTATGGCTGCGCAGTTGAGCGCCACGAATCCCCCCGCTATGCCTCCCCCTGCAAAATGGATGGCCCGGGAAAGAACTTCTTTGCCGCAACCGCTTTCACCGCATATCAAGATCGTTGTCTGGGGAGATGCGGTGACCCGGTCTGCCAGCTCCAGTGCTCTCCTCATCGCCGGGCTGGTGGTAATTATGTCTTGAAAGTTGAATTTATCCTTCAGTACCGCTTCAAGCTGCCGGGTCTTTTCCTCAAGAAGTGTTGTTGACTGCAGCAGCAGTTCGTTCGATCTCCTGGCGTCCGCATAACTCTTGAACTCAAGCAGATTGTGGATGCGTAATTGAAGCTCGACACTGTCTACCGGTTTTGCCAGAAAATCATTGGCCCCGGCCCTTAGGCAAAGTAATTTCGCATCCTTGTCCGGGGTGTCAGTCAGGATGATTACCGGGATACGGCTCGTTATTTCGCTGCTCTTCAGTATCCGGCAGGTCTCGACGCCATCAATCTCCGGCAGCAGCAGATCGAGCAGAATCAGATCAGGGCTCAGCTGCTGGGCCAGATCGAACGCATCTTTGCCGTTTCCGGCAGTGTGCAGAATGTATTTTTTGCATGACAACAGACACGACAAGGTCTGTAAATGCGACTCGTCACTGTCTACGAAAAGAATTTTATACATCCTGTTTGTCATTTGCAGGTCAGCTCCAAAGACATGATCCGCTCGTCATGGTTATTGTGTTTCCGTGGTGAGTGGTGCGACAGGTACGGACGACGCTGCCATGTTTCCCACCAGACGGGTAAAATATTCGGGGATGCCGGTTTCAAAGGCCAGCCGCCGTCCGCTGACCGGGTGGGTGAATGAGAGCGATCGGGCATGCAGCGCCAGGTTACCGTGGCTGTCGTTCCCTTTGCCGTATTTTTTGTCCCCCACAACCGGGTGCCCCTTTTCCGATAGATGCACCCGGATCTGGTGTTTGCGTCCGGTCAGCAGGTGGATGGCCAGCATGCTGAGTCCTCTCGACTCCTTCACGACCTGATACTCGGTGTGGGACAACTTCCCCTGTGCCGGGTCAGGGGTTGAATAAACCGTCATGGCACTGTTTTCGGCCAGGTAGCTGCTGATGGTTCCGCTTTTATCCGCCAGCGAGCCACGAACCACCGTGATGTAGCGCTTGTCCGTATCGTGCCAGTGTTCCTGCAGATATAACTTGATAGCTTCGCTCTTGGCAAAAATCAGAATACCGGAGGTCTCGCGGTCCAGGCGATGGACGATGTAGACCCGGTTGCGGGAGCGGGGATCCCCCTTGCGGACGTATTCATTGAGTATGGTATGCACCGTCCTCGACTTGTCCCGGTCGGTTCCGATGGTCAGGAGGTTGCACGGTTTTTCCACCACGATGATATCCCGGTCTTCGTGGAGGATCGTCAACCCTTTGGGGTGATGTTTTTTGCTCGGCTGGCGTTTGGCGACGGGCATGGCACTCTTTCTCAGGGGGAGTCAACGGATATGATCGCTTGCCGGTAGTAACGTTTAATGGCGCGTTTTTTTACGGAACTTGTCTGTTACAGGTTGAGCGGGAGTGTAGCATAGGCAGTGGGAAGATGCGCCGACAAAATTGTCCGCCGCTCCTCATTTCTTCCCTCTCAGACTGGTTGCGACCACCTCACGCATGCGAGCGACACGGCTCTCAACATCACCATCGTTCGGAACAACAAACGATAACTTCCACAGATTCGGCTGGATGGTAAAATATGCATCTTCACGGTAGCTGCCGGCGATCTCGTACCCGACACGGTGGGCAAGCACCCCTTTGAACTGGGCGTTATCCGAAAAAAGGACGGGACGTTCTTGCCCGATCTCGGCCAGCATGCCATCCCAGCCAACAGACTTGAAGTGTTCAAAATTACAGGATGAGCCGTTGCCGGGCGCCTCCAGCAGCAGGTAGGTTTCGCGCTCTGTCTTGGAGGCGACGAACAGCATATAGAGTTGACCATTCCGGTTGCCGAATGCCGGCACCGCCTCGGCTTGGTCGCTTGGCCTGATCTGCCAGGTTGTTGGCAAGCTGATGGCGAAGTCCTCATCTCCGTATTCGATCGGAATTTCCCGGTTCAAGTTGTCAGAGAACAGTTTTTGCGAGTGCCAGGCGAACTGGGCGAGTGAAATCACGAAGATTACCACCGTGATGCTGCGTCGATGGCTGCTCAGAAAGCAAAGCAGTTTCGCCGCTCGGCTGTCAGGTGCCTTCTCCAGCTGTTGTTGCAGTATGTCTTGATAGTATTCCGGCTCAAGCCGCCGGGGAGGATGGGAGGAGATTGCTTGTTCAGCCGTTGTGCTGTCGGGTGATTCGGTAGTTTTGACGTTGTTGCCGCTAGCGCTCATCGCTCTCTTCATCAGGATCCAAGCCGGCACGCCGCCGACCAGCATGAACAGCGTTCCCAGAAGATAGTAGCCGATTACTCCACCCCAGAGCCGTTCAGGTTCGTCGATTTCGGCAATCTGTGGCTGCTGCTGGTGATACAGCACCGCTACCGTCTGTCCCATGGAATAACCACTGTAGTTGGGGTGGTACAGCGATTCGAAGCTTACGGTTTTCCCGTCGATCGTATCGTATCGCACTACCGGCCAGATGCGGCCGTTCTTGCCGCTGGTCTGCTTGTAGTCGATCACCTTGCCATGCGCTTTGATGCCGTGCCGGACAAGGTCGTAGTTTCTGAGAACCCGGCAGCTGTTTTGATAGATCGCCAGCACACCGCCGGCAAAAAAGAGGGTAAAAAAGAGGCTGAGCAGAACCAGGCCGAACGTGCCGGTTTTGGGGGGAGTGGTATGCATTGGATTGGTAGCTTGCATTAAACTACCAGATGGCCGATTTTGTCGGCTACCGAGATCAGGGCAAGTGTTCCTGAATTGAATTCCAGAAAATCATTCTCGATCCCGTCGCTGAAGATAACCCCGTTTTCGGGCATGTGGGAAATGAGTTTGAGAGGTTTGTGGGACGTGATCTTGCCGAAGGTGGTCTCGGCGGAGGAGGTCTTGCTTGGCCACGGTTCTCGCACGGAAAAATAGAGGTAGTCAGCATCCCATGCAAAATTGCCCGGAAGCTTGTCCTGTTTTTTATTGCCCGTCAGGCGGGCGGCAATGCCGGTGGCGCCGGCAACCACGCTCCGGAACCAGCCGGTTGACCCGAGCCCGGTGGAAACGATGATTCCGCTGGAAGAATGGATCTCCGCATGTCCGCCGATCTGCAGCTCATAGTGGGCAGAGGTGTGTGATTTCGGGCCGATGAACAGATCATTCACCCCGTACAATGACTGGCCGTTATTGAGTTCTGCCTTGGCCATCGTTACCTCGCGGATTGGCCGGTTGCTTGAGAGTACATCCGGAATGATCTTGGTCAGGTCAGTCACGGTAAACGGCAGCAACACTCCCTCCCAGCGAGCTGGATCGGGATTGACCCCGACCACCGGCTGACCGTGCAGGTATTTGAGTACATTGGCCACCAAGCCGTCCTGACCAAGCACCACGACTGTGTCTGTCTGGCCAAAGATGAAATTGGTAATGAACTCACGGTCGACAGTCTGCAGGCGTCCCAAGTGCGAGAGCCGGCGCTGGGCATCCTGAACAGCGGCCTTGTATTTCTCATGTTCGTGTTTGTAATCGGAAAAATCAGCTCCGAGATGCTCGACGTAGAAACGGGCCTGTGATTCGGTATTGAACCTGGCAATCAGCTCATCCAGGCGGGTTTTCCTGACGATCAGGACAATTTTGTTTTCGCTGCTGCGATCCATTACCTGGATGTTCCCCGTGACATCAGCTCACGTAAAAGCTCCGGAGATATATTCAGCTGGCCGATTTTGTCGGCATTCTCGGCCAGTTCTTTAAATGCGCTGGCAACCAGTTGACCGGGATCCATTCCAACCGATGCCAGCGCCTGCAGTGTCTTGGGATCGGTTTGCGACAGTGCCCCCATGACCGCCGAGATACCATAGGCCTTGGCATCTGCCTCTTGTTTTGCGTTTTCGGAAGCAAGGGCCACCAGTTCGCGGTTTTTCTCTTCCAGTGCGATTTTGGCCGACATCTCAGCTTCGCTCAATTCGCGCATTTTTTTCTGCACCGACTTTTCCGCTTCCATCTGGGTTTCCCTGATCTGTCTTTTTTTGTTTTCCACGGCAATCTCAGTGTTCAGTTCATTCTCCTTGATGGCCCGTTCCTGTTCCACGGCCGCATTCCGGCGGGTATAAACGGCATCGTCCGCTTCACGCAAAATCTGCTCCCGTATCTCCGCTTCCAGAGCCCGTGATGTTTCGGGTGTCGGCTTGATAGCCAGGATCGACAGCCCCAGGATCTCGATTCCCAGGGAGGTGGTCTCTTCCGATTGCCGCATTCCTTCCCGTAATGCATTTACCAGGGCATCGGAACTTCCCAGTGCCTGGCGCAGAGACATCTTCTTCAGGGAGGAACGGGTCAAAACCTGGGTATGGTTGATCAGCCGTTGCGAGAGCTTTTGGGGATCATCCGATGTGTAGTCCTTTCCATTGGGTGCCAGCGAAAAATTCATCAGTTGTGACAGTTTTTTCGGATCGGTCACGCTGTAGGTCAGCTGTCCCTGTACGGTCACTTCCTGGAAGTCGGAGGTAACCTCCTTGAAGATAAAGGGAACATCGGTGCTTGCCACCGGTATACGCACGATGGACGATGCCGGTTCAAAATAGAAGAAGGCCAGGCCGACCCCCTCCCGTACCAATTGCCCGTTTCGGTAAAGCAGCACATAGTCGGTTGGTTGAACTTTGATGAACCTGATTCCCAGCATGGCTCCTCCTGGAGTTACGTAGATCAAATTGCAGTTTCTGGCTGATAGTTGATGGCAGATGGAGTGCGCAGTCATATTTCTTGAGGCGGGAATAATAGCGCCAGGATGAGGTTTATTCAATGGTTAAATCTGAGCTGATTCTTATTGTGGCTGATTTATGCTGAACCCCGACCTTGGATCCGGGTGGTGTCTGTACCTTGGGGTAAAGGGGTAGTTTTATCTGGTGAACCGGTGATTGCTCGTAACCCGGTTTGCATATAACAACTCTCTCTGGTGTCTGTCGAAAAAGTTTACAGCTTGGGGCTTGACTATGGTTAAGGCCAATAAACATATATTATTACAGCCTGTTATCTGTGTGGCATACATTGTGCCTCAAGATCGAAACTCTATTTTAATTACTGCCAGGAGGTATGCACTATGAAAAAAGCGTTGGTAACTTTGATCGCAACGTTAGCGCTCGCGGTTGGTACTGCTCATGCTGTTATCTACAACAGCTCGATTGCGATTCCAGATGCAAATGTGCTGATTAATTTCAAAAACTCCGGGCTCGACTGGGTGTACGCCGGACCATTATCCCCCCATGCATGGTCAGTTGAGCAAATATACACGCCTTCGTATCGTGCTGTTGAAGGGTGGAGATATGCTACCGTCGCTGAATGGGCTGAAAGACCGGCTTGGAGCGATTTTATTGTTCCTGGACATGCGGTCTTTATTGCTAATAATTTTATAGATCACACCTGCTATATTTTTGCATCAGAATACTGGTCTACCTTCAATTCGGTGGATTTGCTTGATGCATCCAATGGCTATCTAACTAACGGGAATGGTTTGGGGTATGCTGATACTGGCGCAGACACTTTCTATGTTCGTGACAGTCATGCTGCCAGCCATTTTGCTCCTGTTCCTGAGCCTTCTACCTCCATACTTCTTGGTGCAGGCATTGCGGGGGTGGCATTACTGAGGAGAAGAAACAAATAAGTCTCTCTACAGCAGGTTACGAAACAGAAAAGGCGGCCAAATTGGCCGCCTTTTCTGTTGTGAAGCATGAACTCCCATCTTTCAGGGGAGAGTACTGGTCGACAGTAATTGTACGATGCTGATCGGAACCGTGGATTTTGACATGATCGCGACCATTGACAGTGGCTAAGTGCTCGTGCAATAAGGAGATACTAAGAGATTTGAAATTAAAGGAGACATAATGGCACACGATGGCAAGCAGTCCCTCAGCAAAGAAAATGCTCTGATTTGTCGTAAGCTTGTCCGTAACGTGCCTGACCAGCGCCACTGCCTGAACAGTGCCGTCAGGAGTTCAAAACTCAAGAAGCTGCGCAACGGAAAAGAGTTGATCGAAAAAACCAACCGGGCGATGGCGGTTATGGCTGATAAGTCCGGCAGTGTTTGCAAATCAGGGTGTGCTGTTTGTTCCTGTTGCAGTCAGCTATTCAAAGTGACGGCTGTGGAACTTGAAGTGATAAGCTTCCATCTTATGAATAATCCGGCTGCCCTCGAAGCATTCCTGAATAATTATCTTGGCCGCCTTGAAACAACGGAGCAGGAACCGTTGCAGCAGATGTATGAAACGTATACCAGCGGAACCGATCAAGAGCAGCGCGACGTTTCCGTCAGATATTTCGAATTGAATATCCCGTGCGCGTTCCTGAATCAGCAAGCTGCCTGCATGATCTATGATGTGCGCCCCCTGGTGTGTGCCGGATTCATTTCCTATGACATCGGCGAATGCGTCCAGAGCCCGTCTGGCTCCATCACCGTTGAAATGCGCCAATTGCTTGCATCATCATTGAACAAGCTGAAGCTCGGATCCAAGCGACTGGCCTTGGAGAGTGACCTTTCAACCATGGTATTTTGGCATCTTGAGGATGTTGCTGAAAGAGGTGGCCAGGCTGTAATGCTCTGACCTTAACGGCACTTGGTTGCGTGTGCCAAAGGAAACGGCGGGGTCTGTAGTCGGCTGGCGGTTTTGCTTGAAGGGCGGGTAGGGGGGAGAGCTGTTGACACTGCTGCAGGGGGTGTGTAATGCCTGAAGGTAAGCATAAGCTCAAGACGAGTGTTTCGGAAACGATGTGCTTCGTTAAAATCTTTTTTGTTTCCGTGATCGCAGTTTTAATAACTTCCTGTGGCGGCACGCCAACGGACAGCGCGCCAATAGTCTATGTTTGTGGCGACACGCATACTGTAGAAACCAACAAGGATTTTGCCTGCTATTGGAAAAACGGGGTGAAAATTGATCTTGGTGAAGCCGTACACAATTCCCAGGCACGAGGCATTGTTGTAACTGATAGTGATGTGTACGCTGTTGGTTATTACAGCGACAATGGCCACACAATTGCCTGCTATTGGAAGAACGGCGCAAAGACAGACCTTGAGGAAACTACGAAAGACTCTCGCGCCAATGCCGTGTATCACGACGGCGTCCATTTGTATGTCGCCGGGTTTCGTGCATCAAATGGCAATAATAGAGCGGTATTGTGGGTGGATGGAGAGGCTGTGGAACTTGGTCCTTTGAAGAGCGAAAGCACGGTTAATGGTATTGCCGTCTCTGACAATCGTGTGTACGCTGCAGGGGTAATGAACGGTAACCCTGTGTATTTCAAATATGATCTGGCGGCACGATCAGTGGAAACAAACATAGTATCCTCTGATCCGGGCGAGCTGGCAGGTATTGTCGTACATGGCCCGGACGTCTATGCTTCGGGTTTTGTTGCTGATGCCGGCATCGGCGATCTTACGGCGGCATATTGGAAGAATGGTGCTGTAACAACCATTTCAAGTCCTCCTTCGGTGTCGGTTGGCTTCGGCGTGGCTGTTGACGGAACTGATGTCTATGTGACCGGAATGTCCTCGGATTATAACGACCAAGAACCTAAGCCGGTTTATTGGAAAAACGGAACACCGACCCCATTATCCACACCGCAATCAAATGACAGGGGGCCTGGCGTGCAGATTGCCGTGGTAGACGGAAGCGTGTACGTAGCGGGTCTTTATCTGGATGACATGAACGGCAACTCTACGTATCGAATCCCCGCATACTGGAAGGATGGCGTCAGGACAGACCTTATGCCTGCGGGCAGTTTAGGCTCGGCAGTTGGGATGTTTATACAACGGCGATTGTGAATGAACCAGAACGTGTTAACTGCCGAACCGTTCATCAGAAAAGGAGAGTTTCAATGCGATTACCTATCCGGTTCCTTTCCATTGTTTCATTCTGTTTTGTTGTCGGCTGTAGCAGTGATTCCGGGAATACTGAACAATCCAAGGCCGATACAAACGGCGGCACCATTGCCACGTCATCTCTGGCGCGTAACACGGCTCCGCTGGTCTCTGATACGGAACTGGCCGCGGTGGTTTCCGGCAACACGGAATTTACTCTGAAGCTTTTCCCCCTCCTCGATTCTGCGCCCGACATCAACACCTTTTTCTCACCCTACAGCATCACACAGGCCTTTGCACTCTTGGCGCCGGGGGCGCGCGGGACCACGCTGAGCGAAATTGAGCAGATGATATTCTTTTCTCCCGCCCAGGCAAACCGCGACCCGGTCTTCAACAAACTCGACCTGCTCCTTGCTGCAAAGACCACCGGGACCGCTCTGGCAAATGGCCAGCTAACACCAAAACTCAATAATGCCAATGCGGTGTGGGGACAGAAAGGCTTCTCCATCCTGCCGGCATACCTGGACACCCTGGCGGTCAATTACGGCGCTGGGCTGCATCTGGTGGACTTCATCACCGCCACCGAGTCATCGCGTCAGACCATCAATAGCTGGGTGGAAGAGCAGACCAATCACAGGATCCAGAACCTGATCCCACAGGGCGAAGTTTCCGGCGATACCCGTCTTGTCCTGACAAATGTGATCTGGTTCAAGGCCGACTGGGCCTCCCCGTTCTCCAAAACCATCACATCGAATCAGACCTTTACCAACCACAACAACTCTGCGTCGTCGGTCCCGTTCATGCGAAAACAGTTCTCTCTGCCGTATGCGCAGACGAGCGGCTGCCAGGCGGTTGACATCCCCTATGCGGGAGACAACCTTTCCATGCTCGTAATCATGCCTGCCCCAGGAACCTTCGATGCGTTTCTCGCGTCACTGACACCTGCCGTGCTGGCTGACATAACCGGTCATCTGTCCGATAAAATGGCATTTTTCTCCATGCCGAAGTTTTCCTTCACCAAAACGACCCCGGTGGGGCCAATCCTGCGTTCCCTCGGCATGGTCGATACCTTCAGTCCGGGACTCGCCGACCTCTCCGGTATTGATGGCAACCATGATCTATTTGTCGCGGCTGTTTTTCACCAAGCGTTTATAGGTGTTGACGAGGCAGGAACCGAAGCTGCCGCTGCGACTGCCATCACAATCGGTACGACCATGGCGCCAGTATCAAATCTGACGCTGGACATCGATCATCCTTTTATCTTCTTGATCCGCGATCGCCAGACAGGCTTGATTCTCTTTATGGGAAAAGTGGTTTCCTTGCAATAGATCTAACCACTCATGATCGTAACTCAAATTGTAAAATACACTGCTCATTTCCACCCAAAAGGTTACTGAAATATTTGGCCAAATTTCGACATGATTCATTGTAAATCAGTATGTTATATAAAAATTCCGGCATGCCGGAATTTTGTAAAAGCCGGGAATACTCCCCGGTTTACTGTTGGTTGGCTTTAAAATATGGGCAGCGGCCCTGGTTTTTCGGTCAGGCTTATGGAGTTGAGCAATTTCCAGGAGAGAGGTGATTATGGAATTTCCCAAGACTAATTACACCATGAGCGGAGACGTCAGCATTGCCTATCAGGTATGGGGAGATGGTCCGATCGACATCGTCATGGTGCCTGTCATGGTCAACCATCTTGAGCACCTGCTGGAACTGGACGACTATGTCCAATTTATGAACCAACTGTCCTCGTTTTCACGAGTGATTACGTTTGATAAACGCGGACAAGGGATGTCAGACTACCCGGGTCTCCAGAATAGCCTGGAAAATCGGGTGGACGATATTCGTGCTGTCATGGACGCAACCAAAAGTGTTAAGGCTGTCATCTTCGGCTCTTCAGAAGGTGGCCCGATGAGCATTATGTTCTCAGTGACCTACCCAGAGCGTGTGAGAGCACTGGTTCTATATGGCTCATTTGCAAAGTTTGTGAAAACTGACGATTATCCGTACCCGTTTTTCGATAAAACGACTCTTAACGGTATGGTCCCATTGTGTATGAAACAATGGGGGTGTGGGGTATTTTCCAACACACTTGCCCCTTCTTTTTCAGCCAATCCCGAAAAACTACTCTGGCTGGCAAAGCTGGAACGTTTATCCAATACCCCTGCTGGAATAGTGTCCATTATGGGTTTAAATGCTGAAATTGACGTTCAAAGCCTGCTTGGGGTTTTAGAAGTACCGACCCTGATCCTTCATAAAACCAATGATTCGGCTTTTCCCATTGGCTGTGGTCAACATTTGCACGAAAATATAGCCGGTTCAAAATTTGTGGAATTAAAGGGTACAGACCACCTTCCATATACAGGTGACACAAGGTTGCTGATAGATGAAATCGAGGATTTCATTACTGGCCAAAGGGGAACCGCCTCCAGAACAGATCGTGTATTAGCTACCGTGCTGTTTACCGATATCGTTGAGTCAACTAAAAAGGCAACTGAATTGGGAGACATGAGGTGGAAAGAATTGTTAAGCGTACATGATAGAATTTCTAAAGAGCAGGTTGAATCTTATCGAGGTAAATTTTTAAAAAGTACTGGAGATGGACTGCTTGCCATATTTGACGGTCCTGGCCGCGCCATACACTGCGCAATAAAATTAAATTGTCTACTCAGAAAAGCAGGCATTGAAATCCGTTCCGGTTTGCATACAGGCGAGATAGAACTATGCGGTCAGGATATTAGCGGTATTTCTGTTCATATTGCATCCCGTATTAATTCAGAGGCAAATGCAGGAGAAATCATGGTCTCTCGTACGCTTACAGATCTTGTCGCCGGATCTGGAATTGAATTCGAAGAGCGTGGCATGCATCAATTAAAGGGAGTCTCAGGGGAGTGGCGATTGTTCAGGGTTGCCTTGTCAGAGAACTAGCCTTTGCCCTTATGACTAGATAAGAACTTTTCTGTCTCTTTTGGATGCTTGTAATAGCTTGCTGGAAAGAGTGGCGGGCAAAATTCACAACTAACGGCTGCACTGGCCAAAAGACGCCGGTAAGCCTTACAACGTTGGTCGCGACACGATGTCGCGTGATTATATGTGTTTGATATTACTTCACAAA
>DAINBV010000076.1:0-24520 GCA_036732725.1 Geobacteraceae bacterium | reverse complement strand
TTGGGGCGTCGCCAAGCGGTAAGGCACCGGATTTTGATTCCGGCATTCCCAGGTTCGATCCCTGGCGCCCCAGCCACTCTCACTTTCTTGATTGAAAGGTCGTAAACAATCATGCACGATAAAATCAGAATATTTACCGGTAACTCCAACCCTGAGCTGGCCGTGAAAATCTGCTCCAACCTGGCAGTGCCATTGGGCGCCGCGCGGGTTCGTACGTTTTCCGATGGCGAAATAATGGTGGAGATCGGTGAAAACGTGCGTGGTCGTGATGTTTATGTGGTGCAGTCAACCTGCGCTCCGACCAATAACAACCTGCTGGAACTTCTGATCATGACCGATGCACTCAAACGTGCATCGGCAGCAACTATTACGGCTGTAATCCCCTATTACGGTTATGCCCGTCAGGATCGTAAGGCTGCTCCCCGCACACCGATTACCGCCAAGCTGATCGCCGACCTGATCACCAAGTCCGGTGTTGACCGTGTGGTTACGGTTGACCTGCATGCCGGTCAGATTCAGGGTTTTTTTGATATTCCGGTCGACAATCTGTATGCCGTGCCGGTTATTCTCGATTACATCAAAAAACGTTTCGATGGCGAAGATATCGTGATGGTTACACCGGATGCCGGTGGAACCGAGCGCGCCCGTGCCTTTGCCAAGCGTCTGGGCTGCACTCTGGCAGTGATTGATAAACGTCGCACCGGTCCTAATGTGGCAGAAGTGATGCATTTGATTGGAGATGTGCGCGGCAAGATCGCCATTATTCTCGATGATATGATTGATACCGCCGGGACTTTGACCCAGGCTGCCCGTGCGCTGAAAGAAAACGGTGCCCGCTCCGTGTTTGCCTGCGCCACCCACGGTGTACTCTCCGGTCCCGCCATTGAGCGTATCAATACATCGGATATTGAGGAAGTTGTGCTGACTGATACCATTCCCCTGGGAGAGAAGAAAGATCAGACAAGCAAGGTTCGCATGCTGTCGGTTGCTGACCTTCTGGCGGAAGCAATTCGCAGGATTCACGAAGACGAGTCGGTCAGCTCTTTGTTTGTCTGAGATAAGTTAAAATTTGTGTGTACAGTTGCCAAAGAGCCTGTCACTACCATTGGAGGAACACCATGCAACAGAAACAGTTAAACATTGAATTACGTTCTAAAACCGGCAAAGGAATCAGCCGTCAGTTGAGACTCGCCGATATGGTTCCGGGCGTTGTGTATGGTAAAGGTATGGATCCGATGGCAGTCAGCGTGAAACAGCGTGAACTTAAGGCAGCCATTGATGGCGAGGGTGGCGTTAACAACCTGATTACTCTGGTTGGCGGCGACTCCCTTAACAACAGTCTTGTCATTGTCACCGATTTGCAGCGCGATGCGCTCAAGCGCACCCTGACCCATGTTGACCTGCACCGGGTCAATATGAATGAAACCCTGAAGCTGGTAGTTCCGGTTGTACTTAAGGGGAGCGCAGCTGGTGTAAAGGCTGGCGGATTGCTTGATCTTGCTCACCACGAACTGCATATTGAATGTTTGCCGAACAACATTCCCGATCACATCGAAATCGATGTTACGGAACTTAAAATTGCCCACTCAATCCACGCCAGTGAAATTGAACTTCCTGCTGGTGTCAAACTGCTTGAAAACCCTAAAACGCCAATCGTCAGCATCATTGGTCGTGAAGTGGATGCTGAAGCACCTGCAGCCTGATAGTTGCCGGATTTATCAATGAAACAATTCGTCATAGCGGGGCTGGGAAATCCTGGCCCCACGTATCAATGGACCCGCCACAACGCGGGTTTCCTTTTTTTGGAACGTCTGGCGCATCTTGAGAACCTCTCCCTGACAAAAAAAGCATTTTCCGGTATAACCGCTGAATGGCGCTCTACCTCCTTCCGCACTATTCTTCTCAAGCCTGAGACATTTATGAATCTTTCCGGCCGTTCAGTCATGCAGGCGCTGCAATTTTATAAACTCCCGCTTTCGCAGCTAATCGTCGTACATGATGATCTTGATCTGCCGTTTGGTACCGTGCGTCTGAAGCAGGGGGGAGGGCACGGGGGACATAACGGCTTGCGCTCCATTATGGAACAGTTGGGGAAGGGTGATTTCATTCGTCTGCGGGTTGGCATCGGACGTCCGCTGCATGGCGATACAGTTAACTACGTGTTGGGAACTTTTCCGCCCGATGCCATGCAAAACCTGCCTGATGTTCTTGATGGTGGCGTGGCGATGCTCAAGATGATGTTTGATCAGGGAATGCCGAAGGCCATGAGCCTTTTTAACAACAGAAATTTTATCGAAGGGTGATGATATGGGTTTTAATTGCGGAATTGTGGGGCTTCCCAATGTTGGTAAATCAACGATTTTTAATGCCTTGACTTCGGCTGGCGCAGAATCGGCCAACTATCCTTTTTGTACGATTGATCCGAATGTGGGGATTGTGCAGGTTCCCGATCCACGCATGGATCAACTTTCTGCCATTGTACATCCTCAAAAGACCCAGCCGACCACCATCGAGTTTGTCGATATTGCCGGTCTGGTAAAAGGCGCCAGTTCCGGCGAAGGATTGGGGAATCAGTTTCTCGGCCATATTCGCAGCACCGATGCCATTGTTCACGTGGTGCGTTGTTTTGATGATGATAATGTTGTCCATGTCAGTGGCAGGGTTTCGCCGGCTGATGATGTGGAGATTATCAATACCGAACTGGCGCTTTCGGATCTTGATACGGTTGATAAAAAAATTCTGCGGGCGGAAAAACTGGCCCGGAGTGGCGATCAGAAAGCCAAGGACGAAGTTGCTCTCTATCTGCGGGTCAAAGAGCGTCTTGAACAGGTACAGAAGCTGAATGGTGTGGTTGAAACCGATGATGAGCGGATCTGGATGCGGGAATTGCACCTCCTTTCCGACAAGCCGGTGCTCTATGTTGCCAATGTGGCGGAGGATGACCTGGAGGGGAAACACCCTTTTGTTGACCAGGTGCGGGCCATCGCAGAAGCTGATGGGGCCAAGGTCGTGGTTATCTGTGGCAAGCTGGAAGCGGAAATTTCGGAGCTTGACGGCTCTGAAAAAAAAGCATTCCTTGATGACATGGGATTGCCGGAGCCGGGGCTTGATCGCCTGATCCGTAGCGGCTATGAACTGCTGGGACTGATTACCTATTTCACTGCCGGTGTCAAGGAAGTACGTGCCTGGACAATTGTCAACGGAACCAAGGCGCCTGGCGCCGCCGGCGTGATTCATTCCGACTTTGAAAAAGGGTTCATCCGGGCTGAGGTGATCGGCTTTAATGATTTCATTGCCTGTAATGGCGAAGCGGGAGCCAAGGAAAAAGGTTTAATGCGCTTGGAAGGAAAAGAATATACGGTCAAGGACGGGGATGTGATGCATTTCCGCTTTAACGTCTAGTCGGTTGACAAAAGCTCGTGATCATATAAAAGGGTGTCCGGTCGTGGGAACGGCGGACACCCTTTTGTTGTGGCTATTTCTGTGAAGAGCGTTTGAGAGCATAACTGGAAATGGTAATCGTATCGGTTGCCGTCTGTTTGACGCTTTCCTGTGCTTGCTGGTCTACCTTTACTAAAACCGCCTGCTGCTCGCTCTGTACGGTTGGGTTTATGTGCGCCGGATTTGCCATAATGCTTGGTGGAGAAAGTTGTGAGAGTGCCATGATAAAACCTCCTGAGATTTGTGGTGTCTGCCATGCCGCATTCGGTCCTTGTATCTTTATCGGCTTTTGTGCCCGATTCTTTAATTCTACGGTAAATTACGTGGGTTTAACTTGACATGCGATTGTATACACCTGTATACAAAGCAACTATAGTTAACCATTAATTAAATCAGCTGCATGCGGAATGGATCGTTTGTGATTACCCGTTTTTTACGAATACGCAACTGGAATATCGTTTCCAAAATAGTTGGAGTTAATTCTCTTATCCTTCTGGTTTCATTCAGTTACCTTCTTTTCTACATCATACCGCGTTACGAACAGTCAATTATTGAAGAACATAAAAAATTTACCGTCAGTATGGTTGATATAGCCCATTCGGTTGTTGATCGACAACATCAGCTTGAGCTGAAGGGTGAGTTTACCCGGGATGAAGCACAGCAACGGGCGCTGGCAATGATTCATCAAATAAATAATATAAACGGTTATTTTTGGATTCACACCCTTGATCTTGTCATGGTAACCCACCCGCTCAATCGCTCTCTGGAGGGAAAAAACCTCGCAGAGTATCGTGATCCGGACGGTTTCAAGCTGTTTGTTGCCATGAATGATCTGATCCGGGTTTCCGGCAGTGGATTTATCCAATATAAATGGCTAAAGCCGTCCGACGGTTCAATACAAAGCAAAATTTCATATCTAAAAGGCTTTCAGCCATGGGGGTGGGTTATCGGGAGCGGTCTCTATCTCGATGATCTCAACCGGGAAGTGACACTTATCAGGCGACAAGTCGCCGCCATTACCGTAAGTCTGCTGATTGGTATTGTTTGTTTTTCGCTGTACGCTGCTCGTCGAGTCAATCAACCTCTTCGCACGGCGCTTGAGATCACCCGCTCAATCGCCATGCTTCCACCGCATGAGCAGGTAACGACAGGAACCAGCAGTGAGCCGCAGTTGTTGCTGAATGCTATTGAATCAATGGTGCAGGAGCTTAAAAAGTCCAAGGATGAGGCGGAAAGCTCCAATCGAGCCAAAAGCATGTTTTTGGCGAAAATGAGCCATGAAATCCGCACGCCGATGAATGCAGTCATTGGGATGACGGAACTGGCACTGGAAAGTTCGGTCTCTGTCGAGCAAAAAGAGTATTTGGAGGGGGTACGGAGTTCCGGCGAACATTTGATGCAGTTGATCAATGATATTCTCGATATTTCTAAAATAGAGGCCGGTCATCTCCAACTTGAAAAAACGTCTTTCCCGCTCCGTCAATTAATTGATAACTCCATGAAACCACTGGAATATCGCGCTCAACAAAAAGGATTATATTGCAGTATCCTTATTGACGATTCACTACCCGCACAGTTATGTGGAGATCCGCTGCGGTTACGTCAGGTGATTACCAATCTGGTTGGCAATGCCATCAAATTTACCTCTCACGGTGGTATTACTCTGCGGGTAGACAGGGAGGCTGTAACGGAAACAGCTGTGGCACTAATACTCAGTGTCAGCGATACGGGGATCGGGATTAGTGATGCCGATCGGGATCATATTTTTACTCCATTTGTACAGGCCAATGCCGCCATAACCCGTCACTACGGTGGAACCGGTCTTGGACTGTCGATTGTGCGTCAGATTGTTGAAATGATGGGGGGGGGCGTTACGGTTGCCAGTGAATCAGGGAAGGGGAGTACGTTTAGTGCGACACTGCAGTTTGATCGAGTTGAAAACGATAAATACTCTTATGAGACCGGCATGGTAGAAGAACAGAAGCTTGATCAAGCGAGCTCACTTCCTCTGCGGATTCTGGTCGCCGAAGATGTTCCGCTTAATCAAACATTGATTATGCGCTTACTGGAGAAGTCCGGGCATTGTGTTGCGATAGCTTCCAATGGGTTAGAAACAATAGAGCGTTGGCGCAGGGAGCGATTTGATCTGATCCTGATGGATATACTGATGCCCGAAATGGGAGGGTTGGAAGTGACTAGAATCATACGAAGTGAAGAAATAAACAGCGGACAACAGATACCGATTATAGCCCTGACTGCGCAGATCATGCCGGATGAAATTACCACCTGTTATGAGGCCGGCATGAATGCCTATCTGGCAAAACCACTTTCCCAGGCGGCACTTGTTGCAGCGCTCGCCCCCTACATATGTCAACAGGTGGATGCCGCAAAAAAAACCGGATTGGCAGGGATGGCTGTTTGACGTAAAGCCGTTAACATGCCGTAGTAACTGCAGAAAAAACGTAGCAGATAGCTCTGGCCAGTTATTTGGGAATGCACTGATTTGCTGAAGAGCCGGTCTGTTGTGCTTTGGTGATCGTGATTGAACGGAACTGTAAGCCTGGTGGCGGCATTGTAGTCGCCGTCTGTGCGGTGTAGGGAGGATTGTTGTTCCATAGTCCGCTACTGGTAGAATTACAAGCTCCTGGCCATGGATCTACCGGCCGGTATACTGCTCCATCCTGGCGTAATACGCCGAAATGAAGGTGGGGGGTCAAGGTGTTTCCCGAACTGCCGACCTGTGCCAGCCGGTCCCCGCGTCTGATCCGTTGTCCGTTGGATACCAGTAATGATCCGCTCTTCAAATGTGCGTACAGCGTCAGGTAACGGGTATTCTTCAGTACGTGTTCCAGCACGATGTAATTACCGGCGTTGAATCCGAGCGATGCCTTACGGGTGGCGTCAATAGCCAGTTCACTCTTGTTCTGCTCGTCACATTCCCAGCGGCTGCTATCAGGACAATGATCGAATGATCCGTCATGCAACCATCTTACCACGCCATCGGCAGCTGCCAGGACTTCTACCTGTTGATCGACGGATGAAATGAGAATGTCAGTGCCAAGATGACCGGTGTAACCGGGGGAACCGCATGAATACGACAAGCCGTTTCCGCTGATATCCGGAAAACCGATACGGGTGTTGCGCCCATCGCAATTGACTCCCGGGGTACAATTGACGGGCCAGGAAAAACCATTGGCATCGGCTAGGGCTGGCATAATGGCAACTGCCAGCGCCAGTGCTGAAAGCATGACTACTCCCCGACGTTGTCCGCTACTTCCCGCCTTGTTCATCCCATCTTCCTCCTGCATGGTCATCATCTCCCGGCAATTCAGTAGCGTTAGCTCCCCTGCTAATTGACATTTTGGCTGGAGCAGTATATTCAAACAACACATCACGACTCCGAGGAGCTACTTTTGACGTCATCCCGTTTTTTTAATTTTGTTGCGCGCCATCCCCGCACGATTCTTGCCATCGCCCTGTTGTGCTCACTGTTCTCAATTATCTACACGGTTAAAAAGATGGAGTTTTTGACTGGCCGTGATGATCTGATGCCGCGCAATGCTCCCTTTCAGGTCGATTACCGTGCCTATCGCGCCGAGTTTGGCGATCAGGAGGAAATCGTTTGTGTCATCGAGTCGGGCGATGCTGATTTGACCAGTCGTGCTGCCGACGCTCTGTATGCTGCGCTCTCCCGTGAGAACGGAGTGTTTCGACAGCTGTTTTATCCCGGCGGTCTCCCCTATTTTAGAAGCAATGGCCTGTTGTTCATGCCGCTGCAAGATTTGCAAAAGCTTCGCTCAACCCTGACCATGGCGGCGCCGGTACTGCGTGACCTGGCTGCTACCCCCACGATTCAGACCCTCTTCAGTAGTCTCACCAGTCAGATCGACCGCTACCTTGCAGCTCCTGATCCGGAAAACCTGAAAAGCCTGGCGTTTATGCTGGCAACCCTCAATACCGGCTTCAAAGGGTTTGACGGTAAAACCAGTGCGCTCTCCCTTGATTCATTTCTCAAAGGGGGAGGGGATGGTAAACCCTCTATGCTGGAGCAGGCCGGTAAACAGCAGGTGATCACCGTCCTGCCGGTCAAGGAGGCGGGGAGTTTTGTGCCGGCTGAAAAAGCGATCAACACTACCCGTGCAGCTCTTGCTGCGTTGTGTGCCAAGCCTGAATTCAAGAATGTTGCCTTTGGTTTGACCGGAGTGCCGGTACTGGAATATGAAGAGATGAATTCCAGCCAGAGCGATATGGAGCTTGCAACGATACTGTCGCTGACCTTGACCGTCGCACTGCTGTTCTACGCATTTCGCGGTCTGCTCAATGTAATTGCCGCCATGGTTTCACTGCTGGTCGGTATCTCGCTGGCCTTCGGTTTTGCCACCTTTGCCGTCGGGCATCTCAACATACTTTCCATGGTGTTTGCCATCATGTTGATCGGACTCGGCATTGAATATGGCATTCAGGTTGTGCTGCGTTATCAGGAAGAACTGGCGCTGGGTGCAACAGATCAACAGGCTGTTGAAATTGGTATCACCCACAACGTCCGCTCCATCATCTGGGCGGCAGCAACAACAGCCATGGCATTTATTACCTTTACCTTTACCGATTTTAAAGGAATTTCAGAACTTGGTATTATTGCCGCCGGCGGGATTGTGCTCTGTGTGATTACCACCTTTACGGTACTACCGGCCATGTTGATTCTTTTGCGGCGTTTCAGGAAGCCGGTTACGACGACAGCCGCATCTGCACACTTGCCGGCATCGTCGCGTATGGTGCTGATGTTCAAGCGTCCTCAACTGATTATGGCAGCTACGCTACTGCTGGTTGCGCTCTGTCTCTATCCTGCCTTGCAGACCCGCTTTGATTACAATCTGATGAATCTCCAGGCTAAAGGTCTTCAGTCAGTGGAGTATGCCTATAAATTGATGCGCAGTAAGGAAAATTCGGGCTATTTCGCCGTGGTTACCGCCCGTGATCTGGTTGAAGCGCGGAGCCTTACGGAACGTCTGGAAAAACTCCCGGCAGTTGATCATGTTGTCAGCCTGATGTCGCTGGTTCCAGATCAACAGGAGCAAAAACGAGCCGAACTGGCAGCCATGCGGGATCTGATGTCATCAATCAATCCGCAGCCGTACCAGGAAGACCTGCGGGTAATGGAGTTGCCGACGGTTTTTGAACATTTTCGCGCCAGCGTGGAAAAACTCAAGACCAGACTCGAAGCACAAAAAGTGCCAGAAGCTCAATCCGTCGGTGTGTTTCTGACAACACTGGATAGCTTCTTTGCCTCATTGGAAAAAGAGAAAGATCGTAATGCCTTGGGAATGCTGCGGGAATTTCAGGGTGGGATGTTTGCCGATATGCCGGCCAAGCTGAAACTGCTGAAGGATAGTCTGAATGTATCCCCCTCCGTTACCTTGGAAAATGTACCGGCCGAGTTGAAACAACGCTTTGTGGGAGCCCATGGCACCTTGTTGTTGCAGGTGGCGGCCAAGAATGAAATCTTTGATCGTGACCCGTTACAGGAATTTGTCGGTCAGGTGAAATCGATCGTTCCCCACGCCACCGGCGAGCCGGTGATGGTGTATGAATCGCTGACCGTGCTGCGTGATTCCTATACCGCAGCTTTTGGCTATGCCTTTATCGGCATCGCGGTCATTTTGCTGCTTACCTTCCGAAGTATTCCCTACGCTTTAATTGGTATCTTACCGATGCTGGCCGGTCTGGTTTTAATGGTCGGCGCCATGGAACTCAGCGGTATCAGGTTCAATTCAGCCAATATCATTGTCCTGCCGCTGATTCTGGGGGTCGGGATCGATTCTGCCATCTACATCATCAACCGCTACCGTCAGGGGGGTGAAACGGCAGTACAGGTTATTGTCAGCAGCGCCGGTAAAGGGGTGTTTCTCAATGCGTTGACGATTTTGTTCAGTTTCGGCGCCCTGATGGTGGCCCATCATCAGGGGGTTTTCAGTATCGGTGCTGTCATGTCACTTGGCATGATTGCCAGTGTTGCTTCGTTTCTGTTGTTTCTTCCTGCCATACTGATGCTGTGGAAGAAAAAATAGCCCTTTATCTCTGTCCATAAAAAACAGAAGACCGCCAGCGTATTGGATTTTTTCTCGATTCCGCTGGCGGTCTTGTCGTTTGAAGTTATTCCCAGTCTCGGTTTGAGCTATGGCGCGCTGACCGTAACAACCTGGCTCCCTTCACCACCGCCATTGACGACCTGCAGGCGGAACTCCTTGGTGGTGGGGGAATAGGGGTGTCGCTGATAGATCAGCTTGTTGCAGCCGAGAAAGATCAATTTTTCACGGCTTGCCAGGTCATCCCCCCCCTGTCCGCCAATCCTTGAGCCGTCCACGGTGATCGACGCATTCTGCTGAAAGTTTCTCCCTTCAACAATCAGATCGTAGTAGTTGACATACTCATTGCCAATGGTGACGTGGTCGATCTCCGGCTTGGTTGCGATCATCAGTCCGATGGGTGCTGAACCGTTGTCGGGCGCATTTTTTACCATCACCTGGTGCAGCCCTCCGGCAACCTGGGGAGCGCTAAAGGTTAGCGCATCTGGTGATTGTAAACGGCTCGGGATAACGACACCGTCAAAGAACAGTTGGCTCTCTTCACTGAAGTTCTGGCCAGACACGGTGATCTCACGTTCGTTACCCATGGCACAGGAAGAAAGCTGCTCTGGTGCCACGCTTTTGATCACCGGCCGCAAGGGGGTCACCGTAAAATTGTAGGGGCGGCTGATGGCGTTATCGCTGCGTTGCAGGTAAAGGGCATAGACACCTGCTTGAAGCTTGATCGGGATCATGAATTCCAGTTGGCGATCATTGCCTGTCACAAGGGGAACTTCCTGGCTGCCGAGGAAGACCTTGGTTTCTTTGCCAAAACTGGAACCGGTCATGTTGATTTTGATCCCCGGTTCCCCCTGGGAAGGGATGATGCTCAACACACTGGGAGGGGGGAGAGGAGTTTTGTCATTCTTTGGTGTGGTTTGTGGCGGGGCAGCAAAGACTGTGGTTGTCAGGCAGAAACAGAGCGCTGTCAGTATGGTGCGGATGGTCATGATCGATTCCCCTCATGTGTATGTCCCCTGGCTTTTGTTGATAAAAAAAGGGGAAGGCCGAAGCCTTCCCCAACTATACCACAATCATTCAGAAATCAAAGCATCAGTGATCAACCGCTTTTGCCATGCCGAGACCGGTGTTCTGACGAACATACACTTCGTCAAACATTTCTTCGGAACGACGGCTTGGGAACATGAGGCAACCAATGATTGCAGCCATGAATCCGAGCGGGATGGAAACAATGCCTGGGTTTTTCAGGGTGAAGAGCGGTTTTTCAAGGCCCATGATGGATGTGCCGGTCAGCTGCTCGTCAACTTTAGCTTTGGCAAGTGCTTTGGTGTCTTTTTCTGACAGAGTTGCTCCTGCAGGAAGAGCAGCCTGTTTTTTCTCAAGCGCGGCAACAACTTTCTTGGCGCCGGCAGCGACAACTTTTGGATAGGTCATGTTGGGAGAAACCATAACCAGGCCGATGGAAGCGATGGTGCCAACTACCAGGCCGGAGATGACGCCGGCGGTGTTGAATTTACGCCAGAACAGCGAGAGGATAACAACCGGCAGGTTACCGGAGGAAGCAACGGCGAATGCCAGAGCAACCAGGTGAGCAACGTTGGCTTTTTCAGCCATCAGGCCGATCATGATACCAACAACACCAACTACCAGTGAAGTCAATCGAGCTGCCGTAACCTGCTCGTGCTGGTCGGCGTGTCCATCCTTGATAACGTTAACATAGATGTCGTGGGCAATTGCAGCCGAAGCAGCCAGAACCAGGCCGGAAACAACCGCCAGAATAGTGGCGAAGGCAACCGAGCAGAGGAAGGCGAGGAAGATGTCACCCAGCACAGGAGCAATTTCAGCGCCCATGGTCTGTGCCAGAATCAGGGTTGCCATGTTGCCGCCTGGGTCAACCGAGATGATCCCTTGTGGGGTCAGGTTGATGGCAGCGCCAAAGCCGAGCAGGGTGGTGAGGACGTAGAAGCCGCCGATGATGAACATGGCGATGATAACCGATTTACGAGCTGCCTGGGCAGTCGGAACGGTGAAGAAACGCATCAGGATGTGCGGCATACCGGCTGTGCCGAGCACCAGCGCCATACCGAGTGAAATCTGATCCAGCGGGTTTTTCAGGAACAGGCCAGGCTCAAGGAAACGCTGACCGGCATCCACGCCGTTCAAGACAATCCCATCCTTGAGTACCAGCTTGGATACGTGGTCCTGGATGTCCGGGCTGTTGACGATGGTTTCAAAGAAGGCAAAGATGTTGAAGTTACATTTGAGCAGAACCAGGAATGACAACAGGAAGGCGCCGGACATGAGCAGACCGGCTTTGATGATCTGAACCCAGGTTGTGGCGGTCATGCCGCCGAATACGACGTACCCGACCATCAGGATACCAACGCCGATGATGGCAGTCTTGTAGGGGACGCCAACCAGGAGCGCCATCAGTTTGCCGGCACCAACCATCTGGGCGGTCAGGTAGAAGGTTGATACGGAAACGGTTGAAATAGCGGCAAACGCACGTACCGGTTTCGGATTGGTACGGAAGGAGAGGATATCCCCCAGGGTGTACTTACCGGCGTTACGACACGGTTCGGCCACGATCAGCAGAACGGTGATGTAGGCCACCAGCCAGCCGACGGAGTACATGAACCCGTCATACCCGTAGAGCGAAATCAGACCGGAAATACCGAGGAACGAAGCAGCTGACATGTAGTCACCGGCAATCGCCCAACCGTTCTGAGTACCAGTGATACCACCACCTGCAGCATAGAAGTCGGCAGCTGATTTGGTCTGTCTGGCTGCCCAGACAACAACACCCATGGTGATGCCGATGATAACGGCGAACATGGAAAGGGTAATTACTTTGTTTGCTTTAAGTTCAACCTTCTTTTTAACAGGGGCAGCCGGTGCTGCTGCGGTCGGCGCCGGTGTGCCTGCTGCCGGTGCAGCCATGGCTGGTGCGCCTTGGGTGGCAGGGGCAGATGCTGCGGCTGGTGTTCCCGGTGCGGCTGGTGCTTTGTTCGGCTCTTCAGCAAAGGCGGCTGCGGCAACAGAGAGAGCCATTGTAGCGGCAATAATGATATTCTTGAAAGTCATGTCGTATCCTCCTTTTCTAAAGATGAAGTTCATCGATGAGTTCTTTTGTCAGACGGTCAAAATCCTTGTTGGCAACATGGGCGTAGTACAATGCCAGAGCCCAGGATACAAAAAACTGGGAAAGCGCAAAAATATAGCCGAAGTTGATAACACCGATGATTTTAACTTTGAAAAGTCCTGGCGCGTAGGCTGCCCCGATCGGGAGCAGGAAGTAATACACGCAGGAGAAAAGCCACCAGCCAAAAAGGAACGCGGTTTTTTTGTGATGCAGGTCAAGAAACTTTGGGTTCTTGGCAATTGCTGCCCAATCATACTGTCTTTCTGCCATGAGATACTCCTTTCATAATAAAATGGTTTTTTTACAAAATAGCCGATAAATCTGAAACTGTGCCCCCTTTCTGATTAGTGTTGATAGTGAATCCTACGTGGTCATTTTGGCATAGCCAAATTTAAGTGAGAGAACTTCAGCCCCCTCCAGCATGGAAGGGATGATTTCCGTTTCAAGGCGTTCCTGTAGCATGCGGAACGACGGAGCCAGCATGGTAAGCGCACACACGACTTTGCCGGCGTAGTCCTTGATGGCAACGGCAACGGCACAGATCCCGTCGCCAACCCCACCGACATCGATGGCAATCCCTTTTTGCCGGATTTCAGACAATTCGGATTCCAGTTTGGTCAGGTCGGGCATTGATGAGCTTTTGGGGCCGCGACGATGGCTCATGCGATCGAAGAAGTCGGATGCGCTCATCGCTTTCAACGCTTTTCCGGCAGCGTTGGTGAAAAACGGGAAGCGCTGTCCGACCATGTCAACAGTCTTGATGCGCTGGAAACAATCAACCATGTCAAGGAACAGGACTTCATCGTTGTTCATAACGGTGATGTACACCGCTTCATCGTGTTTGCGGGCCAGTTGCTCCATCACCGGGTGCGCCATGCGAATCAGGCTGGCTCCCTTCAGGATGTGCTGTGCCATTTCAAAGGCATTCAACCCAAGGCGAAAGGTGCCGCTCGGTTCATCACGTTCAATCAGGCCACGCTCTTCCATGGTAGCTAACAGGCGGAATACCTTGTTACGTGTCAAGCCAAGCTTCTTGACGAGCAGCGGCAGGGTGACGTTTGATTCCTCGGCAGCCAGAGCTTCCAGGAGATCAAAAGCCTTGAGAACCGATTGAACCGAATATGCTCCTCTTTCCCTGTCCATGATGCTCTCCACCCTATTTGTTGTATACGCAAGTAACAGTTGTTTTACTATTGTGAAGATATTATTTTATCTTTTTGTAAATCAATGTTTTAAATAGGTCAATGTTTTTTTTGTGGTCTGTTGAATAAAAAATATAAAACTTGCAATAACGAATACTTATAATGTTGCAATTGGTGATAAAAAAATAAATTGATTTTGCATGGTGCTATAACCGATGTTTTATTTTGCCTTTTACGTGTTGCGGCCAGGTGCTGCTGCTCTGGCGATGATTATCGTTTGCTTATCAGGTGGACACGGCTGATCTCACATAGTATACTGCGCCGATCGTGGTGATATCACTGGCTGCGGCCGTTCCTGGCAGGGTATGAAACTTTCTCGCAAACTTATAATGATGATTGTCAGTGTCTTTGCCGCTCAGGTTTTTATTCTGGCGGCAACGTCAGAAGTGATTCTTCATAACAGCTATACTGAGCTGGAGCAGAAGGTGTTGCTTGATATTGATGTCATGCCCCCCCTGTTACTCAAGGCAACCATTCCCCATATGTTCCATCAGCAAGTGAACGTCAGTGTTGGTTATGTTTTGGTTGCGCTTTGCATCTGCTGCGCGATTTTGTCTGGCATTATGCTTTTCTTTATCCGTTGGGCCGTCGTGAAACGGTTGGCGGTTATCAACGCCAGGGTGGGGGAGATTACCCGTAGTGGTGATGTGTCGGCTCGTTTGTCTGTCCGTGGAGATGATGAACTGGACCAATTGGCGGCTGCCCTCAACGGCATGCTCGCTTCGTTACAAAGTTCCGAACGGGCGCTCTGCGAGAGTGAAGAACGGTATCGATCCCTGTTTGAGCGTGCACCGGATGCGATTTTAGTAATTGGCATGGAAGGTGATGAAGCCGGCAAGATTGTGGCCGCCAATCAGGCGGCAGCCGATCAGCACGGTTATACGCGCGATGAAATAAATACTATGAAAATATTTGAGCTTAATGCTCCCGAGACGAATGCGACTGCTCCGGAAATGCTGCAACAAATTGCTGCCGGTCAATGGATTACCCGTGACGTGTGGCATTTGAAAAAAGACGGTTCGAAATTTCCGATTGAAGTCCATGCCGGTCCGTTGCGGGTAAACGGTCGTACTTATATTCTTGGTTTTGACCGTGATATCACTGCACGCATGCAGACTGATGAAAGCAATCGGAGTTACCTGGAGGAGATCAGTCTGCTGAATACGGAATTGGCGGTTCAGGCTTCCAATCTTGAGGCTGCCAATACCGAACTGGAGGCGTTCAATTATTCGGTTTCACACGACATGCGTGGGCCATTGACCCGCATTTCAGGCTATTGCCAGTTACTGCTGGATGACGAAAACGCCATTGCTGCTGCATCACGCCCGTATCTTGAACGGATCTATGATTCGTGCTGCGGTCTGGACGAATTGATTGATGCCATGCTGGAACTTTCCCGGCTGTCACGAGAACCGTTGCGAGCCCAACCTGTTAATCTCAGCCAGCTGATAACTGCGGCGCTGACCAGTTTGCAGCAAGCGGAACCGTTACGCCCGGTAGCTGTGTCGGTCCAACCCGATGTAATTGTGCAGGGAGATGTCAATCTTTTGAAAATTGTGGTTGACAATCTGGTCAATAACGCCTGGAAATACAGTTCCCGCAAGCCACAAACGACGATTGAATTCGGCGCGCTCCGGGAAAATGGGGAGACCGTCTGTTTTATCCGGGATGAGGGGGACGGTTTTGATATGAAGGATGCCGGTTGCCTGTTTCGAACGTTTGCCCGTTTGCACGACGCAACGGAATTCAGCGGCAGTGGCATCGGACTGGCAACGGTTGGCCGGATTATCGCCCGCCACAACGGTAAAATCTGGGCCGATGGCAAACCGGGGCAAGGGGCAACCTTCTTTTTTACGCTGGCGCCGTAACGCTTTGATTAGGTATCACAACATGACACGTATGATCAGTCTGGGAGGATAGAATGGCAGCGCAAATGACACACACCTTAGGTTCTTTACTGGATGAAATGGCGACCCGTTTCCCGGAAAACGAGGCGATGGTTTATCATGAACGGGGTCTGCGGTATACCTACCGCCAATTCAATGATGTCTGCCGGCAGGTTGCCAAGGGGCTTCTGAAACTCGGCATTCGCAAAGGGGATAATGTATCGATCTGGGCATACAATGTGCCTGAATGGCTGATTCTGCAGTTTGCCAGCGCCAAGATCGGCGCCGTGCTGGTTACCATCAACACCAGCTATAAGTCGGCGGAGCTGGAGTATATTCTTGAACAGTCGGATTCCTCCGCACTTTTCATGGTGGGGGCCTTCAAGGATACGGATTATGTGGCGACGGTTAACGCCGTTGTTCCGGAGTTAGCAGGAAGCGAGCCGGGTAAGCTTACTTCTGCCACACTTCCCTGCCTGAAACAGGTGGTGTATATCGGCCCGGAATCACCGGCGGGCATGCTCAATTTCAACTGCTTGGCGGAATTGGGGGCTGGCATCAGCGACCAGCAGCTGGCAGCGGTTGAAGCAACCCTCAGCTGTCACGAAACCATCAACATGCAGTACACCTCCGGTACTACCGGCTTTCCTAAAGGGGTGATGCTGACTCACGCCAACATCATCAACAATGGTTTCAATATCGGTGAATGCATGAAGCTCACTGAAAAGGATCGGTTGTGCATTCCGGTGCCGTTTTTCCATTGTTTTGGCTGTGTGTTGGCAGTCATGGCGTGTGTGACCCACGGCTCGACCATGGTTCCGGTGGAAATTTTCGATCCGCTGAAAACATTGCAGACCGTAGAAATAGAGAAATGTACGGCACTGCATGGCGTGCCGACCATGTTCATTGCCGAGCTGGAACATCCCCAGTTCGCTACCTTTGATCTTTCAACGCTCCGTACCGGTATCATGGCCGGCTCACCTTGTCCGATCGAGGTAATGAAAAAGGTTATCAATCAGATGCATGCCTCGGAAATCACGATCGCCTATGGTCAGACCGAGTCCTCGCCGGTGATCACCCAGACCCGCACCGATGATCCGATTGAACTACGGGTGGCGACAGTCGGTCGTGCATTGCCCGATGTCGAAGTTAAAATAGTTGATTTTGAAACCGGTGCCAGCTTGCCGCCGGGGAAACAGGGTGAGCTTTGTACCCGTGGTTATCTGGTCATGAAAGGGTATTATAAAATGCCGGAGGAAACGGCGCGTGCGATTGATGCCGAAGGCTGGTTGCACACCGGCGACCTGGCGATCATGGATGAGAACGGCTATTGTAAAATCACCGGTCGAATCAAGCAGATGATTATCCGTGGCGGTGAAAATATTTATCCCCGCGAAATTGAAGAGTTTCTGTATACCCATCCCAAGGTTTCCGATGTGCAGGTGTATGGTGTTCCCGACCGGAAATATGGTGAGCAGGTCATGGCGGCGCTGATCCTCAAAAAAGATGTCACTATGACCGAGGAGGAAGTGCGGGAGTATTGCCATGGCAAGATTGCCAACTATAAAATTCCCAAATATATCAAGTTTGTGGATGGCTATCCCATGACAGCTTCTGGCAAAATACAGAAATTCAAATTACGTGAACTGGCCATCAAGGAGTTGCAGTTGGATGATACGGTTGCCACGGCCTAATGGGTATGAAACAAATAATGAAAGGTACTGTGCTGCATGCAATTTCCGCAGATTGATCCGGTCTTTTTGAGTATCGGCCCGCTCCAGTTCCGCTGGTACGGGCTGATGTATGTACTCGGTTTTATTGCAACCTATTTTATTCTCCGTTCAGAATCCCGGCGCAAGCAGCTGTCGCTCTCCGCTGATGATATTTCGGATCTGGTGTTTTACAGCGCGCTCGGTGTGGTGCTGGGAGGGCGTCTGGGGTATATCCTGTTTTACAACCTGCCGTTTTATCTGAACAATCCTCTTAAACTGCTGGCGGTCTGGGAAGGGGGAATGTCGTTTCATGGCGGCTTTTTGGGGGTAACTGCCTCGCTGGCGCTCTTTGCGCGCCGCAAGCAGATCCCGTTTTTTACCCTGATTGATATGGCTGCCTTGTGTGCGCCGGTGGGGCTGGGGCTGGGAAGAATCGGCAACTTCATCAATGGTGAGCTGTACGGAAGAGCGACCGATCTGCCGTGGGGGATCGTATTTCCCGCTGGTGGCGCTTTACCACGCCACCCCTCGCAACTGTACGAGGCACTGCTGGAAGGATTGACCCTGTTCCTGATAGTACGCCTGGCATCACGACGATTACCAAAAACCGGTGTGGCCGGATGGACCTTCGTGGCTGGTTACGGACTGTTCCGGTTTATGGTGGAATTTGTCCGCCAGCCTGATGCCCAATTGGGAACTTTTATGGGGGGAATCTTTTCCATGGGGCAACTACTCAGTTTTCCCATGTTTCTGATTGGTGCCACCATGGTGGTATGGTTGTGCCGAAGGACTGCGTAAGGTAGCGCTGCATACTCCATGCTCTGCAATTTATGCGGGCTCGTATGCGGTTGCCAGTTATCAGAATGTAATATCAATAGGTTAAATGCCACACTCTGCTGGCTTTTTACTTGCATACCAACACCACTCAATGCAGCATGACGAAAGGAATACACTATGTTGAAAGAATTATCGGCAGCACTTGCTCTCTCGGTTATTGTTGCTTCACCATCATTTGCCATGGCAAAGGATGGTTGTAGTGGCGATTGTACCTCCTGCCATTCCATGACGACCAAAGAAGCGGGGACATTGCTTGGTAAAATCGGCGTCAACGTCAAATCGGTCAAACAATCACCGGCTCGTGGCTTGTATGAAGTGTTGGTTGAAAAGGACAATAAGCAGGGATTGGTGTTTATCGATTATGGCAAAAAACATCTGCTGCAGGGGATCGTGGTCAATCTGGAAACCATGGAGCAGGTTTCTGCCCATGCTCAGGATCTGCCGCAACCAAAATCATTGACCACACTTGATGTGGCTACCATACCCGCTGATAAAGCGGTGGTAATCGGCAATCCCAAGGGGAGTAAAAAACTGTATGTTTTTACCGATCCTGACTGCCCCTATTGCCGTAAATTGCATGTCGAACTTAAAAAACTTGAGAAGATTGCTCCCGATGTTGCCATTTACGTGATGCTCTATCCGCTTGCCATGCATCCCCAGGCTTTTGACAAGGCTCGGTCAGTGATTGAGACCAAAGCGCATGAACTTTTGGATAAGGCTTTTGAAGGGAAAGAAGTTCCGGCGCCAGCCAAGGAGTCCAGCAGGAAAGAAATTGAAGCAATTGTCAAATTTGCCGGTGAACAGGGAATTTCCGGTACGCCCACCATGGTGTTGGGTGATGGCAAGGTGGTGGTTGGAATGCGTGATGCCGAAACATTGAAAAAAATGTTGGATGGCAAATAGCTTGAAATTGGGTTGAAAGGGGGACAGAAACCATGGCGGATAGTGGGAAAAACCTCAACGAGATATATGACGACATTGATCTCTGTTACAAGGTGATGGGGCTTACCTTTAGTGATCCTCCGGAAAAAGTTGACCGGGTCTACAAAACTCTGGTGCAGGAATATACCCGGGGTGCCAGCACCGGTGACCCTGCGTCACGGCAGACGGCCAAGGCGAATCTGGAACAGGTGAACGAACTCTATGAGCGGATTACCAGTTCCCAGATTTACAAGGACTATGCCCGTGAATATGAAAAATACAAGCAGCTGAAAGAATCTCAAAAAGCTGAAAAAGTGAACCAGCAGAAAAAAGCGCCGGAACCTGAAAAACCGACGGTGATCAATTGTCCCTATTGCAACAAAAAAATCGGCGCTGAACTGAAAGTTTGCATTTACTGCCATCATAAAATACTGACGCCGTTTGAACAGATGCTGGAGAAGCTGTTTTCGACCCGTAATGTTGTTATCATGGTTGTGCTCGTGATTCTGATTGTGGCCGGGGTGGTGATAGCTCTTAATCCCCAGTTGCTGCAACGCTAGAAACGGGTCAACTGCCATGAATAATAAAGTGATACTTGTCTTTTGCACGTTACTGCTGAGCAGCTTTGTGCCGCTGCTACAGGCTGAAACCTATTCCTGGATTGATGAGCAGGGAACGGTCAACTTCACCGAAGATCGTGATGCAATACCCAAAAAATATCGCAAGAAGATCAAGCGTTACGACGAAATGTCAGCACCGCCGTCAACGGTAGCGCCCGATGACAGCAAGAAGGGGGGAACCCAGGCTCCTTCTAAATCGCCGGAAGTAGCGGGCACCACCTCCCTGTTTGCCGGCAAAAGCTACGACCAATGGAAACAGGAACTGGCGGAGCGTGAGGCTGCCATGAATGAACTGCGTGCCAGGATCGAACAGTTGGACGGGCAACTCAAAAAAAGTGGTGGGCCCGCTCTGTTGGAGGAACGCAAGAAGTTGGTTGAACAGTACCGGCAATTGGCAGGTAGTTATAATAACCTGGTGGAAGATGCCCGCAAGGCTGGCTTGAAAATCGAAATGAAATGATGGGGTAACTGTTAAGCTGTTGATGTTTTGATTTATTTTACACGCCTGTTGCAGCTGATGCAGCAGGCGTGTTCCGTTTAAAACGATAAAAAACGTTTCAGGAGACCGGGGACTGCCATGTCCAGGGTCATGATGATGGTCAGAACAATGGTGATGATCACGGTTATGCTGGCGATCACGTTGTAGATCGGGCCATTGCGGAAGGAGCCCATCAATTTCTTGTCATTGATCAGCAGCATCATGAAAATCAGCACGAACGGCAACACTGCGCCGTTCAGTACCTGTGACAAGAACATGATTTTAAGCAGCGGAGCATTGGGGAAGAGGATGATCAGGGCGCTGATGACGATGATGGCGGTGAAGAGCCAGAAAAATTGCGGCGCCTGCTCAAAATCCTTGTCAACTCCCGACTCCCACCCCATCCCCTCGCAGATGTAAAAAGCGGTTGAAAGCGGCAGAATACAGGCGCCGAACAGTGATGCATTGAACAATCCGAAGGCAAACAGGGTGGAAGCGTAGTTCCCCACCAACGGTTTGAGCGCCAGGGCTGCATCAGCCGCGGTTTCAATTTTTAGCCCGTTGGCGTGAATGGTGGCCGAACAGGCGACCATCATGAAAAATGCCACCACGATGGCCAGGATGCAGCCGATCACCACATCCAGGCGGGTAAAGCCGTATTGCTCGGCGGTAATCCCTTTTTCCACCACCGCGGATTGCTGGTAGAACTGCATCCAGGGGGCGATTGTCGTTCCAATGATGCCGATCAGCGTCATCAGGTAGCCACTATCGGATTTAAAGGTTGGCGTCACGGTTGCTTTCAACACAACTCCCCAGGCCGGTTTGGCCATGAAGGCCGCCACCGGGTAGGCGATATAGACCAGGCATGCCACCAGGAAGACCTTTTCAACAGTTTTGTACGATCCTTTGACGATCAGCAACCAGACGACGACGGCACTCAAGGGCACCGAAACATATTTACTGATCCCGAACAGTTCCAGGCTGGCGGCAATACCGGCAAACTCCGAAATGGAATTCCCCATGTTGGTTAAAAACAGGGCAATCATGACGTAAAAGGTAATCTTGACGCCGAATGATTCACGAATCAGGTCGGACAGCCCCTTGCCGGTGACGGCGCCCATGCGGGCACACATCTCCTGTACCACCACCAGTGCAATGGTGGTCGGAATCATCATCCAGAGCACGGAATAGCCGTATTCCGCCGCAGCCAGGGAGTAAGTGGTGATGCCTCCGGCATCATTGTCCACGTTGGCGGTAATGATGCCGGGGCCAAGAATGGCAAGAAACAACATCAGATTCCTGGTGTTGAGCCCCTTGACCGGTTTTAAAAATTTAAAGGCTGCTAGGTTTGTCGACATGGTTCAACCTTGGTTAGCGTCGCTTGTGTTTGAGGATTGAGGGGAGGTAGTGCGCCAGGACATCGTCTACGGTGACAATCCCGGCCATCTTGTGCTCATCATCGAGCACCGGAACGGCAATCAGGTCGTATTTTGCCAGGGTTTCCAGCATATCAACCGGTTCTGCGTCGATGGTGACGGATTTAATGTTTTCCTCCATCACATCAGTAATGTGAATAGCCGGATCGGCCAGCAACAAGGTTTTCAGGCTGATAACACCTTCCAGCCGCTCCTCGTTGTCCACGATGTAGCCGTAGTAAATGGTTTCGATCTCGGCGGCATTTTCACGGAGAATCTGCAACGCCCGGCCGACCGTGATGTCGGAGGAGAGCCGGAAATAATCGGGGTTCATCAGACCGCCGGCCGAGTCTTCCTCATGCTCAAGCAGTTCCTGAATATCCTCGGCATCATCGTGATCCATCAAATCGAGCAGTTCCTGTGCCTTTTCCTCCGGTAGATCGGAAAGTACGTCGGCAGCTTCGTCATGCTCCATTTCTTCCAGTATGTCGGACACTTCTTCGTCATCCATCTGACTGATGACCACATTACGCATTTCCGGTTCAAGTTCGTACAGTGTTTCACCGGTGGTTTCGGCGTCCATGGAATCGAGCACGGTCCGGATGTTTTGGATCGGGATGTTTTCAATGATATCGGCCAGGTCGGCCGGGTGCAGCTCATTCATCTGATTGCGGGCGATATTGAGCGCCAGTTTGGAGGAATGGATCTCCAGCGGCTGAACATATTCCCAGCTGATTTCGGTCTGGGGAATTTCCTTGCGAAGCGAGCGGGCAATGAATCCCCCAAAACGCTCATACCCAAGACGGCGCAACAGTCCGCGAAAGCCGATATCAACGGAAAAAATACAGAGCTTCTGATTGAGATTCCCCAGCTTGATGTCGTTGACGCGCACGACCTTGGCGCCATTGACATCTACAATTTGTTTGTCCAGCAGATCCCGTTTGACCAGGATTTCTCCTTCCTGGGTCTCATAGGGGCGCAGGCCGGGAGGATTGATGCCGACCGAGGAAATAACGATGTGGGTGAAGAGCGCTACTTCAGACCATGGAAGGCTTTGCACCCCTTTGGGGGATTTGAAAATAATATGTGAAACCTCGGGGAACACATCCCCCGGAATCATGATCAGATCACGCAGGATGCCAAGTTGCTCACCCTTGTTGTTGATGACTGAACGCCCGATAACCGAGCTTAAGTATATTTCGTTGAATTCTGTTTTCATGATCGATCCACATAAAAAAGGGACTTCGGAGGAAGTCCCTTGCACAGTTCACAAAGCACATCCCCACTGGTTGACTTTTGGCAGTGCACAACGTAGGTAAATTAAACCAGCTACCTTAAGTCAAGCCTTAATCCGGCAAAACCTGGTCTACCCATTGGCGTCTTTCGACATTTTTGGGCAGTAGCCTGTGTTTGTGCAAACGCCTCTGCTAACGAGGATTATGGTTTTGTTTATAGTCGCGCTGCTCTGGTTTGTCAATCGCAAATCTTTGTATTTTATATATATTTTAGCTGTTTGACGGCAATCCGACAAAACCGGCCATAATTCCGCTGAAAGATTACATTCACAATATGCGATTACTCTGCTACTATGCCCGGCATTATGGGTGAAAAACTGATTTGCACTAACAAGAAAGCGTTCCACGAGTATTTTATCGAAGATCGTTTTGAAGCTGGCATAGTTCTGCAGGGAACCGAAGTTAAATCGTTGCGTGGCGGCAAAGTGAATCTGGGCGATGCTTTCTTGCTGGTGCGCAATGGCGAGGCTTTTCTCCACAATCTGACAATTGCACAGTATGAATTCGGCAATCGTCAGAACCATGATCCGGATCGAAATCGCAAGTTGCTGCTGCACCGCAAGGAAATTGATAAAATCTACGGGCGTATCCGCGAGCAGGGTTATTCTGTCGTTCCACTCCGGATGTATCTTAAAAATGGTCTGGTAAAAGTCGAGTTAGGTCTTGCCAAGGGTAAAAAACTGTATGACAAACGCGATGATATGAAGAAAAAAGAAGGACAGCGCGAAGTGGCACAGGCGCTAAAAAAACAAAATCGCTATTGATACTTCAACCGGTTTCATCTACCATCAAAAGCAACAAACTACATCATGTTATCAAAGGGGGCGTAAAGGTTTCGACAGGGAACTAAAGGAATCGGAAGCGAGTCGAGGGACGCAGATGGCCCGCGTTAAAAAATCTGCGAATTATTAATTGCCAACTTAACAAATGCAACAGCAGACAACTACGCTTTTGAGGCTCGCCTCGCTGCATAGTGTCAACAATCCCTGGAGAAGATCCCAGGTGGCGTAAAGAGTAGATAGTTCTGGTAACTCTTCGCGCATCAAAAGAAGTAAACGAGAGTGATCCTGTTTGTAGGTGTCAGTTAAACCTTCTGAGGCTCCGGGGATTTCGTTCTATTTCGACCAGAGCGTAAGATAAGAAAATGAACTACACTCGTAGCGTCTGGTTTTGTAGGTTTTTTGGACAGGGGTTCGACTCCCCTCGCCTCCACCATTTTAAAGCGCTGCAAGTGATTGAATTATTAGATTTAATCGCTTGCAGCGTTTTTTTGTATCTAAAAATCTGCGAGCGTAAGTAGCTTATATTTAACACTTTTTTGTTTTGGTCGTTAAGCGGCAAGTCGATCTACGGTGATCTAACCCGCGTCCGAAGGGGCCAGCCAAATTACCTATGTGACACCAGCATTGGCAAAACGGTACAAAACCCGGTACATTGAGGTGGCCGGGGTTTGTGAGACAGCCTGAGGGGTAAAATAAGCAATGTACC
>DAINBV010000075.1:0-24553 GCA_036732725.1 Geobacteraceae bacterium | reverse complement strand
ATTTTGGACGCCGATTAGAGCCAAAGGTGGGTCATTATTGCACGCCGATTCACAGTGCAGAGGCTTGATGCTATTTTTATCGAACCAACAGCTGATGAATATATAAGGGCAATTACTGAATTAAAAAAACTAACGCCTGAATCAACGGCGGGAGATCCCGAACAATTCAGGCCTAGCTATATTACTGCCGTAAAAAACGAGATTAAGCCACTTCAGCCACAGATCAATCGTGTCGTTTCGGCTGCGGAAAATGTTCTTAAATCCGCTTATGCAAGTACTTCGAATGAAAATGTGCGCAAGGACATGAGCGAGTTGCAGATTGAAATGCAAAAGCTTATCGAGGGTCTTCAGACCGGACTTGATAATGTTAGCAAAAGCGAACAGAAAGCGGTTATTGATTCGATTAATACTGCATACGACGTAACTATATCATCAGGCGCATGGAATAAGTTGGCAACGATTACAGGATTACCCGTTAACTCCCCAGAAGAAAAGCAAGCTGCAAAATCATCTCTTAAACAAAAGGTCAATATTGTACGTCTGGATTTTCCTCAAGCGATTCGAACACTCCTTGCGCCAATATTAGACGTTCAATCAGGGACATCTGATTTGCTTATGCTCCCACTTAGCGATCCAAATGTGCCGATTGTTGTCGGTAGTGATGATACTAAATGGCGTAAATGGGTTAATGATGTTTATAGCACTAATTTTTTCGGGAACTCGGAAGTTGCTTTCCGGATGGAAGGCCTCGGTGAAAACCACATTAAGGGAGTACTCTTTGACCCAAGCCAGGTTACTAAAGTTGGCTTAAATGTCTTTAGCGTAGCCCTGCGCACGACTGCTGCCGCTTACGGTTTGCCTCTGCCAAGTGTGACACAGTCGGATACAACGCAGAGTACACAATCCGTCAATAATCTTTCAAAGCCTCTTATCGATGCAGAGATTGGCCGAATTAGGAGCAACCGAAACGTTCGTGGTCAACGAATGGAGACTTTGTTTTGGAAAGTTAGCAATGCGGATGTTACCAATAAAGGAACCCCACCGCAAGCTAACACAGAATCATATAATAAACTTGCTGATTTGATTGAGTGCATGGCTGATGAAATTGAGAACCCGCAGACAATAAAATGTGGAGGTAGCAGCAATGAGTGAATTTAAACCTGGGGATAGGGTAGTGACCACCGTAAATGTAGATCCTATACCGATCAGAACCTGCGGCACTGTCGTTGATGTTTATCGGGCATCACTTCTAATTAGATATGATGGTGATACAAGCCCGGGACGACTCACACCAATTGACGCCGTAAAGTTAGCTGATAACTGAGAGTATACTCCTGAAACTGGAAGGGCTGGAATTAATAGGATCGTGTTAGGAATGCCAGTTAGCAGGCATCCTGTCATCAAATAGGATGGCGAAACTAGTCAATGCAGCTTTCCAGTCCCTGATCGGCATGGTCCATTTCTTGGCAATATTGTTTAACGCCAGATACAGCAGTTTAATATTCCGGGGACATAATACAGTTATCAATTTGAGAATAAGAATACACGTTATTATGTCCCCGAATTTCCCATGGTGATTCAACACATCCGCCCGACGTTGCACAAAAACATAGGAGGATACCAATCATGACAATTCGTCTCTCAAAACTGATTACATCATCCGTCACTGCGCTCATACTCTCCCTGCCGCTCCTTGCTTCAGCCGATCTCGGCACACCGATGCCAGCCCCCATGCCACAGGTGTCGCCTCAAGCGAATAAGGGACCGAGCTTAGAGGAAACATTGCAGTGGATTAAAGAAAAAGTAGAGCATCCGTCTAATTTAGTGACGGATAGGAATAAGTATCAAAACTACACTACTTATCATGCCTATGAATTCAGATACACCTCATGCGAACTGTGCATTGTTTCGAAAATGTGGCGGTCAACAAACAAAAATAAAGCTGGTCCTCGTGGGGACGCAGTTGCAATTCAACGTGATTATGCACCTGATTATGTTCTAGCATACACGCTGGATCTTGCTGACATGGATAATAACAAAATACGGACTACGCCATGGTACTACGATGACATTTATGGAAACAAGATAACAAGAATTAACGTAGATGCATTAGGTTCGTTAAACAAAGTAAACAAATACGGCAACAGCAATCTTTCTAATTATTACGGATGGATCGACGATTTTAACGCTGATTATAGTTTAAAAAATGAAAAGACGAGGGTCGGCTATGACACACAACTAAGAAGGTTATTTGATGATATAAGAAATAAAAAGATGGATGAGGATCGTGCCGATAGTTTTGAGCTATATTTTAGCGACCCAAGTATTACCGAACGTGTTGCCACTGCCCTTAAACACGCCATTGGAATTTGTCAGCAGCAACGCAAGGAAACCCAGCAACCACAGAAGAAAGAGCTGTTTTGAGTGATACGACAGGAATGGTTGCTTCATACACGAGTGGAGGACCTTGATAATGTTTAAAAAACGGGAGCAACATTGCATTAGCGGCTTAATCGTATTCGTCATTCTCATATATTCCACCGTCTTTGCCGCGACCTTAGAGGACGGTGTTAAAGAATACCAGATAAAAAATTTCAAGAGAGCGATTGAAATTCTCCTCCCGCTAGCCAACGGTGGCGACGCCGAGGCCCAGCGGCGGATCGGGGAGATGTGCTACTACGGCCAGGGGGTAGTGAAAAGTCTCGAAGCAGCCCTGAAATGGAACCAACTGGCCGCGCAAAACGGGAACCGGGTCGCGATGTTCAACCTCGGCTATCTGTACGAGCGGGGAGAAGGTGTTCCCCTGAACCAAAACACAGCCATTGAGTGGTATCAAAAGGCGGCGGCCAACGGCCATGCTGACGCGCAGTACCGGCTGGGGCAGATCTACGAATCGCAGAACCGCACCCTCGCCCTCACTTACTATGAGCAGGCATATAAGCAAGGACACCTTGCGGCACGAGAGAAATTCAATACCCTCGGGAACACGTTAGCCGCTGAGGAAGCCGTACGGGTTGCCGCTGCACAAAAGGCTGAAGAAGAAAGACGAAAGGAACGCGAGATTGAGGAGAAGCGCGACAGTGAGGAGCGCAGAGCACGCGAGGAAGAGGAACGGCGCCAGGCGCGAGAGGAGCAGAGAGAGCGTCGACGGGAGGCGGTCGAGCAAAGGCGGGAGCAAGAAGAGCGCCAGCGTCGGAGTGATGATACCCTACGCCAGTCCCTGCAGGACTTCAACAACGGTATCAGGCAAGCGACTCAGGATTATACCAATGTCCAGCAGGCTAAACAGAATGCCTTAAACCAGATACGTGAACAGAAACGTCTCGCCCAGGCCGAGGAAGAAAAGGAGCGAGAGCTGCAGAGACGTGAAGCGCGTGAACGTGAAGCCGAACGACGTGTCGAACAACAGAGAGAGAAAGAACGGCGCGATCGGGAGCAGGTGGCGCAGGAACGGAAAGAGCGCGAGGAGCGGGAACGCCGGGAAAAGGAAGAACAGGCCAAGAGAGCTGAGGCTGCTAAATATACTACTGCCGGTCAGTTCAATCACTGCCTTGAGCAGTACTACGACAAAGCAACCTATGGCTGGCTGGCTATTCGTAATAATTGCGGTGTTGTTGTTCACTATTCCTTCGGCCCCAAAAATGGAACTAACAGTTGTTGGGGATCTGACACTATCAAACCGGGTGCTGTCTCAGGAACCGGCCTGAGCCGGGACGAAGTGAATAAGTGCGGTGGGGTTGCAATTGCCACTTGTCCGGATGGTTACATTTCGGTGGAGGTTGGTGGTAAAGAGAGCGTATGGACAAACAGGCCACCGGGTCCATATCGCTGTCGCAAATAGACCTTTAATCAGGAGATATTCCGGGGACATAATACAGTTATGGGGATATTCCGGGGACATAATACTGTTATGGGGATATTCCGGGGACATAATACTGTTATCAATTTGAGAATAAGAATAAACAGTATTATGTTTGAATGCGTAAGTAAGAGTTGAAGTGGAAGCCTCCGGTGGTATTGAATAGCTTGTAAGAGCAAGCAGCTGGACCGGCAATGCCGTCCAGAAATCAGATCACCACAAGGAGGCTTCCATGATAGTACAACTTTCTGAAACAGCATGCCCTTGAATTGAAGGTGGCGTATCCGGGTATATGCTGAAACCGTGTATCACGCGACGCCGCAACGACGCGACGAACAACAGAACATAAAGCAACTATTCAGCATGAGAAATAAAATATTCACCATTCCCAAAGGTTAAACGAATCAAGTTTTCAACAAGAAGTTTGTATGCCTTTCGTTGCGTCGTCGCGCCGTTGCGTGAGTAAAACATGCCCCAAACTCCTCCGGCATCACATCATTCCCCCCTCGCATGTGCCACCACACCCGCTTATGTATCTTTCCGTGACATATCCGTAGATTTGCTCCGGCGAACGGCTTCACCAGGAAGGTCATCCCGGCTTGCTGGTCCCTTCCGCCCGGCACGCCGGAGGCAGCAACCTGGTTGCACTCAAACCGGCTATCCTAAACAATCCACAATCATTCTGCTTTCTCACCTATTCATGCGATCCCGCCCGACGGACGGTAACGGTAGAACGCCAGCCAGGCGAAATCCTGACAACGCTGAAGTTTTAAGCCGTACAGATCCTCTCTATTTCCCCTGATCATACTGATTGCACACACCGGGGAAACCTTTTTGAAACATATGGTAGTTATTCCAGAAACAGCAATATTATGCAAATCGATATTTAAAGTTTCATATTACATAAAATATGCTAGTCTATTGCTATGATACAGAGAACTATTGAGCCACAACTCAGACAACTTGCTGCAAGCTATCCGGTTGTCACTATCACGGGACCGCGCCAAAGCGGGAAAACGACTTTGTGCAGAAATGTTTTCCCTGATTACAGTTATGTAAACCTTGAAGCTCCTGATATAAGGAGCTACGCAACTGATGACCCGCGGGGCTTTCTTGCCACATATCAACATGGTGTAATCCTGGATGAAATTCAGCGCGTTCCGTTGCTCCTCTCCTATATCCAGACGATTGTGGATGAAAAGAACATACCCGGACAGTATATCCTTACCGGCAGCCAACAGTTTGAGGTGATGAACACCATCAGCCAGTCCCTGGCAGGTCGCACGGCGCTTTTAAAGCTACTCCCCCTTTCAATTGCCGAACTGAACAGCCTTTCCCCACTTACAAACATTGACAGCACCATCTTAAACGGTTTCTATCCACGCATTCATGACCAGAGACTTAATCCAACTCAGGTGATGGGGGATTATTTCGAGACGTATGTAGAAAGGGATTTGCGCCAATTAATGGCAATCAAAGACCTGTCGCAGTTCGAGCGTTTTGTCAAGGTCTGTGCCGGCAGGGTCGGGCAGCTTCTCAATCTGCAAAGCCTTGGCAATGATGTCGGCATTTCCCATGCCTGTGCAAGGTCGTGGCTCACAATTCTCGAAGCCAGCTATATCGTGCATTTACTGCATCCGTGGCACACCAATGTTTCCAAACGTCTGATCAAATCACCAAAACTCTATTTTTACGATGTCGGCCTGGCAAGCTACTTGCTCGGGCTGGAAAACGAAAATCAGGTAAACCGGGATCCACTCCGGGGAAACCTTTTTGAAAACCTGGTAGTCATGGAAGCGCTCAAGCATTTGTATAACCGGGGAAAGCGGAGCAATCTGTTTTTCTTCAGGGATAGCAACGGCAACGAGGTTGACCTGATTTCAGAGCAGGGAAGAACTCTGGCGGCCATTGAAATCAAGGCGGGCGCTACCATCAACCCTGACTTTTTCAAAGGATTGCGTCAATTCAAAAAAGTGGCCGGTGAATCACATACAGTTTTTACCGGCTTGGTTTATGGAGGCAAGGAGATGCAACGACGAAGCGATACAGTGGTTCAAGGAGTGCTGAACTGCGACTCATTGTTTAGGGAGTTGCTGGATCCGGCGGTGTGATGCTTCAATACCTGAGCCGGACAAGGCGGAACCGAAAACCGTGTATCACGCGACGCCGCAACGACGCGACGAACAACAAAACATAAAGCAACTTTTCAGCATGAGAAATAAAATATTCACCATTCCCAAAGGTTAAACGAATCAAGTTTTCAACAAGAAGTTTGTATGTTTTTCGTTGCGTCGTTGCGGCGTCGCGTGAGTAAAGAATGCCCCAAACTCCTCCGGCATCACTTCATTTTCCCCGCACAATAACCACACACAATCAAACTTATGTATCTTTCCGTGACATATCCGTAGATTTGCTCCGTCGTCGTAGCAGGCGAAGCCCCCAACCGGGACGCAGATCCCTGGCGGCCCGCAGGGAATCGCCGAGCGGCAACTGCTTCAGATCCAGCTTCGGCGTAGCGATACGCTGCGACAGATAGATGCCGGAATGACCGCTCAACAGATATGACAGAAAACAGGCGATGGTGAAATAGAGCGTGTACTGCGATCCGAACAGTTCGATCCCCATCAGAGTACAGGCAAGCGGCGTGTTGCTTGCCCCCGCAAAAACGGCGATGAAACCGAGCCCGGCAAAAAGATCCACCGGCGCATTCATCAGCACTGCCAGCGTATTACCGAGCGCCGCACCGATAAAAAAGAGCGGCGTTACTTCCCCACCCTTGAAGCCACTGCCGAGCGTTATTGCAGTGAACAACAGCTTCCACCACCAACTCCAGGTATGCGCCCCCTGGGGAGAAAAACAGGACAGGATCGTGACCGTAGCGGGGTCAGATGAGCTGACGCCCAGCCCCAGATAGTCGCGGGTGCCGAGCAGGTAGACCATGCCGATAACCAGCAGACCGCCGATCACCGGACGCAGGAACGGAACTGCTATCGTGCGCTTGAAGAGCTGATTGATGCCATGGATCATTTCGGCAAACAGGGCGCTGACCAGTCCGAATGCCACGGCTGCCACGGCCACCTTGGCGGTCAACAGCCAGTTCAACGGTGTTCCCCCCAGTGCTGCCGCCGCAGAAGAGATGAAATAGGGGGTGTGGTGGATTCCCCAGGCTCCGCAGGCCCAATCACCGATGATGGCGGCAATCAGACAGGGGATCAGGGCGTCGTAGCTCATACGCCCGACCGCCAGAACTTCCATGGCAAAGACCGCGCCGGTCAAGGGGGTGCCGAAAACACCGCCAAACCCGGCAGCGATACCGGTCAGCAGCAGTGTTCGCATATCCACCCTGTTCAGCCGGAACCAGCGGCCAATGGTCGAAGCGATGCTCCCCCCCATTTGCACGGCGGTTCCTTCACGGCCTGCCGAACCTCCGAACAAATGCGTGGTTATGGTCGCCACTAAAATCAGGGGGGCCATACGACGCGGCACAATGATGCCACTATCGGCGTCTTCATGACCGTGTATGGCGTCCATCAACAGGTTGTTTCCCCCTTCGGCCACATGTCCGACCCGGCTGTACAGCAGGCTGATTCCCGCTCCGGCCAGCGGCAGCAGAAACAACAGCCACGGCGTAGCAAGCCGCAGTTCCGTACTCCGTTCAAGCAGCCATAAAAACAGCGCGCAGGCAGAACCGACCACAGCCGCCACCGGCGTGGCCAGACAGACCCACTTCACCATGTAGATCCCCAGTGACAGGTGTTCACGTGGGCTCCAGCGAAAAGGCATGAATGTTCCTTTCATGATGTACGATTACAGGTGGACCGGACTGACGAGAGCGATATCACATCGGATTACCGGTCGGATTACCGGGAAGACTGCAAAGAATGCCCACCAGTTTCTCACGTTGTCTCAGATATACGCGGAATGTGCAAGAGTTAGAACTGTTTCAAACCCCACTTCACTCTCTCCCCCCCGCAACGCCTATCTCTCCATCATGCATACCCCCTCGGCACGACCGAGCAAAACCGACCCGACCGGTATCACCTGTGTCGTGCCGCATGTGCCGCATGTGCCGCACGTTGACCACACCGGACCTGGACGTACTGGTTAATTACCGGCAGGTTCGTATTTGTAACCAACACCATATACGGAACAGATAAGTTCTTCCTCCGGACTTACCAGGGCGAGTTTTTTACGAAGCTTCTTGATGTGACTGTCAATAGTCCGGTCAGACACGATCCGCTCATCGGGATAAATTTGATCCATCAATTGCTGCCGCCCATAAATCCTCCCGTGATGTGAAGCAAGAAACTGCAGCAGTTTGAACTCCACCGCTGTCAAATCAAGGTGCTGCCCATCAAGAACAGCCAGATAGCGGGCCTCATCCAGTTCAAGACGATTCCTTTGAACAGCCGCAACGCCGCCGATTCTCCTTAAAACAGCTTTGACCCGAGCAACCACCTCGCGCGGGCTGAATGGCTTGCAGATATAATCGTCCGCTCCCAACTCCAGGCCAAGTAAGCGGTCGATCTCTTCCACCTTGGCGGTTGTCACGATAATCGGCACCGTCGAAAACGCCCGGATCTCCCTACAGATGTCAAAGCCACCTTTACCAGGCAACATCAAGTCCAGCAGAATCAGCGCCGGCTTGTGCTCCCGCACCCAATCGGTCACAAGGGCGCCATGGCTCAAACAGACAGTCGTAAAGCCACTCTGCCCCAGATAATCAACCATCAGACTGGCCAGTTTTTCTTCATCTTCCACAACCAGAATCAATTCTTCCATAGTCCCCCCCGGGTGGTTGGCAGCTCAATTCGCAGCAACAAACCACCAAGCAGCGAAGATTGCGCGGTAATGTTCCCCCCATGCGCTTCAACGATATTGCGGCAGATCGTAAGACCAAGTCCGGCACCACCGGTTAAACGGTTACGCGACGATTCTACCCGGTAGAGCCGTTCAAAAAGCCGTTCCATATCCGTGGGCGCCACTCCCGGCGCCGAGTCTTCAATCTCGATCACTGCCCGGTTTTCAAGGGATTGCACGGTTATCAGAACCCTCCCTCCCCCATCGGTGTATTTCAAGGAATTGTCGAGCAGATTTGAAAAAAGCTGCTGCAGCCGTTCCCGATCACCCGCAACAATGCGTGAGCCATGCTCGCTGATCCCGGTCTGTATTTCGATACGTTTTGCGAGGAATTGCGGGCGATAGACCGTAATGGTTTCCTTGAGCAGTTCTGCCAGATCAAGATCGGTTTTCTTATAGGTAAGCGCACCGGCATCGGAGAGCGACAGTTGATAGAGATCATCCACCAACCGGCCAAGGCGCAGCACTTCGTTATGCAGGGATTTGATGGTAACCGTGTCCGGTTGGCGAATGCCATCCTGCAACGCTTCGATCTCGCCACGTAAAATGGCAATCGGAGTTCGCAGTTCGTGCGAGATGTCGGCTACCCACTGATGCCGGGCCTGTTCACTCTGTTCAAGGGAGAGCGCCAATGCATTGAAGTCACCGGCCAGCTGTCCCAGTTCGTCACGGGATTCAACCGGCACCCGGACCGTATACCGCCCCGCCGCAAGCTGGTGGGTTGCCTGTGCCAGTTCATGCAAAGGACGGACAAGCCGCCGGGCAAGGAGCAGCGACAGCACTGCCGCCAGAGCAACGATTACCACGGCCTGAAGTATCAACCCCTGCTTTTGCTCTTTTAAAAAGCGCTTGTGCGGCATTTCGGAAATATCTGTCAGGGGTAACCCCCCCAGATACCCGACGACTCTTCCCTGACAGACAAGGGGTGTCATCGGATTATGCGCCGGTACCGGTGTCGTGTTGATAACGGGCTTTTTATCTGCATCCAGCAGAAAGAGACGCTGTCCAAAATGATGGGGCAAAGGAGGCAATCGCTTTCCCGATGGTTCCGGGGGATGGGGAGGGAGCTTCCCGACAGACGGGGGGATCCCGCCGCGCGGTGGAGCAAGCTCGGGCATTGACTGGCTCAGCAGGACCTCCCAGCGTAGCGGGTCATGCCGTAAAAAATCCCAGTTTTGCTCCGACCGGTATGTTTCCTCAAGAGTTACGGTCAGACGTGCAAGCCCGTCCTGCTCCATCATGTTGACAAACTTCAGAAAGCCTCTGTCAAGGCTCCATTTTGTAATCAACGTGGAGCTGACCACTGACAGACAGGCTGCCATCAAAATCACCAGAAACAGTTTGTAACGCACGCTGATGTTCATACCATCCCCCGTTGGATATTTTTTATCACAGTTTGTTGCCGTAACAATACGGGGATTCTGGCCACCCCCCATATTTCCTTATTTCTTACACATTTCTTCCTTATTTGTAGTTGATAACAAAAACAGTAGCGTGCTGCCGGTTGTAGAGGGAGGAGGTGGGTTGAATCATGAATTGACCGGCGGCATTCCGTTCAAATCAATGAAAGGAGAGATGCGATGACAGGTTCAATAAGCGGGTTTGGTGGAGGAATCAGCACCACCATGTTGAAACAGATGCAGGAGGAAATGTTCAAAAAAAGTGACAAAAACTCGGATGGTTCCATTTCCCAGGATGAGTTGAGCCAAGTGGCAAAACCCGGCCAGAATCAGGAGAGCAGCAGCGCTGGCGACATGTTTTCACAACTCGATGCCAACAGCGACGGCGCCATTAGCCGGCTTGAATCGGATGCAGCGATTGCCAAGATGGGACAACAGATGCAGTCCCAGGAGACGCGCCCCCAGGGGGGACCACCCGCCCCGCCTCCCGGACCACCTCCAGCTGAAAATGCAAATTCTTCATCATCGGATTCATCACAGGAGAGCAGCAACGCCACTACCATTTTCGACGCCATGGACACCAACAAGGATGGCACGGTCAGTCTGGCGGAAATGACGGCTGCGCTTGAAAAGTCGAAGGAAAGCAGCAGTACGTCGTCAGATCCGAAATCATTGTTGGACAACCTTGGTACAGCTCTGCAGTCAGGGCAGCTTGCCAATGCCAAAGAAGCGTTGACGGCACTGCAAAAGGATGTCGCTACCCACAAGGGAGGGGAGAGCAACGATCCGTTCAGCAAGGATCTGCAAAGTCTGTCAAGTGCCTTGGAATCGGGGGACCTCTCCGGAGCTCAGGATATCTTTACCGGCATCCAGGAAAAGTTGTCGACACCTCCGCCGCAGATGCCAGCCAAGGAAAGTTCACAGAACCAGGAAAACAACAACCAGGATGCCGCAGCGAACAGATTACAAACCTTGCTTGACGCGCTTAACAGTTCATCAGCTTCTGCTGCAGATACCGACACCAATGATATTCTGAAGAGCCTGATCACAACAGCATTGAACAGCTATAGGGAGCAAAGTTCAAACAGCTCTGCGCAGAATTCTGCCACCAGCAGTTCATTAGTAACCAGTGCCTGATCAGGAAAATTACCATTTGCTTAGATCGTGGGACATCAGCCTCCGGCACTACGTGTTTGGGGGCTGAATCATTTTCAAATTTCCTCCATATTTATTGCACATTTGTTTGGTATCTCTCAACAGAGATGAAGAGTGAACGACAGACTGAAAGGAGCAGACAATGAAAACAAGAGTGATGGTAGCAGCTGCAGTGGCAATGGCAGTAATCGGCGCAGGAACTGGTGTTGTAGTGGCGGGGCACGGGCCAGGAGAACATCCGATGGGACCGCCTCCGGGAATGGAGCCGGGAGGGAGAGGCGCAGAAAACCGTATGGCGAGAATCCTGAATCTGAGTACTGCCCAGCAACGTCAGATACAGACGATCATGGAAACCGAACGGGAACAAGTCAAACCACTCTTTGACAAAATGCATGAGATCAGAAAACAGCTTATGCTGGCGGGCGAAAGCGCCAAATTTGATGAAGCGGCAGTGCGCAGGTTAGCAACGGAACAGTCCCGTATCGAGGTTGAATTAACGGTATCCCGAACAAAAACAGACCACAAAATCAACGCGCTGCTGACTCCGGAACAACGGGAACTTCAGCAGCGGTTACGTCCGGAGCTGGAGCACTAATTCCATTTTCAAATCAATGGATGCATGCAAGGCGGCAAAGATGTAGTAGTATCAATGCAAATAGATACGTATCAGTCGAATGGAATCAACATGCTCAACAAGAATTCCCCCTATCGGATCATATCACTACTGCTTGTCGGTGTGGTGAGCGGCTGCATGGTTGGGCCGGATTACCGGAATCCGGTTCTGACGCCACACGCTGCCTGGCAGAATACGGGTTCAACCACCTTCGATACCAGTTCGTCCGATCCCGCACTGCTGGCAAGATGGTGGCAGGCCCTGAAGGACCCGCTCCTGACATCCCTGGTTGAAGAGTCTGCTCGCAACAATCTTGACTACAAGCTGGCCATGGCCCGCCTCAGGGAAGCCAGGGCCCGCCGGGGATACGCATCATCGGATCGGTATCCCACGGTCAATCTGGGGGGAGGAGTCGCGCGAAATCAGTCCAGCGATGATACCGGAGGGGGGCGCACCAGCGACAGCTTCAGCGCCAAGCTGGACGCCAGCTGGGAGGCGGACATCTTTGGCGGCAAACAACGCGCCACGGAGTCTGCCAATGCTACGGTAGAGGCGGCTGTCGAGAATGCCAACGATGTCAGGATAAGCCTGTTGGCAGAAGTTGTCCTGGCATACCTTGAAATTCGCTCCACCCAGAACCGGATGATCTTCACCCACAACAGTATCGCTAACCTCGAAGAAACCTTGCAAATGACAAGCTGGCGCTATCAGGCCGGCCTGGTTACCCGACTGGACGAGGAGCAGGCCCGGCTCAACCTGGAACAGACTCGTGCCCAACTGCCACCCCTTGAAAGCTCTCTGGCAACGAGTAGAAATAATCTTACCCTGCTGCTCGGGCGGGATTCCGGCACTCTCAAGGAGCTTGATGCCATAGCCCCGCTACCGTCATCTCCGGCCAGGCTTGCGGTGGGAATACCGGCAGAAACCTTGCGGAGACGCCCGGATGTACGCAAGGCCGAACGAGAGCTGGCTGCCGCCACTGCCCAGATCGGTGTTGCCGAAGCTCAACGCTATCCAGATCTCACCCTTTCCGGAACCTTGGGGCTTCAATCGAAAAACCTCGGGTCGCTGTTTCAACCGGGTGCGATCATGTATGCGTTGGCTGCCAACAGCCTGATGACGATCTTTGACGGTGGCCGCCTGAAACAGCAGGTGGAAATCCAGAACGCACTGCAGGAGCAATCCCTGATCAGCTATAAAAAGAGTGTGCAGAGCGCGCTGCGTGACACTGAAAATGCACTTTCCGCCTATGCATCAGAACTTAATCGGCGCACTTCGCTCAGCAAAGCACTCGCCTCCGCAACCACTGCGGCACGATTGGCCGAAAATCAGTATCAAGCAGGCTTGGTTGACTTTACTACGGTACTCGACAGCCAGCGTTCACTCCTCACTCTTCAGGACCAACTGATACAAAGCGATGCTGCCGTCACATCAAATCTGGCCAGGCTGTATAAAACCCTGGGAGGTGGCTGGGAATATGGCGTAACAAACAATCCCCAAACGGCTGCGACTGCTTCAGGAGAAAAACAATGACCGAACCGACTACGAGTAACGCTTCAAATGGGGATGTCGCCGCAACCCTTGGCCTGTCAAACAGTTTCAAACCGCCCAAACCGTTCAGACGCTATCTGTTGATTGGCGCTCTATCGATAGCACTGCTGATGGTTGTCGCCTTCCTGATAAAGCGGCGTTCAACCGAGGGAAAGATCAGCTATCAGACCGAGCAGGTCAGCCGTGGCAATCTGACAGTCATGGTTTCGGCAACCGGCACACTCCAGCCCACCAATCAGGTTGATGTGGGAAGCGAGATTTCCGGCACCATCAAGACGGTCGAGGTAAACTATAATGACCGGGTGAAAAAAGGGGAGATCCTGACACGCATCGACACAACACGCCTTGAGGCACAGAGCAGACAAACAGCCGCATCAGTTGAGGCTGCCCGCTCAAAGCTGCTCCAGATGCAGGCAACCGTCAGCGAGGCAAAAGCAAAACTGTCTCGTCTGCTGCAGCTGCAGCAGAGCAGCGGCGGCAAGGCGCCTGCAAAGACCGACCTTGAAGCTGCCCGCGCCACACGTGATCGTGCCATAGCCGACGAGGCAAGCGCCAAGGCGTCGCTGGCCCAGGCTCAGGCAAGTCTTGACACACAGCGAATCGATTTGGATAAATCAGTCATCCGCTCTCCGATCAACGGTATTGTCCTGAAACGAACCGTTGAGCCGGGGCAGACCGTCGCCGCCTCCTTGCAAACCCCGGTGCTCTTTACCCTGGCCGAGGATCTGACCAAGATGGAGCTGCATGTTGATGTGGATGAGGCCGACGTGGGTAAAGTCCGGGCAGCGCAACGTGCCAGCTTCACCGTAGCCGCCTATCCTGACAGAGCGTTTCCGGCCAGGGTCAGCCAGGTTCGCTTCGGCTCCAAGACCGTATCCGGCGTAGTCACCTATGAGACGATCCTCACGGTTAACAATTCATCACTGTTGCTGCGGCCCGGCATGACCGGAACCGCTGCCATAATCGTACAGGAGGTTGAAAACGCCCTGCTGGTTCCGAATACCGCGCTCCGTTTCGTTCCGCCGACTGCTGCTGCGACGGAACAAAAGACGAATAATGGCAGCAGCCTGTTGGGTAAAATACTTCCCCACCCGCCCAATCCAGCTCCCCGACCCAATGGTTCGCCGGAAAAACAACCGCGTGTCTGGCTGCTTCGTAATACTGCTTTGGAAAAAATCACCCTTACCAGCGGCATGACCGATGGTGTACGCACTGAGGTCAAGGATAGCACCTTACAGCCGGGAATGTTGGTGGTGACCGACATGACTGAGACAGGGAAGTAAGATGACCGAAACGTTCCCGACATCCACATCCCCCTTGATAGAACTCCAGGGAGTAACCAGAACCTATGGCAAGGGAGCTGCCGCCATGCAGGCTCTGCGTGGAATCGATCTACGCATTACAGCAGGTGAATTTGTGGCGGTCATGGGACCATCCGGATCGGGCAAAAGCACCTGTATGAATATCCTCGGCTGCCTTGATACTCCCTCCGGCGGCACGTATCTCTTCGGGGGGGTGGAGGTCGGCAGACTGGGACGTGATCAACGGGCACTGTTGCGCCGCAACTATCTCGGCTTTGTCTTTCAGGGGTTCAACCTGTTGAACAGGACTACGGCGTTGGAGAATGTGGAGCTACCGCTGATGTATCGTGGCGAACCGGCCCGTGTTCGCCACCAACAAGCCCGCGAGGCATTGGCGGCCGTCGGCTTGGCTGGTTGGGAACAGCATACCCCCGGCGAACTATCCGGTGGACAACAGCAACGGGTAGCCATTGCCCGCGCCATTGTCGCCCGCCCCTCGGTTCTGTTTGCCGATGAGCCGACCGGAAGCCTTGATACAGTGCGCAGCAGAGAAATCATGGAGATTCTCTCCACCCTCAATCGCAACCAGGGAATTACGGTTGTCATGGTGACCCATGAACCGGATATGGCGGCTTATGCCGATCGCAGCATTCATTTCCGCGATGGATTGGTTGTCGCCGGCCATGAACATGATTTCGAAAGGAAACTGTGATGTTCTGGAATGCCCTGATATTGGCGCTGCGGGAAATCAGACGGAATGTGCTCCGCTCATTTTTGACCATTCTCGGCATAGTAATCGGGGTGGCATCGGTGATTGTGATGGTAACCATTGGAGATGGAGCCACGGCCCAGGTACGGCAACAGGTGGCCAGCCTGGGGAGCAATCTGCTGGTGATTACCCCCGGCAAGCGGATGGGGCCTGGCCAGAGTAGCGGCTCTGCCATGTTCAGTGAGAGGGATGCCGATGCGCTGCGCCGCGACATCCCCCAGCTGGCGGCAGTGTCACCCATGGCATCCAAGGGGATGCCCGCTATCCTGGGAAACGCAAATTGGTCAACCCAGGTAACCGGCACCACTACGGAGTATTTTCAGGCCCGCAATCTGAAGCTCAAATCAGGCCGGCTTTTTACCGAAAGCGAACTCCGTTCCGGTGCAGCGGTCTGCATTATCGGCAGCACGGTGCGGAGCAAGTTATTCGGTAACCAGGACCCGGTCGGAGTTCAGATCCGCCTGCAGAGTATCTCCTGCCAGATTATTGGTCTGCTTGAGTCCAAAGGGCAATCTTCCATGGGGAGTGACCAGGATGATCTGGTGATAATCCCGCTACGTACCTTTCAGCGTCGTATTTCCGGAAACCAGGATGTCAGCATGATTCAGGTTTCGGTGCGTGATGGAGTCTCCACAACTCGCGTTCAGCAGGATATGGAGCATTTACTCCGGGAACGGCGGCATCTGGCGGCACGTGATGAAAACAACTTCAATGTGATGGATATGAAGGAAATCAGCAGTATGCTCACCTCAACCACCAAGGTGCTGACTGCTCTTTTGAGTGCGGTTGCGGCGGTCAGTCTGCTGGTCGGAGGGATCGGCATCATGAACATCATGCTGGTATCGGTAACCGAACGAACCCGCGAGATCGGGATACGGCTGGCTATTGGAGCCTTTGAACATGAGGTATTAACCCAGTTCCTGGTCGAGGCGGCGGTACTGGCATCGTTTGGAGGGGTGATCGGGATCGTACTGGCACTGCTCACGTCGTTACTGCTTGCCTCTTTCCTGCAGGTGCCATTTATCTTCAACGCATCGATCGTTGTGATTGCCTTTGGATTTTCAACTGCGGTAGGACTGGTGTTCGGCTATTTCCCGGCCAGAAAAGCCGCCCGGCTGGATCCGATCGAGGCGTTACGATATGAGTAGGAAAAAATACGGAACACGGCACACAAATTACCTTGGCTTGCGAGGTCCTGGCGCAAAATAACGCCCCAGCTTGGCATCCAATTCGTCGATCCAACCGGCTTTGGAGTCCGGAAAGGCATCCGCGTACGGCACGTACGGCTTGATATCCAGAACAGGTGTGCCATCCAGCAGGTCAACACCTCGCAGGTGGAGCGTCCTCCCTTCAATCTTTACCAGTTCCACCGCCGATAAACCAATCGAATTGGGACGATGGGGAGAACGGGTGGCCAACACGCCCCGCTTTGGTCCCCCCCGGGGCGGCTTGACACAGCTTTTCCACCCCTCACTCAGATGAAAAGCGAAGATCAGCCAAAGGCGATCGAATCCGTTCAGATCTTGAATGACTTTCTCGTCCAGCCAGTCCTGAAGTTCCAAGGTGGCTATCGCCAACTCTCCGGTTGCCGTCCCTTCCACCACCGTGCTTTGATGGGGGGCGTCAATACGGCGGGAATAGGGTGATCGCAGGATGCCAATGGGGCGATAGGTGAAATGTTGTATTTCCATTCAATCCTCTGAATTGTTGAGATAACCAGGGTTAGCGAGACAGCCTGAAGAGATACATATACACCACAACAGAGGCGTGTACAGACAAGATGTTCTCTAGTACGATACTTTTTTCCCTCCTTGTTCTTCCTTGCTGACGTGAAAAGTTCCTCTTCTGCCTTCCCTGCCGTGATTATTATTATCCCCCTCTGCCAAGAACGTGTATTTTATCTGCTGCAAAGCAGATGCACGGTTCAGATGAGCCGTCACGGAGCCAGTATGCTTATCGTAATCGAATCACCCAATAAGGTTAAGAAGCTCGCCAGCTTCATCAACGGAGCGAAAATTCTTGCGACCGTCGGGCATTTTAAAGACCTCCCGGCGAATGAGATGGGGGTTGACCTTGACACCTATGCTCCGACGTTCGTCATGGATTCGGGGAAGAAGGATCGCATCAGACAAATCATCTCGGCAGCAGCCGGCCAGGATGTGTATATTGCCACCGACCCCGACCGCGAGGGGTTCGCGATCGGTACGCATGTTTTCGACGAGATCCGCAAGACGGCCAGGTCATGCCACCGGCTGGAGCTCTACGAAATCACCCAGAAGGGGGTTGATGACGCGATGAAAAAATCAATCCCCTGGGCAAGCACGAATGCCGGACTCTACAACGCCTTCCTCGGCCGCAGAGTAGGTGACCGGGTTGTGGGTTACATCCTCTCCCCGATCGCCAGCAATGCGCTGAAAGGGAAGTTCTCAGTAGGCCGGGTGCAAGCCCCGGCCGTACGCCTCTGTGTCGAACGGGAGCGGGAAATTCGAAATTTCACGCCGGAACCGTTCTACGTTGTGTCCATCACCCTGCAGAAGGAAGAGATCCGGTTCACCGCGACACACCGCGGCGGGAACTTCACCGATCAAGCCAAGGCGGAACTGATCCTGAAGGCGGTCACCGGCGCCACAACTGCCGAACTCCTCAAAGTCGAGACCAAGGAGACAAAGCAGAATCCGAAAGCACCATTTACAACCGTAGACATGCAGGCCGCTGCCAGTTCCCAGCTGAAGATCTCTCCCGAGATCGCCATGAAGCTTGCGCAGCAGCTCTTCGAGGCGGGGCTGATTTCCTACCATCGAACCGACTCCGTCCGGATCGCTGACGAGTTTATTGCCGAGATCCGCGCGTACATGGGGAAGGCGCTCCCTCCCGCCTATCTCCCCAAGAGTCCCAACATCCATAAATCAAAGAACAGCCAGGCAGATGCTCACGAGGCGATCCGGCCGACGCATCTGCACCGCAGGGCTGACATCCCGGCCCTGATCGCCAAGGAAGGGCTGGGACCTGACCACGAGCGGCTCTACAACCTGATTTTCCTCCGCACCATCGCTTCGCAACTCTCTCCCGCCGTCTATGATTCCACCACCGCAGACCTCCAGTGTGCAGGCGAACCGTTCAGGGCGACCGGGAGAGTGATGAAGTTCGACGGCTTCCTGCGGGTCTACAGCGAGGTAAAAGAGGACGAGGAGGACGACAACCAGAAGCTGCCGCCATTGGTGAACGGCGAGACGCTGCCAAAACTCGGCCAGGAGCTGGTCGAGAAAAAGACAAAACCGCCGGGGAGGTATTCCGAGGCAAGCCTGGTCAAGGCGCTGGAGAAGAACGGTATTGGCCGGCCATCAACCTATGCTTCGATCATGGGGACGATCAAGGCCCGCAATTACATCGAAGTCCGCAAGGGGCGCGTCCATGCCACCGAGGTTGCCGAGCGGCTCTTCGATTACCTGGCCAAGGAACACCCATGGGTGATCGACTTGGCAATGACGAAGAAGATGGAGGAGTATCTGGACAAGGTCGAGTCGGAAGGTGCGTCGTGGGTTAAGTTTGTGAAGGGACTCCACGAGAGGATGGCGTTCGTCCGCCCAGTCCCAAGAGCGGCTGCTGGCACCGGAGGAGTTTTTCCCCCTTCCGAGAAGCAGCTGAAGTATGGTGAGGACTTGGCAAAGAAGGCTGGCAAGCCGATTCCGCCCGAGGCACTGACCTCCTCAAAAGGGATGTCTGCCTTTATTGACGGGCTTCTGGCAAAGCCCCCCGGCCGCGGGGTCAAAGCTGCGTCAAAGAAATCACCGGCGAAAAAAGGTGCAGCAGCCAGGAAGAAACCGGCCTGAGTAATCGCGAAGCTGAAACAGGCTTTGAGTCATGATGTGAAACAAATTCTGCAGGCGCTTGTAATTCAGTGGCAATCGTTAAAGGTCAAATCCAGGCGACAGCGATGCTTGAATAATGCGGCGATGTCGTATATGGTTACCAAAATAAATAACAACCACCAGCAATGGAGCCGGGCATACACTTTTAGTGTGTGCTCGGCTTTTTTTGTTACAACCTGGATGCTAACGGCAACCTCGTTGCGCTGCTGCACGGCGAAGCCGAGAGCGCACAAATCAATAAATGGAATGGGGGGGATATGGCAGCAATCGTTTTCTGGGAAAAACCGGGGTGCCAGGGTAATACGAAGCAGAAAGAGATTCTGCGTGCCTCAGGACACGAGTTGGAGGTGCGCGACCTGTTGACCGAGCCATGGGATGCGGCCAGTCTGGCGCTCTTTTTCGGTGAGCGTCCGGTGCTCGAGTGGTTCAATCCGGCCCATCCCCGGATCAAGTCGGGAGAGGTGGTTCCCGCCACCTTCGGCCGGGAGGAGGCTCTGCGACTCATGGTGGCTGAGCCGTTGTTCATCGTGCGGCCGCTCATGCAGATGGGTGAGGAGCGGTTGGCCGGATTCGACGTGGAACAGGTACACAACTGGATCGGCCTCAATCTGGAGAGCGTCGGGCCACGTGACCCGCGCAACTGTCCCTGCGTGACCGTGGCCGCTGCAGAGCAGCAGTCATGATCCCCGAGCCGCGCAGCAGGGCGTTTTGCCGTGGAGCATGTCGTGCGCGACGCCGCGACGTGCGGTATTTGGCGGGGACACCCTGCACTGGGACAAGCTCTGCTTGATCGGGCGGCTTTCCTGGGACTGTATGAATTCGGGCTGGTGACGCTGGCTGGCCTTGCCGCCGAAGAGCGCTACTTGGCAGATGCACCTCCGGATGGCGAACCGCTGGTGCCCCTGAGCGACCTGGCTGCGTGGCAAGAGCAGGCATGGAACGTGCTGCAAAACGAAGCCAGGGTGGACATCGTCAGCCGCACCATCATGCTCCGGCTGCATGACTTCCTGGAGCAGAGCAGTGTCTGGCAGGTGGTCGAAAGCCTTGCCGATGAGCTGCTGGCAGAGGGGCACCTGCATGGGGAGCCGCTCCGCAAGATCCTCTCTCCATTGACTGAGGAGAATGGACGGCTCTGAGAGGTAATCAGGGAGTCGGCATCGTTAGATAGTTCAGCGAATTATTCGCAGCATTATCAGTGTATCGCACACAAAAATGAGGCCGAGGGAGATACGCCTTGGCCTCCCTGCGCATAAAGCGGAACTGCACGATCTTAAAATCCAGGAAAGGGCTGCGCCAGCTGTCGTACATGAAAGAGATGCACATGGGCAACAGTCAGTACGAGTTGATCACGCTGTGAGGGAAAGAGCGGGAGAGAATAAACCGGACGACTCCACGTTACCAGCAACATACAACTTGAATTCCGGTTCGTTTCATGTAATTATCAATCAACAAATCAGGGGGCCATGTCGGCGTGAGCAGTTAGTGCTTGCCACCGCCATGAGTAACCAGAAACAAGTTAAAGGGGTTCTAGCAAGGTGGACAGTTCGTGGCCGCTGCAGCTAGGACTCCTTTGTTTTTGTAATACTGTAGCCAATCATAAATCCGAATAGCTCGTTTTATGTCTGATTTTAAATTCTGCTTTTCTTTTTCGGTGGTTGAAAGCGCAGACGAATTGTTCGTTAGGACTTCACGTATTAAATCTAACAATTCTGATGGATTGATATTTTCCTCTTTCAGATACTGAAGCACCTGGAGGCATTTTTCAGACGAATACCGACGCTTCAAAGATAAAATTGTTTCGTTCCGGTAAGAACTCCCCTCACGGTTTTTCTTGATTGAAGAGGCGAGTAAATCGTCAAAATTGGCTTTAATTACAGATTTGACTTTGTCGGGCACTTCTCCGACGTACTGGGCAAGATACTTGTTAACGGGAAGAATGCTGTTGGTAGGCAGCAAAGTAGGCAAAGAAAGCAAGACAATCTTCTCAACATCAAACCCTCCGTCATCAAAAATAACATCGGAATAAAGTTCTGCAGCCGTAATACCCGCGTACCCTACCTGCCCGAATTCTGCCAGCACCCCCACACCAACAACAACTTCCACATCTTCCAGTTTATCGTCTTCAAGATTCATAACACGCATTCTGCCCGTCGGCTTGTTCGTCAATACCAGCTCGTAAATATCCTGCTTCAGCCGCCGCAGCATCGGAGCGTTGTATTTGGCCTGGTTCTCCAGGAGCGCCTGATAAAGTGGCTCGTAGTTTTTTAAGCGAACGCGGGTCATCTCGATTGATTTACCGCCTTCAAAAGATATGCTGTGGGTTGAAATTCCTTCAGCCTCTCCTATCTTAGCTCGCACTACAAAAATGAGTCGTTCCTTGATTTTTTCAAGATTTTCGGCAGACAGACATTTGACGATAGACTTCAGGATGCCTTCAATATTGGGATCATTGATGGAATAGCCGATGAACACGATGGGATGTTCGAGAAAAATTGTCAGAATTTTTGCCGCCAGATAGGCGTTCTTTTCTGTAAAATCGGCATAATCAGCTTCGTTGATAATGATGGATTCCGGTTTGGTGTAGCAGCCATGTATTTTGTAAATCTCGGAAACACCGTGCAGGGTGGAAAAAAGCAGTTCTTCCTGGCCGATGTATTTCGTATAGCTGGGGAACAGGTCCTCGATAAAGCTGTCGTAATTTGTCGTCAGCACCCCGCCGATGCTGCGCATTTCCAGCTTTTTGAATAGTTCTATTTCAGTCGCATACTCGGCGTCATGCACCATGCTCTTGTCGCGCATATGGCGGGCAATTTCGATCTTTAACGGAGAAACGGAGCGACTGATTTCATCTGCCGATTGCTCCCTGCTTTCCCTGAATTGCTCATCTCTGAACCAACATACGTTGAAGTCGCGTTCAATCAGTTCCGCAACCTTCGGCAATAATCCTTCCTTGCACTCCATCCCTTTCGCCTGCTGCTCATACATCTCAAAAGCATACTCATTGTCAGTCGCCAACCGGGCAAATCTACGAAGCAAACCTTTCCAGTTTTCTAAGCCAAGATAGCGAATTGACATGCCAGAACCGACAAACAGCATCGGCAGGTGGTCAGTTTTTTTCAAGAGCCTCAGAATCGCATTTTTCATGGTAACTCCGGTAAAGATTGCTTTCGTGTTCGATCAATTCACCGTAACCTGGCCATTCATCAGCATAGGGAGGAGCCAGTCACGGAGTTGGGTGAGGTGTTGATTTTCCATGCTTCTTGCAAACACCATCTGGTTATATTTTGATACCACCTTGTCATATTCCATAAGGAGATCGGTTGGCGGATATCATCAAAAAATTTGGCAAACTCCGGAGCGTTCTGGCGGCCGAACTGATGGGCAATGAAATGCTCCGGCTTCAGGCGGGCGGTATAGGCCCGGCCATAGGCATAGTAGGGGTGCTCGCTACCTTCTACCTGCACCTTGATGCACTGCTTTGCGTCAATGGAAACCTGCTCAACAACGGGGTAGACCTTTGGTTCGATATGATCGGCAATCGCCTTCGATACATCACGGATAGTTTTATCGGAAACCTGCTGACCAACAACGGTACCATCATTTCTGATGCCGAAAATGATCTCGCCCCGTTGATGCTTGTTCAGCATCGCCACAAGGGAGATAACCGCCTCTTTCAGCTCGGAGGTGGATTTTTTCAGTTCCATGGTTTCGGTTTCTTGAAATATCATCATAATTTTCACGGGTTAACTGGATTGCAAAACGGAATATTCATAGCAGAATATGCAGTAAATAGCCATCACCAAGGCCATTCATTATAGCGATTCTGTCAATTACCCGGTCGAAACTTTATCAATGCGAACGCTCATAATCCAAAACTGACGGCGGCCCATGTTTCAACGGATCCATGCGATCCGCCTGGAGACTGGCCCAGACAAGCCATTTGGCAAACGGGCTCTCGGGGTCAAAATGGGGTCGTGACTGGTAAGCTGCGTTGATAAACTCTCGCAGGTTCTGACTCTCGTGCCATGCTGCACTTTGTTTCTTGAGCGATTCAAACTTCTCCATTTCCTTGCGGATCATTGCATCCATTTCCCATTGTTTCCGTTCTTTGGCCCGACGAATTTCCTCTTCCCGCGCCCGCCGAATGCGTATGTCCCTTATCTGCAATGCTCGCTTTATCAGAGCAATGATAAAAAAATTCAGCTTATTCTCAACATTACCGCTTTTGTCATCCTTGCAGATTTTCTCGTATTGATATGATCTGGAAATTTTCAGACAAAACTCACCGGTGCCAATATAATCGTATGTTTGATAACTCCGGTAAGCCCTCAGTCTTTCTTCTTTCAGCTCAGTTGGTGTTGGTATATGACGAGTCTGTCGAGATCGTTCTTCCAGGCGAATGCCGATCTGCTCGTCCATGATTTTCACAACAGTTGCATTGTTCTTCTCATCAACAGACACCGAATACCCACGTTTGACAAGGGCTTTAACCAAGGTATTCATAATGCGCAGAGCCCTATCGATTGACTCAGGGAAGACAGAGATGTCGCTGCCACGTTTCCAATAGGTAGAAACGCGTCCATACTTGTCAGAAGTTGCATTTTTTAATTGTGTTTTGGCTTCAGCAATATGGGGATGGAGAGTATGCAATACATCAGGCACGATAATACAATTTTCCGGTTGTTCCTCGAATGTAATTTCAGAAATCTCGACTGGTTGTGGTAATTCGTTCACGGTCAATTGTTCAGGTTCATAGATATGAGTCACATACTCCTTGATACCGTCTTTTGCAACTGGCAGTGGCGGCCTCTGTCCCTTGTGCGTCCGTAGATGATATCCTTGAGGAGGCAACGGAACATTCAATCGTTTGCAAATTTTGCGCAGTCCCACATCTGATAACCCATACTCAACAGCCAAGGCGGTCATTGGTTTTTCCCAAACCTGTTCGAATAACTTCTGACGTTCGAAGCGAATAGTCCTGGTTCCCATAATGACCCTCCGATTACACATGATCCTTCTTCCCACAAAACAAAAGCCACCAAAGAAAATTCTCGTGACTCTAAATTACTCTCAGAAAAAAGAAAAGTTTTGACGTATTTGAGGGTACATTGTACCGCTAAATGTGAAGTGGTTGCGCTTTTTGAGACAGGTGTGTAAGCAATGAACCGATCCATTT
>DAINBV010000074.1:19644-24802 GCA_036732725.1 Geobacteraceae bacterium | reverse complement strand
TAACTGCCCTGGTGGCCAATTTCACCACCGTTGCTCCGAGCGTCAAGATCGGCGCAGCGGTTCAGACCAGTGGCGCCTTGCCGGGGAATAACTTCACGACACCGCTTACGTACCGGGTTACCGCGGCGGATGGTTCGTTTGTTGATTATGTGGTCACCGTTACCGTCACACCACCGGTTTTGAGTTCACTCAAGACCATTACCGCCTTCTCCTTTGTCGGCTTCCCGGGGTATCCGGGGACGGTAAATGAAGCGGCCAAGACTATTGTCGTCACCCTGCCGGTCGCAACCCCCGTAACAGCGCTGGTAGCAAATTTCACCACCGTTGCTCCGAGCGTCAAGATCGGCGCAGCAGTTCAGACCAGTGGCGCTCTGCCGGGGAATAACTTCACAACACCGCTTACCTACCGGGTTACCGCGGCGGATAGTTCGTTTGTTGATTATGTGGTCACCGTTACCGTCACACCACCTGCATTGAGTTCGCTCAAGACCATTACCGCTTTTTCCTTTGTCGGCTATCCCGGCTCGCCGGGGACGGTAAATGAAGCTGCCAAGACCATTGCGGTCACCTTGCCGGTCGCTACTCCCGTAACCGCACTGGTAGCAAATTTCACCACCGTCGCACCGAGCGTCAAGATCGGCGCAGCGGTCCAAACCAGCGGCGCTCTGCCGGGGAATAACTTCACGGCGCCGGTTACCTACCGGGTTACCGCGGCGGATGGTTCATTTGCCGATTATGTGGTCACCGTTACCGTCACACCACCTGCGTTGAGTTCACTCAAGACCATTACCGCCTTCTCCTTTGTCGGCTTCCCGGGGTATCCGGGGACGGTAAATGAAGCTGCCAAGACTATTGCCGTCACCCTGCCGGTCGCTACTCCCGTAACTGCTCTGGTGGCCAATTTCACCACCGTTGCTCCGAGCGTCAAGATTGGCGCAGCGGTTCAGACCAGCGGCGCTCTGCCGGGGAATAACTTCACGGCGCCGGTTACCTATCGGGTTACCGCGGCAGATGGTTCGTTTGTTGATTATGTGGTCACCGTTACCGTCACACCACCTGCGCTGAGTTCGCTCAAGACCATTACCGCCTTCTCATTTGTCGGATTTCCCGGAGATCCGGGGACGATCAATGAAGCAGCCAAGACAATCTCGGTAATATTGCCGATCGGTACTCCCGTAACCGCGCTGGTGGCCAATTTCACCACCGTTGCCCCCAGCGTCAAGATCGGCGCAGCGGTTCAGACCAGCGGCGCTCTGCCAGGGAATGACTTCACGACGCCGGTTACCTACCGGGTTACCGCGGCGGATAGTTCGTTTGTTGATTATGTGGTCACCGTTACCGTTCCCCCACCGGTATTAAGTTCACTCAAAACCATTACCGCCTTCTCATTTGTCGGATATCCCGGTTCGCCGGGGACAATCAATGAAGCTGCCAAGACTATTGCAGTCACCCTGCCGGTCGCAACGCCCGTAACCGCGCTGGTGGCCAATTTCACCACCGTCGCACCGAGCGTCAAGATCGGCGCGGCGGTTCAGACCAGCGGCGCTCTGCCGGGGAATAACTTCACGGCGCCGGTTACCTATCGGGTTACCGCAGCAGACAGTTCGTTTGCTGATTATGTGGTCACCGTTACCGTCACACCACCTGTTTTGAGTTCACTCAAGAGCATTACCGCTTTCTCCTTTGTCGGTTTCCCGGGATCTCCAGGAATAATCAATGAAGCGGCCAAAACTATTGCAGTCACCCTGCCGGTCGCAACGCCCGTAACTGCTCTGGTGGCCAATTTCACCACCGTCGCTCCGAGCGTCAAGATCGGCGCAGCGGTTCAGACCAGCGGCGCCTTACCGGGGAACAACTTCACGGCGCCGGTTACCTACCGGGTTACCGCAGCAGACAGCTCGTTTGTTGATTACATTGTTACGGTTACCATCGCCCAGAGCTCTGCCAAAGCGATTACCGCCTATTCGTTTGTCGGTTTCCCTGACTCGACCGGACTAATCAATCAAGTCACCAGAACCATCGCAGTGACCATGCGGCCAGGAACACCCGTAACAGCCCTGACGGCGAATTATGCGACCACGGGGACAGGCGTCAAGATTGGCGTGGCGATTCAAACCAGCGGTGGTGCTCCGGCAAATGATTTCACAGCGCCGGTTACCTACCGGGTAACCGCGGCAGACGGATCAACAGCAGACTATGTGGTAACCGTATCCTTTGGGGTGGGTCCAGCGCCGGTAAACCTTGGAACAGCCGCAGATTTTGCGATCCTGACTAAAACCGGGATTACAACCACTGGAGTCACGACCATTACCGGCGATATTGGTGTGAGTCCGATCGCTGCGACTGCCATGACTGGATTCTCGTTGGCCATGGATAGCACGAATACATTTTCCACCTCCCCGCTGGTTACCGGAAAAGTTTATGCAGCCAACTATACGGCTCCAACGCCAACAAAAATGACAACAGCAATCAGCGACCTGCGTACCGCCTACCTGGATGCCGCCGGACGGGCGACGCCTGATGCTACGGAACTGTACGCCGGAAATCTCAGCGGGCAGACGATCCCGCCAGGGCTTTACAAATGGAGTACCGGTATTTCAGTAAATGCCGCCAGCACCGTTACGCTCTCGGGTGGCCCAAATGACGTCTGGATCTTCCAGATTTCAGGAGACATAACCATGAACCCCGGCGCCTCGGTTACCCTGCTGGGTGGCGCGCAAGCCAAGAACATCTTCTGGCAGGTCGGTGGCCCCACGGGCGTAACTCTCGACACTTCGACCGCCTTTAAGGGGATTCTCCTGGTGACCAAGGCTATTGTATTCAAAAACGGAGCATCACTGGTGAACGGCAGGGCATTGGCAGAGACCAATGTCACCATGATCGGCACTACCATTACCGCTCCATAAGAAAAATATTAATGAGATACAGGAGGTTTATATGAGAACGAAATTTTCAATGGTTCCGATCATAACCAGAATGGCGCCGGTGTTGTTACTATCTCTGTTTCTTCTGCCATTGCCTGCCCGCTCCGAGATAAGGAAAGGAAGCATGGAGGTGAGCCCGTTCATTGGTTTCAATCTCTTTGAGAAGAGACAGAATCTGGAAAATGGAGCGATATTCGGCGGACGGCTTGGCTATAACTTTACGAATCAATTCGGTATTGAAGCGACCGGGGAATTCATGAGAAGCCACGTTGATGATAAAAACGCATCCTTTACACGGGAAGGACAATTCACCGCCCCGATCAACACGGTCGATATCACCATGTACCACCTCGATCTGCTCTACCATTTTTTACCCGAGGGAAAATTCAATCCCTTTGTGACTGCCGGTTACGGAGCAACCCACTATAGTCCCAAAATCAACACTAAAAACATGTCGTTGATTGACTTCGGTGCCGGCGCTAAATACTGGTTTACTGACAACATTGCACTACGAGTCGATGTCAGGGACAATATGATTTACGATGACCAGATTCATAATCTTCAGGCGACGTTAGGTATTGTGTTTGCCTTTGGTGGCACATCAAAAGCTGAACCGGCAGCGATTGCCAAAACTGCTGAACCACTACCGGTCAAGCCTGTGGACAGCGATGGTGATGGTGTGCCCGATTCCCGCGACAAATGCCCTGGCACTCCGGCTGGAGTTGCCGTTGATTCAGATGGTTGCCCGCTTGATGCAGACAAGGATGGAGTACCGGATTATCTCGACAAATGCCCTGACACACCTGCCGGCGTTGCCGTAAACAGCGATGGCTGTCCGCTGGTTAAAGAAAAGGTTGTCATTCTTCTTTCTGAACCGAAGAATGATGAGAATGTTATTGCTGCGGTAGCGGAAAAGAAGAGTGCTAATAAGGTGATTGTGCTTGCCTTTGAGGACGTACATTTCGATTTCGATCAATCAACCCTTAAGCCTGAAGCAAAAGTGATCCTGAAACGAAATATTCAGATCCTGCAGAAAAATCCCGCAGCAAAAATACGTGTTGCCGGATATACCTCAGCATCCGGCACTGAAGAATATAACCAGAAACTGAGCGAACGAAGAGCAAATTCTGTCAGAGACTATCTGATTAGCGAAGGGGTTATCACCCAGGACCGGCTTTCAACGATCGGGTATGGCGAGACACATCCGGCGGTCCACGAATCAGCTCCAAAAGACCTGTATTCAGACGCAGCAAAAGCAAACATACGTGTACTATTTGAAATAATCGTCGAATAACACGTCAGAATCACCGATTACGTATCAGTTTTTTTAAGAATGAAGCCCGCACCAATTTATCGGTAGCGGGCTTTTTAACTCATGTCCAGAAATCACAAGCAGATTAGCGTAACAGCCAAATCCGGAATTAAAGGAGTTGCCATGAAAACAGTACGTTATCAACTGCTGGTACTGGGGGTCTTGTTATGCCTCGTATCTTCTGCTTTTGCAGAGATAAGCATCGGCATCGGAGTACAAAATGAAGACATTGCAATTGACCTGACAACATTTCCAAAACTTGTCCCTTTGAAGGGATACCCGGTCTACTATGCCCCACAAGTTGACGCGAACTACTTCTTTTACGACGGTATGTACTGGATATACAAAAACGACAAGTGGTATGCCAGCAGCTGGTACAACGGCCCCTGGGGACGTGTGGAGCCGGAGTTCGTGCCACGCTTCATCCTGCTGGTTCCCGTACGTTACTACCAACAACCGCCTGAATACTTTCAAGAATGGCGATCAAATGAACCGCCACGCTGGGAGCAACACTGGGGTTATAAATGGGAGCAGCAACGAATCGGCTGGAACCATTGGAATCGCGCATCGACTCCGAGACCCGCACCAATTCCCGTCTACCAACAGCAGTTCTCTGGCCCGCTCTATCCACGCGGAGAGCAGCAACAGAGACTGCGTCACGAGCATTATCGTTACCAGCCGCACAATAAAATAGTTCAACAGTATTATAAGCAACCGCCTGCCCCCCAAATACCGGCACCGGCAATAGCGCCCGTACCGGTAAAAGCAGTTCCACCACCGGCGCCGAAACCGGTAGCACCCGTGAAAGCAATTCCGGCACCAGCAGCCAAGCATCCCGCACCGGTAAAAGCGGTTCCACCACCGGCGCCTAAACCGGTAGCGCCCGTAAAAGCAATTCCGGCACCAGCAGCCAAGCATCCCG
>DAINBV010000074.1:0-19544 GCA_036732725.1 Geobacteraceae bacterium | reverse complement strand
AGCAGCCAAGCATCCCGCACCGGTAAAAGCGGTTCCACCACCGGCGCCTAAACCGCTAGCACAGGCACAAGAGGAGCCAACTACAGCACACTAACAGAGTATGGATGGGGTAAAAATGCCCGCTACCGAGACACCGGGAGCGGGCATTTTACTGCTGTCCAGTAAACTGTCACATATGACGGTTATGTTACATATCATGAGCAGCTATGACAGATTATCAGCATTTCTACAGAGAAATGTATAATTCAATAATAACATCAGCTAATTACATACGATCAACGATTAAGACCGACCGGCACGATAGTTGTAAATACTTCTGTAGACACTTTCGAGTGCCTCCTTATTGTAATTGCCGGGTGGTCCCCCATCCGGCTCTTTTTCGGTACATTTCAAAAGCATGACATCAACCGTTTACCTAATTGTGAACAAGGAGCCGTTATGATTACAAAATCTGTTGTTGCCCTGCTGTCACTGACAGCAGCGATCATGTTTTCCGGTGTTAATGAGGCCAGTTGTGAGGTTTCCGTACGAGTCGGCACACCTAATTTGAGTTTCAGCTTCAGTGACTATCAACCGCCACCACCCAATGTTTACATCTATAATGACAGAGGCCGCCCCTACTATGTGGAACGGGATCGCCGGGTATATATGGAAAAGAGACACCACGGCAAACAGTATAAAAAATACGACAAACATAATAAGCATGACAATCGTGACAATCATGACAGACGCAATCATTAAAACATTCAGAACATAGACGCACCTGACAGAATTATTCGCGTTTGCATGCAAGAGGACTAGGAGTCTTCACATGAAGCACCTACGGTACGGATCAGTTATTTTGTCGCTGCTGGTATGTCTCGTAACTTCAGCCACAGCCCAAGTAGGCATTGGGATCGGAACATCAAATGTAACCATTGGAATTAACGTACCGTTTTTCCCGCGACTCGTGCCAGTTCCGGGATACCCGGTCTATTATGCCCCACAGCTGGATGCCAATTATTTCTTTTATGATGGCATGTATTGGGTTTATCAGGTCGATAACTGGTACGCGAGTTCCTGGTACAATGGCCCCTGGGCTTTTGTGGACGCAGAGGCGGTGCCACTTTTCATTCTGCGTGTTCCTGTGCGCTATTACCGGCAACCTCCCGAACATTTTCAGGGATGGCAACGGAATGCTGCTCCACGTTGGGGACAACAGTGGGGGCATGAATGGGAACAGAGGCGAATCGGATGGAATACATGGAATCGTAAAACCACTCCTGCACCCGCCCCGCTCCCTTTATATCAGCGGCAGTATGCAGGAGACCGGTATCCCGGCGTAGAACAGCAGCACCCCTTACGCAGTCAGAATTATCATTACCAGCCACGCGACACAACCGTGCGCCAGCACTTCAAGCAGCAGACCGCTCAGCAGAGCAGACCAGCCATACCGGCTGAAACAGGTGACAGACGTATTCAGGAACAAAAACAAGAGCGGGGAGATGCCCAGGAATCCAATCGAGATCATGAAAAAGGTCAAAACAAAGATGAGGATCGAGGGCGGGGACAAGGTCGCTAATATACAAGTGCAGACAGTTGCTCTGACTACAGCATTATCAAAGGAGCACCCATGCAAACATTGATCGATCTATTCTCTACGTTTGAAACGCTGGGTGACAAAACCGCTTTTGTGAATCGCACCGGTGTGCGGCGCCTGGTTGTAACCTATGGCGAGTTCCATGATCTTTCACTAAAAATGGCCAACCTCTTGGCACAACGCGGCGTGGCGCCTGGTGACAAGGTGCTGCTCTGGGGACCAAATTCATCCTGGTGGGCGGTGGCCTATTGGGGGATTATCATCCGGGGCGCTGTTGTTGTGCCGGTGGATTTCATGTCGGACCTGGCGCGTGCGGAGTCAATCCGCACGCTCACCAAATCCGGTTGTACCGTGCAAAGCCGTTTCAAACCGGAGCGAATCACCGGAGGCGCTTCGATACTGCTGGAAGAACTGCACTACCTGCTGGAAAAGATGCAGCCAATCTGCGAGCTTGCCACCGTCACACCCGAGGATACGGCACAGCTGATCTACACCTCCGGCACCACCGGCAATCCCAAAGGGGTCGTACTCACTCATAAAAACCTGATTGCCAATATGAGCCAGATATACCAACAAGTTCCGATCATCACCCCCGAATTCAAGTTCCTCTCCCTGCTCCCGCTCTCCCACATGTTCGAACTGATGGGCGGTTTTTTAACCCCGCTCTATCGTGGCGCATCAATCATCTATCTGCGCACTCTCAAACCCTCTGCGATCATGGCAGCACTGGGCAGAGAGGATATCTATGTCAACATGTCGGTTCCCCGCCTCATGCAACTCCTCAAAAATAACATCGAGCGGGAACTGGAGGATACACATCTTTCCTCCATCTTTCGGTTACTGACACAGTTTGCAACGCAGCTCCCGAAACGTTTTCGCAAAACACTCTTTTTCCCGATTCAAAACAAGTTTGGTTACAACTTTACGGTATTTGTTGCCGGTGGAGCGCCTCTGGACAGAGATCTGTTCAATTTCTGGGACAGCATCGGCTTCACGGTTCTGGAAGGATATGGACTGACCGAAACCTCGCCCGTGCTGTGCGTCAACACCATGGAACGACAGGTGGCAGGCTCGGTAGGTCCGCCACTACCGGGTGTTGAAGTAAGCATCAGGGAGAAGGAAGTTCTGGTACGCGGTGACAATATATTCCCCGGCTATTACCAGAACGATCAGGCAACACGCGCTGCCTTCACCGATGACGGTTGGTTCAAAACCGGCGACCTGGGAGAGCTCACTCCGGACGGCTGGCTGATTATCAAGGGGAGAGAGAAGGAATTGATCGTCACCGGTTCGGGGATCAACGTGTATCCCGACGAGCTTGAGACGGCGCTGAACAGAACCGCCGGGGTGAAGGAGTCATGCGTAATCGGCGTTGACAAAGGGAGCGGCGAGGAAGTGCACGCCGTGCTGCTTCTGGACGGAAGCGGCATCGCTGCTGAAGAGATACTTGCCCGGACAAACAAAACTCTGGACGCACTGCACCAGATCACCGGTTTTACCATCTGGAACGAGCCGGAGTTTCCCAAGACCACAACACTCAAAATCAAGAAATTTGCCGTAAAAGAAACGCTGGCCAAAGGGTTGCAGGACAACACCACAACCATCAGCCAGGACAAGGTGATCAATCTGGTCGCCAAACTTACCGGCAACGCTGTCGCAACTATTCACGAAGAATCATTATTGGTGGGGGATTTGGGGCTTAGCTCCATAGACCGGGTGGAATTAGTCAGCGTTCTGGAGCAGGAATTCCGCATTGATATCGATGACTCCCTGATTGGTCCGGAGACACGGATTTCGGATCTGCGCCTGATGATTACTGCACCGCAAACGGTCAAACAGCACGACCATTTCCGTTTCTGGACTAATAACCGTTTATGCACGAATGCGCGCTTGTTATGGGACCACCTGGTCCACGGGCCAATTTTTCGCCATTTTGTCACCCTTGAGGTGCACGGGCTTGACCATCTGGAAAAGCTGGCCGGACCGGTTTTTTTCGTATCAAATCATGTAAGCTACCTGGATCAACCGGCCATACTGTTCGCGCTCCCCCCCCAGCTCCGTTCCCGATGCGCTACTGCTGCCTGGGAAGAGTTTTTCTTCGGCGATTTCCATGGTATCAAGCGAATAGTAAGATTCCTGTGCTACCAATACGCTTCCGTGTTCTTCCACCTCTTTCCCCTCCCCCAGTCCCAAGGTTTCAGCAGATCACTGGCATACATGGGGAGCCTGGCCGATGCGGGTATCAACATTCTGATTTTCCCCGAAGGTGAGCATTCCCGAGATGGAAAACTACTCCCCTTTCAACCAGGTCTGGGTATCATGGTAAAAGAGGTGGCTATTTCGGTGGTACCGATAAAAATCAGGGGAACCGATCAGGTACTACCCCACGAGTCGACTGTTCCCAAACAGGGTACGGTAACTGTAACATTCGGAAAAGCGTTGCAGTTTCGCACGGAAGATCCGGCAGAAATAGTGGCAATCACCCGCCGGGCGGTTGAATCATTATGAAAACGATCGCTCCACAAATCACACTCACCTACCGGCGCTATGCCCTGGGACTGCTCTTGAGCGTAAACCTGCTTAATTACATCGATCGCCAGGTGCTCTTCGCCGTTTTTCCCCTGATCAAGATCGATCTGCAACTCAGCGACACCGAGCTGGGATTTCTCGGAAGCGCCTTCATGCTCAGTTATCTGCTCTTCGCTCCGCTCTTCGGCTGGATCGGCGATCATTGGAGTCGCACCAAACTCGCTGCCAGCGGCCTGGTTGTCTGGAGTCTGGCCACAACTCTGGCCGGTTTTGCCACCGGTTACCGGACCCTGATGGCTGCTCGCGCCACCGTCGGCGTCGGTGAGGCAAGTTTCGGTACTGTCTCGCCCGGGCTGGTAGCCGACTATTTTCCCAAAGAGCAGCGTGGCCGGATACTGTCATGGTTCTATGTTGCCATTCCGGTCGGCAGTGCGCTGGGGTATCTCTTGGGTGGGATTTTGGGTCAACGATTCGGCTGGCATACCGCTTTTCTGGTGGTTGGTATTCCCGGATTACTCCTGGCCGTTCCGATTGCGCTCTTGCACTCGCCACCTCGCGGTGGTGATGATGCCCCCCAGTCGTCAAAAGAAAAAGCTTCATCCGGCTATGCGGCGCTCTTCAAAAATCGTTCGTTCGTATGCAACACCCTCGCCATGGCTGCCATGACCTTTGCCATTGGCGGACTTGCCCAGTGGCTCCCCTCTTTCCTGTATCGCGTTCATTCCCTTGATGTTGCCAAGGGGAACACACTGTTCGGAGCGACCACCGTAGCAGCTGGGATTCTCGGTACCCTGGCCGGCGGATGGCTCGGCGACCGCTGGCAAAAAAATAACGGTAAAGGGTATCTGCTCCTCTCCGGTTGGGGGTTTATGATCGGTACGCCTTTTGCTGTCTGGGCCATCCTCGCTCCCGGTTTGACCGGCTGCATGACGGCAATTTTCATCGCTGAGTTTTTTCTTTTCCTCAACACCGGTCCTCTCAACACGGTCATCATTAACGTCACCAATCCGGCTATCCGTGCCATGGCTTTTGCGGTCAATATTTTCTTTATTCACGCCCTGGGTGATGCAATTTCACCTTCCATCCTCGGTTGGCTCTCCGACCAATGGGGGCTGCGCAGCGCACTTTTGATCACCCCGTTTGCCATGCTGCTGGCTGGCATATTCTGTTTCATCTGCGGTAAATTTGTGGTGCAGGACATGGCACAGACAGAGGCTCTTTAAAACAGCCGCTATTCCCCGACCAAATGGGAAAGGGCGGGTGTTAAAAACCAGTGACATACAAGCGTATGCCAGGAGTTACACATGATGAATCTGAAATTACTCTGTATTGTCTGTCTGATCCTGTTTCCCATGACGAGTCATGCGGCGGATGACGGCTATGGCTACCCGATTCCGGGGTCGTATGAAGCCACCATCCTGGGAACTCCGGCTGCTCTCATGCCTGAATTCACCGACAAGACACCGATACGACAACTTGTGCTGGATGTCTTCCCCGGGCGTGTAAAGCCGGCCGTTTTCTTTTATGATCAAGGTCTCCGCTGTACCTTTGCCTACCAGAATCAAAAAGCTCCCCTGGTTTTTTTGATCGGCGGCGCCGGCTCCAGCGACCGTTCATCAAAACTTTTGACCATGACGAAAGCACTCCATCAAGCCGGTTTTCATGTCATCACCCTCCCCTCATCGACCAATGCCAATTTCATAATCTCCGCCTCCCGGAGCAACATCCCGGGCGATCTGTCAGAAGATGCCGCAGATTTGTACCGGGCGATGAAAACCGCCTGGGAACTGGTACAAGGGGATATCCAGGTATCTTCGTTTCATCTGGCAGGTTACAGTCTGGGAGGGACTCAGGCGGCGTTCGTGGCAAAACTCGACGAAGAACAACGAGTATTTAATTTCCGCAAGGTACTCATGATAAACCCGCCGGTAAATCTCTACAATTCGGCGACCAGAATCGAGGAACTGCTGAAACAGATTCCCGGCGGTCCCGGAAAACAGGGGGTTTTTTTCAATAAATTGTTATCAAAGTTCAGCAAGTTCTATCGATACGGTAACTTTGTAGCCATAAACGATGATTTTCTCTATGCAATCTACAATGAGCGTCTTTTCTCCCGTGAAGAAACTGCAGGATTGATCGGACTCACCTATCGTATCAACCTGGCTGGTATGATTTTCAGCTCCGACGTAATTACCAACAGCGGTTATGTTGTCCCGAAAAACAGAGTGTTAAACCCCACCGATTCTCTCTTCAACTATTTTCTGGTTTCCAGCCACCTTAGCTTTATCAACTATTTTAACGAATATCTGTATCCCCACTTCAAGAAACAGCACCCTGAACTTACCAAGCAACTCTTCATAGAATCCCTGAGCATTACAAGCATCGAAGACTACTTGAAGTCATCTCCCAAGTTCGGTGTAATGACCAACGAAAATGACTTCATCCTGACCAAGGGTGAGCTTGATTATCTGCGGAGACTTTTCGGAGAAAGAGCTAAGATTTATCCGCGAGGCGGACATCTTGGCAATCTGGAGTACAAAGAAAACCTGGCTTACATGGTTGATTTTTTCAAACCATAGGAAGGAGATCACCATGACGGTTATGCGCTACACCCTGGCTCTTAAAATTCTGTTCGTGATGCTGGCACTTTCTGTTTCCGGGTGTGCAACCACTACGGCGCCCACCGTCACAGAAGAACCGGCAATGCACAGCATCAGCGAATTTAATGATCAACGCTTCGCAGAAGTAGCCGACCCGTGGGAAGGCTTTAATCGAAGCATGTACCGTTTTAACTTTTACCTCGACAAATTCGTTCTGTTACCGGTCGTGAACAGTTATGAGTACATTACGCCCACATTCGTCCAAAACAGAATATCCGGTTTCTACAACAATCTGGGAGAAATCAAAAATCTCACCAACAGCCTGATTCAGCTTAAAGGGGGAGACTCCCTGACGACACTCGGTCGTTTCGTGACAAACAGCACCCTGGGATTGGGCGGTCTGTTCGATCCGGCTACCAGCTTCGGCCTGGAACGGCATGATGAGGATTTTGGGAAAACCCTTGGGTACTGGGGGATAAATTCAGGCCCCTACCTGGTACTCCCTTTTTTCGGTCCTTCATCCTTGCGAGACACGGGAGGTCTGCTGGTAGATACCGGCATCACATACGGAATATATAGTGCGATTGATCCATTCAGTACTACGGGCAACAGCTTTGTGATCGGTGCGGGAATAACAACCGGGGAGCTCATCGATGCACGGCATCAACAGAGTTTTCGCTACTATGAAAGCGGTTATCCCTTTGAGTACTACATGGTACGCTTCATTCACCACCAGAAACGCGAAATAGAATCGGGCAACAACTCATACAGTAAACAATCTGAATGAGCCTGATTACTCATTTTGTCACCTCATTAATGGTCAATCGTCTCTGATAAGTAAACGACATGTTCGCCATAGAGTATCCGTGCCGTTTCAATATTTCGCTGGTTTCCGGTTGCCATCAAGCCTACATGCACCAATAGCAGCACCTGCAAATTCCTGCCTTAAGCGCTTTCCTTCAACAGCAATTCGGCATCTTCAACGCCAAGAGCATGGTACTCAACTTTGTATCCCTGATAATCCATGATCAGGTTTTTCGCTTTTTTTTCAAGTTCTACCAGACTGATCCTGTTTTTGTTGACTTTGATCTCCGCGATGACGATCTCTTTTTTGATGTCGTTGATCGCCACCAGATCAATCTCGTTCTTGTTGCCACGCTCCCAGTACGAGCCGATCTGATTGTACCCCCCGCTGGCTGCATACAGTTCATGGAAGAACCGCTCCAGTATTCTGCCAGACCAGGTGGAATAATCACGTTCAACAATCTCACGAATATAGGCAAAGTTGCCGGTCTCAACTGCCGACAGATTGCGATAAATAAACCGGAACCAGAAGTTCAGGAAATTATCGCGGATAAAGTATTTTTGTAATCGGCCGCCAGGTTTGGCGTTGATCGGTTTATGCCGGTCTATCAGGGCATATTCCCCTTCGAGCTTGGCAAGGTATGCGCCGGTATGAATCTCCAGAACTGATTCGATTTCGCTTCGGGCTGTTTTGCCGGTTGCAATCAGCTCCAGGATAGAAAAGTAGGTACCGTACTCCTTGCCGAATTCCTCGATCAGCAGGCTCCTCCCTTCATTCAGGAACGGAGAAAACTGCCTGAACAGGAAGTCCATCATCTGCTGCCTGGACAAGGCATTGTTTTACGCCAGCATCTCAAGATATTTGGGGAGCCCCCCGGTAACGGCATACGCATCAAAGAGCGTCTGCATGTCACGATGGCCAAAGTCACTGGTAACGGCAAAGATGGATTTGATGCTGAATGGTTTTACGAACATGATCCGGTCGGCACGACCGAACAGAGGTTCTTTTTCATCCTGAAAAATGCGGTGCATCAACGAATGTACTGATCCAATGAAGATGACGTTCAGTTTGCTGGTTCCCTTGTTGCGGTCCCAGATATTTTAAAGTTCGGAATATACAGCGGCGTTTATGCTGAAGAACTCCTGAAATTCATCGACGATCAGCGTAATGCGTTGGGTGCGGGATAGTTCGATCAGCAGGTTGAAGATGTCACGGAAATGGCGTATCTCGCCAATAATGGGGATGGTAAAGTTGCGGCGGATTTCTTCGATGAATTCCTGACAGAGAAGGGGCTCCGCCTTTTTTGATACGAACAGGTAGAGATGTTTGTGTTTTTTTACTGACTCAAGCGCAAGCAGCGTCTTGCCGACGCGGCGGCGTCCAGTCAGAACGGTCATCCGTCCGACTGAGCCTGCCTGTTCATACAACGTAGCCAGCTCAGCAAGTTCGTGTTCCCTGTTGTAGAATTTCATATGGACCGCCTGTCATTTATAGTAATTGCGGTTACTGTAATTCAATGCGGTTATTTATGCAATGATCTATAGCCTCGGGGTCACCATGTGCCATGTCAGACAACACCGTCATCCCCATGAAAAACAAAAAGCCCCCAGAATTATCCGAGGGCTGAAAAATCAGAAACAGCATCTTTGTCTTTCCCACAATATAAGCATTTTACTTTCTTATATCAGGTACTTGGTCTTGGTGCTGTTTCCTAATTTCAGTATACGCTTCTCACGAATTACTGCAACATTATTATCCGGTTTTCCGCCTTACGCCAGTCCTGCGGCCAGCTCCCTCCAGTAGACGATGTCCAGACGCCGGCAGGCGCGGGTGACGCAGACATAGAGCAGATTCCGGTCTAAAGCAGAGTTCCGGAAGTCCTTCGCATTCGGGTCGTACAGGATCACGTTGGCAAATTCCACCCCCTTGACCTGATGGGCGATCGTCACCACAACTCCCGGCTCGAAGGTCAACTCACCCGGCTGATGCAACCCGGCAAGTCCGGCAAGTCCGGCCAGCGCCGTGTGGAGCATCTTCTCGTCCGATTTTTTCTTGCAGATAACCGCCGTCAGACCGTTCGGGTCCTCGGCCACCAGCTGCTCGACCAGCCGGCGCAGCAGCTGCAGGGCGTTCTCCTGATCCGTTCCCCGGTGGTACTCAAGCACGCCGGAATGCCGGCCGACCTGCTCGCTCTCCCGGTTGCTGATCCGTGCCGCCAGCGCCATGATCTCTTTGGGACAGCGGTAGGATACGGACAGCGCCTCGTTGCTCACCCCGACCTCCTTCAGGTTGGTATGGAAGATATCGAAATCAGCCGCGTCGACCCACGACAGGATCTTCTGCTTGCTGTCCGCGCTGAGGGTAATACTGTTGCGCTTGTCGGTGGCAGCAAGAATCGCCTCAAGCTCCAGCAGCGACAGATCCTGCCCTTCATCGACAATGATATGGGCGTACCAGCCGAGCGCCTCGCGGACCGCCCCCTCCTGCTCGCGCAGCTGACACAACCGCAGCAGCACACTCAGGTCGGCAAACGATACCGCCTGGCTTCTGGTGGCGTAACGCCGGCGCAGATCGGCCAGAAACTCTTCCCTCCCCTTTGCTGCGCCAAACAGGGCCTCCAGCACATACGGCTGGCCGTAAAAGCGCCACAGATCCTGGAGCGGCTCTCCCTCCTGCACTTCTGCCACATAGCGGGTCAGCAGGGAGGAGAGCTGCGACGATTTCTTCTGCGCCGTCAGGAGATCCCCCACCACCGGCTTGATCACCTTACCGGTCAGGGCGGTGATGGCGCTCAAGGCCCAGGCGCTGAAGGTGTCCACCCGCGTGTTGCCGAGCAGATCGGTGGAGGTCTGCCGAACGTAGTTGCGCAGCACCTTGTTGAACATCAGTACCAGGCAGCGCTCGGGCGCGAACCGCTCCGGGTCGTTGAACTGCAGACACGACAAGCGGTGCAGGCTCACCACCGTCTTGCCGCTGCCGGCGCCGCCGGTGATCAGGGTACAGCCATCGGTGGCTTCCGCCGTGATCATCTGGAACTGGGCAGGGGTGATCAGCGAGACGATATCCACCATGCGGTGATCCTGGTTGGCCGTCTTGGTATCGGTGGTGGTATGAAACTGCCGGGCGTTTTTAACCCATCTGTCACCGGCCAGCTCGTACCGGTCCTGGCCGCATTCCATACGCCGCAGAGCGCGTTTCACGATCTCCACCGTGTCACGCCGGGTGATGATCCCCTCCCGGTCGCGCCCCTGAATGGTTTCGCAGTATTCATCTCCCAGTTCGTAGTCATAATAAAAACGGGAAATCGGGGCTTTTCTCCAGTCGACGACCAAGGCCCGGTTATCATGGGAGATAAACCCCTGCTTCCCGATACGGTATTCCTTGTCGCCGATCCGCTTGTCATTGTCGTTGATTCCGACCACCGCAAAGTAGGGAGTGTCAGCCATTTCAAAGGCGGTCAGATAGCGGGCAGGATCAAAGGTATCGTTCTCGATCAGTTTTTCGGTCAACGAATTCTTCTCGCGCCAGCTGACCGACTCAAGCCGTTCCTTCTTCAGCTCGGCAGTATAGGAATCGTGAAGGGCGATCTTGGCCCTGTTCTGGCGGGCCGTTTCCTCGATCGAGGTGAGCAGGTCGGACAGGCGCTGCTGCTCCTGCACGACTATCTCAAACTGGGTAGTTTCACTCATATGCAGTTCAAAGCCAATCGTGTGTAGATATGGAAATCAGGGATGCGATGACAGGACGTGATCATCCGGGGCGCTACGTTTGCAGCGCTACAGACAACGCGAAAGGCCCTGGATATGCAAGGGTGACACCCTTTTCACCAGAGCCTCATGTTCTAGCGGTTTACTCCATCGGCAATTATATATACGCCGTATCCGGCCACAGGTCAATCGGACAGCCGGATCCCCATTCTCCGCTCTCGCGCTATTCCTCACTGGCTGGATCTGGTTTCGTCGTGTCTGTACGCTTTGGTTTTGCAGTAGCAATCGATTTTATGATTTCCGTGAGGCCAACATGCAGCGCTGCAACAAGTTCATCCGAATATTCAAACTGACCACCTCCCCTTGTGAGCCCTGACACTATCCATGGTTGCCCTGGATAGCGCTCCAGAAATGTATCCATGATGGTTTTTTGTTTGGCTGCCTCCTCTTCGAGAGACGTTTGCTTGTTCTTGCCAGCGCCAAGCTCGGTTCGTACGTGATCGGATGACATGTTAATTACCCCCTGTCAAAATCTGTCTAACACTATCAGTCAGCTGTTACTGCGGTATCATCAGCGCCACAGGACGATACACCCGATAGGTGCCCCCCGTGACATGAGCAAGGTTGATCTCGCTCTTGATCACACGTCGTATACCACGGACGTTTTGGTGAGCAAGGATATACTGCTTTTTACCAAGAATTTTGTACAGTATGGCGGTATGGTCGGGCAAGCCTAATGTTTCGCGCGTGATGGCACCATTTGCCAGATGCTCCGTAGTGGTGAGTTTACGGAATTGAATGATATCTCCTGCCTTGATATCGTTCGAATCGATGTTGACAGGAATACCAAAGTTCGTCGGACGCTCCCAGTCAGCAAGATTCAGATCGAGTGCCTTTTGAGCCAGATCCCAACATTCACCACGGCCAACCGTAGTCCCCATCACCTTGTCAACAAACTCAAGTACCCTGGCGTTGAGCTCGTGCTCTTGAGCTTTAGCTGCAGCATGTTTTTCGATCGCAACGGTTGTAGTGCCTAATCCCTGATACGAACGGGCATCACGTTGTTCGCTGCCGAAGAAGGTGATGGTATATGAACCGGCGCCATCCTTGATCAGGTAGCGAACATTGAACGTGCCATCTGCTGCCAGGGGAATGACGTTGCTCCGTGAACGTCCACCTCCCTTGGCAACCTGAACCATCAAGGTTTTTTGCGACGTGGAGCCGGCAAGCAACACGTTGGATGAAGCATCAACGGCTATCGGTTTCAGAGCCAGCCTGGTGTTGCCACCCGTATACCATGTCAGTGCGGCAGTTTCACCCCCCACCGCTAGCGGAGACAACGTAACGCCAAAAACGATCAGCAGGCGAACCACCTGGAACAGAAGCTTTATTTTTAACATCACCACCCGCCTTGTTGGTATCAATTTCTTTAGCGCTCTTGCAATCAGCACGACAAGCATTATTCATATAATTCACCCTAACCGCAACAAAACAAAAGAGGTTCATTTGACATGTCCGGGAATTGCGGTAGAGTAGCTCACAACAATTAAATATCATTACTCTTTTAATTAACAGGAGCAGCTCATGTCACCATCCGGAACAGACCGGCTTTTAGCACGCTCAACCGTTTTCATGATTACGGCGGCACTCCTGGCAACCATCGTGACCGGCTGTAAAAAACATGAGACGCCAACTCCCCCACCCCAGGCATCGGAAGTAGTCGCCATCACCGTCCACCCCAGGACGGTGCCGGTAGATTTTCCGTTCGTGGCCCAGATCCAGAGTTCCCATCAGGTTGACGTCATGTCCAGGGTCAGCGGCTTCCTGGAGAAGATCAGCTACCAGGAGGGAGAACCGGTCAAACAGGGACAAGTGCTGTTCCAGCTGGATAAAAAACCGTATCTGGCCGACGCCGATGCCGCCAAGGCCGAGGTGGAGCTGTACCGCTCGCAACTCTATACGGCCAAGGCCAATCTGGACCGGGTGATTCCGCTGGCCGAGCAGAATGCTGCCAGCAAGAAAGACCTGGACGATGCCATCGGCAAGCAGAAAAGCGCCGAGGCATCCTTGCAACAGGCCCAGGCCAAGTACAACAAGACCCTGCTGGACGTGAGCTACACCACCATCATCTCGCCGGTCAGTGGCGTGGCCGGTCAGGCGCTGATGCGGGAAGGGGCCTACATCGCCGCCGGTGGGAGCTCGGCCAAGCTGACCTACGTGGCCAAGCTCGATCCGGCCTGGGTTGACTTCAGCATCTCCCAGAACGTGCAGGACCGCTTCCATCAGGAGGTGGTCAACAAGCAGATCATCCCGCCCAAAAATCACCGCTACACGGTGGAACTGGAACTTGCCAACGGTGTCCGCTATCCCCATACCGGACTGCTTAATTACTCCGACCCTTCCTTCAGCAAGGAGACCGGCACCTACCAGGTGCGGGCCGAGATAGCCAACCCGAAGTCCGAGCTGCGCCCCGGCATGTTCGTAAAAGCCCATTTGAAGGGGGCTCAGCGCCTCAACGCCATGGTAGTTCCCCAAAAAGCGGTGCAGCAGAGCGCCACTGGTCACATGGTCTGGGTGGCGGATGAGAAGAACCAGGCCGAGTCCCGACCGGTAACTGCCGGCGACTGGGCCGGCGATGACTGGATCATCACCCAGGGGTTGAAGGACGGCGACCGGGTGATCGTGGACGGTTTCATGAAACTCGGACCGGGCATGCCGCTCAAGGTTATCTCCCCTGAACAGGCAAAACCGACCCGCCGGACAGAACATAACGGATCAACACAGCCGCTCAACGGCAACTAGGGGGCGTTATGGGAAGTTTTTTTATCGATCGCCCGGTATTCGCCGCCGTCATCGCCATTATCATAACCCTGGGGGGGGTAATGGCAATGAAATCGACCCCCGTTGCCCAGTACCCCGACATCGCACCCCCGGCTGTCCAGGTGTCCGCCTTTTATCCCGGGGCGACCGCCGAGGTGATCGCCAACACGGTGGCCGCCCCGCTGGAACAGCAGATCAACGGCGTCGACGGCATGCTCTACATGACCTCCAGCAGCTCATCATCCGGCAGCATGACACTGAACATCACCTTCCAAGCCGGCACCGACCCGGACATGGCCCAGGTCAATGTCCAGAACCGGGCCAACCAGGCCTTGTCCCTGCTGCCGGATGCGGTCAGCCGCCAGGGGGTCACGGTAACCAAAGACTCCGGTTCATTCCTGATGGCGATCAGCATCTATTCCAAGGATGACCGCTACGACCCGCTCTACCTCGGCAACTATACCAACCTCTACATCCTGGAACCGATCAAACGCCTCCCCGGCGCCAATACCGCCAGCATGTTCCCGTCACCTGATCTGGCGATGCGGATCTGGCTGCTGCCGGAGCAGATGGCCCAGCTCGGTGTCACCACCCAGGATATTTCCACCGCCATCCAGCAACAGAACAAGGCCTACGGCATCGGCTCCATCGGCCAGAATCCGGCGCCGGCCGGAACCCAGCAGACCTTCGTGGTTTCCACCAAGGGGATGCTCTCCGATCCGGCCGAGTTCGAGGAGATTATCATCCGCACCGCCAGCCAGGGGGCCGCCATCGTGCGGCTGAAGGACGTGGCCAAGGTGGAACTGGCTGCCAGGGATTATTCCATCGCCACCAGGGTCAACGGAAAACGCTCCTCCCTGATCATCGTCAAGCAACAACCGGGCGCCAATGCCATCGAGACCTCCCGGCAGGTGCGCGAGCAGCTCAAAAGCCTGAAACCCAACTTCCCGGCCGGGCTGGAATACAAGATCGTCATGGATACCAGCATCTTTACCGAGGCATCGATCGAAAAGGTGCTGCACACCTTCTTCGAGGCGGTGGTGCTGGTGGTGCTGGTGGTGTTCCTGTTCCTGCAGAGCTTCCGGGCCACCCTGATCCCGATCCTGGCGGTGCCGATCGCCATCATCGGCACCTATATCGGCATCAAGCTGCTCGGTTTCTCCACCAACATGCTGACCCTGTTCGGCATGATCCTGGCCATCGGCCTGGTGGTTGACGACGCCATCATTGTGGTGGAAAACGTGGAGCATAACATGGCCACCCTCGGCATGCAGCCGATGGAAGCGGCCAAAAAGGCGATGCGCGATCTGACCGGTGCGCTGATCGCCATCGTGCTGGTGCTCGGCTCCGTGTTCCTGCCGGTCGCCTTTCTGGGGGGGATGACCGGCACCCTTTACAAACAGTTTGCCGTGACAATCGCCATCTCCATGCTGCTCTCCGGGGTGGTGGCGCTGACCCTCTCACCGGCCATGGCGGCGCGCATCCTCAAGCCGTCCCATGGTGAGAAAAAGGGATTCTTCAAATGGTTCGAAAACAGTTTCAACCGCTTGACCGGACGCTACGTGGCCGGGGTACGCTGGCTGATCAACCACCGCAGCATCGGTCTGCTCCTGTTTGCCGGCCTGCTGCTGGCCGTGGCAGGGCTGTTCAGGATAGTGCCGGGGAGCTTTGTCCCCGAAGAAGACCAGGGGTACCTGTATGTGGGGAGCTTCCTCCCCGACGCCGCCAGCCTGGAGCGCACCAGCCGCTTGAGCGAGCAGATGCTGCCGATCCTCCGTACCAGCTCCGCCATAGAAGACATTACCCAGATCGACGGTTTCAGCCTGATGGACGGCACCAACAAGAACAACGCCGCCCTGACGGTTATTTCGCTCAAAGCGTATGACCAGCGCAAGGAACCGCACTCCAGCGCCTTCAGCGTGGTTCGCGACCAGGGGAGCAAACTTGGTGCGCTGAGGGAGGGGATCGCCTTCCCGATCAATCCTCCCTCCATTCCCGGTCTCGGCAGCACCGGCGGTTTTGAATTTTACATCCAGAACAAGGGGAACGCCACCCCCCGGGAGCTGGATACGATCACCAGGGCGTTCATCGCCGAGACCAGGAAACACAAGGAATTATCCGGCGTCAGCAGCACCTTTTCGGCCAGCCAGCAGCAGCTCTACCTGGATGTGGACCGTTCCCGGGCCGAACTGCTGGGGGTATCGGTCTCCACGGTCTTCGACACGTTGCAGACCTATTTCGGTTCGGCCTATGCGGGGCAGTTCGTCAACAACGGCCGGATCTGGCAGGTGATCATGCAATCCCAGGGAGAATACCGCGATAATCCGGACGACCTGACCCAGGTCTTTGTCCGTTCCTCCAGCGGCAACATGATCCCGCTTTCGGCGGTCGCCACCATCAGATACATGGCCGGCCCCGGCATCCTCCCCCGCTTCAACGGTTTTCCCGCTTCGAAACTGAGCGGCAACCAGGCGCCGGGGTACAGCTCGGGACAGGCGATCGCCACCATGGAAGCGATTGCCAAAAAGGTACTCCCCGACGGTTACGGCTACTCGTGGGCCGGTCAGGCCTACGAGGAGAAAAAATCAGGGAACACCTCGACAATCGCCTTTGGCCTGGGGCTGATCATGGTCTTCCTGATCCTGGCGGCCCAGTACGAGAAATGGTCCATGCCGATCGGCGTGGTGCTGTCGGTCCCCTTCGCCGTCTGCGGCGCGCTGCTGCTGACCTGGGGGCGCGGGCTTGAAAACGATGTCTACTTCCAGGTCGGTCTGGTGACCCTGGTGGGGCTTTCGGCAAAAAACGCCATCCTGATCATCGAATTTGCCGCGGAAAATCTCCGCCAGGGGATGACACCGACGGAGGCCGCCCTTGAAGCAGCCCGCTTGCGGCTCAGACCGATTGTCATGACCTCCCTGGCCTTCATCCTGGGATGCGTGCCGATGGCGATTGCCAGCGGCGCAGGCGCCAACAGCCTGCGGGCGATCGGCACCGGCGTAATCGGCGGTATGCTCGCCTCGACACTGGTGGCGTCATCCTTTGTGCCGCTCTTCTTCGTGCTGCTGGAAGAGTGGAGCGGCTTTTTCAGCCGGAAAAAACGGTCAGCGCCTGCAAAGGAAGAGGAGGAGAACAACCATGGCTAAGGCACTGTTACTGCTGATCGTAGCTCTGCTGGCCGGCTGCAGTGTCGGTCCTGATTACCTGCGTCCCGTCACCCCGGCACCTGCACAGTGGAATGTGGAATATCAGGCGGCCGCCGAGCTGGCCGATCTGCGCTGGTGGCAGCGTTTTGGCGATCCGGTGCTGGAGAGCCTGGTGGAGAGCGCGCTGCGCAACAACCTGGATCTCAAGGAGGCGACCGCCAAGGTCGATCAGTACCTGGGCGCCCTGAACAGCAGCCGCTCCCAGTTTTTCCCACAGTTCAGCGCCAGCATCACTCCCGGTGTGCAGCATACCGGCGGCATGACCAGCGAAAGCTACCAGGCTGCGCTGAATGCCAGCTGGGAATTGGACCTGTGGGGACGCATCCGGCGTTCCAGCGAATCGGCCCAGGCCCAGATCATGGCGACCGAGGCTGGCCGCCGCGGCACGATCCTGACGCTGGTCACCAGCGTCGCCAGCGCGTACCTGACGCTGCGCGGGTTGGACCGGCTGCTGGAGATCTCCCGCGACTCGGAAAAGGCGTATGCCGAGAGTCTCAAGCTGTTTCAACTCCGTTTCAAGCATGGCACCATCTCGCAACTGGAGCTGTCCCAACAGGAGAACCTGTACGAGACCGCCCGCCAGGAGATCCCCAACAACGAATCGCTGATCCGGCAGCAGGAAAATGCGCTGTCACTCCTGTTGGGACGTGCGCCGGGGCCGATCCCCCGCGGCAAGGAGCTTGACGCCCTGAAACCGCCGGGGATCCCGGCCGGGCTCCCGTCGCAGCTGCTGGAGCGGCGGCCGGACATCATCCAGGCCGAGCAGGATCTGATTGCCGCCAATGCGGATATCGGAGCGGCTAAAGCCGAGTACTTTCCCAAATTGTCGCTGACCGGCGCCCTGGGGGTTGCCAGCAGCGATATGGGCAAACTGTTCACTCCCGCAGGGGAGCTCTGGTCCCTCGGCGGCGAGCTGGCCGGTCCGGTTTTCAATTTTGGCGCCACTGCCGGAAAAGTGAGGCAGGCCGAGTCCAAGAAGGAGCAGGCGCTGTTCCGCTATCAGAAAGCAATTCTGACCGGTTTCCGGGATGTGGAAGATGCCTTGATCAAGACCACCAAGGGTAAGGAACAACTGGAGTCGCAGACCCGGCAGCTCCATTCCCTGGAGGAGTATGCCCGGCTCTCCAAGCTGCAGTTCGAGGCGGGAACCAGCGACTACCTGCAGGTGTTGGATGCCGACCGGTCGCTCTTCAACAGCAAGCTTGCGCTGATCAAGAGCAAATATGAGTTGTTGAGCACGGTGGTTTCGGTTTACAAGGCGATGGGTGGCGGTTGGATAAGCGAGGCGGACAAACTTGGCGGAACGATGAAACTATTGGAGCAAAAGTAGAGCTTGCTAGCAATAACTTGTTGACACATAAGGCATTCACAAACCAGAAGACAATGCATCAAAGTTTTGTTAGCAGTACACCTCATCATGACTGCCTACGTCGAGCAGGATAATCTCCCGGTCGGTGACGATTACCGTCAGAGTAATGCGATAACTGTGCGTGAGACTGACCGCCTGGATCCCCTTCAGTTTACCGGTCAGATGGTGATATTTCAAGTGAGGCTGAAACGGGTCGCTCTCCAGGTCGCGCAGGAGAGCGGCGAACCTGGAGCGCAGTTCACGATGTTGGTCGGCAAACTTTTTCGCGGAGCGGCTAAAACCGGCGGTCCAGATCAGGGTATACATGCTCAGTCGTCCAGCCCCAGCTCTTTTATCAACTCATCGGCGCTGCCACGCATCACCCGTCCGGCTTTACAGTCCTGCAACGACTCTTTGACCCGTGCGAAATATGCCTCATTTAGCTCGGCGAGCATTTCCTGGTAACGCGCTTCAGTCAGCACCACGTATTCGGGTCGGTTGTTACGGATGACATGCACGTCACCCTGCGCGATCACCCCATCAACCGCTGCAATACCACGTCGTTTCAACTCCTGAGCAGGGATAGTATTCATATAAGTACTCCTTACGATACCGCTTTAGGTACCTGATAGTGTGCCACAGTTGACGATGAGCAGCAATGGAATTTCTTTGCAAAAACAGCAAAGACAGTCGATTGGTCGTCTTTTTGATTCAAGTGAAACAGTTGGAGCAGAAGTAGAGCTTGCGGAGCAAATTGGTTGATTTGTAAGTAAATTACGGGGAGACAACTGAATGTATCGGTTCCACTAACATCAGTTATCATATTGGTTCACATACGTTTTCCGTATAAATCACCAAAACAGGAAAATGAACGGAAAAATTTCGGCGGGCTATATCTACTGAGGTGGCCGGGGTTTGTGAGACAGCCTGAGGGGTAAAATAAGCAATGTACC
>DAINBV010000073.1:0-25055 GCA_036732725.1 Geobacteraceae bacterium | reverse complement strand
AGACCGAAGAGCGGATACCCATGTGATAGAGCTTGCTCTTCTGCGCCCGCAGACAACGCGGAGACAATCACTGAACCAACAGCTGTTATTCCGAAAGACAAAAGTTCTGTTCCCGTATTTTGTGATTCCAATCTATTTCCTTTCCAACGGCTGAGAGCACAGCTGGTTCACCGCTGTTGCGTTTGGTGTACGCCCGCCATGGGCGTGAACTTATGGGGTGCAAGTCCCCTGTATTTGAATCCAGAGTACCGTCGTGAGACGGAGCTTAAGTACTAGCCGACGGCAAGGGCGTCTCCGTGAGGAGGGGTCCGGACCCGCATGCCGGGTGGTGTGGGGTCTGGGGGAGAAAAAACCCCGGCTACCCGATTGGAACATCCATTACCTATGAATGTGAATATCAGAAGGGTGGTCTCAGCTCTTCGGAGTTAGTTGACAAATAAACACCATCCCCAGAGCTTCCTATGCTACCAGCTCAATAGACCAGTTGCTCGGCGCAGAATACAAATGACGTCGGCAATGTCGACTTTTCCATCCCCAACAGGTTTTTGGTTCGCATCAAGCGGGGCGACATCGGCCCGCACTATTTGATCTTGTGTCGGAATAATCAATCCAATAGCCACCTTGAGCGCGAAGAGAGCGTCTTTTATTGTGGCAATGCTGTCTTGATCAATATCTCCTATGTTGATACCAAAAGTAGAAGCCAGAGTGTGGTTGCCAGTTACGTTCTGGATGGCGTAGCTGTTATCTTGCACATTGCCGATGACATTTACGCCATTATCCGTCAGCCCGGTAATGCGAAATCCTGGAGTCGGCGTTATAGTACATTTGGATTCTCCGCCATAACTAGCCGCTGTACAACTTATTGTGCCGTTTGTCGGTGAAGGGCTTACGCTCGGAGTGAACGTGTCGATGGTGAAAGCGGCAGATACGGCTTTTTCGCTGTCCATTGTGATAGTGCAGTCACCTGTGCCGGCGCATGCGCCCGACCAGCCGGTGAAAATATTATTAGCATTAGAAATGGCTTTGAGCGTTATGCTGCTTCCTTGGGCATAACGGCCGTTTCCGCTGTTGCCGTTCCAGGTTAATGTTCCGCTGTCTGGGGTAACAGTGCCAAGGCCGCTGACAGTGACCGTGAGTTTTCTAGGGAAATCCCCGCCACGAACTGGCCAGACAGCTTCATTACTAGATTTGCTGGCGGATGCACGTGCACCACCTCCATACATCGCCGTTACCCATCCGTCTCCATAGGTATAGGTATTTGTGTTTGAAGACCAGTATGATGTAGTGGATGACCAGTATCCTTGTTGGATATTGATAAACGGGTGACCTGAAGGCAGGCTGGGTTTTGAATTGGAAAAGTCCAAAAGACTGGCTAATTCGATTGTATTGGGAAGTCTCCAATCAGTGAAACCCAGATAAGATTCTCTGTTTAATTTCTTGATATACGCAAACGCATTCTGCCACGTGATCAGCCCGTCAGAAGGCGTTCCATCCGAGTCAAACGCCTGATCTCTACTTGCCATAACATTTGCATCCTTAGACCATACGAGACCTGTCAAATCATCAACAACAGTTCCATTATTATTTTCGGTAAACCGGGGATTGTTCCAACTAACCCCTGTCTGTGTTTCTCCATCCTGTCCGGTGCCGGTACAGGATATCCCAATTCCATCAGTATCAAAACAGGTGGTTTGCCCGGTTTTCAATACATTATTTGAGCTGCCACGGACAGGCCATACTCGGTAGGTCTGGTTTTTGGGCCAGCCATAGTAAATGCCAAATCCACCAATGTAGACAGTCTTTGCAACCTCCTTGTGGCTAGCTGGATAGGTACCGGAATTGGTAGTGGATGACCAGTATATTCCGTTCTGGTCGTTCTGGACGTTCAAGAAGGGGTGCCCCTGCGGAATTGCAGGAAAATTTTGCGAGGCATCAACGAGGCTTAGAAGCTCATTGGCATTTGGCAGTCTCCAGTCGCTAAATCCGAGATAACGCTCTTGGTTCAGCTTCTTGATATAATCCAAAGCATGCTGCCACGTGACATTGCCATCCATGATTATGGTGTTATCGAAAATAGAAGGGTCTTTATCAAATGATGGATCACGACTGACCATCAGATTTGCATTCTTGGCCCAGGTTAGTCCGGTTAGATTGTCATTCACCGTGCTATTTCTATTGTCTGTGAAACGAGGACAGGGCCATGGCGCACCCGCCAGAATATCACCATCCTGTCCGGTCCCGTCACATGATATTGGGGTACCGGTTACGTCATAACATTTAGTCTGTCCGGTCTGTGGAAGCAGGATCATTGCACCTGATGCTAGAGTAGTGCTAATTGTCCAAAGATAACCGGTAAGTATCAGTTTAACAAATGTCATTAACATAAGTTTTTCAGCTTTCATCGCAACTCCAAACCAGAATGTATTTTGGGGCGATCCAACGGGTTTGAGGCTGCCCCGCTCTCGGTGGTTCTTGCCGATGGTTGGACTCCACAGTGACTATGCAAAGTATAATCATTGGTATCGACATCAGTAAGAATCAACTTGATCTGGCTCGTTAATCACCGGTTAACCCTGTCACTGTCATTCTGGAGTGGCCAGGGTTAGCGGTATAGCTTAAAAGAGAATTACATCAATACCCCAACAATAACAACCAGTAACCCCACAACAGGAAATACCTCCATCAGTTCTCTCTATCACCCAGCTGTGCTGTTGTATGAAGAGGTTTCCACTCTCTACTACTGTTGGCGGTATGTAATCCAGATCGTCAATGAACCAAAATTCCCGCATGCGGGAATTTTGAGCTAACATGTTGATTTATAACAATTCATGTCGAAAAATAGCCCAAATATTTCTGCCTCATATTTTACCTGAAATTGCTACAACAAACCGTTATTACATCACTTTCTACTTGTGGCTGGATCTAGACATCATTTCCATTTGCTACCGGCACTCAGTTGGGTGACATCAAGGGGTAATACGGGCTGGTGACCATTGTCCGACGGCTTATTACACGTACCGTACCAAAATCGGATTTGCCCGGCCCCAGGGATCAGGTGTTCCGCTATCATGACAACAAAACAGCTTTAAAACCGGCTGGTTGAAAGGGTGTGGACGATCTGTGAAAGTTTGAAACGAATGATCAACAGGGGTGGGGCAGGGGGGGAGAGCTGCGGCAAGCGTTTTTGAACTTCAACAACGCGGATCAAGAGTGGCAAGTTTCTTGCCACTTTGTGCGGATCTGTTTGTAAACCATTGATATCTCAATCATGGCAGGTGTAAAAAATCTTTGCACTTGATTATGGCTGCCTGGCAAACGCTGCAATTACGCGCTTGCTGCTGTAAAGATTCTTTCCAGTAGCGTGGAGTGCGGGGGGAAGTTACTCAATGTTGCGGCTACTCCGTACGGATTGATTTGCGCGGTAATTGCCACCCCTTGAGAATGGCGGCACAACGGATGGTGATGATGATCACGGCACTGACCACCAGCGCGGGTGTTTGCGGCATATGCAGATAATGCATGATGGTCAGGATGGCGCAGCCGACAATACAGGCCGAGGCATAGATCTCCCGTTGCAGGATCAGAGGGATTTCGTTGCAGAGCACATCACGCACCAGACCGCCACAGGTGGCGGTCATCATCCCCATAATGATTGCTCCCATGAAACCGAGGTTGAAGGTCAACCCCTTGGTGGTGCCGATAACCGCAAAGGTCCCGAGACCGAGGGCGTCCAGCATCAGCATCAACTTTTTCTGCCCTTCAAAATGCCCTGGGGCAAGAAACACCAGCACCGATGTGCCGACTGCCAGATAGAGATACAACTCGTTTTTGAAGCAGAACGGTGGCAGGTCATTCATCAGCATGTCCCGCAGGACACCACCACCGGTGGCGGTGACGATGCCGAGCATGATGACTCCCAGCAGATCCATCTGTTTGCGAATACCGGTCAAGGCGCCGGAAGCGGCAAAAGCAACCGTACCGAGCAGATCGAGAAAATAGAGCATGGTGGTGGTGAGTCTCCTTTGTACAGTTGAGCGTGGTGCGACAGATTACCACACGAAAAACAGCGAAACAACCAGAGATCGCCCATCAATGCGGTTGTAGCCATAAAATCAGACTTGCACAATTCGGGCAGAGCGTGTAAATCATGTACTCTTGTCAACCGCGTGCAATTTATTGGTTTACAATTGATGGGACGAGGTAATGGAAACGATCAGTCAACAGTTGGAAAAGTTGCGTAATCAGGGGTTATACCGTGCGACCCGTCTGATCAAGGGGATGCAGCAGGCAACCGTGGAGATGGACGGGAAGCAGGTGCTGCTGCTCTGCTCCAACAATTACCTCGGGCTGGCCGATCACCCGCTGATGATCGAAGGGACGATCCGGGCGGTGGAACGCTTTGGTACCTCCAGCGGCGCCTCGCGCCTGGTCTCCGGCACCATGGAGCTGCATGAGGAGTTGGAACGGGCGCTGGCGACGTTTAAAAACAGCGAGTCGGCCTTGCTGTTCAACAGTGGCCATGCCGCCAATACGGGGGTGATTCCGGCGCTGGTTGGACGTGGGGACCTGATTTTTTCCGATCGCCTGAACCATGCCAGCATCGTTGATGGAGCGCTGCTCTCCGGCGCCCGGCTGATCCGCTATCCCCACAACGATATGCTGAAGCTGCAAAAACTGCTGGAACAACACCGGGGCGGGGGGCGCACCCTGATCGTCAGTGATGGTGTTTTCAGCATGGATGGTGATTACGCCGACGTAGGGGAGCTGGTACGGCTGAAACAGGAATATGGCGCCTTGCTGATGATTGATGATGCCCATGGCAGCGGAGTGTTGGGCGAAACGGGGCGGGGTACGGCAGAACTGTGCGGGGTTGCCGATCAGGTAGATATCCAGATGGGAACGCTTGGCAAGGCTTTCGGCAGTTTCGGCGCCTATGTGGCGGTTACCGCCGAGCTGCGGGAGCTGCTGGTCAATCGGGCGCGCAGCTTTATCTTTTCCACCTCCTTGCCTCCGGCGGTGCTGGGAGCATCCCTGGCGGCGCTGACCATCATTACCTCGGCCGAAGGGAAGCGGCTGCGGCAGCAGTTGCTCCGTAATGCCGCTTATTTTCGTAACGGTCTGACAGCGGCCGGTTTCCGCATACCGGCAGGATCGACCCAGATTGTTCCGATCATGGTCGGCCCGACCGAAACCACCATGCTTTTTTCGCAGCAGCTGCTGGAGGCGGGGTTCTTCGTGCAGGGGATTCGTCCCCCCACGGTCCCTGCCGGGAGCAGCCGCCTGCGCTGTACGGTCATGGCAACCCATAGCGAGCAGCAGCTCGACCTCGCCCTGAAATGCCTGGTGGCAACCGGCCAGCGTCTGGGAGTTCTGCCGTGCCGTGGCTAGAACTTTCTGACAAGAGCAGGCTCTGGTACCAGGAACGGGGTCATGGTCAGCCGCTGCTCCTGATCCATGGCTGGTGCCAGGCAGCGACGATCTGGGAATGGCAGCTGGAAGATCTTGCCGACCGATTCAGGGTAATTGCCCTCGATCTCCCCGGCCATGGCAGATCGACACTTGGCGCCGACGGTTTTACGCTCAACTCAGCCGCCCGGTGGGTGTCGCAGCTATGTGATGCCCTCGATCTGCGGCACCTGCTGCTGCTCGGCTGGTCGTTGGGTGGCGCAGTGGCGCTGGAAACGCTCCCTTTGATCGCCGGGCGCTGTGCCGGTATGATTCTGACCGGTTATACTCCCCGTTTCACCACCGCCGGCGATTGGATCGCTGCCCATCCGTTGCAGGAAGTCGAGGGGATGGGACGCTTGATGCGAAAACATCCGCAGCACACCAGGGAGCGTTTCATGGAACGGATGTTTACCGACACGGAGCAGCGTGACCCCGCTTTCACCGATTCTGTCGCTCCGCTCCTGGCACAGGTTGCAGAACCTGACATTGCAGCTGCTCTGCAAGGACTCAAGATTCTGGCTGAAAATGACCAGCGTGACCGGCTGGAGGAGTTTCGATTGCCGTGTCTGATACTGCAGGGGGAGGGGGATACCATTTGCCCCGCGCCGGTGGCATCGTATCTGGCCAGCAAACTGCCGGAGGCAGAATTAGTACAATTTGCGGGGTGTGGCCATGCCCCGTTTTTAACCCGCCGCTCTGAATTTAACGGCAGTATTACACGTTTTGCCGGGAGGATATGTGGTAATCAGGAGTGAGAGAACAAGAATAGCCGATTCATTTGGCCGTCAGGCCAGCGAGTATGACCGCTATGCCCAGGTACAGAAACGGGTGATCCGGCAGATGTTGCAGATGGTGGCAAGTCATGCCGCACAAGCGCCGGCTGCGATTCTCGATGTGGGATGCGGCACCGGGGAGCTGCTTTCCCTGCTGCATGACCGTTATGGCTCGGCGGAGCTGGCAGGGGTCGATCTGGCGGAAAACATGCTTGTTCAGGCCCGTGAACGGCTGGGGGAAGGGGCCTTGCTGGTGGCCGGTGATGCGGAGGATCTTCCCTTTGGCGATGCCACCTTTGACCTGGTTGTTTCCACCTCCACCTTGCAATGGCTCGACACGCTGACTCATTTTCTGGATCAGGCATATCGGGTCATGCAACCGGGGGGGATGCTGTGCGCCGCCTTTTTTGCCGGCTCAACCCTCGCTGAATTGCACGACTGTTATCGCAAGGTAATGGAAACGCACACTGTCATGCCGGAGCAGCAGCCCGGCCGGTTGCATCGTTTTCACACCTTTGATGAGGTTATGGCGGTGTTGCAGGAGTCTCGTTTTGAACAGGTTGTGGTGTCAGCCGAACAGGAAACGGAATATTATTCCGACTTGAAAGATCTGCTCCGTTCCATCAAACGGATTGGAGCTGGTGGGTCAGCCCTTGCCGGGCACTCGCGTGCCGGTTTGGGGTGGCGGGGAATCTTGAATGAGATGTCACAACAGTACCGTGAACTGCATGCCAGAGATGGGAAAATACCCGCCAACTACGAAGTATTCTATCTGGTGGCGAGGAAGTAAGGTCTCACTGTTTCGGGAGTCCTCTTGGCTGAGCTGGTTGCGGTTCAGCAGGAGGACCACGATGTTTCGACTTCGGTGTTACCATGCATGCTGACGTGATGGTATTCCAGATCAGGAATGGTGGAATTAACTGATCGCTTCAATTATTTTTTGGGCAACAGGATTGGTGACACTGTAGTGAACTTCAACCCCTTCCCGTTTACCGGTAATAATTCCCTTGTTTTTCAGTAATGCCAGATGTTGTGAAACCGTTGCCTGGGGGAGACCGAGACATTCCCAGATATGTTTGACATTGCATTCCCGCGTGCAGAGTCCTGCCACAATCTTGAGACGGATCGGATGTCCGAGAACCTTGAGAATTTCTGCTTCCGTCACAAACTGGCGATCTTTGTTGTAATCCATAGGGTGGCATCCTTTATTTTTCAAAAACTATATATATAGATTACCATGACGTCAATCAAAATGTCCGGCAGGTTGATGTCATGTAATGATGCAGGTGTCTATTGGGGGAAGATTTCCTCTGCCAGATGGCAGGCGGTATGGTGATGGTCGGCGATGCTGCGTAATGGGGGGACTGTCTCCCGGCAGATCTCCCGTGCATAGCGGCAGCGGGGATGAAAGCGGCAGCCGCCCGGAATGGCGAGCGGCGAGGGGAGGTCATCAACCAGGATCAGCGGCTTGCGCTCCTGTTTGGCACGCATGGTCGGGATGGCTGCCAGGAGAGCTTCGGTGTAGGGGTGCTGACAACGGGCAAAGAGTTCGTTGGCCGGAGCTTCCTCGACGATGATTCCCAGGTACATGATCACGATCCGGTCGCACAGGTGACGCAGCACCGAGAGATTGTGGGAAATCAGGATCAGGGAAAGTTGATACTCCGCCTTCATCTGTTGCAACAGGTTGATGATTTGAGCCTGTATGGAAATATCGAGTGCAGAAACCGGTTCATCGGCAATCAACAGCTGTGGCTGGGCTGCCAAAGCCCGTGCAATGCCGATCCGCTGACGTTGACCGCCGGAAAATTCATCGGGAAAGCGCTGAGCCATCTCCGGTTGTAGCCCAACCGTTGTCATCAGCTGCGCTACCTGCCGGCGGCGCTCTTTATCCGGTACACCGGCCAGCAGCAGCGGCTCGGCGATACTGTCTCCGATTCTCATGCGCGGGTTGAGGGAAGAGAAGGGATCCTGAAAAATCATCTGGGTTGTGCGGCGATATTCGGCGTATTCCTGTTTTCCCAAGGATGACAAGGTCTTACCGTGGTAGTACAGCTCACCCCGATCCGGCGCTAAAAGGCCGGCCACAATCTTCCCCAGCGTTGATTTGCCACATCCCGATTCTCCGGCAATCCCCAGAGACTCCCCTGGTTGAAGCTCCAGTGAAATGCCGTCCAGTGCCGTGACAACAGACTGGACACTGGTCTCTGATTTCAGGCGAAATTGCTTGAATATGTCAAGGGCGGCAATGTGTGCTTGTTTATTCATGGCATTTCCAGCAGCGAACGTAATGATCCGGTTCCAGCTCTTCCATGATCGGTGTCATGGTTTGGCATTGGGTGGCTGCCAAGGGACAGCGGTTGTAGAAATCGCATCCCGGGAGATCGGAAGCTGGCGCCGGTTGACCTGCGATGGTGGCGAGCGGTTGGCCGGGGGGGCACATGTCGGGAAGCGATGCCAGCAACCCCCTGGTACAGGGGTGTCGCGGATTTTCCAGCAGTCGCCCGGTGGGCGCCTGCTCCACGATCCGGCCGGCGTACATGACGCAGGTTTTGTCGGAACGTTCGGCCACAACACCAAAATCGTGGGTGATCAGCAGAATCGACATGTGGCGCTCGGCACGCAGGGTGTCGAGTAATTCGAGAATTTGCGCCTGGATGGTGACATCCAGCGCGGTGGTCGGCTCGTCGGCAATCAGCAGATCGGGTGAACAAGCCAGTGCCATGGCAATCATCACCCGTTGGCGCATGCCGCCGCTTAATTGGTGGGGATAATCGCGCAAGCGTTCCCTGGGGGACGGAATCCCGACCTTCCCCAACAGTTCAATCGCTTCTGCGGTCGCCTCGCTGCGTGAAAGCCGGCGGTGCAGCAGCAATGGTTCGGTCAGCTGATCTCCCACCCGCAGCACCGGATTCAGGGAGGTCATCGGTTCCTGAAACACCATGGAAATATGACGGCCGCGAATGGATCGGATCTGCTCATCCGACAGCGTGCAGAGATCCTGACCTTTGAAGATGATGCTGCCGGAGGAGATGATTCCCGGTGGCGGTACCAGGCGCATGATCGAGAGCGCGGTCATCGATTTGCCTGATCCCGATTCACCGACCAGTGCCACGGTTTCTCCGGCCTGAAGGGAAAAGCCGACACCGTTGACAGCCGGACGCAGCTTTCCGTTTTCATCACGGAAATCGGTATGCAGATCCGTAACCGTCAGCAGTGCAGGGTAAGTCGTGGGGGGAATCATCAATGTTGGCAGACCTTTCGCGGTTTTACCGTTGTGCCATGCTTTTTACGTGGCTGTTGTAGCGGAGAGCAAAGTGCGAGGTGGCAATAATGCCGTCTTCGATCAGTTCAATGAAAGGTTCAATGATCTCGGGATCAAACTGGGTACCGGAATTGTCGCGCAGTTCCTGGATGGCGCTATCCAGTGAAAGCCCTTTGCGGTAGGGGCGATTGGTGGTCATGGCGTCAAAGGCGTCAGTGACCGTCAGTATCCGGGATTCAAACAGCAACTGATCTTTATTGATCCGGTTGGGATAGCCGAGACCATCGTAGCGTTCGTGATGCTGACCGATGCAGATCCGCACCTCTTTGAGGAATTCAATCGGTTCCAGGATGTGCATGCCGATACTCGGGTGCTGTTGTAATTCCCGGATATCGTCCGGCGACAATTTACCCTGTTTGTGGAGCAGGGAGAGGTCAACCCCGATTTTACCAATGTCGTGTAAAATGGCTGCCCGTTCCAGCAGTTGCAGGCGGTCCGCCGACAGCCCCAGCCGTTTGCCGAGTTCCAGGCTGTAGTAGGTCACCCGTTCGGAATGTCCACGGGTGTAACTGTCGCTGGTTTCGATGGCAGATACCAGCGCCTGAATGGTGTTGAGGTAGGTCTGTTGCTGCTCGTCATACAAGGTTGCATTCTTGATGGCAATTGAGGCCTGGGTGGCAATGGTACTGAGCATCTCCATTTCTTCGTTGGTAAATGGCGAGCCATCATGTTTGTTGACCAGGCTGATGGTGCCGAGGACTTCATCCTTCAACATCAACGGGACACAGATCACCGATTTGCGTTCGTATCCCAGATCGCTGTAACGATCAAACTGCGGTGTCTGATCAATATCGGCAATCAGGAGTGGCTGGCGATTTCTGATAACCCAGGCAGAAACACCGGAATCGCGCATCGGAATTGTTTTTTGCGGAGCCAGTATCTTGCCATTGGCAATCAGGTTGGTGACGTTGAGTGAATCGCTCTTGCTGTCATAGATGATGATATACCCGATGGAAGCGTGCAGGGTGGTGGTGATGGTGCGGACGATCAGATTGAACAGACGGTCGATATCCATGGTGGAGCTGATTGCCAGCCCGATGGTGTTTAAGGTGGACAGGCGTTCAACCGCCAGCTGCAGGGTGACGTTTTTCTGTTCCAGTTCGCTTGCCAGGTCAATGATCTTGAAGTTGGCCTGCTCAATTTCATCAATCCGTTCTTCCAGAGAAAGATTCAGGTTTTCGATCTCCTTGAGCTGCTCTTCCAGCTGCAGATTCATCTGCTGGGTTTCCTGGTGATGGGCCAGTTTTTCCTGGGTCCGGGCCAGTTCCCGCTCGTGACCGACGGTGGTGACAAGCAGTTTCTTCAGTTGAGCGGTCATGGTTTCAAAGTGCCGTGCCAGGAGATTCATCTCCTTACTGCTGGTAATGGTAACCATGTTGTCGAAATCACCTGACTCCACGGCTTTCATGGCTGTAACCATGGTGCGAATCGGCTTGTCGACGTAGTGGGTCAAAAATATCACGATGGTGGCGATGATCAGAAAGATTATCATCAGGGTGGCAATGATATGATTCTGTTGCTCATGCTGTATATATTGTAGGTAAGGGGTGACGGAAAGCTCTGCTTCCAGAAATCCGATGGTTGTCTGGCTGGCCGGGTGGCATCCCTGACACTCGGGACCGTTCTTGATCCGGGTGTAGCTATCGAACATGTCCTGCTCGCCGGCAACGTTGAAATGGTCCCGTTTCTCGTTGGCCAGCGCCGTCCGTTCTGCCGGAGAAAGGTAGGTTCCTACCTGCAATGGTTTGACGGAATGGAGAATCTTGCCGTTGGTATCAACAATCCGTAATGATTTTATGGTGTCACTGGTTTTGATTGAGCCGAGGATGTTGTTGACTTCCCTGGTGTGACCGAATTTCATGGCAGTCTGGATGTTGTTCAACATGCTGTCAATCAGTATCAGGGAGTTTTGCCGGGCAACTTCTTCCAGCATGGATTTCTGATGGGTATAGTTCAGCCACGATGAAATCGCAATGATGGCGATTACAATGCTTGATATCATGCCGACTATTTTAATTTTAAGTGAGTTCATCGCGGGGTTATAAAATTCCTTGTTTGTCGGTAACTACGTGAAATAACCACCATGTCACGCTTGATCACCACAACACGGGGGGCGCGGGGTGACGAAGAACAGTACTCTCCATGAGCTGATTGATGACTCGAATAGTCGGGAACAACTTCTGCTACATGCTTTTGCGAAGAATGAGATCACAGAACGTGTACGGCATACCGTAGGGCGAATATTCCAATCATGAAATCTTGTAATAAAATCATACAGTAAGTATGCCAAATCGAAATATTGTGCTTGTTTTAATTAAAGGTGGGGTGGTTAATCGTCTTTACGGATGCGAACAACCTGACTGACGCCGGGCATCGCTTCAATCTCACCATCGTTGAGTGTTTCGGTGTCACCGATTACACCAATGATGGTGCGGTTGGCGCCGGTTGACTGATGGATATCAAAGTCGTGGGTAATCAGATATTCCTTGATCTGATCAAGATTTTCTTCGTTGGTATGCTTCTTCATAATAATCAACATGATGCAACATCCCCTTTAAAGTTCTTCCTGATGTGATGTGATCCGTTCCAGTCGGCGTGATTCATCAACGACGCGTTCAAACATCCTGACAATTGCCTCGTCATCCAGCGGTCCCGGGTTGTCTTCCTTCATGCGCGCAAAAATGCGTTTTTCGCGGGTTGGATCAAAAACCGCCAGATTCAGTTTTTTCTTTGCAAAACCTATTTCCAGCGCCAGACGGGCGCGTTCGTTGAAAATCCGGAGGAGCACATCATCCAGCAGATCAATTCGTTTGCGTAATTCGGTAATTTCCACGTCGGTCTCCTGTTGATGAAAACTTCTGTTTAAAACTTCTTTTTGATGAAGGTATCTTTTTTGCCATTAACATCATCCAGTTGCGGATAATCGATGGTGTAATGCAGGCCGCGGGATTCCTTGCGCTGCTGGGCACAATTGATGATCAACTCTGCCACCGTGGCAATGTTACGCAATTCCACCAGATCAGAGGTCAAAAGAAAGTTCCAGTAATATTCATCGATCTCGTCCTGAATCAGCTTGATGCGGCGCATGGCGCGTGCCAGCCGTTTGTCGGAACGGACAATCCCCACGTAGTTCCACATGGTGCGACGAATTTCATCCCAGTTCTGGGTTACGACCACCATCTCATCACTATTGGTGGCGGTTCCGGCATCCCAGTTGGGAATATCACGTGGCTGGCGGTCATACGATGCCAGCGCCTGTGATGCGTGCTGATATGCTTGACCGGCGAACACGGCCGCCTCAAGCAACGAGTTGCTGGCCAGCCGGTTGCCGCCATGCAGACCGGTAAACGCGGTTTCCCCAATGGCATACAGTCCGGGAATATCGGTTTCGGCATTGTTGTTAACCGCCACACCGCCGCACAGGTAATGGGCGGCCGGAACAACCGGCAGACCTTCCTTGGTCATGTCGAGTCCAAACTCCATACAGGTCTGGTAGATGTTGGGGAAGCGCTGGCGCACGAAATCCGCCGGCTCGTGGGTAATATCGAGGTAGACACAATCATCGCCGCTGATCTTCATCTCGTTATCAATGGCCCGGGCCACAATGTCACGTGGCGCCAGATCCTTGAGCTTGTGGTACTTTTCCATGAATGCGGTACCGTCACGCCGTCTGAGGATCGCCCCTTCACCGCGCACCGCTTCCGAGATCAGGAATGATTTGGCCAAAGGATGGTAGAGCGTGGTGGGGTGGAATTGCATGAACTCCATGTTGGCAATGGTTGCACCGGCGCGGTATGCCATGGCGACACCATCACCGGATGCCACATCGGGGTTACAGGTGTACAGGTATACTTTACCGGCGCCACCGCTGGCCAGGAGTGTTTTCTTGGAAGAAAAGGTGATCACTTCACCGCTTTTGTTGTTGAGCGCATAGGCACCGAGGCAACGATTGGCTTCGGTCGGTGAGTGCTCCAGTTTGGCGACCGTAATCAGGTCAACTGCGATATGGTGCTCATAGACCTGGATATTCGGGTGCTGGCGCACTGCTTCCACCAGGGCGCGCTCAATTTCACGGCCGGTGATATCTTCGGCATGGAGAATCCGCCGGGCGCTGTGTCCGCCTTCACGGGTCAAATCATACTTTGCGCCACTGGTGGTGAACTTGACCCCCCATTCAATCAGATTACGGATCGTTTGCGGCCCTTTTTCAACCACCATGCGAACCACGTTTTCGTGACAGATCCCGGCGCCGGCGACCATGGTGTCCTCGATATGGGCATCGAATGAGTCTTCCGCAGAAAAAACCGTAGCAATCCCACCCTGGGCATATTTGGTTGCGGATTCGGAAATCTCCCGCTTGGTAACGATGGCAACATTGCCATGGTCAGCTGCCTGGAGTGCAAAGGAGAGGCCGGCAATTCCACTGCCGATAACCAGAAAATCACTTTCGATGCGCATAACTACGTTTCCTTCCTGTAAACTGGCGGGATAAAAAATCGAATTATTTACCCGCCTAACCGGTTTGTCAAGTAATGGAACGAAATAATTGAAAAAATGATGTGATCGGCGAGGTGGGTGTCATGGTTTTTGAAACGGTTTACCCACAATGTCGATCACCGTTATTTCCGGTGGTGCTAAAAACCGCATGGGTGGCCCCCAGGTCCCGGTCCCCCGGGAAACGTGGATCATTGTCCCTTGGCTGGTGGTGGTTGTACCGCAACGGAGTGGAAACTTCAGCCAGGTGAGAGGGTAAAAGGGGAGTAGCTGTCCCTTGTGGGTATGCCCGGAGAGTTGCAGGTTGATCAAGCCGTTGCTGGACGGCTCCAGGGTCGGGCGGTGTTTGAGCAACAGGTGAAACAAGGTGGGGGGGAGTTGTTTCACCTGTGCAATTTCGTTGGCAGCCGGTAGCAGGTTGTTCTGCTGCGCTGCCGGGTCATCAATACCGGTGATGGTGATGCCAACCGGAAGCTGGACGGTGCTGTTGCGCAGCATGGTAAATCCGGCCCGACTGGTCAGTTCGCAAGCTGCGTCGATACCGGCATAGTATTCGTGATTACCCGGGATCGCAAATTTACCCTGTGGCGCGGATATGGTTCCCAGCAAATCAGCCACCTGGTACAGGTTTTGACGCTGGTTGTTGCGGGAAAGCCGGCCATCCAGCAGGTCGCCGGTTGAGACCAGGATGTCCGGTTTGGCTTCCCGGACTTTGTCTACGATAGCTTGTACCCGAGCAGCGCCGGTTAAAAGTCCCAGGTGCACGTCGGAAATCTGCACGATCCGCAACGGTTGGGGTAGAGGTGTGTTGCTGGTAATGGTCAGATGCTCACTCCGGATCATGCGCGCTTCCAGGCAGGCATATGCCGTTGCACAACCGGCCATTAGCACAACTGCGATGCTGGTGATGCGGGATGGCGCCGCTCTCCGGGATAAAAAACTCACATTGAGGAAGTGTGCCATGATCCACAAACCGCATCGCAGCATATCGAGTGTGGCGAACAGTGTGCAGAGCAGAAACAGCCCCCCCATCCAGATATAACCGGGCCAGGCAATCAGGCGGGCCAATTCGTCCCGTCCGTTCAATTCTGCCCAGCGTACCAGCAGCGGGGCACAGGTGGTGATGATCAGGAGAGCGATGGTGATAGGGGCGGGGTGGTAGAGCGTGCGAAATTTGCGGTAGGCATAATAATGCATACCGCCATACAGGGAGAGAAAAATGGTTAAGAAGATGGACATGGCAGATACTCTTTGACACCTCCAAAGGTGCGGCGGTGGATCGGTGAGGGACCAAGACGGCGGATCGCCTCCAGATGGGCGGCGCTGCCATATCCCTTGTGACCGGCGAATCCATAACCGGGGTAGAGGAGGTCATATTCCACCATCAGGCGATCACGGGTAACCTTGGCAATGATCGAGGCAGCGGCAATCGAGAGTGACAGGGAATCGCCTTTTTTGATGGTTCTTTGCGCCAGCGGTGAAGCGATGGTGCTGATGCCGTCAATCAGGAGCAGATCAGGCTGTGGTTGCAAATTATCGACCGCCTCCAGCATCGCCTGACGGGTCGCCTGGAGGATGTTGATGCTATCTACCATGGCATGGTCCGCCCTGCCGACAGCAACGCTGGCTGCCTGCGCCATGATTATGTCAAACAGGCGTTCACGGGTTGCGGCGTTCAGCTTCTTGGAATCATTGACACCGGGAAGTTCCAGACCATGTGGTAGTATCACTGCCGCCGCAACCACCGGGCCTGCCAGCGGCCCACGGCCTGCTTCATCAATCCCGGCAATTGTACGGTACCCATTTCTCAGCGCCTGTTTCTCAAAGGAGAGCAGATCGGTTGGTGCTGTGCTAAACAGAGATTGCTGGGGCATTACGGACACCTCGTCATGCTACTAAAAAAAAGCCCCGTTTGGTAACGGGGCTTTGTAGTCCTAGGCAGCTTTGATATATTTCTTTTCGCGAATCCTGGCTGCTTTGCCGCGCAGTTTGCGCAGGTAGTACAGTTTGGCACGACGAACATGGCCATGGGTGACAATGTCAATTGATTCGATAATTGGCGAATGCAGCGGGAAGATTCTTTCCACGCCGAAGCCGTTGGATATTTTTCTGACCGTAAAAGTTTCACGGAGACCGCCGTTCTGACGACCGATGACAACTCCCTGGTATGCCTGAATACGACGTTTTTCGCCTTCAACAATGGCAACGTGTACTTTAACGGTATCCCCGACTTTGAAAGGGGGGATATTTTTTTTCATTTGTTCCATTTCCAAAACATCAATCGTATTCATCTGGTACTTCCTCCTCGAGTGGTTTATCTGTGGGGTATTATGGTATTTAGCTCTCGTGAGCCGTGCCTTTAAGACGATCAAGCATGATTGCTGCTGCTGAACGTACTGAAAGATGGTTATAAGATCCGCAGCCGTAGATCGGGTCCAACATAATGTCCGCTTTTTCAAAACATTCGTCGGAAAGCCCCCATCCGGTTCCAAAAAGAAGTAGATACGGTGCGTTAAGGTCAGATTCAAGCTGATGCCTGAATTGCTGGAACGACAAACTTCCCGGTCGTTGCTTGGCTGCTGTCACAACGGTTGTAACCGGTCGATTGAACTGTGATTCAAGATCCCGAATTGCTTCGTCCACACTGTTGACCGTTGAAATGATATCCAGGGCATCTTTACGGTCGGGATTATAGCTGGCCCCCCAACCATCCTGCCAATGTCCGGTGATCCGTGCCGCCAACTCCTGTTGATGGGACGAGGGAGTGACAAGGTAATAGTTGTCAAGGCCGAATGTTTTGGATGAACGGGCTATGTCATGAATATCAAGATTGGTTATGGCGGTGGTCACAACTTCATGATGCTTGTTGTAGACCGGGTAGTGAACCAGCGCCAGTGCCAGATTGCTCTTCAATTCAACCATACCTAGATAGTTCCCTGGTGTAACAGCTTGAGATCTTCCTTGGTCAACACGATCTGTTCAAACAGGTCCGGCCGTGTTCGTGCCGTCAGTTGCAGCGACTGCAGCCGGCGCCATTTTCTGATTTTTTCGTGATTTCCCGACAGAAGTACTTCCGGTACGGGCAACCCTTCGAATTCCGGTGGACGGGTATAATGGGGGTATTCCAGCAACCCGTCGGAAAATGAGTCTGTCCAGGCCGATTCTTCTGAACCGAGTACACCAGGGACAAAGCGCGAAACAGCATCAACAATCGCCATGGTAGCTATTTCACCACCGGAGATGACAAAGTCTCCCAGCGAGATGTCATCGTCAATGCACAGCTGTCGTACCCGCTCGTCAATCCCTTCGTAGCGTCCACACACCAGAATCAAACCTCCGGTGGTTGCCAGTTCCTGGGCCACCTGATTGGTCAGGCGACGACCGCGTGGCGAAGTGATAACGACCTTTGATGCAGGACGTTGCTGTTTGATCGCATCGATACAGCTGACCAGTGGTTCGACTTTCATCACCATGCCGGCACTGCCACCGTAGGGGGTGTCATCAACGGTGTGGTGTCGATCGGTCGACCAGTCACGAATATTATGTATACGGATATCAAGGAGCTGTTTTTCTCTGCCCCGTTTGATAATACTTTCATCAAACGGACCGGTGAACATGCCGGGAAACAGGGTCAGAATGTCAAAATTCATAGATCAAGCAAACCGTCAAGTGGCGTAATGGTCATGATTCCGGCCTGTAGATCAACCGATGCGATTACGTCGGCAATGGCGGGAATCAGGTATTCGCGCTGATCATTCTTGACAACGTAAATATCACTGCTAGCGGTTGTAAAAATATCAGTAACTTTTCCCAGTGCTTGCCCCTGGTCGGTTACAACCTGCAGTCCCATCAGATCGCACCAGTAATACTCATCGTCTGCCGTTGGCGGTAACTGTGAGTGTTTGAGAAATAATTCACCGCCGATAAATGATTCAATCTGGTTGATGGAATCAAAACCGCGGAAAGCAATGATATGTTTCCCGCCACCTGATGACACGCGGCGTATTTCAAGATCCGTATGTACACCCTTGGGTGATACAAGCAGAACGTTTGAATTATGAGACAGACTCTCACACGACCCCGAATAGGGAAACAGCTTCATCTCACCTTTGATGCCGTGAGTGGAGATAAGTTTCCCGATCGGGATCAGTTCGTCAACTTCAGATGTATGCATCATTCAACAATCTTGAGGATAGCCTTCTTGTTGCTCTTGGTGGAGACAGCATTCAGGATGGTGCGAATAGCTTTGGCGGTACGACCTTCTTTACCGATTATTCGCCCCATATCTTCCTTTGCGACAGTCAGTTTGATAACCAGAATATCCTCTTCCATTTCCTCGGTTGTGCTAACCTGGGAAGGGTCGTCAACAAGTGATGTTGCAATGGCTTCAACGAGTGCTTTCATGTCGGTATCCTCTGCGCATCGTAGAATGACCGGCGAACCGGAGTGTCTAGTTAATTCAATTGATTATGCAGCAGTTGCAGGGTCAAGCAAACCTGCATTTTTAAGAAGCTGTCTAACCGTATCGGTCGGCTGTGCGCCTTTGGCAAGCCATTCACGTACTTTTTCAGCTTTCAGTTTGACAACCGCAGGATTCTTGGTCGGATCGTAGGTGCCCATGTTTTCGATGAATTTGCCATCACGACGGCTACGCTCGTCTGCAACAACAACTTGGTAAAAAGGTCTTTTCTTTGCGCCGGCACGTGCCAGTCTGATTTTTGTTGCCATGTTTTTTTGCTCCTTGTGGTGGTGTTATCGTGGTGTAATTACGAACCAGTGGTGTTTATTATTGCTGTTACCCGAACGGGAACATTCCTTTACCCATGCCGCCCATCCCCTTGAGAAGCCCTTTGGGGCCGAGCTTCTGCAATTGTTTGACGACTCGTTGCGCTTCGGTGAAGCGCTTGAGCAGCTGGTTGACTTCCTGGACGGTGGTGCCGCTTCCCTTGGCTATTCTCAAACGGCGGCTGCCGTTGATAATACCGTGATTGGCGCGTTCTTTGGGAGTCATGGAACGGATGATTGCCTCGATCCGTTTGATCTCATTTTCACTCGGCTGGGCGCCTTTCATCTGCTTCATCATTTTGCCCATGCCGGGGATCATCCCCATGATCGACTCCAGCGATCCCATTTTCTTGATCTGTTGCATCTGGGCAAGAAAATCTTCCAGATCGAACTGGTTTTTTTTCAGTTTCTGCTGGAGGCGTACCGACTCATTTTCATCAAATACCGACTGTGCTTTTTCCACCAGGGTCAGTACATCACCCATGCCGAGAATTCGTGAAACGAGCCGGTCGGGATGAAATATTTCCAGCGCGTCGAGTTTTTCGCCAAGGCCGACGAATTTAACCGGTTTGCCGGTGACCGCCTTGATTGACAGGGCAGCGCCACCTTTGGCATCGCCATCCAGTTTGGTCAGGATCACACCGGAAATATCAAGTTGCTCATTGAAGCCACTGGCCACATTAACCGCTTCCTGACCGGTCATGGCATCGGCAACAAAGAGAATTTCCAGCGGTTGTGTAGCTGCCTTGATTTCTGACAGTTCGTTCATCAGGTATTCATCAATCTGATGGCGTCCGGCAGTATCGAGAATTACGGTGTCATAACCATTAAGTGAGGCAAACTGCAGCGCCGCGGTACAGATATCAACCGGCTTCTGATCGGCTGATGATTTATACACTTCGATGCCGAGCTGTTTACCGACCACGGTAAGTTGTTCAATGGCTGCCGGACGGTATACGTCGGCCGGTACCAGCAACGGGGTGCGTTTTAATGCTTTGAGGTGGCGACCGAGCTTGCCGCAGGATGTGGTCTTGCCTGCACCCTGAAGACCTACCATCATCAGCACTACCGGCGGTTTGGCAGCCAGGTTGAGGCTGTTGTCGCTACCGCCACCCATGATGGCAACCAGTTCGTCGTGCACGATCCGGATGATCTGCTGGCCGGGCGAAAGACTCTGTATTACTTCCGTTCCGACTGCCTTGGAACGGACATTTTCAATGAAATCCTTAACAACCTTGAAATTAACGTCAGCCTCAAGGAGCGCAAGGCGTACTTCACGCAACGCTTCCTTGATATTTTCTTCGGTCATAACTCCCTGACCGCGAAGTTTTTTAAAGACCGACTCAAGTTTTTCAGACAAGGTGTTGAACATAGTTAGGTAGCTATCTGCCTTTTGCTGGATGTCAAAAGGGAAACACTATAATTTACAAAGCGAGAAACTGTCAAGAACTATTTAAATTACAGCAGGTTTATCACTTTGTCAGCTGTCAGGAGATTTTCAATGGTGCTGAACATATTGGTGGTGGCGCCAACGCATAGTTTTTCCTTCAATGAAAAATAGTCGAGACAGAGACCGCAGGAGTAGATTTCCACTCCCATACCGGCCAGCTTTTCCAGTGGTTCCAATACCTCCGAACCTGCGCAGGTCAACAGTACGCCACTGTTGAGAAACAGCATGCGAGACGGAAGGAGGGGGGATTCAACCAATGTTGTCAGGTAGGTTTTCATCAGTAATTTACCGAGAGCTTCCGGTCCCTTGCCGAGAGCGTCGGAGCCGACCAGCATGACGGTCAATTGATCCGGTTGCTCCGTCGTAGATTCCGGTTGACGGTTTTCTCCGCTAATCGTCAGCTGCCAGGTATCACCACAGCGCTCCTCTTGCACAGTGTAACCACGGTTGCGGGCAAAGCGGCTGACATTTTCACGGGGGGCGCCGTCGTCAAGCAACACCTGCAGCTCTTGGGATGATTGCAAAGCTTTTTTCACCGCCAGCACCGGTGCAGGGCAGGGGAGTGTCCGGCAATCAAGAGTCGACATGGTTAAAGATCTCCTTGGTATATGTGTTCCGGCTGGTAGCTGCCGTGCATGAAGCGGGAAATAAAAGCCGGCAATAACCGGTGCTCGGACAATATCTCCAGAACCGTGTCGTGGATTGCATCAGTAAAGCGAAGCGCCAGTCCACAATCGGTTTGAAGCTGGCGTGGCGCCGGGATCAGCAGGATCGCCAGCTGGGACTCTTTCAGCAGTTGTTCCGCTTTCATCACCCGATGGGCGGAATTGAAAACAGCCAGATAATCACCCTCTTGTACCATAAAACGATTCTCCATGAGGTCACTTCACATTCCTTATGTGTGATGTTCTACATATCTCGTATAGATAATGCTGATTGACAAAACAAAAGGGACTTTCTACTATGCCCAAAAGGAGCAGGGTATGCAAGGAGCATTTCCAGTCATAGGGCTGGTATTGATAGCGTTTATCATCAGTTTGCCATGTGGCTATTTACGTCAAAATTACCGCAAATATTCATTCATGTGGTTCTTTCTGATCCACCTGCCGATACCGTTTATCGTGCTGTTACGGATTGCCGAAGGAATCAGCTGGCATGTTATTCCCTTGACACTGGCTGGCTCGGTCGCTGGCCAGATCATTGGGGGGCGCACCGCTCGCGGGAAAAAAAATCATGGCGAAACGACCTAAAATGAAATTCCCGGCTCCGCTGGGATCGATTTTGCGCCGCGAGATGGGAAGTACGGTGCTGGCCGAACGATTGCGTGAAATTGAAATCTGGCGGATCTGGCCGCAGGTGGTGGGTGAGACGGTTGCCAGTCGCGCTACGCCGCTCAGAATTATCAAGGGGGTGCTGACGGTTGCGGTTTCCAGTGGCCCCTGGATGCAGGAATTACGTTTCATGACCCAGATGATGCGGGAAAAGCTCAACCAGGCATTGGGCGCCGAGTTGGTAACATCGATTGTACTAAAGACCGGTGCCCGACCTCCGCAGGTTACGGAAGCAGTTGAAGAAATTCCACGAAAAAAAAGGCTGACTGCCCGTCAACTGAACTACATCAACGAACAGTCAGCAGCACTCCCCGACCCTGAACTGCAACAGGTATTTGCCGAACTGATGAAAGCGAGCTATCAGGCTTCCCGTTAGCTGCGCGTCAGCTGGCGGTATTTAATGCGATGGGGCTGATCGGCAGCGCTCCCCAGCCGTTTTTTACGATCCTCTTCATACTCCGAGTAGTTCCCGTCAAAGTAAACCACGTTGGAATCCCCTTCAAATGCCAGAATATGGGTGGCGATACGATCCAGAAACCAGCGATCATGGGAAATTACCACTGCGCAGCCGGCAAAATTTTCCAACGCTTCTTCCAGTGCCCGCATGGTATTGACATCCAGGTCGTTGGTCGGTTCGTCCAGCAACAGCAGGTTGGCCCCTTCTTTGAGCATTTTTGCCAGATGGACCCGGTTCCGTTCTCCCCCCGACAGCATGGAGAGCTTTTTCTGCTGATCTGATCCGGAAAAGTTGAAACGTGCCACATAGGCCCGTGAATTGACGTTGAGCTTACCCAGTTGCAAGGTCTCCTGGCCACCTGAAATTGCTTCCCAGATGGTCTGATCCGGTTTCAATGAATCGCGGGACTGATCCACATATCCGAGCACCACCGTATCACCGACCCGGATTGTGCCGCTGTCAGGCTGTTCCTGCCCGGTAATCATGCGAAACAGGGTGGTTTTACCTGCTCCGTTGGGACCGATCACCCCCACGATTCCACCTGGCGGCAGATTGAAGGTCAGGTTCTCGTACAGCAGGTTTTCACCATATCCCTTGGCGATACCGTTACATTCCACCACCACGTTGCCGAGACGGGGCCCTGGCGGGATGTAGATTTCAAGTTCCTTGGCCTGTTTCTCCCCTTCCTGGTTCAGCAATTGCTCGTAGGAAGTGATACGTGCTTTCCCTTTGGCATGACGCCCTTTGGGTGACATTTTGATCCATTCCAATTCGCGCTGCAGGGTCTTCTGACGATCACTCTCGCTCTTCTCCTCCTGGGCCAGACGATTCTGTTTCTGCTCCAGCCAGGAAGAGTAGTTCCCTTTCCACGGGATCCCCTCGCCGCGGTCCAGCTCCAGAATCCAGCCGGCCACATTGTCCAGGAAGTAGCGGTCATGGGTAACCGCAATCACGGTGCCAGGATAACTGTGGAGGTGGTGTTCCAGCCAGGCTACCGACTCGGCGTCCAGGTGGTTGGTCGGCTCGTCCAGCAACAGGATATCCGGTTTTTTCAGGAGCAAACGGCAGAGTGCCACGCGACGTTTTTCACCACCGGAAAGAACCTTGACCAGGGCGTCGCCAGGTGGGCAACGGAGTGCATCCATGGCCATCTCAAGGCGGCTGTCCAGGTCCCAGGCATCCATATGGTCAAGCTTCTCCTGTAATGTCGCCTGACGGTCGCACAGTTTTTCAAAGTCGGCATCCGGTTCGGAAAACTTGTCCGTAATGGCATTGAACTCGGCCAGCAGATCAACTGTTTCCTGAACCCCTTCTTCCACGATCTGGCGGACGCTCTTGCTGTCATCAAGGGCCGGCTCCTGTTCCAGGTAGCCGACACTGTACCCCTGCGAAAGGACTGCCTGACCGTTGAAGTCCTTGTCAACCCCGGCCATGATCCGCAGCAGGGATGATTTCCCCGATCCATTCAGACCAAGTACGCCGATTTTAGCGCCGTAAAAATAGGAAAGGGAAATGTCCTTGATTACAGGCTTCTTATCGTAAAATTTACTGACCCGCATCATGCTGTAAATAATCTTGGTTGGTTCGATTGCCATGCCGTTCCTCCGTAATTGAAATGTAAGCTGACACTTTTACACGGCATGTGAAGCTTGTGTCAAACGGTTTAAATTGTCCGTCATGATCTTTTTCACCCCCGCAAAGCGGTAGTTAACCACAGACAAACCGGATAACCCAGAGGTTTTCCGGTTTGTCTTCAATCGCCAGGTGTAAAGAAAATGAGGTGGTGTAAAGAAACATGCCACCCGTAAAAACAGGCGTAGTTTCAGCCTGATGCGAGTTAAATACTACGACATGTAAAGAATCTTGCCACATTTTGCCGTTTCCCCGCTCACTCCCATCCCCCCACAATCTCGCTACAATCGCAGCTCGAATAACCCGGAGCAACGGAGCAACCGAGTAATCAAGAGTTTTCTGGTACCAATCCCGCGTATGAAGCTGGCTCCCACACTATTTCTTTTGTATCTTAACCGGTTGCCCCGTTGCTCAGGGTTTCCCGTGCTTTCTGTCGGTTCACATAACCTGAAACAACCGCCCCCGCAGAATTCAAACTTGGCGTTGAACCTGCACAAGCGCTTGGTTCGATCTCAAATTTGCCGCAGAGGAGGAAGGGCATGGCCACAGGGCAGGGGAGTGAGTCGCTTGTGTATGAGAAAGGTAAGTTGTATGAACTGAATATTCTGGAAGTCCAGCCGGACCCGGAGCAGCCGCGCAAGTATTTTGACGAGCAGGCGTTGGCGGAACTGTCGGCATCCATCGCTACCCATGGGGTGTTGCAGCCGATCCTGGTGCGCGAGGGAGTGGAAGGAGTGTTTATCATCGTTTCCGGCGAGCGGCGCTACCAGGCCGCCCGCAATGCCGAACTGTCAACCATCCCGGCCATCATCACCGACGGCGAACCGGCCGAGATCTCGATTATCGAGAACCTGCTGCGGGAGAACCTGACCGCCATCGAAGAGGCCGAGGCGATAGAGCGGCTGCGGTCGGTACATGATTATACTTTGGTTGATCTTGGCACTGTTCTTGGTAAAGCGGAATCGACCATGTCGGAGATACTTTCCCTCAACAAGTTACCGGCAGAGGTAAGGGATGATTGCCGTAACGATCCTAAAGCATTGCGGAGTATCCTGGCACTGATTGCCCGGCAGAAGACCCCGGAAAAGATGGCAGAGCTTTACACTAAGTACAAGGAGAGTGGTCTGACCTGCGGTGAGATCAAGAAAAAGACCGCCAAGCCGAAACCGGCCGATGGACCGATTGACCTGGCTTTTGTGGATCAGTTTTATGACAAACTCTATACCCTGGATGACACCAAGTTGAGCGTCGAGCAGAAGGTTGCACTCAATCTCAATTTAGAGAAGCTCCGCAGCATGACGTATCAGAAAATGAAGCATTTGAAGATATAATTGAATGATACCGGTATGTTGTAAAATTA
>DAINBV010000072.1:0-25234 GCA_036732725.1 Geobacteraceae bacterium | reverse complement strand
GTAAGTTTGTGAAGTAATATCAAACACATATAATCACGCGACATCGTGTCGCGATTAACGATGAACTGATTGAGCGGTGCCGAAACCTCAAGAAAATGGGATTCACCTTGGCACTTGATGACCACGAGTACAGCCCGATCTATCATGAACTGTACTTGATTGCCGATATCGTCAAGGTTGACCTGATCCAGACACCGCTTGTACAAATGCCGGAAATGGTGAAACAGCTGCGCCAGTATCCGGTGAAACTGCTGGCAGAGAAGGTTGAAACCAGGGCGGAATATATGGCGTGCCGCCACATGAATTTTGAATTGTTTCAGGGATATTATTTTGCCAAACCGTCGATCTTGGAGAAGAAACGGTTTGACGAATCAGGAGTAACACTGCTCAGGTTGATGCGGCTGCTTTCCGATGATGCCGAAACCGATGAAATAGAGAGACATATCAAAACCGATTCAACCCTGACGTTCAAATTGCTTGTTATGGCAAATTCGGTTGTATTCGGCGTACGGGAACGGGTGGAAACAGTCCGCAAAGCGATCTCTATTGTGGGTAGAAACCAGATCAAACGCTGGGTTCAGCTGGCGCTGTTTGCCTCCGAAGATACCCGCACCTCAGTAAATCCGTTGATTGACATGGCCGCTGTCCGTGCGGGGTTGATGGAACAGCTTGCCCGGCGGCTGCCGTTTTTGTCACATGACCCCGATGCACCGGAAAAAGCGTTCCTGATCGGCATCCTGTCGCTTCTTGAGCGGATTTACAACATCTCCATTGACGAACTGACCACCAAGCTGAATCTGGCTGATGAAATACGGGGTGCCCTCATTTCACGGGAAGGGATCTACGGAAAACTGCTTACCCTTGCCGAACATAATGAGTCACTGGGATTTGATTTGGTAGAAGGTATGCTGGACGAACTGGGGATTCCTGCCGAAGATGCCATGGCTGCCCAGGTTGAGTCATTCAGCTGGAGTGCCGACCTGACCAAAGAGTAACTCACCATCGGCACTTGGAAGAAGACATTACCTGCTTTGAACATACGGAAAAGCCACTGATGTGTCCCTGGAGTCGAAGGTCAGAGTCTGGTTTGGGCAGAAGTTATGGTTGGCTGAACTATGATATTAACACTATTTATGTGGTTAAGAATGTTGGTGCAATGATGTGATGCTATTTGATATAATTAGTCAACAAAGCGGAAGCTAAGCTGGATTCATTTCAGGAAGGAGATTCATCATGGAACGTAAAAAAATACATACCCTGTTGAATCCTGCCGAGTGTCTGCTGGCTGTCATAGATTATCAGCCGGCGATGTTCTCGGGGGTTCATTCCCATGATCGCACCACGATTGTTCAGAATATCCAGATCTTGTCCAAGGCCGCCAAGTTGTTCAAGGTGCCGACGATCCTGTCGACCGTGGCTTCGGACAGTTTCAGTGGCGCGATGATTTCAGAAATCACCGATATATTTCCCAACCAGGCCCCGATCGACCGGACTTCCATCAATTCCTGGCTCGATCCCCATTTCAAGGCAGCTGTCAAGAAAACCGGTAGAAATAAAATAATTGTGGCCGGGTTGTGGACTGAAGCATGCGTACTATTCCCGAGCATCGATTTATTGCTGGCCGGATACGAGGTTTACGTACCAACCGACGCCTGCGGTGATATTACCAAAGAGGCACATGAACGAGCAGTACAGAGACTGGTGCAGGCAGGCGCTGTGCCCATCACATCCCTGCAGTTCCTGTTCGAGTTACAACAGGATTGGGCTCGTGGTGCCACCTATGAAGGGTGTATGGAAATCATGAAAGCACACTCCCCCTATGGCATTGAAATTCGCTTCGTCAAGGATTTCCTTGGCGGGCATGGGGAGGGTAACAACCTGCGCCGGGCAGCTTAGTAGGTGGGAGATACGTCCGGGTAACAGATTATTACCCGGATCAGATGGTAAGCGAATGACCGGCACTGGTATCCCAGGCCGGTCATTCTTGTTTATGAAGGATACATCATGAACAGTATTAAAAATTCACCTTCATCCGTAGCCGGGATGATTATCCATAATGGCCGTATCGCTACCATGGAAAAAGATCGGCCATTCGTACCGGCCGTTGCAATTAGCGATGGACGTTTCATTGCAGTTGGCAGCGAATCTGAAGTCATGCCGTACAAAACCGACACAACCAATGTTATTGATGCCAGGGGTAAGAGTGTCATCCCAGGTCTGAATGACTCCCATATTCATGTGATCCGGGGAGGACTGAATTTCAACATGGAACTGCGCTGGGACGGCGTACCATCGCTGGCAGTGGCGCTGGAAATGCTCAGGGAACAGGCCCGGCGCACACCGCCACCCCAGTGGGTACGGGTCATCGGAGGTTGGACGGAGTTCCAGTTCGCAGAACGTCGCATGCCAACCCTGGAGGAGATCAATGCCGCTGCGCCTGATACTCCGGTCTTTGTCCTGCACCTCTACGACCGGGCATTGGTAAACCGGGCAGCGCTCCGTTCGCTTGGATATACGAAGGAGACACCCGATCCGCCGGGTGGTGAAATCCAGCGCGACAAGCTCGGCAATCCGACCGGACTGCTGGTCGCGAAGCCGAATGCCCTGATCCTCTACGCCAGCTTGGCCATGGGCCCGAAGCTCGATTTTAATGACCAGGTCAACTCAACCCGCTACTTCATGCGCGAACTGAACCGTTTGGGGATCACCAGCTGCATCGACGCCGGTGGCGGGTTCCAGAACTACCCGGACGACTACCGCGTGGTCGAACAACTTGCCGCACAGAATGAGCTGACGGTACGCATCGCCTACAATCTTTTTACCCAACATCCCCATGGGGAATATGACGATTTCAAGGGGTGGACAAACATTGCCTCTCCCGGCAGCGGAAACGACACCTACAAGCTGAACGGAGCCGGTGAGATGCTGGTCTTTTCCGCCGCCGACTTTGAAGATTTTCTGGAACCACGACCCGAACTTCAGCCTGTTCTGGAAACCGAACTGAAAAAGGTCGTGCAACTACTGGTGGAAAAACGCTGGCCATTCCGGCTACACGCCACCTACGACGAATCGATCGTACGTTTTCTGGATGTATTTGAGGGAATCGACCGCAACATCCCCTTCAATGGACTGCGCTGGTTCTTTGACCACGCCGAAACCATTTCGGGTCGGAGCCTGGAGCGCGTGCGGAAACTGGGAGGAGGAATTGCCATACAGGATCGCATGGCTTTTCAGGGAGAGTACTTTGTGGAACGATACGGATCGCAAGCTGCCGGTAGTTCTCCCCCGATCACAAAGATGTTGAAGATGGGGATTCCGGTCGGAGCCGGGACCGATGCCACCAGGGTATCAAGCTACAATCCGTGGGTCTCACTCTACTGGCTGGTAAGCGGTAAAACTGTTGGCGGTCTGTCGCTTTACGATGAGAACAACCGTCTTGACCGGAGCGCCGCCCTGCGGCTGTACAGCGCAGGAAGCTCCTGGTTTTCAGGAGATGAAGATAGTAAGGGGCGGATTGCAGTTGGAAATCTGGCCGACCTGGCCGTACTATCGGCCGATTATTTCGCCGTGCCGGAAGAGGAAATCAGGAGTATCGAGGCGCTGCTGACAATCATGGGTGGTCGTGTCGTCTACGCTGCCGGTGAATTCGGGACGTTGGCCCCGCCGCTGCCACCGGTCTCTCCCGATTGGTCGCCGACCGGCATCTATGGCGGCGCTTTCAGCAAGGGACATATTGAGCACGCTGGTGCTACTCCGTCAAGCGCACTCTCGTGCCATATCCCGCTCCATCACCATGCCCATACGGTATTCGGAGAAAGTGGCCGGTGGGGAATCGGCTGTAACTGCTTTGCTTTTTGATCGCATGGAGAGGTACTGTTACGAAGAATCATGGGTGCATATTACTTGAAAACCTTCATGTCAAGGTGGAATATCAAGGTTATGTCAGAGCGGTTTTCGCAGGATCATCCCGGCAGAGGATCTGACAGGTTTAGTGACAGATACGCTTCAGCTCAATCTGTTCTTTAATCCCGAGATCATGCAAGTCTGAATCATTGGAGGCACACATTTTCTGTACCAGCTCTTCCCATTCATAGCTGCAATAATGTTTTTCAAGCGGGATGGCTCGCATCTTACGACCGATTTCGGCATATTTTGCTTTATCTACGATGTTCATACCCTCTCCTCGCTGATCAAACCGCAAAATCAGGGCGCGGTTTCAGCCAGCTCAAGCTGCTATCTGCTTCCGGCGGATCAAGCGTCACTGAAGAAGCGACCGGCTGCTTCCCTGCGTCGGTAGTAAATCTGCTGATTTCATGTTTCAAGTCAACTGAGAGTCCGGCCAGCGCATCCGATTCCATCGTAATGGATGCAGCCGCCTTAACCGTCTCGGTGGAAACCTGTTCAACCGCCACCATATCGCTGCTGATCTGCTCAGCCGTGGCTGTCAATTCGACCGTGGCAGTGGCAATCTCGTTGACCATCCCCTGCAGTGCAGTGACGCTCTCCACAATTTGCCGTAAAGAATCACCAGCCTGTTCTGCATGCCCGACACCCCGTTTGACCCGCTCCAGGCTGTTGTTCATGGCGCTCACCGCCTGACCGGCATCAGCCTGAATTCCCTTGACCCGTTCGGTGATGCCAACCGTTGCCTCGGCAGTACTGTTGGCCAGCTTGCGCACCTCGTCGGCCACGACGGCAAAACCTCGACCGTGTTCGCCGGCCCGGGCTGCTTCAATCGCGGCATTCAGCGCCAGAAGATTAGTCTGATCGGTAATTTCCATAATGACATCCACGATCTCGCCAACCTGCTGGGAACGTTCGTCAAGCGCCTGCATCATGCGGGTTGATTCCTGCACCGCCTTGGCGATTTCCTGTACTTCCCGTCCGGTCTGATCTACGACCGTGGCGCCGTTGGATGCCAGTTCCCGGGCATCAACAGCAGACTGTGCAATCCTGGCACTGTTGCGGGACACGGTGGCGATGGTCTGGGATATTTCCATCGCAGCGGCAGCGACCTGACCAACATTGGCTGACTGTTCCCGTGTTGTGGAATGAATTGCCTGAGCGGTACTGTTCAGCTCCTGTGACGTCCCGGCCAGTTTTCCGGAAGAGTCGGCAACCGTGGTCAGAATTTTCGAGAACGAGTCGAGCAGTTTGTTGAAAGCCTGGATTGTCACGGCAAATTCATCATCATTCTTGATGACTGCCGTATGGCTGAAATCTCCGGTCTCGGCCACCGTCACGATGGAACCGTTCAGCCGGGCCAGTGATCGGACGATGCAGACGGAGGTGGTTGCCGTCAAGTACAAAACCAGTGCAATAATCGCCAGAGCGATGCCGATCAGCAGTGTTTTGAACAATTCAACCCGCTGGGTGACCAGCGTCACGAATTTTTGCTGTTCCTGGGCCGTGGAGAGAACATGCGCTTCGCTCTTTTGCCCCTGTTCAAAGGCCACTGCTTTGATCTTTTTGACCGACCCTTCAACCAGCGCCATGTTTTCCAATACCTTGCGCTGGGACGCGCTGATGGTTCGCAGGGAGTTTCCGGCGCTGCCAACCGCGCCGGCAATGGCGGTAATGGTATCTTTCACAAACCCCGAACTCTTGATCTCCATGATTCCCTTGCCGGTTTGAGCTACATTGCGGGCAATCCGTGCCTGGATCGTCTGTACTTCGGCAGTTGCCTTATCCAGTTCTGCCACCGTTTCACTGAGCATGATCATACGAGCCTTGGCATCCAGCAGCTTGGCGTCAACACCGATCGAATAGACCAGCTCGTTGATCGCATTGATTTTCTTGTTCAGCTCAATATCGTGATCGACTTCATTGCGGAAGTTTTGAACATTGGCCAGCAGCTCCGGCACGGCGCTCTTGTCACTGATGGTTTCATTCAAGGTTTTGGTAGCAGTACTCGCCCGGCGTGACGCGCTGATCACCAGGCCGGAGATGATCTCTTTCAAGCCGGACAGCGATGTATCAACACGGGACATTGCCCCGTTGACTTTGGCCGCTTCCTCCTTGAATACCGCCATACTCCTGAACTTCTCATCGCTGGCCTGTAGCACCTGATCATGCAACCCGGAAAATATGGCAATATCCAGGGAGCTGTTATTAAGCCCGCTGATTTCATGTTTGAGCTTTTCAAGGTTTTCCCGGCTGCGAACGATCGAGGCGGAAACCTGCTTGACCTCCTGGGGATCATTGGCAAGACCGAGTTGCAGCAGGTCGGCGGAAAGCTTTTCAACTGCCTGTTGAAACTGGACCGTTTTAACCTGCAGCGGCGTGGAGTGGGAGGTCAGCAGGGTGATCTTTTCCTTAACCATCAGAATGGTTATCAGGCTGAAAATGGCGATGCCGATGATGCCGAGAATGCTGATACTGGAACTGAGGTACAGTCTGGTTTTGATTTTCATGGTAGCAATCCTTTACAATCCTGCTGGTGCTGATCGGATTCAATGATGATCGCTCGCTACCCCATGGTGGCAGGAATGATCCGGGCACGCGCTTTTCCCTGGGGATGATCGAATTTCCAATAGCCGCACATGAGACAGCGAAAGCCATTAACGATGCCATGCTCCATGATGATTTCCGAATTCACAACTCCAACCTTTGCCTTACACTTCGGACAGGTCATGACTTGTTCTCCTTTGTAGTAACCTTAGAAAATCCGTTGCGTCGTATCTCCGGTTACTGTAGCAAAACGGAGGTTACAATGGTGTGCCGTATTGGCAAAAGGTGTGTAACGGTTGTGCAAACAGATTACGGCTCCGTCGAAATTTCGACGGAGCCGTAATCTGTCCATTTGGTACAAACACGTTGACTATTTGCTGCGTGCTGCCAGTGAAACGGTTGCTGAACTACCCCACTTTTTCTGCTGCCAGAGATACTCGCGAACCGTCATGTTCTGTGCAGCAGTGTCGATAGTCACCACATTGTAGGAAAGCTTGCTCGGATCTCCCTTGCCATCGGCGGCATCAACGCCCGACACACTCCCTTTCATCGGTGAATCGACGCGGAAAACGTTCAGGCTGATCTGATTACTGGTGCCGTTCCAGGTGTAATTCTGGAAGGAGTTATCATTGCCGTGGAAGTAGGCGACGATGTTCTTTTTGGTTGCCAGCCAATCAGCCAGACCTTTCTGGGCGGTGGTGGAAGGACTGGCGGTGGAGAGTTTGCCGCTGTTGTCGAGATCGCTGACAACATCACTGACCAGATTTTCAAAGCTTTTGCTGAAGTCAAGCGCACCAGGGGTGGTCAGGTCGCTGGTAAGGTGTTTCGCCTCGATATCGGGTTGATCATGGGTGAAGAGCACAACCGGCATGGCGGGATTGCCCATCTTGGCCAAATCGGCATCAATCAAGGGACGGATGGTTTTGTCGGGCCACATGCTGAGGAACACGAAGTGAACTCCCCCCAGATCCTTGGAATAGACGATGCGGTTGGCGGCATAGTTATAACCTCCGCTCGTCAGCGGGGTCGTCGGATTCATGAACATGTTGTAGAGGTTGAACATGACGGTATCGTCAGTTGCCGGGAGCAGGGCTTTGGTGTAACCGATGGCATTGGAGACATCGTGGTTGCCCGGAGTCAGGTACAAGGCGGCCTTTTTGCCATTCTTGTCCAGCATGTTGATGCTGTTGATATAATCATTCTTGAACTGCCCCCATGATGTGGCGGCGCTCTGGATCCCCTTCGATTTTTCCTGACGATTGGCGATGTCGCCGGTCATGGCGACAAAATCGATCGGGCCAACCTGCTGACCAGCTTTGATGCCGCTGTCACTCGGCAGCAGCTCATTGGGCATGTTGTTCATGGAACGGATCATCAAGCCGTTGATCTGAACCGCATTACTGTAACTGCCGAAAACCACCGAACGTTTGATGCCGTAGTGAGCATCGGAGGTATACAGGAAGGTTGTCGGCAGAGCTGCTGAACTCTTGGCGCGATTCTCATCCGTCAGTCCCAGGGAGCTCATCATCACATTATAGATCTGGGTATTATCGACAATGCGGGTTCCGGGGTACCAACGCCCCTCATGGCCGCTGAACAGGCTCGACCCTGCTCCCTTGGCATACAGGGTGACCAGTTCGTTGGTGTGCGAGTTCATCCCCTTGGCGTTGAAGCCGTAGGTCACTTCGCTCGGATCGTAGTAGAAAGAGACGGCGGGGTCATATCCGGCAGGTGCGCCGGGGCCGTTCGGTGTCTGGCTCGGCAGTTTCCCCTTGGCCAGGTCTTTCTGCAGCCGCATGTAGCTGTTGCCATGGTCGGAGGTGACGATTACCAGGGTATTGTCCCAGGTAACATTGGGATTGGTTTTGTTGTCGATGTACGCTTCAATCTTTTTTACGGCATTATTCAGATCCCACATCCCGCCAACCATGGAGGCATAGTCATTGGCATGATTGGACCAGTCGATATCTCCCTGCTCGACCATCAAAAAGAAACCGTTCCGGTTCTGGGAAAGCACCTTGAGTGCAGCCTGGGAGGCATCGGCCAGGGTCGGGTTCTCGACTGAACCACGGGTAATGCCGGCGCTGCCATCGTTGCTCACCTTGTGATATTCGAAGTTCCCCCCTGCTCCACCAAACAGGCCGAACAGTTTTTGTTTGTTGGCAACTGCCAGATCGGCGGCGGCCAGCAGTGACGTACCGCCATCGATGCCGGCTTTGCGCTCTACGAAGGCATAGTCGGAGGTGGCGCTGCTGTTTTTGAGGTAGTTGTACTCGTCGGCATTGATATAGCTGTAGTCAGCCTTGGAGGTCGTGGAGTTGTAGGCCGGGTGGCCACCACCGATCACAACGTCGGGACGAACGGCAGTGATGATCTCCTGGGCGATTGCCTTGTAGTTGTTGCGGTTCACATTATGGCTGACAAATCCGGCCGGAGTGGCGTGGGAAAAAGGAACCGTGCTGACAACGCCGATGGAAGCCTTCTTCTGGTTGCGGTACATCTCGGCAATCGTGGTGAGACGGCCGTTGTCCGGATCGCCGGTGCGCCATGCCAGGTTGCCGTCGTCGGTTTTGAAGCCGGTGGCCAGAGCCGTTGCAGCGGAAGCGGAATCAGTGCCGGGAACCGCTGCTGAAGCGGTTGGAGCGTTCTTGTACTTGCTGCTGAAATAGGAGATTCCGGTCTTGGCAGTAGCATCCTGGCGGTAGGTGAGCTTGCCCCCCTTGGCAGGATCGTAGCCGAGGGTGGGGTCAAAGGTGGCCGGATTGTTGAGATCAATGGCCGCATCATTATATTTCTTGGTGCTGAAACCGCTGGAGGAATACTTGCCAAAGGCATAACGGTTGTAGGTTGTTACGTCCCAGGTGGAAACTGTTCCTTTGTAGGGGAATGTCTGGTGTTCCAGCCCCGCCTCGGGGGTTCCGAACAGATAATTGTTGGCACCCCGTTCATGCTCAAGCTGCATCCCGTCACCGATGATCAGGATCACATTTTTGGCTGATGTTGGTGTCGAACTTGCCGTGGTACCACACCCCGACAGGGACAGCACGAACTGGGCAATCACTACCATGGCAACTGCCGCTCTGATTTTTCTGAATCGACCTAACATTGAACTTCCTCCCGCTTGGTTGATTTGATGTATTGCGCTGCACTATCTATCAAATCTTTGATTACAATAGGGTGCCGATTATGAAAATTTTCTGTGCCAGCATCTTGATCCCGGCGGCGGCACATCGTTGTCACCCGATTGTTATCTTCTTGTTACCCAAGCACGGAAATATTCATGCTACCTTCCCCTCCATGAAAAGATTCCGCCCGATCAGCTGCCACACCGGCAGCCATGCCCGAACAACAACTGCTACGATCAACAGGTTCATTGCATGGCGCTGATACTACGATCATTCCTACTGGCGATCCTGGCGCTAGCCATATCGGCGCATTGTTCCCATGCCGCCCCCCTGATGACCATCTCTCTCGATGCCTCCGAACGGCTCTGTTGCAACCCGGTCGCCTTGCGTGCCATCGCCGACAGTGCCGGACTTTTACGGCAATCTTTTCCCCAGGCCCGGGTTGTTCACAACTCCGGAAGCAGCCAGGTAAGGATTGTCCTCCCCGACGTTGTCGCCAACCGTGAACAATGTGTACCCGGACCATCGCTGCGCCCCTATCTCTGCACTGCTGTCCCGGATGTGTCGTATCACTGGCAATCCCGTCGTAGTGCGGGAGTCATCACCCTGATCTTGAACAGTGGAACCCCGGAGGGAGTTGCCGCCGGTCTATATGGACTGCTACAGGAAAAACTTGGTTTCCGCTTTTATCATTCACGGGAAAGCATCGTGCCGATCAGGAACAGCTGGTCGTTGCCGGAACGTTTCTCGATGAGCGCTTCACCGCGCTTTGAAAAACGGGGCTTTCACCTGCACAGCCAGCATCCGCTTGAACTGACCGAACAGCTGCTTGATCCCTCTTTACCCAATGCCTGGGAAGATATACAGGCGTACCTCGACTGGTTGGCGCGCAACGGCCAAAACAGCTTCCAGTTCTTTCTGCTGCGCGGGATTGATCGTGCAACCTGGCCTGACCATGCCCGGCGGATCGTGGCGTATGCCCATCAGCGCGGCATTCGCTGCGGTGTTGAAATCTCACTCTCCATGATCCAACAGCAGGCGTTTCAGGCCATCACCCTGTTGCGCCTTTATCCGTCATATCAAAGCCAGGTGGATGATACGCTGGCCTGGCTTTTTCAGGCGCCGTGGGACTACCTGAGCCTTGACGTGACCCTGGGAGAGCATCTGCCGTTTCTGGACAAGCTGCTGCCCGATGTGCAGATGCACCTGGAGCAGCAGGTTGAAAAACGCTACGGAGCGCGCCTGATGTACGCCACCCATGTCATCTGTTCCCAGGACGGCGCCAAAGTCAGACGTCCCAAACTTCCCAACAGCGGCATCATGATCCACACCGTCATGTGCTACTCAGCCTCGGAAGCCAAGGCGCCGGTGTATGGTAACCGCAACCAGCGTTTCATGCTTGAGGCTGCCCGTGTAGAAAGCAAGCGCCGTGAAACCTGGTACTGGCCCGAGTCATCCTACTGGGTCGGCTTTGACTCGTCGGTGCCGCTGTTACTGCTCCCCTACCTGGATGCCCGCTGGTGCGACATCGAAAGCATGTCAAAGCTGGGGGTGAGCGGTCATCTTACCTTTTCATCCGGCTGGGAATGGGGGTACTGGCTGATCGACTGGAGCATTGCCCGCTGGTCATGGCAGCTGAAGGATAATGGCAAAAATCGTGCGACCGCTCCCCTCTCCCGCTGGGAGGAACTCTGCCATGACCGGGAAATTCAGCGCCTGATGAGACAGGCGCTCACACTCCAGAACCGGTTTTTGAAAGAGAAGGAATTGTTACGTTTCATGGCAGCCCAGACACCATTTTCCGAATTACCGGCTCCTTTCAATAAACCGTTTCAGCCGGAACCTGAATTCCGTTACGACTGGTTATTGAATGAAGCAACGACAGCCGAGGCGCAACGCGCCCTGACAACACCGATCGACGATCTGGAAGCATATGCTCTGCGGATGGGTGAACGTACAGATCTGCTGCAGGTGAGAATCGAACAGTTGCAGCGGGCGGGAAAGATTGGTGAGGCAGAACAGCGCCTGTTGACGGAATTGGAACGCGGTCTGCGGGTAACCGGTCTGCGCGCCAGCCACCGGGCCTTGACCTTGCGGGCATTATTGGCAAGAAAGAGTGAACACGAAGCCGGCAGCGACCATTTCCGTGCTTCGGAGCCGTTGCTGGTCAAGGCGCGGCTGGTACGGCAGCAGGCTCAGCTGTTGGTTCAGCGCCAGGAAGGAATCTACCGTTACCCGGTTGAGCAGATCGCACGGCAGCGCGTCAGTATCACCGCCTATCCCTTTGGCTATCTCTATCCGGCATCAAAGTTGTTTTTCTGGGAGCGTGAGGAGCAACAGGTGGAGCATGAGCGTTTTGACCCCTTGTTCATGAATCTGTGGGATCTGTGGAGAACGCTCGGCCTGGGAAGTCTGGTTTTCAGGTAAGACAGTCATATTGCATCTCTTTTCAACGAATTGAAACCATCCATCTCAGCTATCTGAAGATCAGTTTTTTGCGAATACACTAAAACCGGGGTCTTTTTCCAGAATCAGATCCATTTCCCTATACATTTTTTCACGCAGTCGCGGGTCATTGTCCTGGCTTAAACGTAATACGAGTTCCTCCCATTCGTGGCTGACGCACGGACGTTCGTTGTATGCCTTCAATGCTGTCACCGCAGCCTTCATCTGATTGTCACTGTAATTTGAAAACATGAGTTTCTCCTTTTTCGAAAGGGAACATTGCACGTGTACTAATGTTGCTCGCAACTATAACAATTCCGGCATGATCAAGTTGTTACATTTGTGTGAATTATTACGGGAGGCATGCCAGCAGGCGCGGAAACAGTTGCTTCTCAACTATTCAGTCGATATATGTAGGTTCTCCGTTGTTGATGAAAATTGCTGCGTGGTGAGGTATATCAGTGTCGCTTCATACGGTACAGGATCTGCTGTCCAAGCATAGGCTTGTGGAGGGGATGATCAACAGGCAGGATATGCCTCGTCATGACCTGGTGGAGGCCATGGTGCAGAAACAGCATCTGGTCGAACTGCGATCTTTTGTTTCCCATTTGGAGGCCGCTGAAATTGCCAAGATACTTGACCAGCTTGCTCCGGACGACCTTCTGCTGGTTTGGGGACAGATCGATGATGATCATGCCGATGAGATCCTGGATGAGGTTGACGACGTCACCCGCGATACCCTGGCCAGTCGTAGCAGCTATCTCGGTTCTGTCTGTGTGGTGAACGCCTTCGAGCTGTCACAGGACCGCTTGAGCCAGACCACGATCGAGTCGGTTGAGGACCTGGAAGATATTACGCCAATCTGGGTCGACATGGTGGGAACCACCAAGGCTGACCGGCGCAAAATCGGTCATTTCTTCGGACTGGAACTGCCAGACCCCGATGATCTCACCGACATCGAATCCAGTGCCCGTTTCTATGTGGAAGAGAATGGTGAAATCCATCTCCATTCCGACTTTCTACTCGACCGTGAGGGTAATTCACGCAACGTTCCGGTGGCGTTCATTCTCTTTCACGATATTCTTTTCTCGGTGCGCACGGAAGAACTGCCGGTTTTCCGGCTTCAGCGCTTGCGTGCTCGCATCCAGGCCGGTTATGTCTCCGACGGAATGGGGATGTTGCTGGACCTGTATGCAGCCGATGCGGAGTATTCTGCCGATTCACTGGAAGAAATATATTCTGTACTTGGTGAAGTCGGCAAGAAGGTGCTAAGCGAGACCATGACCGATGAAGATGCGGCAAAAACCTTGTCAGACATCGCTGAAGAAGAAGATTTGAACGGGCGGGTTCGCAGGAATGTACTTGATACGCGGCGAGCTCTGACATTCTTAATCCGCAGGAAACTCCTTTCCGTAACCCAGCTTGAGGATGTCCACCAGATCTTGCGCGACATTGAAACCCTGGATGGACATACGGCATTTTTATTCGACAAGATCAACTTTCTGATGGACGCGACGGTCGGTTTCATCAACATTAACCAGAACCGGGTCATCTATCGCCTTACGGTGCTCAGCGTTATCTTCATGCCGCTCAACGTCATCGCCGGTATCGGCGGCATGTCCGAATTTTCGATGATGACCAAGGATATTCCGTGGCCGCTGGCCTATTCAATTTTCACCGCAGGTCTGCTGGTTATGGCATGGTTCACCTATCTGATTCTGAAACTTTACGAACGGCGCAGCAAGAGACGTTAGACATAAAAATCCATGCTGGATGTCTGGTAGTGTCTTTTCTGTTTCGGGCGTACAGTAACCGAGGGAGTTCCCCATGAAAATAATTGCTCTTTATAACATCAAAGGCGGTGTTGGCAAGACCTCAACCTGTGTCAACCTCGCCTACTCATGTGCAAAAAGCGGCATGAAAACACTCCTCTGGGATCTGGACTCGCAAGGGGCGGCGAGCTATTATTTTAATGTAAATCCCGAGGTCAAGGGCGGGACGAAAAAACTCTTCAAAACCAGAGCAACCGGTGAATTGGTCAAAGAGACAGAGATTGAAAACCTTGATCTGCTGCCAGCGGATTTTTCCTATCGGCATATGGACCTGTTTCTCGACAGTGAGAAAAAACCGAAAAAAAGAATGGGTGAATTCCTGAGTCGCTTTGAGGAGGATTATGACGTCCTGTTTCTGGATTGTCCCCCAAGTTTTCACTGGTGTCGGAAAACATTTTTTATTCGGCTGACGTCATGCTGGTGCCGCTCATCCCCACGACATTATCCATGAGAACGTTCAAACAGATTCAGGATTATATCGACACTCACAAAAAACTTACCTTAAGGATGATGCCGTTTTTCTCGATGGTGGATAAACGCAAAAAACTCCACACGGAGATCATCGCTGATAGCGAACAGAGGATTCCCGGTATCTTGCGCACAACGATTCCCTACCTGTCTATAATCGAATCTATGGGTATTCACAGGGCTCCGGTCGGTCTGTTTGCGCCCAAAAGTCAGGCTGCCGGACTGTTTGAACAGCTCTGGACCGAAATTGTACTTCGGACAAAGCTGAATAGCCGTTAGACCGCGGGGAAACGGAAAAAACGTGATGGGGCGATTAGTGAGGCTTGTGCTTTGATCTTAGAATACGACCAGTCCGGCGATTTGCGATCTGGCTCCAAGTTCATCAAGCACGGAAAAAAGATTTTCAGCCGACTCCCGGGTCTGGTCGAAATACCTGCCACGTAATTCGCAGATCAGTATCCCGTCATAACTGTCGATGAACTCGGCAAAGATGTCTCGAAACGGGATAGCACCCCAACCTACCGGCATGTGTGAATCTCCCTTTCCAAAGGGAAGCAGATGAGTCTGGTGCTTCTCGGTATGATAGACCGGGTTGCCAAAATTATCGTGAACATGGCAATGGGCGATCAGAGGTGCAATGGCTCGTACCTCCGCAACCGGATTGAGATTGTAGAAGCGTGAGGCCATCTGTAGATGCCCGAAATCAAGGGTGATCCTGACATTTGCCCTGTTTATCCGCTCTACCTGTAATTTCAAGTCATGAGGTGTTTCGGCGTAACAGTACGGCGAGTGATACAGGTAAGGACGGGCATTTTCCATGGCAATCATGACATCTGGAAATGCGTCGGCAGCTTCCTGGAGGATCAGCGCTTCTTCATCCAACAGCCGTTGAGACTCTGCCTCATGCACAACAAGGGGGCCCTGTACGGAGAACTCCTCTTCCGCCAGAAACCTTCCCGGATGGTAGACCATAATCCCGGCGCCGATCTGGCTGGCAAATTCCAGAGATGCTCTCAATACCTCGCGGTGCAGGTGATTGTTGTGGCGGTCCATGAGATTGAGCGGATTGGGACAATGGACGCTGTACGTAAACGGGAAGTCATTCAACACAGTTTTGATCTCGGCAGTTCTGCGTAGATCCAGGCGGCCGCATTTAACGGCATCCAAGCCATGCACGGTGATTTCAGCGGCTGTCAGGCCAAAACTCAGGAACGATTTAAGGTCACGGCGCAGGGCCTTCATGTTGCCATCGACCCTGACTTCATTGATATTACTCCCTATATTCAGCATGTGGCATACACCTCCCGGCCGCCTACAAATGTTTTCAAAATTCTGGGATGATCTTCCGAATGATCCACTATCAACATATCAGCCTCCTTCCCTACTTCAAGTGATCCGACCCTGTCCGCAATACCAACTGCTATAGCCGGATTGAGACTGACCATATTGACCGCTTCATTAAGTGGCAGCAAACCGAGCCGTTCCAGGGTGAGAACGGCATGGAGCATGGTCATGGGGGCATAATCCGAACAGAGGATCGTGCCATACCCCCGGCTGATTGCTTCACGAGCGCTCAGATTGCGGGCCTGAGATGCTCCTCTGACAATATTGGGCGAACCGAGGCAGATACTGATGTTCTGATGGTGGGCTGCCTGAAGCGCCTCAAAGTTAACCGGAAACTCGGTTATGGAAACTCCCATTGAGCTGAGCCAGGATATCTTCTCCTGCGAGTCGTCATCGTGGGAGGCAATTGCAACACCATGCTGTTGGCACAACGAAACCAGATCTTGAATGGCGCGCCGGGCATTTCCTTCCCTGGCCTGCAACTTGCGGTTGATGATGCTGTCCATTTCATGATCCGTCTTGCCATACACCGGGCCGTAGTAGTTCTTGTATGCCAGCACATCGCGGAACTGTCCCTGTCCCGGTGAATGGTCCATAAAAGAAAAGAGATGAATCTGACTGTCGTTAATCAACGACTCCAGAAACGGCACAGCTCCCAGGTCAGTAATTTCGAAACGGGCGTGTATTCTGGTTCTGACCTTGAGCTTGTGATTGAGTGCATGAATCTGGCGAATTATTCCGGCAGCCGAACTGTTGGAGCGTAAACCGACCTCCATTTCTGCAAATGAAAGGGAATGAAACATGGTTGTGATGCCACAGGTGGCCAGTTTTTTGTCAAGCTCCAACAGTGCCATGTCAACCGGAAAGAAGGTGTTGGGACGCGGCTCAATCCCTTTCTCGATGGCGTCGCAGTGTATGTCGATGAAACCGGGAAACAGGTAATGCCCACGGGCGTCAATTTCGCGGGTGGCAGTCAGTGCACTGTCGCTGATCTCGGCAATGATTCCGTGCTCAACCCTCACCGAAACAGCGTCTTTGACCCCTTCGGGGGTAACCAGCCGCCCATTGTGTACGACAAAACTTGAATGCATGGATCGTCTCCGTAAGCTTAGCATAGGGGTAAAACTGCATCGGTCACGCTATTCATCAACCTGGTGTCATGGAAAATTCCAATCATGGTTGTTCCTTGCTGACGCAACTCCTTGAGGAGATCCATAACCACCGCAACCGACCCGCGGTCCAGCGATGCAGTCGGTTCATCCAGCAGCAGCAGGCGTGGTCTCCAGCTGACGGCGTGAGCTATGTTGATGCGTTGCTGTTCACCGCCACTGAATGTGGCTGGGTAGGCATCGAACAGATGCTTGGGGATTTGCAGCCGCTCCAGCAACTCCATGCCCCGCCGGCGCGCCTCATCGCGGCTGACTCCGTTACGTGCCAGAATCGGCTCCATGACAACATCCAGTGCTGAAATACGCGGGACAACCTTGAGAAACTGCGCCACATACCCGATTTCCCTGGTTCTGAGGTCCAATATTTCCCGGTCGCTGAGCGCTGCAAGATTGATGCGGCCATGGGCGCCCGATTCATACCAGACGGCGCCGCTGCTGGGAAGATAGGTACGATAGATACACTTCAAAACCGTGCTCTTACCGGCGCCGCTGGCGCCTGACAGCCCGAGAAAGCCCCCCTTGGGAACGGTAAAAGAGACATCCCGGCAGGCCTGTATCTTTTTGCTCTCCAGGATATGCAGGGTAAACTCCTTGGAAAGATTTTCGACAGTGATCATGATGACTCCCGGTTAAAGTTGTGACGCCACAAGCAGCTGGGTATAGCCATGCTGGGGATCCTGCAATATCTGGTCGGTCAGCCCCGCTTCCACCACCTGGCCATGTTTCATCACCATGGTGCGCTGGCAGAGCAGGTTGATCACACCCAGGTCATGTGAGACAACCAACAGGGAAAGCTTGTATTCGCTGCGCAGTGTCCTGATCAGATCGAGTACCCGCGCCTGAACCGAGAGATCCAGGCCGGTGGTAACTTCATCCAGGAAAAGTATCAGCGGATTATTGGAGAGCGCCTTGGCAATCTGCACACGTTGTTGCATGCCGCCGCTGAAGTTCCTGGGCGGTTCATCCATGCGTTCCACCGGTATCTCGGTTTTGTCCAGCAGCTCCGCTGCTCGTTCGCGCATACGGGCGATGTTACGCCAACCGGCGCCCAGCAATCGTTCGGCGATGTTTCCGCCGGAGCTGATATTCATCCGCAACCCCAGAAAAGGATTCTGGTAGACAATCCCGATCAACGCATTTCTGATCTGACGCTTTTGAAAACTGGTCAAACCGAGCAGATTTCTGCTGTAGAGCGATTGTTCCGCAAATAACTCCGGTAGAGTATCTGCCAGTGCCGAGCGATGCAGTTCCACCGTGCCGCCGCTGGCCTCCCATTCAAAGTTCAGCAACCGCACCAGGGTGCTTTTCCCGGAACCGCTTTCTCCCACGATTCCCAACGCTTCATTGCGAAACAGGTCGAACGACACGTCATTGCATGCTACCACCGAACCGCAGTGCGGGCAGAGATTGGTATCATAAAGGGGACCGGTGCAGTTCAGGCACTGTTCACACCCCTTGCCGAATCTTTTCGAAAGCCCTCGTACCCGTATCAACGGTTCCATATGGCAGACCTCTTGTCACAATATCCGGAATCAGAGCAGCAATACGTCCGCCCCCCCGCTTCGTTATCGATCACCTCATCCAGGAATGTATCGGTGGCGCCGCAACGTTGGCACGACTTTCCGGAGAAGTCCTCGACGCGAAAGGGGTGATCCTCAAACTCCAAAGGTTCGACCGGGGTATGGGGGGGGATGGCGTAGATGCGTTTTTCCCGGCCGGCACCGAACAGGAAAAGCGTTTCAGCCATGTGAAGCTTGGGGACATCCCAGCGTGGTATCGGACTGGGATCCATGATGTAGCGCTTGTTGATCGTAACCGGATAACGATAACTAATGGTAATTTCACCGTAATTTACGATATCTTCGTAAAGATGCAGCCACATCCTGCTGTAGTCTGCTTCGGCATGCATGCGCCGGGTTTCTGCCTCGGATGCTTCCACTTCCCGCAGTGCTTCGGGGTACGGCACCTGCAACACCAGGATCTGTTCCGAAGTCATTGTCTCTTCCGGGATTCTGTGGCGAGTCTGGATTACCGTTGCTTCCACTGTGTCGTTCGTCAGGGCGACCCTGGCTACCGCCTGAATGAATTTCTTGATATTGACGGCATTGACACTGCCATCACATCCCTGATCGATCACCTTGAGAATGTCGTCCTGTTTGATGAGTGAGAGTGTAATCTGGATACCGCCGGTACCCCAGCCGCGCGCAATCGGCATCTCCCGCGATCCGTAGGGGACCTGATAGCCGGGAATCGCCACCGCTTTGAGAATGCTGCGCCGGATCTCCTTCTTGGCCCCTTGATCCAGGAAAGCGAAAGGATAGCCGCTCTCCGTTTTTGAACCGGCGGGAGTATTCAGCCATTCATTCAGCAGCATGGTTTTCCTCCTCGGGAGCCGATTGCCGCGCTACCTGCTGCGCCTTGCGAAGCCGGTCCAGGTCTGACAGAAAGTCGACATAATGGGGCAGTTTCCAATGGTTGCAGAACCCCATGGATTCAACACCGTCTATGTGGTAGAGCACAAACTCCTGATCCTCTGCCGGGCAGGCCGGTTGAGCGGTACGGGTGCAGCGGTCGAGCACGGCCATGGAAATCGCCTTGAGTTCATTCTGGCCGAAACAGAGTCCGTAACCGAGGGTGAAGCGCGGCATGCCGTCAGCTCCCTCAAAACGAGCCAGAACCTCTGCCTCCGTCACCTTGACTTCGCCGACTGTATACGGCGCACCGCTTACCGGGTGTGCCATGGTAAGCGGCACATACCCGACTCTCAGTTCACCCAGCGTCGGATGGATATTGCCATAGCCACGCATGCTTGAGTATGCCAGTGCCAGCATGCCGCCGGTTTCACCACGTGCCAGGGACTGCAGCGCCGCACTGCGTGAAGCCGGAAATGTCAGGGATTGGCGGGTGATATCGAACGGATCGCTGCCGGGCGGCTGTGCCCCGCTTTCGTCAAGCAAGCCTTCACGGCGCAGTATATGAATCACCTTCGGAAAACTGGCCGGTATCTCTTCAGACGCCGGAAGATGGGCAAACAGCCGTTCCCGGAATGCGTTTCGCCGCGCTTCGTCATTCTCAAGAAGTTCGAAATCGAGCAGGCGCAGGGTGTAGTCACTGGTACCCCCCAGCAGCTGTCCCCCCGGAATATCCTTGAACGCCGAGGATATGCGCCGCACAATGCGCATTTCTTCCGTATTGACCGGTTGTGAGTATCCCAGGCGAGGTTGGGTGGCCCGGTAGGCCCGGAGCATGAAGGCGGCTTCGAACGTGTCGCCGGCAGCCTGCTTGAAGGACAAGGCCGCAAGATCGGGAGCATACAGCGAACCTTCTCCCATAATCCGGTCGACAGCCAGGTAGAGCTGATCACGAATCTGGTCAACCCCCACTGCCCTGGATGATCCTTTCATCCGTTCCCAGGCAAACAGCTGGCACGCTTGCTCAATCGCTTCATTTCCACCTTTAACGGCAACATAACCCATGTCAGTCTTCTCCAATGCACGTGGAACGGGGGATACACGAAATTCTGCCTGATCTGTCCAGGAACAGCGCATCGACACCGAGCGGGAACCCGGCGTTCACATCCCGCAGCAGCGCCAGCTCGGAATCGGCAAGTCCTGTGAATGATGGCCGGGTTGATCCGTCGATACCCGGTCCCGACAGAGTGAACCGTCCCCCCGTACTCGCCAGTTCTTCAACCAGATACACAACGGTTGCGCCACGATCAGGATATTCCGGGGTTCCACGTTTCAATCGGCCGAGCCCCCCCTGGCTTGAGCCACGGCAGACGATCAAGAAATCCGCTTCTTGAAGATCGGCGCTCCTGCACCCGGTTTCCCGGCAGGCAGAATTCAGGATGAGATCGTCTTCATCATCAAGGACGTGAAAACCAACAGAGTTGTCCAAAAGAGAGCTCAGCATTTCCCGTAATTGACCATACTGCCCGTTGTCCGTGGCATGCGGCAGCTGGCACACCGTCCCAGGACGGCTCATGGCTTTCAGGATGATTCTGAATATCGCGTGATCATGATCCAGCCGGTTTCTGTTCATGCTTACGCCCCTGGCATAAGATCAAAATTGACTTTGGTGGAAGCGGCTAAAGCGGCATCAGTTGCCTGTTGGGATGTTTGGCGTTGTCCGGCCCGTTCCAGGCAGTAACGTACCCGCTGGCACAGATCTGACGGCCGGCCACTCCTGAGCAGAGCATCCGCGGCAGCCCGCACCAATGCTTTACGCGGCTCCTCGCCAATCACCATGCCGTAACCGCTCTCACCGGCAAACAAAACTTCCGCCTCGGTTGTCACTACCTCTCCCAGATGAAAGTCCGTGTCAAAACTATCCCGTACGGTCATCATCATCAGCCCGGTTCTGGGTGGACGGGTGATGGTCATTTCCTCGCTCGACAACAACCCGACGAGCTCGTCAACTTCCGGCGTAGTCATGGCCAAAATTGCCGCGGTGTGATCATTGCTCTGCATAATACTGTCTCCGTTATTCATTTGCATAATTTCACATAAAAACTGTAGCCGTGCTTCATGAAGCCGAGTGATTCATAGAAGCGATGCGCCGGCTCCCGGTTTATATTGCTGGAAAATGTCATTTTGTAGCACCCCTGTGCGTGGCAAAGATCATGGGCATACGACATCATCTGCGTTCCGATCCCCATACCGCGCAGGGTCTCGTCCACAACCACATCCTCCAATATGGCACTGGGGCTTCCCCTGTGCCCCAGGTTGTCCATGACCAACAGGGCAAAAGTTCCGACCACCTCTCCTGCCAACACGGCGACATACAGATGATACGAAGGATACTTCTCGAATCGTTTGAAAATGCGGTGCGCATCATTCAGGGGGAGTACGCTGCCGTCGTCCTGGCCGAGCTGGCCGTACAGGGCAAGCAGGCCGGGAAGATCATTTTCTACTGCTTCACGCAGGATAATATCCATATGTATCTCCGTTGATTCAAACGATTGAATCAGGTGTATTTTTTCCGGACGGCAGCGCTGACCCAATCAATGATGGCGACAGTAATGATGATAATGATCAGAATCGTGGTGACGTCCCTGTTTTCATAACTCTTCAGTTTATCAAAGAGATAGACACCAATCCCTCCAGCTCCGGTAAAACCTAGTATGGTTGCGGAACGCACATCCGACTCCAGGCGATAGAGGGTCATGGAGACAAAAAAAGGTGTGATCTGGGGAATAACCGCATAGCGGACAACCTTGACAAATCCGGCGCCGGTTGCACTCAAGGCGTCAATCGGTTCCTGCTGAATCGCCTCGATTCCTTCCGAAAACAGCTTGATCAAGACTCCCGAGGTATGGATTCCCAAAGCCAGGATCCCCGGCATTGGACCCAGACCGACCGCTGACACAAATAACAGCGCCCAAATGATTTCATTGATGGAGCGCGACATGTTGGCCAGGAACCTGACCCCGGTGTAGATCGCAATTTTCAGATGCTGACGTATGCCGTGTTTCCCGGGAATCATGATCTCCAGGGTATTCTGCGAGGCAAAAAAGGAGAGCGGGAAAGCAATCACGACAGAAAGAATCAACGCCAGAAATGCCATCTGGACCGTCTCCAGCATGGAGAGAAGGTACTTCACCAATCTGCTGGACGTATAATCGGGGGGGAAGAAACCACTATCCTTGATTTCCGGGTTTCCGGAAAGGTAGGTAAGCATATTCCCCCCTCCCTCCAGCAATTTTCCGAGACTCATCTCCGTCGAGTGCCAGCACCAGGCAATGATAACCAGAGTAGTTCCCGTAACCATCAGGTTGTAGGGATGAAAAGGGTTTGTCTGGCGTTTTATATGGTCAAGATTCATGGGGTAAGGATCTCCTCAAGGAGCCTTTGTTCTGCATTTACAAGGTTGGGCGCATGTGCCCTGCCTGGATGCCGTTCACGGAGATGATCTACTTTTTTCCCAGCCGCTTTTTGACCTCGATCTGTTCGCGGATTGGATCATATACATCGTCGGTAACGGGCGCATACCCCTTGATCTTCAACTTGCTCAAACCTTCCTTGTCGTTGTAGCTGAGGAAAGCGGTCTTGAGCGCTTTTTTGAGTGATTCCGGGATATCCTTGCGGTACGCCATGTTGGATCCCGGTATTAATTTCGAGGTCCACAAAACATTGAAATCTTTTTCACGCTCCCAGTATTTCCCTTCGCCGCGTTTCATATCGAGGTCATTGGTTGCGGCTATATCGACCTTGCCGGCTTTAACGGCCAACATGGAGGCTTCGTGGCTACCGGAGTAGATGACTTTGGAGAAAAATTTCTCCGGGTCAATCTTCATTTCATTGACAAAGTAGACCGTCGGCACCAGTGTGCCACTGGTTGAATTAGGATCGGTAAAGGCAAAGACCCTCCCCTTGGCTGCCGTAATTGAGGAAAGCGGGGAACCTTTTTTGGAAATGATGACGCCGTAGTATCCCTTGTTGCCTTTCTCATCCACTTCGAGCGCAAAACATTCGGCATTGGCCCGCTGAGCCGCCTCAACATAGGATTTTGGCCCGAAGTACGCCAAATCGACATGCTTGAACTGCATGGCAGTAATGACCCCGGCATAATCCGTGGAGGTTTTCAACTCAACCGGGATCCCCAGTTTTTTCTCAAGGTATTTGTGCAGATTGTCAAAACGATCGGTGAGATGGGATGATGATTCGGTAGGGATCAGGCCGATGGTCAGTTTCTTTGGCCAGTCTGCCGGGGTCGCCAGGGCAGCCAATGGCAGGCAGAGTGTCAGTGCCAGGGAGACAACAGCTTTGAAGATTGTTTTCATTGGTGTAACTCCTTTTTGTGCATGGGGTTAGGTGATGCGTTCAGTTGCTCTTATGCTGCAGAAGCGGCGACAGGTGAAAACGGATAGTACGCTGTATTTCTTTCTTCTCTGTCCCTGCGCGGCGGACAACAATAAATCCGGTTGACACCTTCCTGGCAGAGCTGGGCCGGTGACCCGTCGTAGACTATCCTGCCATCATTCATGCCGATCACGCGGCTGCAGTACTCACGGGCGAAATCGAGTTGATGAAGGTTGGCAATTACGGTGATCCCGTACTTCTGGTTGGCATTTTTAAGCGTTTCGAGCACCGTACGGGCACTGACCGGATCGAGTGACGATACCGGTTCGTCAGCCAGGATAACCTCAGGATGTTGGGCAATGGCCCGTGCAATGGCTACCCTCTGCTTCTGTCCACCTGACAGACGGTCACAACGGCTCAGCGCCTCTTTTTCAATCCCCACCACCTTCATGTATTCGTAGATCTCTTCATACTGTTGATTGGTATAGTGTTTGAAAATTGCCGGTAAGAGCGGTTTACGATGCAGCATACCGCTGGCGATGTTGTCCAGCACCGACAGGCGGGATACCAGATTGAATCCCTGAAAAATGACACCGATGCGTGATCGCAATGATTTCAGTTCGCCCTGCCGGATTGAAGCGACATCTTTGCCCAGCACATTCAGGCTGCCTCCCATGATAGAGGTCGTGGCATTGATCCCCATCAGGAGTGTGGATTTGCCGACACCCGAGGGGCCGATGATGCTGAGAAACTCACCCTTCCGGATGGATACGTCGACACTCCTGACCACTTCCTTGCGGCCATACCCGAGTGTTAATCCCTGCGCACGAATCTGCTCCATTGCGTTCTCCCTGTTCTCCGCATCTGTCGCTTGTCGAATCTTCAGAGAGGTGTAGCACACTGTTGTTACGGACAGATTGTGGTCTGGTAAATGTTTGGTAAAAGAAAGGGAATATTGTGATGGAAGGGGATACTCTGGCTCTCTTACGTGCTGTGACAGGATATTTTCGTAACTGACACCCTGCTGTAACGATATATTTGGTAGGATATTAACTGAATATGCTGAAAATTGATCGTAGTGACAATGAAATGTGGGGCGTATGGAACTATTCAACTTTAAAGCGTTCGCTTTTGTCGGTGAATTGGATCTGAATCGTTTAGCGAGCAAACTCGACATCACGCGTAAATACCGATGGGAAGAGCCGATGAAACTCAACCCGGCCACCCTTGCTTTGGCTGAGGAGAACGCTGCAGAACTCGTCTATCTGTATTACTTCGGGGGTGTGGTTTTTCTGAACTGTTCCCGTGACATGATTACCCGCTTTCTTGACGCTATTCCTCGATACGCCGAATCATTGAAAGGGCAAATCGAACTGCCGTATCGTGAAGAGTACCGGCTTGAAATTGATCCGCAACGCGAACTGGCCATTGCCAATGCCTACGCTGTCATGCCCCGTTACAGCCTTGCGTTTCTTGATATCATCTGTTTTGTCATTGCCAAATCGGTTGCGCTGGAACGCATCGAAGAACGGATCGACGTGGTCTTTGATGAGGTAGAAGTATTGATTGCCAATCTTGGGCGTGGCAAGTTGGAGTTG
>DAINBV010000071.1:0-25730 GCA_036732725.1 Geobacteraceae bacterium | reverse complement strand
CTCGATATCGGCCTGCCGCTACTGAACGGCTATGAAACCGCCCGGCGCATCCGCCTGCAACGCGAGTTGTACCACGCCGGCGGGTCGCTCTCCCACGACGAACTGCTGCTCCGCTATAACGCACAGGAGATTGTTGACAAACGGATTCGCCGGCTGATCAATTCAGGGCAAATAATTCATCGTAATGATCGCTATTTCATCGGCAACATGACAATAGTAAGAATCGCACAATTCATTGTGAAGCTGAAGCGACTGCTGCTGGGAAAGACGAGTGAACACGACTGCTGACCACAGAGCGGCACCGTTCATACTATGCAAAGCCTCCTTAAGGGTACCTTGAACGGTGCACCTAAGGAGGCTTGTATATGTCCCGGAACTATTGCCCTTGTATGTCAGAACCGGATAACTACTCCGGGGAATTGAGCAGCTGTTTTTTCCTTACCGCCCCTTTTTCTACCTTCCACTTGTCATAGGCGATCTTCATTCCCTTACGTACCGGCAGCTGGTTCATCAGCGACAGGATATGGGCATAGGGGAAACCGGACCACGGCACCTTGAACATGTGCTTCAACACCCGGTCAAGGCTCAGGATTTCCAGGGAACTCTCGTAAAACTGTTCCTCGCGGAATTCGGGAGTCATACGGGGGTCCGGATGCTCAAACAATGCATACGCCCCGGAATAGTATTCCCAGCCAAGATCCTTGTAGAGATACGGTTCATACTGACGCCGCAGTTCCGTATTCGGATAGGGAACCAGCAGCGACGGATGCATGCTGACCCCCAGACGGTCAGCCAACTCCACCGAACGCTTGAAATCATCGACCGAATCGTCACGGCTCCCCAGCATATAAAACAGGGAGACGTCAATCCCGTGATCACGCAGCGTTTTTACGGCCCGTTCCCGATCAACTCCTACCTTGCCGTTCGCCTTGTATGCCGAGAGTGAATCATCGGAGATGGCATCCCACCCGACCCAGACTGTCAACATGCCGCTCTCACGGGCAGCATTGAGCATCCGCGAACCGGCCGGTGTCAGGACAGGGCGCAGACTGCCAAACCCCATCCATTTTTTGCCGCCACCCTTGAGAGCAGTGAACATGTCGATGGCACGCTGTTCAAAACCCTGCCACCAGATATTCTCATCACCATTGATATACATTTTTTCCGGAATGGCAGCCACATCGCGCACCACGTGCTCAATCGGCCGAAAGCGGATATCAGCACCCATGAATGGCTTGACCGAACAAAAAGTGCAGTTATAAGGGCAACCACGGGAGGTATTGACAATCCTGAACTGGTGCCCATGTTTGAGCTTACCGTACAATGGAGTTGGCAGATCAGCCAGGTTGGTCCGCTCACCATGATAAAACTGTTGCAAAGTCCCTGTTTTGAAATCCTTCAGCACCTGCGGCCAGGCTGTTTCCGCCTCGCCAATCACCACCGCATCGCCATACTGGATTGACTCTTCCGGCAGGGATGAAGCATGAATGCCGCCAAACACCACCTTGGCGCCACGCGCCCGCAGTTTTGCCGCGATCTTGTATCCACCGACCGAAGTCGGGGTCAGCAGGCTGATCGCCGCCAGATCACAATCCAGCGTATCAAAGGCATCCGGTGTGGCGCTGGCACTGAACAGTTCAATCTCGATATTCGGATCCTCACGGCGGGTAAGCGCGGCAAGGTATTCCAGGATCGGCGGAGCAACCGGGGTCCAGCCAAACGGCAGTGGTGGAAATATGATGGCAAGTTTCATCTGAAACACGGTACCTTTCTTGTCAACCGACAGCACACTTAAAGATCCAACGGCACAATCAAATTACCAGCACAGCAAATTGTGATCAGGTATGATCAATTCTGAAACCGCTATGGAACGTTTCCACAGTGAACGGGATTCCCCAATAACTGACAATCATCACAAGCAAAGCAATCAGCGCATACCAAGCCAGCCGTGTTCCTCTCCAGCCAAAGGTCACCCGCAGATGGAGATAGATTCCATACACCAGCCACGAGACCAGCGACCAGACCTCGACCGGATCCCACCCCCAGTAACTACCCTTAACCTGATTGGACCAGAAACAGCCCGACACGATCATCAAGCCGTACATAATGAATCCAGCTGAGACATAGCGATAGGAAAACAGGTCCATGGTTTCCAGGTCAGGCAGTTTGGCATACACACCACTAGAGTTACGTTGTTTCAGCAGATACAAAAGTCCCAGTCCGGCGGCAATCAGCACCGAAGCAAAACCGGCAGAAGCGCCGACAATATGCACCCAGATCCAACCGCTCTGCAGCGCCGGCGCCAACGTGGCAGCCACCTCTTTCATCAATGTGCCGGCCCATCCCATCAACACAAAAGCAACCGGCATAACCAGCACACCCAGTGGCTGTACCCGTTTGACCGAGAACTGCGTCACCACAAAAATCAACACCGCCATAAAAACGCCCAGCGTCAGCGACTCAGATATGGCAATAAAGGGGGTAATGCCGGTTGCGGACCAGCGCAAGGCAATCACGGCTACATGCGGAAAGAAACCGAGCAGAGCACTGTATAAACCAATCGTAAAGAGTTTATCCGCCTTTGAAATCAAACCAAAAATATAGCTGAAGGCACTCACCCCATACAATCCAACCGCAATCCAAAACATCATAAGTTCAGGTTTCATAGTTCCTCCCACATATTTTTTCTCATTTATGCCTGTATCAAGGTTGTCTGTCAATTTTTTATGCGTTCAGGACCTCATCAACCACCAAACAGCCGGCAGCGCTTCAGACCACTCGTATGCAAGGCAAATTTCATCGTCGTCCCAACCACTCCCAGGCCATAGCGAACACTGCGCTTAAAGCTGATCGATGATGCCTCGGGAAAATATTTGGTTGGGCAACTGATCTCGCCAATATGGAAACCATACGCCACTGTTTGAGCCAACATCTCATTATCAAACACAAAATCGTCCGAGTTACGCTCCAGCGGCAACATTTCCAGCACCTTACTGCTAAAAGCACGATACCCGGTGTGATACTCTGACAGCTTTACTCCCAGAATCATATTTTCAAAAGCGGTCAGCAGGCGATTGGCAACGTACTTATAGAGCGGCATGCCGCCTTTGAGCGCCCCACCGCCCAGAATTCGCGACCCAAGTACCACATCGTAGTGCCCTGATGCGATCATGGATGCCATGGCAGTTACCAGGCGTGGAGAATACTGGTAATCCGGATGGAGCATCACCACAATATCGGCGCCAAGCTCCAGAGAAACACGGTAGCAGGTCTTCTGATTGGCACCATACCCGCCATTAACCGGATGAATAATGGTTCTGATCCCTAGCTCTTCTGCTGCCTGTGCCGTATTGTCCCGCGAAGCATCATCAACCAATACAACTTCATCGACATATTCGTGAGGTATTTCAGAATAGGTCTGTCGTAAAGTTTTTTCCGCATTGTACGCTGGCATGACTACAACCAGCTTGTTACCCGACAACATACTTCCCCCTATCAGTTGGCAGGTGGCATGACCGGCTGCCTAATCATTATTTGTTTCAATAATTTTTGCGCCAGCGCTGAACCTGCCTGTCGGAGAAACCTGTACTCTTCAATAGCACTCTTTTGTTGACCAATAATAAGATATTCCATACCGAGCTCATAATGTCCCTTTTCATTCCCCGGTTCTAAAAACAAAACACGAGAATACGAGTCCAGAGCTTTTTCATGCTCATTCAAACGCCGGTAAGCACTCCCAAGATTCATCAGAGCAAAGGTGTCAGCAGGTCTTTCCTGAACCGCCAACTGAAGATAGTGAACCGATTCCTCTAATCTCCCGGCTTCAAGCAAGGCGTTGCCAAGATTGGTAAGTGCCACATGATTTGATCCAGTCACTGCTACTGCATGACTGAAGAGTGTTATACTGTTTTTCCAATATCTCAACTGAATATAAGTAGTTGCAATGCTGGCAACAACCAATGCCATGCAAAAAATGTGAAGAGGCAACTCAGCTATGCCAAACCTGTGTGCAAAAGCAGCCCCACCCCAGACTAGCATGATAAATATCCCGATTAACGGAATGTAGGTGTACCGATCCGCGATGGAATGTGAACCAATCTGCACCAAGCCAATTACCGGTATCAGCGTTACAAGGTACCAGGCCCATCCCATTAAAATATAACTGTGGCGTTTTCTCATTACAATCGCAAACAGCGTTACCACAGCAAGCAACAAGACAGCGCCCACAATGCTCGTAGCTGAAGGTGGAAATAAAGATCTTGGATAAAAGACTGAAAGCCCTGACGGCCATATTGTTTTGCCCAGATAGGCAACATAGTAGGTAAAAGCCTTTCCGGCACGGGAGACAAAGGTATAGTTTTCTGAAACGGCGCCATCCGCCTTTTGGGCAAGGTAGGTAATAACACTTACAGCAAGCGCCAGGAGTACAAATGGTATTTTCTCATAAAACAAGCGGGAACACCTTGTCTGGAGTAATTCGTCAACTGAGTTTCCAAGCCGCTTTAATGGCCATAAATCAACCAGTAGCAAGACTATCGGCAAAGTAACAAGCATCGGCTTTGCCAGCAAACCGAGGATAAAACTGGCAACACAGAGAACATAGCGGACATAACCAGCTTTGCGGACATAATCGACATAAAGATAAAGTGTCAGCATCAAGAAAAAACCGCTTAAGACGTCCTTCCTCTCGGCAACCCAAGCGACAGACTCCACGTGAAGCGGATGTAGCGCAAAGAGAAAAGCAACCATGGCGCTCTTCCAGCGTTCTCCTGTTGTTTTATTGAGAAATAGAAATAATACAAGCGTAGAAGCACAGTGCCAAAAAACATTCACACTATGATGACCTGCCGGGTTTAATCCAAAGAGCTGAATATCCAGCATATGGGAAATCCACGACAAGGGGATCCAGTTTCCTTCCAACGATGCTGTAAAAGCCCAGTAGATACTGGTAAAACTAAATCCATTCAAAATATTTTCATTCAACGTAACAATAAATGGGTCATCATAATTAATAAAATCATGCCAGGCAACCCGCGCATAAACCAATAGTGTTAGCAGTACCAAGCCGCCCGCTATATCCAGGTCATATTTTTTTACATAGGCGTGAAAAGCGGTCATACAGAATTTCTTTCTGAGCCAGGTTCCACCTTTATCCGCCTGGCAATTACTTCCACCGTTCCGCTAGCGCAAAACACAACCTCTAAAACTGAAAGAAGCATTGAAAAAGGGAGTAATACTGGAGCGATTATTAACGATATAAATAGAGATATGTAACAAGCCCGATTATCCGTTTCAAGATCATTGCTGCTTAAAAATGAATACAATCGGTTATGCCGCAAGCCAATACAATTGAGTATTGACTGCAGCCACCCAAAAGTATTATGAGCAAAATCGAGCCTTCTAACCATTATCGGCTCAAAGCCTAACTCGCATAAGCTACGTGACAACCACGCTTCACTAAAATGCCAAAGATGGCGTGGCAGATCGAGGTGAAACCAGTTTCCCCGAGTTAGGCGCGCCTGCCAACTTTCAATATTCGGCACTGCAACAGCGATAACACCCCCCGGCTTTAGCAACCGGCAACAATCAATCAGCATCTGCCGAGGATCACGAATATGCTCCAGCACATGCGTAATAGTAATCAATTCAAATGTATTTTCAGTAAACGCATTCAAGTTGACTTCAACTCTGATAGTATGCACTACCCTAGCGCCAGTTGCAGTATCATCATTCAATTCCAGACCGGCAACATCCCAGCCGATATCCCGTAAAGCGCGTAAAAACTTGCCACTGCCACAACCGATGTCGAGTGCCCTTCCTCTTGCTACAACACCTGAAAGTCGATGGACTCTCCAGCGGCGCATCCCTTCCACAAGCCATTCTATGGGAAGTGTGAAACGAATTCCTTCACCATTGCGATAATACTGCGTTGAATGCAACTCATGCAACGTATCGTCATCCGGTGATGGCAACGTCATGCCACACCGGCATTCCGGACAATAATAAACAGCAGTGTTCACCACACTCTCTGTTTTTTGCATGGAAAACAACACCAACGGAACGTTGCAGAAAGGGCAATTGTGATGTTCAGCAGGAAACTTCATCTCTATATTCCAAGTTAAATTTAATACAAAATCATCTAAAGAGATTATATTTCAGAATACATCTCATCGCAGAAAAACCGTCTTTCCAACATATTTTTTTCCCTTGTTGATAGGTTCTTCCATGATAAGAAATTCCAACCTCGTAAATCACGCATCTCATTTTGGCAAGCTTGGCCGTTATTTCAGGTTCAAAGCCAAAACGATTTTCTTCGATGTCAATTGACTGAACAATCGATCTCTTAAAAACTTTATAACCCGTTTCCACATCAGTCAGATTGATATTTGTCATAATGTTCGACAACAGAGTGAGAATGCGATTGCCAACCATATGCCAGAAATAAACCACACGATGAGCCTCCCCACCCATAAATCGAGACCCGTAAACCACATCCGCCTTACCCTGAAGAATCGGCTCTACCAGTTTAGGATACTCACTTGGGTCATACTCAAGATCAGCATCCTGAATAATAATAATATCTCCCGATGCTTGTTTGAAACCGCTACGCAGAGCGGCCCCTTTTCCCATATTGCATCTGTGATAGATAACACTATCAACCTGTGACTCAATTGTCGATTTCAACAATTCGCGGGTACCATCCGTAGAACAATCATCGACAATGATAATTTCCTTATCAAGGTGCGACGAATTCCTTACGGCTGTTACAACAGCTTCAATTGTGGAGGATTCATTGAAGCATGGAATTATAATTGATAGCTTCATTTATTTACATTTCCCTTGTACCGAAGGGTTCATATTTGATACTGTTTTTCTTATTTTTCGGTATATCAATATAAAGGGCAATTGCATGCTCAATGAAAAAAATAAAGACGTTTTCTGTAGTTTGCTCATAGTCACTATCGCATTTCTTGTATATGCCAACTCTCTTGGCAATGACTTCGCATTGGATGACCATAGCGTCATTCTTGAAAACCAAGCACTCAAAGGAACAATTTTTTCTCTCTTTAGCAGCATTGACACAACTGGCAACACACAATTACTACCATTTTATCGCCCTGTAACCTATCTTACGTTCCTTATAGAAGGTCACCTGCACGGGTTTAACCCTTTTTTCATACGTCTCTTCAATGTTGTATTGCACTCCATCAATGCCTTTCTGCTGTATCGTCTCGCCCGTATTCTGTTTAAGGAAAATATCTATGCAGCGATGCTTACCGCTCTAATTTTTGCTGTCCACCCACTCCAGAGTGAAGGGGTGGATTTCAATGCTGGTGGACGCAACACAATGATGGCCTGTTTCTTCTCCATTTCAACATATCTTATGCACAGCAAAAGCATCATGCGGGAAAAAACATACTATGCCTTTATCGCAGCTGCTCTATTTCTAACGGGCCTTTTCTCCAAAGAAACTGCTCTCATGATTCTGCCATTTATTCTGGCGCTCGAAATCGCACCATTTCGCTCCACCATAACTGGGGCACGCACGCAATCCGCTATCCGCCTGATCCCATATTTTATAGCGGTTTCAATTTACGTCGTCATGCGCTGGCTGACACTTTCCAAGCTCGGCATTCAGACAAGCATTATCCCCGGCATGGGAACAAACACTCTCGAAGCCATGTATATAACAACACCTTTCAGCACAAGGATGATAAACAATATTTATATCATTCCCAACTATCTCTGGTCAGTTATATGTCCCACATCGCTTGCCAACCGTTACATGGTCCCTGATGATTTAAACCTTCTTATATTGCCACTCGCTGGCGCGTGGCTCTGCATACTTTCAGGATTAGTCTGGATTATTACCAAAGGTCGCAGCTATGTATCATTATTCGGGCTGGCATGGTTTCTACTATTTTGGCTGCCGGTAAGTGGCATTGTTTTTGTACCTGGGGCACAGCAGGCTGATCGTTTTATATATATTCCTGCCATTGGTCTCTGGCTTATCATTATCGACCAGATATTCAGAATTTTTCCGTTTAAAAAAGCATCTGTCCATAAATATGGATGTGCTGTTGCCACCATTATACTGATTGTTTTATCTGGCTTAACTATCAGGCGCAATCTGGACTGGCGAAACAATGTGACGCTTTATACACGTTTTGTAGAGCAATACCCGGACAATGTTCATGCCTTGGCAGGTTTGGGTAAAGCTTATTATGATAAAGGTAAGCATCAAAACATAGAACGTGCTGAACATGCATTTGAAAAGGTTGTTTCTATAGACCCGAATTTCCCTATGATATTCACGTTCCTGGGGAATATAAAGTTGAACAAAGAGGATCTGAAAGGAGCAATGTACAATTACGGCAAAGCGATTGAAGTATATCCTTATGACAAGGAAGCACGACTAAACAGAGGGATAACCCTCGAAAAACTTGGCAGACCTAGAGAAGCGATAACTGACTACCTCTTTTTTCTGACTTCACCCGATAACTCTGACAACATTCCGGGCGGCAGGGAACACGCTCAAAACAGAATTAAGGAACTTTCAAAATAGCGTCAGAACTTGATTTCTTTATTTGCATAAATTTTATCGAGTATTGTTTTTATATCTTCAATTGGATAGCGCCTAACCATTCCATTCGTCACAATCTGCACTTTTGATATCATGGCAACGGCAAGTCGTCCGTCTTCATACACCACAAATTTTATTTCAACCCCCTGCTGTGAAACATTCTTATCCAGCATCATAAAATCAAAAAAACCTTTTTTAAACATTCCCGTGAAGTCAACATAGGTTTTATGATTTTGCAACTGTGTAACTTTCCAATCGCCAGTCTTGAAATAGCTGTATTTACCAAATGCTTCCCCAATAGTTGCAGAAGGGTAATTATCCAGTTTTTTCTTTTTTATCGAACTATCCATGCCATATTTACCAGCATCTTTGGGGTCAATAGGCCCCGTCTGGTGATAATTGGTGATCCCATTTTTAAGCTTGGTGGCAGCTGGTTTCTGTATTTCCTCGGCAAATACGCCGGATGAGAAAGCGATTAATCCGATCACCACTGCTACTGCTGTTACCTTGCGCATAATACGTTCTCCCATGGTTGAATAGTGCTGTTTATTGTAAAGCCAATTATGGTGTTGCCATACCAGTAGCTGATGCATTGATTATTTCAAGCAGTGTTGCGGCTGATGGCAAACCGAACTGCTCTAAAACCTGATATTCCTTCAAACTTAAATCCCGTTTCCCAAGAGCAGCATACGCAACTCCCAGGCCGTAATGAGCCTTTGGACTAGAACTATCAAACTGCAGCGACCAGGTAAAAGCATCAACAGCTTTTTGATACTCCTTGGTGGCCATATAGACAGCACCCAAATTGAGGTACGCCAGGGAATATGAAGGCTTTATCTTAATCGACTGCTTTAAATGCCATACAGCCTCATCGAACCGCCCTTGATTGAGATATACCAGGCCAAGATTACTATGAATAACCCAATTCCCTTCCGTCACATCAAGAGTATGCTTAAAAAGTGTCTCGCTATTTTTCCAATATTTAAGCTGCGTTGCCGTAAGGCAGATCATACCGACTCCGACACAGACTGCTACTCCGCCAAGAAAAACATCTCGAAAACGCCACTGTTCAAATAGACACCTTAATCCCCACACAATAGCTATAAACAGACCGATAAGCGGAATATATGTATAGCGATCTGCCACCGAATGCTGACCAATCTGAATCAAACCTATTACCGGCAGCAACGTAATTCCATACCACATCCAACCAGTAATCAAGAAAGGGCAGCGTCTATACAACAAAAAAACAACTGTGGTAATAACGACCAGAACAGCAATAGAAAACAACACGTTAGCACTGGAAGGCGGGTACTTGGAAAAAGGGTATAATACGGCAAGATCAACCGGCCAGAGAGTTTTATACAGATACGTGGTATAAGCAATGCCCGCTTTTCCCAGTCGCGACACGAAGGTATATCCTTGCGGCAAATCTCCTGCGGCCTGCTGAACACGGTAGGTAATGATGCTGGAAAATAATGTCAAAATACAAAATGGGATTTTTTCGACAATCAGCCGAATGAGATTCCTCCAGAATATCGATTTGCCTGAAAAGACAATTCGATTAAGCGGCCACCAATCGAGCAACAGTAAAACAAGCGGTAGAGACACCAACATAGGTTTTGACAACAAACCAAGTATAAAGATTACCAGAGTGGCAACATATTTTTTGATACTTCTCGCTTCTGTATAGAGAGTATAACAATACAGCGTCAGCATCATAAAAAACGTACTAAGAACATCTCTGCGCTCTGCCACCCAAGCGACTGATTCAACATGCAATGGATGCCAAGCAAACAAACAGGCAACCGCCGCACTTTCCCACGGCGCATTGGTTGCACGCCTGAGGAAAACAAACAGTAATCCGCTGCTGGCAACGTGTAACACTACATTAACCGCATGATGACCAGCAGGATTCAAACCAAATATCTGAATATCCAAGGCATGAGAAAGAAGAGACAGCGGAACCCAGTTTGCCTCATATCCTGTTGTAAACGCCCAGCGTATAGTTTCAAAATTCAGTCCTGACACAATATTCTGGTTTGCATAAACAAAAATATCATCATCAAAAGCGATAAAATCATTCCAGAGCGTAGAGCTAAACAGAGCAATGGTTATCAGGACTATCGACGGTAAAAGCCATTTTTCATATTTAATTGTAGTAGCGCTAATTGACTGCATTTTTACTGTTCAACGTCGAGCTTACAACCATTTTTTTGGGTTTCCTAAACATCCGCGCCAAAGTCGTCAGAGTAACGCCAAACAAACCGACCCACAAGCTGGTCAAGATTATCGGTTTGCCCGGTTCATAACGCACCATCATCGCTGCCCAGTAACGGATTTCCTTAACCTCAAGCGTACCGTTTTGCGTAGTATACTTTGATCCTACCGCAACCTTCCCAGAAGATAATGGTTTGTCAGGGGCTCTCATTCCTGGTTTGACAAACGGATACACATCAAAATAAACATCCCCTTTTTTTTCAACATTTTTATCAGGGTAATATACAAGATTCATCGCCAATATCGGCGTATTCGGTTCTGGCGGGAAATTGATAACAGTCGGGGCATCTTTAGTGCCAATTGTATAAACATATGTGCCATCTTTGCTGTTTATCAAACTCTGTAGTGCTAGAAAACCTCCATACACTTCATGTCCCTGTTTATCATAAATTACAGCAAGCGCGGAATACCCTTCTTTTTCAGGAAAATATCCAAATCCCCTATTTTCCAGACTCTTGGTCAGATAGATAATGGCCTCTTTTTTCATTGGACCTGAACCGACAGCTATTTCGTACGCTGCCCGTTTATCATCACCTTCAGCCCGATATCCCCTGTGCATCTTAATAAGCGTTGTTTCCCCTTTTAATTTTGAAAACGAAAAAAAACGTCCCTTATCAATGGAATCATAACTCTGCGGATCGCCATTTGGCAGCACTTCCCCCTCGGTTAACCGGAGTGAACCTCTAAAATAGAAAAAGCTATTATAGATTATGCCAGCAAACATCGTCACAAAACTGAGGTGAAACAGAATCATCCCGCAGGAAATGAGTGTAATCCGCCGCCCCCAGATTCTACCAAAAAAGCAACAGCCCACATTGACAATCAGCAGCACCAATAATCCATTAAACCAGAGTGTAGAAAAAATAAGCTCCCATGCCTGTTTATCACGGAAAATCGTCACACCTGTCAGACAGCAAAGTAAAATCACAACAAGTAGAAACATCGCGAGCTTTGCTGAAGCGAGAAAATTATAGATTAAACGGGGGAATTTATGAATTGGATGATAGCGTGGTTCAATGGGAAAGGTTTCAATTTCGGATACTGTTTCATCAGGTTTCTGCGATTCAGTCATAATCTCCATCCAACATCAATTGGTATACGCTACAACTATCTCGTTTAGATTTTTTTATAGCATAATCGGGCAACGTATTGAACAAAAAAAGCTGAAATAGTGTCAAGCTTACAGCACGTTTTCCCTTATGAATTATTGCGATGCAAAGAAAATGCAGGTAAGATGAGGCACTGTCATGGAGCAAACTATGAACTATCATGAAATAAGCACACACAAGAAAACAAACTACCGGAAATCAGGCTTCTTGTTGGCGGGAATTACCGCAGCATTTTATACATTCCAACTCATTCGAGGAAATCACCTACCTTCCGTAGCTGTAGGTGCAACAGTTCTGGCGATCCTTGCTTCGATTGAGGCTCGACCTCTTCATAAAGTAATTGATCTGTTCATTATGTTAGGGAATTTTATGCACAGATTTACAAACCCGCTGATGTTTGGCTTGATCTATATCTTCGCTGTTATCCCTACGGCTCTTATTCTAAAGCTGTTCGGTAAAGAGCTATTGCCATTGCACTATGACAACAAAGCGACATCGTACTGGCACTACCGCACAAATAGCCAGCCATGGAAAGAATCATTCCGCAAGCAGTATTAACTCACGAGGTAAAAAATGGAATTTATCAAGGAATTCATTGAGTTTCTCATGCAACGCAAGAAGTTCTGGCTTCTCCCGATTATTGTAATAATGGCTTTGTTCGGAATTTTGTTGGTGTTTGCACAGAATTCAGTAGTCGCTCCCTTTATCTACACGCTGTTTTAGAAAGAGTACATGTTCATACTTGGAATTTCTGCATATTACCACGATAGTGCCTGTGCGCTTATCAATGACGGTGAAATCATAGCAGCCGCTCAGGAAGAGCGTTTTACCAGAATAAAACATGAGCCACGTTTTCCACATTACGCTTTGGAATATTGCTTGAGTGAGGCTGGTATTCGTTTTTCCGACCTCGACCATATTGTCTTCTATGACAAGCCGTTTCTCAAGTTTGAGCGTTTGTTGGAAACGTATCTCGCATTTGCTCCAAAAGGATTTACATCATTCTCAACATCCATGCTTCTATGGCTGAAAGACAAACTGTTCCTCAAAGACACCCTGCTACACGAGCTTTCAATTCATGGAGAGAGAAATGACCTGGCAAAAGTGCTGTTATTTTCGGAACACCACCTGAGTCACGCAGCCAGTGCATTCTATCCCTCGCCCTATAACGAAGCGGCAATTTTAACGATGGACGGTGTCGGTGAGTGGGCCACTACTTCCGTTGCCATAGGCAAGGGCAAAGACATTGAAATCCTCAAGGAGATCCACTTTCCACACTCACTCGGCCTTCTCTATTCAGCATTCACCTATTACACCGGCTTTAAAGTCAATTCTGGCGAATACAAGCTCATGGGGCTGGCGCCATATGGGACACCTCGCTATGCCGCAACCATCAGGGAACATCTGGTAGATGTCAAGGAAGACGGTTCATTTCGACTGAATATGGATTATTTTGACTACTGCACCGGTTTTACCATGACAAACACCAGGTTCGATGATCTTTTCGGTGAACCGGCACGCAGCCCGAATGAGCCGCTAACAACTCGACACATGGATCTCGCGGCATCAATTCAGATCGTCACCGAAGACATTATAGTACGCATGACCAGAAACATTGCTGAAACAACCGGACAAAAAAATCTGTGCCTCGCAGGCGGCGTTGCGCTTAATTGTGTGGCAAACGGGAAGGTTCTCCGTGATGGAGCGTTTGAAAAACTCTGGATACAACCGGCTTCAGGAGATGCCGGCGGCGCTCTTGGCGCTGCCCTGGCAGCATATCACCTCAATTTTGGCAATGAACGTTCCACTTCTGATAATACAACCGACAGAATGAAAGGAGCATATCTCGGGCCAGCCTTTCCACAGAATGAGATTGAAGAGCGTCTACGCGCTCTGGGCGCAGTTTTCGATGTGGTTAATGATGAGGTCGTGTTACAACAATGTGTTGATGACCTGGTTGCCGGAAAGGCTGTAGGCCTGTTTTATGGTCGCATGGAGTATGGTCCAAGAGCGCTTGGCTCACGGTCAATACTTGCTGACCCTCGCTCTGCGGCAATGCAGTCACAACTGAATCATAAAGTTAAGTTCAGGGAATCATTCAGACCTTTTGCGCCATCTGTTTTATGTGAAGATGTCAAGAGATGGTTTGAACTTTCAACAGGCAGCCCGTATATGTTGCTCTGTGCAGATGTAGTCAAAGACAAACGACGCATCATGACGGAAGATGAACAGAAATTGTTCGGTATAGACAAACTTAACCGTGTCCGTTCAGAGATCCCCGCCGTAACGCACGTGGATTATTCAGCCAGGATTCAGACCGTCCACAAAGCAACAAACCCTCGCTATCATGCGCTTATTTCTCTTTTTAAAGAAAAAACCGGCTGCCCGATTGTGGTGAATACCAGCTTTAATATACGGGGAGAGCCGATAGTCTGCACCCCTGAAGACGCGTTTCATTGTTTCATGGGGACTGATATTGAATCAGTTGCTATTGGAAATTGCTATCTTGAGAAGTCAAGGCAGAATCCTCAATTAATGAAGGATTTTAGAAACGCTTTCGACCTTGATTGATATTTACGAGGCATCATACGTGAAGCGAAATTTCGTGATAATTTCCATCGTGTTAACGGTGGTAACCCTGGCACTCTACTGGCAGGTGAGCGGTCACGCATTCATCAATCTTGATGATCAAGCCTACCTGTACGAAAACCCCCATGTAATTGAAGGTTTATCAAAAAGCAGCGTTATCTGGGCCTTCACATCAGTTGACTACTTCTACTGGCAGCCCGTCACCTGGCTTTCACATATGCTTGATGTTGAGCTGTATGGCATGAATCCGGGCGGCCACCATCTTTCCAGTGTATTTATTCATATCGGTTCCACGATTCTTCTGCTCTTTTTTCTTTTCCGCGTAACCGGACTGCTCTGGCAGAGTGCTTTTGTAGCGGCACTATTTGCCCTTCATCCCATGCATGTTGAATCTGTTGCCTGGGCGGCCGAGCGAAAGGATGTATTAAGCACGTTTTTTGGATTTTTGACGCTGATATTTTATGTTGAATATAAAATCATTTCACCAATATCCGTCACAAAACGTCGTACCCTACTCTACCTCCTTTCACTCTTCTGCTTCATTCTTGGTCTCATGTCGAAACCGATGCTCGTACCACTTCCGCTTATCATGCTGTTTATTGATTACTGGATGTTTTCCGCCCCCCGCTTGCCGTCCTCTGCCGGCACCATGCACGTGTATCTCGTTGATAAAATCCCGTTCTTTGTCCTTTCCGTAGCGTCATCAATCATTACAATCTACGGACAAAGCAACGCCGGAGCAATGCCAACCACCGATACACTTTCACTTGCTCTGCGTGTTGAAAACGCAATAACTTCGTATGCAAAATATATCACAAAAACATTTTACCCTCGTGATCTTGCAGTCTATTACCCGATGCCGGCATCATTTTCACTTTGGCAGGTAGCCTGCTCACTATTTGTCCTGGCGGTCATATCGGCTGCCGTTATCAACATTAGACACAAATACCGATACCTTCCAGTCGGCTGGTTCTGGTTTCTAATCTATATTTTTCCCGTTATAGGTTTGACTCAAGCAGGCTACCAGTCCATGGCAGACCGATTCAGCTATGTGCCGCACGTCGGGCTATTCATAATGCTTGCGTGGGGAGCAACAGATGTAACAAAAAGGATGAGACGGCAAAATATGATACTTGTGCTGTTAGCAGCTGTAGTTGTTATCATGTCAGCGGCAATGACCAGGCGTCAGCTTGCAGTATGGAAAAACAGTATTGTCTTGTTTGAACATGCCTTGAAAATAACTGAAAACAACTGGATGGCATTGAATAATCTTGGGAAGGCCTATCTCGATGCAGGCAGGATTGATGATGCACTCTGGTGTTTTAACGAATCAGTCAAGGCAAAACCATCGTACGTGGTTGCCCTGGTAAACCTTGGGGCGATGTTAGCTGTTAAAAATCGACCTGATGAGGCTGCTGAAGTCTTAAATCGGGCATTACAGATTGAACCACAAAACGAAAAAGCTCTCTTATTATTAGGCAACCTGCCGCTGAAGCGTTGAAACAGAAAGACTTCACACCATCAATTTCAACTAAACCAGGGGCGACAACCTGTCGTTCACCCGCTTTCTCAATACCACAATCAAAAGAGCACACGTTTTTCTACTGAGGTTGAACTTTGGGTATTTTCTTGTCAAACTCCTCATTTGAAAGACCTGGAGTTTTAACCCGATGGATCATATCCCTGTACATTGAGAAGATCCGTTCTGGCTCACCAGCTGTGTAATTCTTCTCCCGAAGTCCGAACTTATCAGCGTGCAGAAGATCACGATAGGCTTGCACGACCGGGTGGATTTCTTTATACAACAGAATCCTGTTTCGGCAATCTTCTGCCAAAGACGGGTCCTCCTTTGCCGCACGGGTGAAATTATTGATAGCTTCTTCGTACAAAATATCAATTCGCTCATACTGGTGCATCGTCATTGCCATATTATAGTTGAGATCAGCAGCGTAGACATCCCGGAGCGCCGAAAATTTCTTCTCAATGGGGATTCTGGCATGCTCTACAGCAGCCAGAGAGACCTCTGGAAGTAATCCGTATCCATGAAGAGCCTTCAGCATTTCCTGGGCAACGATTTCCTGACTTTTTTCCGTGAGATGAACATAGTCTACCAATGTATCAAGCCCGATAATGCCATCGCCGGAAACAGCTTCAAGCGGGGCAACGATGTCAACAAGCGGAACGTTATTCTTTCTTGCAATCTCCCGCAGGATGGTCTGGAATTCCGGTAGCTCGCGAAAAGGAAAACCATCTCTCTCGAGCGCTCGAACATACTCGACCTTTGCCTCATTTTGCAGCCCGTTGCGTAGCAGAGAGCGACCAAGATGGTAGTGGGCTTCAGCATATTCATCATCAATCGCGATGGCAGCTTTTAGCGGAGCAATCGCAGCAGCATAATCACCTCGTTCAACAGCCAATTCCCCCTCACGAAAGAGTTTTGTCCAGCGAGTCATTTCTTCTGAAGTCATACCCTTGCGATGGCGTGAAACATTGGGGGTCCAGTCTTTCAGATTCACCGGACATGTAAGCAGAAACATCGGAACCTTGGCAGCGGCAGAGTCCTCAACCATATTTTCAACATTAAATTTATAATGCTTGAGAAGCATCTGGAACTGACGAGGATCCTCACGGTAGAGCGATGATCTTGCAAATGCAAAGGCAAGGGTATTGGGGACTTGAGCGTCGAGCGTAAAGTTTTTAACATCAATCCGCGGACGGGGAACCATAAGCCGATAGACAAGCCGCACTAATGCAGAGCGATCAAATGGCTCCGGTGGGTGCAGAGGTTGATAGACAAGACCCTCTAAAAACTCATTGTTACCATTGTACAGAAAAATAGCATCTGGATTGTAATGCAAAACTTCATCATGGATCATCTCCACCCTATGACTTCCATAGGTACCCGCAGCAACATTGATCACCTCAACAGACCGCCCCGGATACAACATCTTCAACTTCCGCTCCAGCAGAGCACTGATACTGGTGTTTCCCCCATGATATGGCCACCCTGCAGCAGCCGAACCACCAAGCAGAAAAATGCGCAGCCCTCCCTTTGGGCGTTCCAGAAGAAAAGGTCGTAATTCAGGATTCATTAACGGATGAAACCCGGAACGAACCACCGTCTTTATTCCACCCATATCCACAATTTTAAATGCAGGAACAGGATTAATAGACTCAACAAAAGGATTTTTGCGACGTGCAGCAGAATTATCAATGCGCTCAATAATGCGTGCACCGATCTCTATGCTGCCGACTACAATAAGAATTGTCAGCAACCAATATACGTAACGGCGGTTGTTGTTAATATCAGGCTTCATAAATAGATACTTTGCATGATGTGAGTTTGACGCATATTTCCGTGCATGAGTCGTTCATTACAACTTCTCGACCTTCCACATAATTTTTTTACCGTCAAGCACACCATACGCAACAGATCTGCCGTCTTCAGTAAATGTTGGTTCAAAAACGCGCTCATAACTTGGCGACCGTCGTATAACCTTGCCGTTTAAATCCGAAATGACAACAAAACGCTTTCCATTTTCACGAGCACGGTAGACTACAAACCTGCTATCAGGACTAAAAACAGGATTAATTGCAAAATCAAAAAAAGGCCCTTCCTTGCCATCAACTACAATACATAGTTTTTCATTTTGAATTGCCACATAAGCATAATGTTTGCCATCCTTATTGTATGCTAACTGGGCGCCTTCTTTATAAACTTTACCATCAACGCGTTTATCGGTGAATGCATGATGGAGATATGCGGTATATTTTTTTCGACCCAGGTCATTAACAACGAATATACCAACACTCTGATTGTCCGGGCATACAACAAATGGCCAAGGATATAAAGCATCGGGGAGTGGTTCTATCGAATCTTTAAAGACCAGAAAAGAGGCTTTATCCTTAACTCCAATATAGGCAAGAGCAGTGCCATCATCATTAAAAGTAAGTTGATGTATTTCATCATACGCCTTACCAGTACTGGTCTTAACAGATTTATTAAAATCAAAAACAACAGCTCTCCTCGCATTATTATCTTTTACGAGCGCCGCAATTGCAGTCTTACCTGAATCAATCTTAACATCAGGGTCAATTATTGGTATGGTCAAGCTCTTTGTTAATTTTATATCACTAATAACCAGTTGGTATGCGCCCGTAGAATCGTTTACCTCAACATAAGCGACTTTACTTGAATTACTGCTAAATAGAGGCCTGTCAAAGCCTCGCGTAACTTGAGTGCGCTTGACACCATCAACATGCATATACCAGATATCATTGATTTTAGCATCATACGCGACATGCTTGCTGTCAGGACTAAAAGCGATTCTTCCTCTATCGGTAAAAGGCCCCTTCTCCACTCCGTCAATTACCACATAATTCGTATCACCGTTTTTTGCACCGTATCCAACCCGCTGGCCATCGGGACTGACAGTCAAGGTAAATGATTCGATACTATCGTAGAACTTGCCACGCACACCATTATGTACGACGCATTCCCGTTTACCCACTTTTGCGATATAGGCGGCACCTTTGCCAAACTTGTTAATGTCAATAACAATATCTGCGGACGGCTCTTCAGCATTTTGATCCTTCTGATGCTCTGAGACAGCGCCTGCAGTTTCATCATCAGCAATTGTCGCCAACACAACAGATGTTGCCGCCACCTTGTTTTCAAGTGATGGTTTAACTGTTTCCTCACTGCTTTTCTTTTCCTTTGTGCAACCAAAAACAGCACACATAACAATAAAAACAGCAATTTGTAACAGCATACGCTTTGATACTCTATAAGCTCGCATAATCAATCTCCAGAGTAGTGATCATAGTGATATACATCACACTTACATCAACAGGCTACATATTTTTCACCAAAGAAAAGCCCCGTCCTTGCAGACGGGGCTTGATTGCAGTTAAGCTGAATCAGCTATTAGAATTTACCGCCAGGAGTATATGTTCCCATACCTTGGCTACAAATACCCGAACCACTACCACAAGTCGCCGTATAAGTAGTCGCTCCAACCTGTCCAACAATCTGACCAAGGCCGGTTCTACGGATAAAGGCGTACCCTTTACCAGCAGTAGTTATCGCAGCGCCTGCTGCAGTTGTGTTATAGCCATGGGCATCACCTGCACCAATCGGACGTGCTGCATGAGCATTGGTTTCAACACCGGAATGACAGAAGTAGCAACGGTTCTGGAAATACGTCATAGAGCCGTTTGAACCAGAAGCCTGCATTGCAGAACCGGCGCCATGCAATGTAGTACCGCCGGAAACGACATGACAGTTGAGGCAGAGGTTGCCGGCTGTTGTCGTGGAACTCAGATAAACACTGCCGCGCAGCTCAACAGCATCTGTCGATACTGTTTTTGCACGACCATGGGTATCAACAACAAGGGCAGCATTGGTATTACCTACGGTAGTAGCTGTTGTTGAACCGTTCGGTGCGTGACAGTCCCAGCAGGAAATAAGCGGACCGTAAACAGTTGTTGTTGCAGTTTTAGCTACGCCATTCCACGGAGCCAACATTCTGGTGCCGCTGGTATTGGTGTAACCATTGTTGTTTTTAATAAGAACCGGATGCTGAGCACGGTTAGTCGAGGCAAATTGGCTGTTAACATCAAGAACACCCTGGTTGGTACCATTGGCAGCAACAGTTGCACCGAATGGTTTAAATGCTGAACCACCGGTTACCTGTGCTGCTGTATTGGTAGCGCCGTTGGAATCGTGGCACTTCAGGCAGTGATTGACCATGATGCCGCCAAGAACCTGGAAGTTGGTAATGGTTTTGCCGGGAATAACAGCAGTTTCAGCCTCTAGTGTTATACCTAAATTACGCTTGAAACGTACGAAGATCGCATCGTTAGCAGTGTCAGCAGACCATGCGCCCTCGGCAGCATTCGTTCCGCTGTGGGTCTTTGTTTTAATAGTTGTACCGGTGTCAGGGTCACGAAGTTCTACATAACCATTACCATGGTATTGACCACCATTAGGACTTGCAGCAGTATTTCTGGTAGCGGTAGCAGTAACACCTTCCATGTGGCAGACGCAGCAATCCTGGCTTGTGGCTGCAGGGGTTGTACGTGATCTTGTATGGCTTTGTGCAAGAATAAAGCCAGCCGTCATGATCGGACGTGACGTAACAGTCGCATCGATTGCCTGAGCTGCTGTTGCGGTCTGAACGGAGTTATGACAATCAATGCAACCGAGTGCCTGCCCCCATGTTCGTGATCCGTGGCAACCTGCCGAAGCACAGGTACCGCCAGTGGTTGCGTAGGTGTAACCAAGTCCTGAGTTAATCGTGTACTGACCATCGGCATGACCAGTTGTGAGTGTGTAAGGACCAGTGCCGGTCACACTGCTGTGACACGAGGTGCAGGTAGTAACGCCTGCGCTTACATGACCACCATGGCTGTTTGCCTTGGCTACGCCACCATATAATGTTCCTGAAGCATAATCAGGAGGTGTGTTATGACAAGCTGTACAGCCGCTTGCATTGGCTGTTCCCCAGGTCAACGTGGTATTTGGGGCGGAAAGAGCCGAAGTATGTGTATCACCAGGATTGGAAGTCTTACTGGTACCCTGTGAGTGACAGTAGGTAGTACATGAGCCAAAAGTTGGTGAATTTGTCACGGCATGGGTAGCCTGAGTGTACGATTCTCCGGTGATGGTACGCAACGGCGATGCAATCTGAATGTTTCCATCAGCATGGTTGTTGCCGGTCGGCGAGGTACCGTTATCCACATGGCAGTTAGCACAGGTCAGCAGACCAACATGTTTGTCATGTGAACCGACAAACTTACCACTGGCGCGGGTGGCGCTATCCACCGGCGGGTAGCCGTGGCAGCCACCACAGGATGTGATGGTTGATACGGGGCCGGCAATAATGGTCAGGGTTGCCGAGGCTGTGTCGCTTGCGGTAACCACACCAATGCCGGTTGCGCCGGTAATCGTACCGGTGAAGGTCTGGGCAAGAGTAGCAGCGTTACTTGCAGTGACAAGCACCAGGTAATTCTTTGCAGTTGTGGTTACGGAGAGCGGTGTTGTAAAGGTGATTGTTCCAACAGTGCCGGTCTGGCTGTAAGTCGTAGGAACCAGGGTGTCGGTTCCGGCTTCGTAGGTACCGGTTGTACCGTTATCCACATACACTGCTGCGCCGGTGATATTTGCAGTTGTGAAGTTGGCCGAACCGGTCAGGGTCAGGGTATTTACTGTTCCGGTGCCGCTGTTAATGGACAGAGAAAAGCTGTCGAGTGCTGCAGAAGCACCGGTTTTGATGTTGGCGTTGGCCGGGTTTGTGCCATTGCCGATGGTCAGGGTTTGTGCTGCGGCAACCGTCAATGTTGCAGAGGTTGCATCATTATCAGTTGTAGAAATATAACCGGTACCGGTTGTTGCTGAAACCGTACCGGTAATTGTCTGCCCGATCGTTGCAGCGGCAGCAATATCAACAACTACGAGGTAATTAGCGGCTGTTGTTGAAACTGCTTCAGGAGCAGTCAGGGTAACGGTGGAAGCACTCCCGGCAATTGCGGTTGATGAAGCTGAAATCAACGTATCAGCACCATCAAGAACACCGATCGTACCGGCGTCACGATAGATCTTGACACCATTGGTAGGAATGTTGGTAGTTGTAAATCCAGTACCGCCACCGGTAACCGTGATTGTCGAAACGTTACTGGTGCCCGATGAAGTGGCCAGTGTAAAGGTGTCTACAGCATAGGATCCGCTGCGGGCTGCGTTGGTATTGTTAAGAATGGCGGAACCATCGCCAACAGTCAGAACGTTACCGGCTACAACTGTCAATGTGGCGCCAGTGGTATCATTGTCCACCGGTGTACCTAATCCGGAACCGGTAACAGCTGAAATTGTTGCAGTGAATGCGTTCCCGATGGTTGCGCCGGCATTGGTATCAACCACCACAAGGTAATTGGCGGCAGTAGTAGAGACAGATTCAGCAGAAGTCAGGGTAATTGTCGTAGCATTGCCGGATATGGCCGGTGATGTTGTATTAAGAAGTACGTCACCAGCATCCAGGGTGCCTACGGTCGTGCCGGAATCACGGTAGATCTTGACACCGTTGGTAGGAATATTGGTTGCGCTAAAGTTGGCATCACCAAGAACTGTCAAGGTGCTGACGGTTCCTGTGCCGGAAGACATGGCCATGGTGAAACCATCGATGGCATTACCGGTGGACCCCTGTCCGGCATTGGCATTGGCAGGGTTGGTGCCGTTACCAACGGTGAGGTTGCCGGTAGCTGCAACCGTCTCAGTAACTGTCAATTGACACCAGGCGGCTGATGTGGTTCCATCCAGATAGATACGGGGTGTCAGGGTTGCGCCACCCGGTGTGTAAACGACCTCCAGCAGCAACCGGTGGCCGGCGGCAATCGAGTTGTTTACTGTGGTATAGGTCGGGACGACTGTTACCGTTGCACCGGTACCACTGGTTATTGTGTTGGAAGAATACATCAAAGTCTTGTTATTGGCAGCGCCGGCCGGGTTGTAATCATAGATATGAAATGTCCAGGTATCGCTTGCATTGTAGCCGCGAATCGCAAAACTGCCGGCTGGCGCCGTGATGGTCTGAGCAGAGGCATAGACCGGACCATAGGACTTGATCATTATCGTGGGGTTACCCATGGTCATGCCGGTTGTTGGGCGGTATGAGTTGGCTGCCGTGGTGACTGGAGAAACCATGGTTGTCTTAACCGTCGGTGCAGTTGCTGATGCCGACAGGTTACAGGTTCCGTCAATCCCCACATTGGTGGTTGAATCAAACTGCAGGCCATAAGTGACAGTTGCCGCCTGTACTGTTAATGGCTTGTACCAACCATTATACATGAATACCGATGTTGCCAGCGTGAGGAGGAGGACCAGACTGGTTTTCATCCACCAGCTCATTCCATTCAATTTTTTCTTAAGAGCTTTTCCCATTGTAATTTTCCTCCCCCGCTTAATACGTAGACCAGAGTGGTGTAGTGAAATAGTGGCAGCTTATATTTGAACATTGTTTCGGATTGGCAGCAGATGAGGTTCCAGGGACACCGCTATAGAGCGTTGAACCAGTGCCAAACAGATAGGTTGAACTGACAACCACATTAACCGACCCATTCTGATGGTTAGCCGGTGTACTGCCATGACAGATACCGCATACATTTGTCCATGACGTAGCCGCAGATGCGTAGCTGTCAGAGGCGGGCGTAAGAGTAACCGTGAAGCGTTTCGTAGTAAGGTAACTCACGTGTTTTTCGTGTGCGCCCTTACCTTCATGGTTGACGGTATCAATTTCAGGAGCAGCTGCCCATGATCCGGGTTCATAGCCATGGCAGGAGTTACAGGCGCCAGCTCCCCAGAGAATACCATCCATATGCTGTTTCCCTGCAGCACCGCCAGTGCCACCGTTATGGCCGTGGCATCCGGAACAATCGGAAGCGATTGTCAACGCATTGTGATTACCACCGACAATGGTAATCGTTCCGGCAACTGCGCCGGGCGACTTATGACATCTGTTACAGTTTGCTTCTGTCTTGAGAGTACCATCGGCAATATAGGCTGCGTTCGTCCAGACCGGAGCAATACCGGTACCGGCATTGGCGGGATCAAGTGTTCCGCCTACGGCAGCTGCCGGGTTATGGCAATAAACCGAGCAGGTGGGAGAACCGGCATTGTAATTATAGGTTGTCGCATACGTTCCGGAAGCAACCGTAGGTTTGGCCAGACCGGAGAACACAGGTGTTGAATCACCATTGGCGTGTGTTCCTGCAGTCGGGATCGTGTGACAGTAGGTACAGCGATCTGTTTCTGTTGCACCTTGTGAGCTCAAGCCGTTTGTGTACACCAGATGTGTCTGATGCGCACCGGTTTTAGCCACGGTACTCACCAGACTTGTCCCGACACCGGCGGCATCGGAAGGGGCAACAACGTGTCTGTTGGAATCGGTAACCGTTACCGTACCAGTTCCATGACATTTTGTACAACTATTGTTACCGGCATTAGTTGTATCGCCCCAAACAGGCGTTGAGCCGGAACCATGACAAACCGTTGCCGAGCATGAGGAGTAACCGTCACCGGCAGAAACCTGCTTGGCATAGGTAAAGGCTGAATTTACGTCAACCTTGCCATTGACATGGGTCGCGTTGTTATAGGCCGTTGCGGTTGAACCGGTATGACAGGAACTGCAATCAATCGCGTTAGTCGTAATATGGGATGCATGTGAACCGGTGGCTCTTGTGGTGGTCGTATGACAATATGAACAGGCGACACCAGTGTCATTCCATTTTGGCGCAGTCGCTTGATACACAGGTGTTGCTGCTGCGGCCGTATCACCCTGTCCCGAACTATGGCAGTACAGGTTGTTACAGGTTGCGGTAGAGGCCGTTGCGTAGCTGGGGAGGAAATTTGGCGCACTGCGCAAGCCGGTAATTGTACCGGTACCGTTGTTGGGAGCGGCAGTGAAATAAAATGCGATGTTTGCAGATGAACTGGTGGCATGCAGGAATGCGGCCTGACCAGCTAACGAGTAGTTATCAGGATGACATTTTGCACATGATGTCAACGTTCCACCAAATTTCGCAATATGCTTCTGATGGGCGCCTGTTGTCAGTGTGGTCCCGTTATGACACGAGGTACAGGTACCGTTGGTGTCATTTCCTGCAGCTTTAAGCGAAGCAAAGGATTGGTTGCCCCAGACCGGTGTTGCACCGCCGTTGTTGACACTCTGGAAGTGGCAGGCAACCATGTTACAGCTGCCAAGCACCGGAGTATCGGTCTGGAAGAATGAGTTTTTAGCAACCCCTGCTTTTTTGTAATTTACCGCAGGATTCATGCGAATACTGTAGTTACTCAAAATAGCATGGTTCGTCAAATACAACTTTGTGGCTCCGGTTGTAGATCCGTGGCAACGGGTACAAACCGTACCGTCCGTGTCTTTACCGAAGTGCGAATTATGGTTGCCTTTGACAGCGCCGGTAGCAGGATCACGATCGGTAGCCAACGATGTATAGGGCAAATCGACAGGATGCGAATCATCTACACCGTTCCCATGGCACGATGTACAGTTGAGAGCGGCTTGAGCAGTACCAGCCACGAACAACGTGATTGACAATGCCAGCACACTGGCAACTACTCGTTTTTTGGAATCTATCACTCTAGTCAGTTTTTTCATGTC
>DAINBV010000070.1:0-25762 GCA_036732725.1 Geobacteraceae bacterium | reverse complement strand
TTGAGAATGCTTGAGCCGGTAGTTTGGAAACTTACAAGTCCGGTTCTTAGGGGGGGCGGGAGCTGAGAGGCTCCCCTCCTACCCGGTACAGAAGGGAAAAAATGATTACGACCACCGAATTTAATGATCTCGTAAGCCCATTGAGAGGAATGACAATTTCTCTGCCATGGCATGGACATGGCTCAGCCGTCTTTCTCGAACTCGGAGAACTTCAGCCATTCAGTTACCCTCGGCAGAGGGTTCAGGACGGTGAGGCCTGCATATCGCTAGAATGGGAGTGGCGAATTGAAAACGAGAAGCAAATTGTTTGCGGGAGTTCAAACAGCAGGCCAGAAATCCAAAAAGCTATCGAAATGCTTAAGGGTAAGCAGGTTGAGACTATAGCGGTTGAAGGGAGCATACCAGAACTTGTCATTGAGTTGTCAAATGGACTCTTAATCAGATCAATGACTATGACATCTGGCTACCCTGAATGGTGCATAAGGTTACCAGACGAGACTTACTTGTCAGCACGTGAAGGCTTCCTAAATCGGGACGACGGGACAAGAGAAGATTCGGAACTCCCTCCCGAAGACGATGAAGTCATTGATCATGCTGACACCACTGCCACCCGATGGGGCAAACCTATTTCAGAACCCCTAAGAGGACATTGCGAGGACTGTATTTTTTTCATCAGAGTTGATGGTAACTTTGCCCTCCTTGAATACGGAGTATGCACCTCAAAAGACAGCCCATTAGACGGACGGGCCGTTCATTTTAAGAGTGGCTGTGAAGTATTCACAGCAGAATGAGTGAAGGACGATGTCCAACACCGGCATAGACGCTGACGCGGCAGGATAAAGCCCTGCCGCGCAGGTCATGCCGAGCCGCCGTTGGCCCAATAAAAGAGGAAATATGCGCGATTTAGGTTTGATGGGTGAAAGCATTTTCTGTTTATGGTGTGGTGACGTAGGATTAATCCCAAACGGCTCTCGGATTGATAAAACTGGATGGGACTTTTACGTAGAATTTCCATTTGAGTCAATTTCCGATACCCCGATTGATATGCAAGGCGCGGCACTCGAATGTAAAGTGCAAGTTAAGGCAACGGATAATACTGATCGAAAGTTGCAAATTAAGCTCTCTAATCTTAGACGGCTAATAACTGCACAAATGCCTGCTTTTTTCATTTTTATAGAATTTGATGGAACTGAATCGGCAAAATCGGCTTTTTTGGTGCATGTTGACAACGACTTAATTAGCAAGGTGCTGAAACGCTTACGAGAAATAGACCAAAGCGACCAGGAAAATGATTTTAACAAGAGAACTATGACTATTTTTTACGATGACAGCCATAGACTGGCTAGTTTGGATGGAAATGGTCTTAAAACGGCAATTATTAACCACATTAATGGAACTCTTGCGGACTACATTGCGAATAAAAAAAAGTATCTCGAAACAACAGGATTTGAAACTGGATTTGCTCAGATGCATTTTACAACATCAGGTGAAGAGAACTTGGAAAAATTGGTTAATGTATCAATAGGCATTGAAAAGGACGTGGATGTTTCTAATTTTACCGGTATTCACTGTAGATTTGGCATACTTGGTAAAAAGCCTTTTGTTAATACAGAATCTGCAAGATTGAGCATGCCAAATTTACAGCCGACAGCTAGAGGAAAAGTTAGATTCAAGGAAAGCAAATTATCCCCAGGTATTTCTTTTGATGCTAGGCTTTATATTTCGCCTTTGAATGTGATGGTGCCAGACAAACTGAAAAAAATGCGAGTGGAGGGTGATTTCTTTGATTTAATATTCAATCCTTACACGGGCAGTGCAACCTATTCTTTTTCTTTTGGCGAAGGCATTAGGCTGAAAATATTTCAGTTCCGAGATGCCTTGAAACTACTAACTTTACTCGGGTTGACCGGCAATAAATTAATTGCTGAAATGGAATTTGGTGATGTGCCAAAACTTGAATTTGAGGTAGGAACGAAGCCTCATGACTTTGATTATAGTAAAGAATTGCAGGCTATAGAAAGCGCAACATATCTTTCATCATTTTTCGAAATTTACAACGATGTTGACATATCATTTCATGAATTAGCAAAATACGCAGATTCAATTAATCAACTAAACAATATTCTCCACTGTAGTGCAGATAGCGTCAAGGTCGAATTCGGTGTAAACGAAGATTACTTTGAACCACATAAGAAGGTTGTTTGCCTGTCTTTGGTTAGCACTCCTATTGGAAGTCACATTGTAGGGGTAATATTGTCATTATCTGGTCTTGTGCAGTCGATGGATGATGAACTGTTTATGTTAATACCTGATGCTGTACTCGTCGAAAGTAAATTTGTTGTGGAGTCTGGAAAAATCATTGATAACTCGGACATAGTGCATGCATTCGAGAGTGTCGAAAAGAAGTATGAGGCAGATGGTGTCCAGGTTGTAAATTTGTTTGACAAGGGCCAACAAACGGCGACAGACGGTCAAGCCGCTGCGCCTTGAGACGTTGAGCTGATGATAGAAGAAAATGAGTAAACGGTCGCAGCCAAGGCACTTCAAATATTGTGAGGAGACGCAATTATGCATTTGCCGCTACGCAGATCCGGTCTCAATAGACAGACACCATTTTCCTTTAGCTGCCGGCGATGTCTGAAATGTTGCCGGGCAAAGAAAATTCAGGTCAATCCTTACGAAATTGCCTGTCTGGCTGCCAATCTGGGGCTGTCTACCACCGAATTCATCGAGAGGTATACGGGCGCTGGCGGCACCTGTCTCAGCTGGAACGCTGACAACAGCTGTGTTTTTCTGGGTGACATGGGGTGCATGGTCCACCGTGACCGCCCGCTTGTCTGCCGTCTCTATCCGTTGGGGCGGAAGCTGGATGCGTCGGGTCGGGAAAGCTTTGGCGAAATCGAACCGGACCCGGACTGTCGGGGTGACTACGGTGAGCATCAACTGATCGGGGATTATCTTGAGAACCAGGACATCGAACGGTATGTTGATGCTGCCGACAGGTATCTGAAAGTCTTGTGGCGTATGGTGGAAATTGTTCAGCTGAATGCCGCCATTCCGGAACGTGCGGATGCCGTGGCGGAGGGGCTCCGGGGAATTGGCGCCGCTAGGGATGAACATGCCGTGTCATGGTTGGACATGGATCCCCTGCTGGCTGTGTACTGTGCGGAACATGAACTTGAATTGCCGACCGATATCAACCTGAAGATGCTGTTCCATCTGCAGGCTCTGCAGATGTTAATTGAAGCATGAGAGGAGACAAAAATGGCTGACAGGACTATCAACAACGACTGTCCGGTAAAGGAACATCAGGCACCCATACGACAGGTGGTTGCCATGGCAGCTGCGGTTGCATCACTGGGCGCATCGTTGGGCGCTAATGTGGGAGAAGCCCTGGCGATGAACAAAACCGACCGAAATACGGTCAACACGACCAGGGGAGAGGTCAACCAGTTCAAGGCAGTCAATCAGTACAAATTCTACCAGGACGGAACGACTTTCAAGCTTAAAGCCAATGACAACTCGATCGTGATTCTTGAGGGAAGAGCCGTGCTGTACATGAAGACGGGTGCCCGATCAATTGCCGGTGATGGCATCTACGAACTGCAGGACGGGTCAAAACTGTTGATCAAGGGCGGTCAGGTCGTTCAGTAGCATCTCCTTGGCCAAATGACCGTAGATGTGCTGCATAAAAAAAAGGGGAGCGAATTCGCTCCCCTTTCTGCATTAATCACGCGTAGCGCTGAACTGTTACCCTGCCAGACCAAAGGTCTCGTGCATCAGGCGGACTGCCAGTTCGGTGTATTTCTCGTCAATCACGACGGAGATCTTGATTTCAGAGGTGGAAATCATTTGAATATTGATGCCGTTTTGCGCCAGTGCCGTAAACATCTTGGTGGCAACACCGGCGTGGCTGCGCATACCGAGTCCGACGATGGAAATCTTGCTGATGTTTTCATCGCAGATAACCTGTTTGGCATTGACTTCTTTGGCCAGCTCATTGGTGATCACCTGGGCCTGTTTCAGATCGGCTTTGGTAACCGTAAAGGTGAAATCGGTCAATCCTTCCGAGCTGACATTTTGAACGATCATGTCGACGGATATATTGGCGTCGGAGAGTGCCGTTAAGATCTTGGCAGCAATACCCGGTTTGTCAGGTACCCCCATGACGGCTATTTTGGCTTCGTTTTTGTCATACGCTACGCCTGAAACAAGAATTCCTTCCATTTCCTTATCCTCCCTGGTAACCATTGTACCGGTGTTGTCATTTAAACTGGAACGGACGTGTACGTCCACGTTGTATTTTTTGGCAAATTCGACGGAACGTATCTGCAGTACCTTGGCACCGAGGCTGGCAAGTTCCAGCATCTCGTCGTAGGAAATTTTTTCCATTTTACGTGCTTCTTTACAGATGTTGGGATCAGTGGTGTAAACCCCGTCAACATCGGTATAAATCTCGCACACATCCGCTTTAAGTGCTGCTGCCAGGGCAACCGCCGAGGTGTCTGAACCGCCCCGTCCCAGGGTGGTTACATTCTGGTGGGCATCCATCCCCTGGAAACCGGCCACAATCACGATGGTTCCTTCCTTGAGATCTGCCCGGATGTTCTTGTCGTCAATACTTTCGATGCGTGCTTTGGTGCAGGAAGCGTCGGTGATGATCGGTACTTGCCACCCCTGGTATGATTTAGCCTTGTATCCCATTGATTTAAGACACATGGCCAACAATCCGATGGTGACCTGCTCGCCGGTGGCAACCACCACATCGTATTCCCGTCCATCCGGTATCTCGCAGATATCGTTGGCGAGGGCAACCAGCTTGTTGGTCTCGCCTGACATGGCCGATACCACTACTATCAGATCGTTGCCGGCGTCATAGGTCTTGATGATCCGTTTGGCGACATTCTTGATACGATCCGTTGTGCCAACAGATGTGCCGCCGTATTTTTGAACTACCAGTGCCATACTGCTCTCCTTCAAACATATGTAGAGTTTCAGAAAATGTATACAGTTTCAGCTCTATAACAGAAATTTACGCTGCTGGTCAAAGTTTTTTTTGATGTTGCCAGCGTGTTGCCAATAATTCCAAGATTTCAACTGTTTTTGGGTCGCCGGCGGTCTCAATTGTGATTTTACGCTGGTGGTCGTCCAGGTAGTCAAAATGAATTTTGATACAATTGGTCGGGAGTGCGTCTTCGATCCGTTCCGGCCATTCGATGACACAGATTCCGTCGCCGTTAAAATAGTCATCAAAGCCGAGTTCCACGATTTCCGAGCTTCCCGAGGTGCGATAAAAATCAAAATGATAGACCGGCGGCGTCCCTGCGTATTCGTTCATGATCGAGTAGGTCGGACTGGCCACCAGGTGTGCCGATTGGGGAGCAACACCCCTGACCAGGCCACGGGTAAAGCAGGTTTTACCTCCCCCCAGATCGCCGTACAACGCCACGGTTGATGCGGGCGTAAGCAGCGAGCCGATCAACTCACCCAGCTGTTCCGTCTCAAGCGGTGAATAACTGTCGAAGGTCATGACCTGGATCAGTTGATCATGGTGCGGATGATGTCGATGCGGGCAATCATGCCGACCAGTTTGCCTCCCTCCACCACCGGCAGGGCGTGGAGCTTGTGACTGCTCATGCTGTCGGCTGCGTCACTGACCGAGGCGCCGGGGGCAATGGTGATCACTTCATTCGAGCAGAGCTCTCCGGCGGTTTGGGCTGTCATCTTATGGAGTTCCCGTTCGAATGTCTTGTCGCTTTCAAGAGGTATGACCCAGTCGAACAATGATATCACGGTTGGGATATGCAGGTTTTTTCCCTGCTCGATCAGATCGGAAGCGGTGACGATGCCGGTTAATTTGCCGTCGGCATCCACCACCGGGAGGGTGCCGAAATGGTGGGTATTAAATAAATCAGCCAATTCACGGATCGATGTTTCCGGGCGTACGGTAATAACTTCTTTGGTCATGATATCGGCAACGGTTTGCATGGTGAATCTCCTTGGTCGGTTACAGGGTGTCGAACATGTTCAGATGTGAAAGCAGGGTGTTTTTCAGTAGTTTGTTGTAGGCAAAGGGGAGCATTTCCTGGACATCGCTGGCATTGATCCCGATTTCCCCCTTTTGATCCACCACCAGGTCGGCGGCATAGCCATGGATAAAAACTCCCAGCCGGCAGGCGTCCCAAGTGCTGTATCCCTGGCCGAGCAGGGAAACAATGATACCGGTCAGGACATCACCCATGCCACCGGTGGCCATGCCCGGATTACCACTGCTGTTGATGGCGGCAGTACCGCTGGGGGAGGCAATGATGGTGCGAGCCCCTTTGAGGATCAGATAAATCCCGTAATTGCGGGCAAACTCCTGGGCCACTGAAATCCGGATCGCCTCCACATCGGGAATCGAGGTGCCCAGCAGCCGTGCCATTTCTCCCGGATGGGGGGTCAACACGATGTTTTTGGAACGTTTGCGCCGCAGCACGGAGATGTCATCTGCCAGAGCATTTAAGCCGTCGGCGTCGATCACCATCGGGAGCGCGATCGATTCAACCACCGTTTGCACCAGGGTTGTCGTGCCGGGACGACGGTCAAGGCCTGGCCCGATTGCCAGGGCATCCTTGCCGAGCATCAGCTTTTCGATGGTCGGGTAGGCGCTACTGCTGAGAAAACCACTTCCCGAGTCGGGGAGCGGGACGGTCATCGCTTCGGTGGTTTTGATTTCCAGGATATGGTGCAGACTTTCGGCCACTGCCAGGGTTACCAATCCGGAACCGCCACGTACGGCGCTATTGGCAGCCAGTGTTGCTGCGCCGGTTTTACCGGTCGAGCCGGCCACAATCAATACATGCCCGAAGTGCCCCTTGTGGGCCTGCCGGTCGCGTCGCCGCAGGAGCGGGCGAATGCTGTCATCGTTCAGGAAGTCATAGCCGCTGGCGGTTTCCATCAGCTTCTGGGGGATATCAATGTCAGCCACAATCAGGCGCCCGGTGTGTTCCGCGCCGGGGTAGAGTACATGCCCCAGTTTGGCAAAGGCAAAGGTAACGGTCATGTAGGCCCGGATCGCATCACCCAGCACCCGGCCGGTGGTGCCATGAATACCGGAGGGAATATCCACCGCCACGATCGGGCGTCCGGAAGCGTTGAGCAGATCGATGGTTTCACGATAGACACCGCTGATGTCACTCCGCAGGCCGGTCCCCAGCATGGCATCCACAATCACATCGGCCTGGAACAGTTCTTCCAGGTGGAGCGCCGGGAGCTGTCCTTCGTGGGGACAGTAATTGATGTTGGCGGGGGAGAGCTTTTCCAGGTTGAGCGCGGCATCGCCACCGATGCTGTCCCGCTCGGCCAGAATGAAGACCTTGACACTCCACCCTTTCTGCAGCAGCAGGCGGGCAATCACATAGCCGTCGCCACCGTTATTCCCTTTGCCGGCCACCACTACGGCCCGTCCTTGCATGCCGAATTCAGCCGTGATTTCATCCACACAACAGCGTCCGGCTTTTTCCATCAAAACATGGCCGGCAATACCGAATTCTTCGATGGCACGACGGTCGATTTCCTGCATGGTATGTGCGGTGACAACTCTCACAGTGACTCCAGGACCACCATGGCGACGGCATTGCCGCCATCATGGGAAAGGGAAAGAAAGGTAGTTACGATCTGTTGTTCTGTTACCATTTGTTGCACTTTTCCCGAAAGATGAAAGAACGGCCGGCCGAGCTGGTTGTGATCCACTTCCAGGTCATGCCAGCTGATACCATCGCGCAAGCCGGTACCGAGCGCTTTCAAAAATGCTTCCTTGGCGGCAAAACGGGCCGCATAACAGCTGGCTGCCTCCTTGCGGGCATTGCACATGGCCAGCTCCCGCTCGCTAAACAGCCGTTCCAGCAGGCGCGAGTTTCCCTGGTCTATAAAACGCTGAAACCGCCCGGTGGCGGCAATGTCAACCCCGATGCCGTAGATCATGGTATAAGATTGTCTCTGTTAAACCAGCTTTGCAAGGTGCCTTTAAGTTTGAGAAATGATGCGTCAATGCAACGCTCAAGGCTTATTTTACCTGCCAAGTGGGAGTATATCGAAGAAGATCTCGGCTTTCTAACGGTTTTAAGGGCGTCTTCCAATGCTTCCTTGGGGCGTGTCGGTTTAATGTTTTCTGCGGTTATATATTCTTTTGACTGTAACCAGCTGCGTAACTCAGGTTGTTTTCCCTTCCAACCAAGTACTGCATCCAGATGAGGTGAATTGCTCCAAACCCAGATTTCTAGTTCCGGATCAATAACAATTGCTGCTGCTCTGTCACGCCAACCGGATTGAAAAAGACGCGATTCAATTTCAGACTCCAGATGTATCCGCGATTTTTGATCTTGCCCAGATCCTTCCCGGTCAAGTAGGATCAGAGCGTGGGTATATTGATTGGAAAATGGTTTAAGAAAATCGTGTCCACGTACAAGGCAACCTGGATCGTTTTCTGGATGTACGCGGAAATCAACGGTAATTTCTCGAATACCAAGTGATTTTGAGCGTCCCAGAATACCTTTTACGGCGAACTCCATATTTTTATCCGCAGTCAGAACAATAAGATCTTTTTGTTGGAATAAAAATGTCATCCGAGAACACCGCCGGCAAAGAGTGTACCCAAATTTGTTTCACCCTGCCATTCCTGTAATGCAGGATGGTTATTACCTGAAACTATATCCGTACCACCCTCCGGGGTTTTAGCAAAACAAAGCACCTTGTCTGCATCAACCATACTCAAAATGACCGGTGAATGAGATGCCAGGAGAATCTGCGCATCATAGACTGAAGATAGCGATTGGAACATTGTTTCGACTGCGCGGGGGTGAATACCATTTTCAGGCTCTTCAATCAGATATACACCGGTAAAGTCAGGGACATAGGCTGGTAACGTAAGCGCCAACAGCCTCAGTGTTCCATCTGATGCCATCCAGGAAGGAACTTCTAATCCTCCTTGGTAACAGAGCACTACGTAGCGATGTTTATCATCGGGGCGTTCGATTGTGCGGATGTTTACAAGGTCTGGAAGAGCTGTCTTTAGATGTTCAACCCAACATTCGAAATTATCCGGATTTTTCTTTTGTAGTCCATCAATTACCCACGGAAGATTTGAACCATCCGGTTTGAAGCCTCTTCTCTGCCCGGGTGGGCTTGCCTTACGAATAAGCAGGCTATTGAGTACAAAAGGCTGAACTCCTTCGATCAAGAGTTTTTTAAACCAGCTGGATACGGGGAACTTTGATTCGTCCTCCGGCAAGTTTCCGAGAGCTGATTTTCGAGGCCCAAGCTTGAATGAAGGAGCCCAGCCTTTTTCACTCTCTTTATAGACCTCTGAATAAAAGTTGTCGTTACCGCCCTGGACCTTGTTAATGACAGCCTTAGTCCCAATCGTACCTTTTGGTGAAATGATGGTGTCAGGAGCTTCATACCAGGCCGGAAAAAAGGTTCGTTGTTCCGAGTCGGCAAGTTTTATGCCATTCTTTTTTAAGACTAATTTCTCGGTTTGTATAATCACTTCATCAGTTGCTTCATCAGTGCCCAAAACAACCTCATAACGAACAGTCGTAAAATCCTTGTCTCCCAGGAGTTGAAGCCGTTCTTCCGGAATAGCAGCTTCAATTGCAAGTTCAAAAAACTTGCCGGAACGACCCCAGAGAAGATCCTGGAAGTTTTGAGTACGTTCACTAATAGCAGTTTCCAGTCCTTCAGAGACAAGGCGCCCCAGAAAAGCAATTACATCGAGAAACGTAGTTTTACCGCTGGCATTCGGACCGACAAGGACATGGAACGGCCCCAGTGGCTGCCGGATATAGCGCAGACAACGGAAGTTCTTCGCTTCAATCAGGCTAATCATAAAAACTTCTCCGATACTTCAGTCTTCTTCTCTTGTGTGGCAGTGATCTAATGGTAAGCGTTCTGGTAAATAAACTATTTCTGGTTTGTCCATCCTCAGCAACGAGTGAAAGGGTTTGATTTATGTCTGTCAGAGAATCACGCGTATTTGATCAACTCGACCATATCCCGGACGGCCCGGTCAATCCCCACCAGCATGGAGCGCGCCATGATGGAGTGGCCGATGTTGTACTCTTCGATCCCCCCCAACGATGCCAATGGTTTGATATTGAAATAATCGATGCCATGCCCGGCATTGACCCCCAGTCCGACTTTACGGGCCAGTTTGATGGCGGTGTCGATTTTCTCCAGCTCCACTGCCATCTGGGGGGTGCCATAGGCTTCCGCGTATGCGCCGGTATGGATTTCGATATAGTCAGCGCCGGTTTTGATTGATGTCTTGACCTGCTCCTGATCAGGATCAACAAACAGGCTGACCACAATGCCACCTTCTTTGAGGCGCTTGACGGCATCGCTGATCGACTTGGTATTGACGATTACATCCAGTCCCCCCTCGGTGGTCAGCTCCTGCCGTTTTTCCGGCACCAGGGTGACCTGTTCCGGTTTAACCTTCAGGGCGATGCGCACCATTTCCTGGGTGGCTGCCATTTCCAGATTGAGCTTGGTCTTGATGGTGCGCCGCAGGATTTCCAGGTCGCGATCCTGGATGTGGCGGCGGTCTTCACGCAGATGTATCGTAATCCCTTCGGCACCTGCCATTTCACCGAGTGCCGCAGCAGTAACCGGATCAGGTTCATTGCCGCCGCGGGCCTGGCGAACGGTTGCAATGTGATCAACATTCAGTCCCAGCTTTGCCATTATTTCTCTCCAATATGCTTTTTAGCCAGTTCGCAGATTTCGTTGGCCCAGGTGGTGATCTCGTACTTGTCCTGTCCTTCCAGCATGACCCGCAGCAGCGGTTCGGTGCCGGAATAGCGGATCAGAACCCGCCCTTCGTTGCCGAGTTTCTGTTCCACATCCTTGATTTTGGCAGCCACTTCCGGGATGGCGTAGATATCCTGTTTCTCCCGTACCCTGGTGTTGCACAACACCTGTGGCAGGGCGATCATGATTTCCGACAGTTCGGAGAGCGGTTTCCCTTCCCGCCGCATCACGGCCAGCAGTTGCAGGGCGGAAAGAATACCATCCCCGGTGGTGCTGGAATCGAGGAAGATCATGTGCCCCGATTGTTCTCCCCCCAGGTTGTAGCCGTTCTTGCGCATCTCTTCCACCACGTAGCGGTCGCCGACGGCGGTCTTGATGATTTTGCCCCCTGCCTTGCGCAGGGCAATGTCCAATCCCATGTTGCTCATGACGGTCGCCACCAGGGTTTTCTTCTTCAGGATCTTCCGTTTGAGCATGTCGGTGGCGCAAATGGCCATGATGTGGTCACCATCGACTTCATTACCGAATTCGTCGCAGACGATCACCCGGTCGGCGTCACCATCCAGGGCTATACCGATGTCGGCACGATGGGATTTAACCGCTTCGCTGATGACATTGGGGTAGAGCGAGCCGCAGCCGGCATTGATATTGGTGCCATTCGGTTTGTTGCCGATGGTGATCACGTCAGCGCCCAGTTCTTCGAAAACTGCCGGCGCAACCTTGTAGGCTGCTCCGTTGGCACAGTCGAGGACGATCTTGAGGCCGGAAAGATCCATCTCCTGGGGGAAGGTGTTTTTCAGAAACACCACGTAGCGACCGGCGGCATCATCGATGCGGTAGGCCTTGCCGACTTCGGCGGCAGTTGGTCGCAGGGCGTCGATCTGGTTTGATGAAACCAGTTTCTCGATTTTCAGTTCCAGTTGATCGGGGAGTTTGAAGCCGTCGGCGGAAAAAAACTTGATGCCGTTATCCTGAAATGCATTATGGGACGCGGAAATGACCACACCCGCATCGGCCCGCATGGATGAAGTGATATTGGCAATCCCGGGGGTGGGGAGCGGTCCGACCTGCAGTACATCGACCCCCATGGAGCAGATTCCGGCCACCAGGGCGCTTTCCAGCATGTAACCGGAGAGGCGGGTGTCCTTGCCGATCACGATCCGGTGACGCCGCTTGCTGCTGCTCTTGAAAATATAGGCCGCGGCCCGTCCCAATTGTACCGCTGTTTCAACGGTCATGGGATGGATGTTGGCCACCCCGCGTACTCCATCGGTTCCAAACAGTTTTTTCATCATTCCTCCGTAAAATGTATCAGGCCGGGCGGCGTATACCGAGCGCCTTTTTCAGGTTTTTTCGCAATTCTTCGTATTCCATGTCATAGGCGATCTTCCCTTCATGGATCAACGAGATTTTCCCGGTTTCTTCCGAAACCACCACCACATAGCTGTCCGAAAGCTCCGACAGTCCGAGCGCTGCCCGATGACGGGTTCCAAAACTCTTGGAAATGTCCGGGTTTTGCGACAGCGGCAGCACACAGCCGGCTTTGGTCAGTTTCCCTTTTTCAATGATTACCGCTCCATCATGGATCGGGGAGTAGGGGAGAAAGATCGAATTCAGGAGTTCGCTGGTAACCTTGGCGTCAATCTCGGTTCCGACATGGATGATATGGTCAAGCGGTATGTGCCGTACCAGCACAATCAAGGCACCGATCTGTTTTTCCGCCAGTTCCTTGAGTGCTTTCAGCAACTCATCGACGGTTTCCAGATCCGCGTCGAAATCGGCGGTAACCGATGTCCGCTTGCCAAGCGCCAGCAGGGCACGGCGCAGATCACTCTGAAAGAGAATTGCCAGAATTATGGGGGTGGAGCTGACCAGCAGGTCAATTACGCGTACCACGGGTAAAAAACCGGCCATGCGGGCAAACAACGATACCAGTGAGAGGGATGCCATGCAGGCAAACAGGCGTATGGAAACATCGTGTCGTATGACGGTGGCGCAGGCAACCACCAATGCTGACATGATCAGCGTATCTGACATCTCTGTCAAAATTGGTGGAGTGCTCATACGTTCTACTCGCTTGTAAGTCGAGATGGGTGGGTAATTGCAAAGGCCATGTCGGCCACATCACGCATTTCCCGTACATCATGAACCCGCACGATCCGGGCTCCCCGGGCTACGGCAAGCGCCACGGTTGCTGCCGTGCCATACAGCCGCTCACCGGTTGTGCGACCGAGGGTTGTGCCGATGAATGATTTGCGGGAGGAACCGATCAGAATCGGCAAACCAAAGCAGGCAAATTCGTTCAAACGATTGAGTATTTCCAGGTTGTGGGCCGCCTGCTTGGCAAATCCGATCCCAGGGTCAACGGCCAGTTTTGATCGGGCAATGCCGGCATTCTCGGCGAGGGTAACGGAATCATGGAGCGCGGCAATGATCTCACCAACCAGGTCGCTGTAGCCGGTGTTATGCTGCATGGTTTGCGGCGTGCCGCGGGTATGCATCAATACGGCGGCAGCGCCTGTTTCCGCCACCACCGACGCCATGCGGGGATCAAAGGTAAAACCGCTGATGTCATTGATGATCTCTGCGCCGGCTGCCATGGCCTGTCGGGCAACCTCATGTTTCCAGGTGTCAACTGACAAGGGGCACGACACTTTTTCAGACAGGGCGGAAATCACCGGCAGAATTCGCCGCAGTTCTTCTTCCGTTGATATCGGATCTGAGCCGGGGCGTGTGCTTTCACCGCCGATGTCGATGATGTCAGCCCCTTCAGCAGCCATGCGGATACCGTGTTCAACGGCCCGCCCGGGGTCGAGGTAGTGATTGCCATCGGAAAAGGAGTCGGGAGTTACGTTAAGAATTCCCATTACCAAGGGACGTTGCAGAGCAAGCTCGCGCCGGGAAGTCGACCAGCTGGCGGGCGCTCCCTGTTGCGTGGCAAGCAGTGATGTTACCATGCTTGCCACACTCGCCAGGTTAAACGGTTGTTGCATAAGTTTTTTACACAAGCGCTTCAGTTGCTTGTCGGTGCCGATCAGGAGGACGTCCGTTACCGGAATGCTGCAGGCCACGGTTCCCCGGGCAACCGCGGCGTCCCCACCGACCGAAAGCATTTCCTGCTTTAAAATATTGGCCTGATGGCACTTGAGCGCCGATAGTTTGATGCAACGGGTCCAGCACTTGGGAATCATCATTTCGACCCCGACCGGATCAACACCGAGCAACGCCAACTCACGCCGGGCATCTTCCGTGGTGGCAAGTGAGACTATGCGCCCCCGGATATCTCCCATGCTAGGCCTGGATATCGGTGTGAGCCGCTTCGTTTTCCGTAACGACCGGTGCTAATGGTTTGACGCTGTGGATGACTTTGCCGGTGGTGATGATTTCCTCCACCTCGGCGCCGGTCAGGTTCTCCTTGTCGATCAGGCTTTCGGAAAGATTGTGCAGTGCCTGCAGGTTCTCGCTCAGCAGGGTGACGGCACGTTGGTACGCTTCATCGATAATCCGCTTGATCTCCTGGTCGATGTCAACTGCGGTTGCTTCACTGTAGTTCTTGTGGGTCGACATTTCACGACCGAGGAAAATCTGCTCATCTTTCTTGCCAAAGGAGAGCGGACCCATTTTGTCGCTCATCCCCCAATCGCAGACCATTTTACGGGCCATTTCCGTTGCCTGTTCGATGTCATTGCCGGCACCGGTGGTGTAGGTGTTGAAGATGATATGCTCGGCGGCGCGGCCCCCCATCATGACGGCTATCCGTGCCAGCAGACCTTCGCGGGAATAACTGTGCTTGTCCTCGATCGGAAGCTGCATGGTGACACCCAGCGCCCGGCCACGGGGGATGATGGAAACCTTGTGGATCGGGTCGGTTCCCGGAATTTTCTTGGCAACCAGCGTATGTCCGGCTTCGTGGTAGGCGGTGCTCTTCTTCTCCACATCGGAGATGACCATGCTGCGCCGCTCAACACCCATCAGGACCTTGTCCTTGGCGTTATCAAAATCGATTGACTCCACCATCGACTTGTTCTGGCGTGCCGCCAGCAGAGCCGCTTCGTTAACCACGTTCGCCAGGTCTGCCCCGGAGAACCCGGGGGTTCCGCGGGCAATTACCTCAAGGTCAACATTGTCGGACAAGGGAACTTCCTTGGAGTGTACTTTCAGGATCATGGCGCGGCCGTTGACGTCGGGGCGCGGCACCACCACCTGACGGTCAAAGCGCCCCGGACGGAGCAGGGCTGGATCGAGCACGTCAGGACGGTTGGTGGCAGCAATCAGGATGACCCCTTCGTTGGATTCAAATCCGTCCATTTCAACCAGCAGCTGGTTGAGGGTCTGTTCGCGTTCGTCATGTCCGCCACCAAGACCGGCGCCACGGTGACGCCCGACAGCATCAATTTCATCGATGAAGATGATGCACGGCGCGCTTTTCTTCCCCTGCAGAAACAGGTCACGCACGCGGCTGGCGCCCACCCCGACAAACATCTCCACGAAATCGGAACCGGAAATGGAAAAGAACGGAACGCCAGCTTCGCCTGCCACCGCACGGGCCAGCAGGGTCTTGCCGGTTCCCGGAGGGCCGACCAGCAGCACACCTTTGGGGATTTTCCCCCCCAGTTTGGTGAACTTTTTCGGCTCTTTCAAAAAGGCGATGATTTCTTCCAGTTCTTCCTTGGCTTCTTCAATGCCGGCCACATCTTCAAAGGTCTTTTTACCCTGCGCTTCGGTCAGCAGCTTGGCGCGGCTCTTGCCGAATGACATCGCCTTGCCGCCCCCCATCTGCATCTGGCGCATGAAGAAAATCCAGACCCCCACCAGCAGGATCAACGGGAACCAGGAAATGAAGATGGAAAACCAGGAGAAGCGTTCTTCTTCCGGTTTGGCCTGTACGGTCAGCTTCTTCTCCAGCAGCCGCTCGGTTATGGCGGCGTCATTCGGCTTGTAGGTGCGGAACTCTTTGGCATCCTTCCCTTCAAATTTTCCGTACACTTCGTTTCCCTGGATGGTAACGGAGGTGATCTTGCCGGCATCAACCTGGGCGATAAAGTCGCTGAAACTTAATTTCTCAGCAACCGCACGTGGCTTGTTGAACATATTGAACAACAGGATCATCATTAGACTGATGACAAGCCACAGAGAAAGATTTTTGTAAAACTGGTTCACAGATGCCCCCATTCGTTTGGTGTGTTTCGTATTACTTTCTAACTATTCAAAATTTTGTATAACTAGCATATTGGTGTTGCTTATACAAGACAATTGACACACTGTTTTGTGGTGACTGTCTGCTGCAGAGTGCTGCTCAACCCGCTGGTTGCCGCGTTGCTCCCGTTCTCTTGGCAGTTTACATTAGTGTCTAAATGCCGTACTGTTTCTGTTCCGAACCGCTGCATGACGTACCTATCAAACTAATCAGGATGATGACTATGACCGAATCAACCGAGCGGAACGATCTGGCCCCCTACGCCTGCAAAAGTGCCCTGTCGCGGGGAAGAAAATATCCTGAAATATTTCGTGATCAACGCCCGGCTTTTGAGCGGGATCGTGACCGGATCATCCATTGCGCCGCTTTCCGGCGCCTGGAATACAAGACCCAGGTCTTTGTCAATCACGAGGGGGATTACTACCGCACCCGCCTGACCCATTCCCTGGAGGTGTCCCAGATCGGGCGCGCCATTGCCCGTCGTTTACGGCTCAATGAGGAGTTGACGGAAGCGTTGGCCTTGTCACACGACCTGGGACACACCCCCTTTGGTCATACCGGCGAGGAGGTGTTGAATCGCTTGATGCAGGGATACGGCGGTTTTGAACACAACCTGCAGTCATTCCGGGTGGTTGACGAGCTGGAGGAACGGTATCCCGGTTTTAACGGGCTTAATCTGACCTGGGAGGTACGGGAGGGGATCATCAAGCATGCTTCTCCCTACGATACTCCGTCCGGTATTCTGGAGGACTTTCTGCCGGGAACGATTCCGTCGATCGAGGGGCAGATTATCAACTATGCCGATGAGATCGCTTATAATAATCACGATATCGATGATGGGCTCAAATCGGGATACATAACGCTGGAGATGCTGGAAAAGCTGGAGTTATGGCATGATGTCAGCAGTCAGGTGCGGAACCGCTACCCTGACATCGATGACAAGCGGTTGATGTTTCAGACCATCAGCGCCCTGATCGGTCGTTTGATCAGCGATCTGTGCACGGTGATTACCGCCAACCTGGAACAGTTTCAAATTGTTACCCTGGATGACCTGCGCAGGGTCAACCGTCCGGTGGTTCATTTCAGCCAGCCGGTAACCGAACAGAACCAGGCCTTGAAGCGCTTTCTGTTTCAGAATTTGTACCGGCATCACAAGGTCGATAAAATGCGGGTCAAGGCGGAAATCTTCATTACCCGCCTGTTTGAAACCTATCTCAAGTATCCCAATCTGCTTCCCCCCAAATACCAGCTGCGCCAGGATCGTTTCGGGTTGCAACGGGTGGTGTGTGATTACATCGCCGGTATGACGGATCGTTTTGCCCTGGATGAATACAAACGATTGTTTGAGCCGTACGAGCGGGTTTGACATCGGCACAGGCAGGCCATGAATAAACGATACCTTCACATAATCATAATCATCACGAGCATAGCGTTGATTACAGCTCTTAATTATACTGCCATGCGCGGGCTCACACCCTACATCGTTCTGGAAGAGTTGTACTACATACCGTTGTTTCTCGGGGTATTGTGGTTTGGCTTGCAAGGCGGTGTTGCCACCTATCTGTTGGTGGCGCTCTCATACATTCCCTTCTCGTTCGACAGGTGGAGCGCCACGTTTCCTCAACAGCTCGATACGATTATACATCTCCTCTTTAACGCGCTCTTTGTTGTCGTGGTCGTCCTTTTTGTCGAACGTGACCGGAAAAAACATCGACAGGCGGCGCAGGAACGTTATTTCTCCGGCATTGGCAAGGCATCGACGGTTATTGTTCATGACCTGAAAAATCCGCTCATATCAATCCTGGGATTTGCCAAACGGATCCAGCAGAATCAGGGAGATCGTGAGATGGCGGCCCAGGTGATACTGGAATCGGCGCAAACCATGCAAAAAATCGTTAATGACGTCCTGGAGTTTGCCCGTCCGATTCGGTTGAACAGTGCCAGGAGTGACATCGGGAAGTGCATCCAACGGGCAGGTGAGTCGTGCCGGATAAAGATCGATCAGAAAGGTGTCATCCTGAAAACTACTCTTCCACCAGAACCTTTGCTGTGTGAAGCCGACACCTTCCTGCTTGAACGGGCGCTGGTAAACCTGATCGACAACTCGGTTGATGCCTCGCCGCGGGGTGGCACTGTGGCCGTGAGCGCGGTTGGCGTTAAAAATTACGTGTCAATCACCATCAACGATCATGGCTCCGGGATGAACCAGGAAACCCTTGATAATCTCTTCATGCTGTCATATACGACAAAAAACGACGGAACCGGTTTTGGCGTGCCGATTTCACGCAAGATCGTAGAAGCTCATGGCGGGGCGATTCGCATCACTAGTCAGTCAGGGGCCGGTACGAAGGTGGTCATTGATCTGCCGGTTAAGGGAGCGTACAAACCATAACGGGAGAATTCACCATGGCTTGTATTCCTGGCTTGTGTCCAGAATCCTGGTTCACTATTCTGCTTGGTGGTGATAAAAACGGAAGAGGCCGGATGCGTGCGCATCCGGCCTCTTGTATCTCAAGTCAACCTTGGTCAATTCCCATAGTTATCGGGAAAGGAATGTAAATTAATTTGCGCCCCTTGTCAATCGTCGCTTCTCCGTAGTTACCGGTTTTTCAGATACTCCTGCTCGGCCATCAGATCGTGCGTGCTCTCCACCCGATCAAGAAACAACAGGCCATTGAGGTGATCAAACTCGTGTTGGAATACCCTGGCCAGAAAGTCGCCGTATTCAGCTTCCCGTACGACGCCGGTACGGCTCAGGTAGCGTACGCCGATCCGGCTGTGGCGCGGGACCACTCCCCGCAGTCCCGGAATACTGAGACACCCCTCCCAACCGTACTCTTTCTGCTCCGAATACCAGATGATTTCCGGGTTGATCATGGCGGTCGGTTCCATCTCGGGCGCCTGGGGGGAACGCGGGTTCGGTCGCGAAGCTGCAATGAACAACGAGAGTGATCGATATACCTGCGGAGCAGCGATCCCCACGCCATTGACGTCCGCAACAGTCACCAGCATGTCATCAATTAACGCCTGAATGGCCGGATCGAGCGGGTCGGTAATCTTCGCGGCCACTTCCCGCAGAATTGGGTGGCCGAGTTGGGCAATCGGTCTCAAAATCGGCATCTTTAAGTTCACCTGGAGTTCCATCTGTTTCGGGTGACGTTGGTATAATTCAGTTCGTTAGCCGCAATCGGCAGGTGTGTTTCGGCGGGGTGGCCGATGGCGATGATCGAGGCAACTTTGATGGTTTCCGGAAGATCCAGCAGCTCCCGGATATACTCTTCCGCTGTTTGTTCCCGATTGTGGGGGCGCTTGCGGATCTGAATCCAGCAGCTCCCGAGTCCCAGTGACTGGGCCACACTCTGCACCAGGATGGCGGCAATCGAACAATCTTCCACCCAGACATCCGATTTTGTGCTGTCGGCGCAGATGACAATGCCGAGCGGCGCATGTCTCAGAAAAGCGGAACCGCTTTGTTTTGCCAGGGAGAGTTTCTCCAGAAGAGTCTGATCATCAACCACTACGAAATGCCATGGCTTGTTGTTGCGTGAAGTTGGCGAGCGGAGCAGCGCCTCGATCAGGATCTCCTGGGATTCCTGGTCGACCGGAGTTGCCAGGTAGTTACGGATGCTGCGGCGTTTGCGCAATAACTCAATCATGATGAATCCTTTTTACAAGCAAAATAGGTGGGGGAACCGAGGATGATACCGTCTGCCGCCGCCATCTTGTCAATGCAGTCATTGACGATGTCATTCCTGATGGCGCAATGCCTGGTCAAGCGTTGTAACTATGAACAGCAGCCGCTGCTGGCTCCGCGTAGGTTATGCTCCCGGAGCCATTCATTGATGATCCCCGAGGCACAACCGACTCCGGCATCAACCGTAATGGCAGCTGCCGGACAGTTACGGGCACAGGCGCCGCATTCCATGCAGGCATTCGCATCAATGATCGCTGCTTTCCTGGTAGTAACTGAAAATACCTGATGTGGGCAGACTTCAAGGCAGCGGTTGCAACCGACGCAGGTAGCCTGATCAAGTTTAACGGTGGCAACATTCGATAAGTATCTGAAACCCTTCATAGCGTATTCTCCTTGGGTTACATAAACCTGCTGGCCAGCAACAATAACATACTTGCGGCTATCGCCCCGCCCATGACCGGCAGGCTCAGGCGCATCTCTTTTTTTACTCCGCTGCGGGAGGTGTAGGTGGAACAACCGGTGAAATTGAGCGTGTAGAAAGCGCTGATTGCCGGCAGTGCCAGGAATGCCGCGATGGTTGCAGTGGTACTCCAGCCGGTTCCCCCGGAGAGCCGATACCAGACGATGCTCCATAGTACGCCGGCAACAGCGCCTTTCACCGCAAAACTCCGTCCCGGTAACCAGGGGAGCAGAAGCGGGCCGGCCACGACTCCCGTCAGCATTCCACCCAGGTAGGCCAGGCTGAGCGTGACGCCTGTCGCAGCGTTGCCAAGAATCAGCCCCAGGAGCAGGATAGCGATCCCAATTGCCGTTGCTGAACGGAGCGCCATCAGAAGTTCCACGGGAACCAGGATCAACCGCTCATAAAGGGTAAAGGTGAGTTCCCGCATTCCGGGTGTTGTTGTCATGCCATTGTCCAGGAATTCGGGCAGGTCATTGGCTCTGATTGTTGCGTAGCTTATGGAAAAACCGGTTCTGCTGGTCACCTCATGGGCGGCAACACCCGGTGCGCCAAGGATCGGCAGCAGCAGGCGGCGATGATTGACAACCCTGGATACTCCTGAAAGATTGATTCTCTTGACCAGCTCTTCCGTGCCAAAGGTTCCCTTGCCTGCCGCACACCAGACATTTACACCGAAGGTCTCCAATACCAGCAGCCAGACATTCCGTCCGGTCAGTTCGCGACGGACGATGTCGTAGGTCATCTTGTAGTTGCAGGTCACCGCAACCGGATCGTTGGCAGTCGGCGTGCCGATGGCGTACAGTCCGGCCGGAACGATATAATTCATGCGGTTCAGCGCCCAGCGAGCCTTGCATGCGCCGAGATGATCGCTCAGGGTAAGCGTGGTTGAAATCTGCGGCACGTTACCGGCGGCTGTGGCAAGCCAGCCGGTAAAGCCGGGAACCTTGTCGTTGATCTCGCCTCCGGTGCGGGTTGCTGTCGGACCGCAGCACGGGGGGGCAGCAGGTGTGGCAGGGGGCGTCGTGTCAGGTGAGCAGCAGTTGTTGTTCCGGGTGGAACAGCACTCTTTTTTTCGGATTGATGTAATCTTCATGGCTTTATTTCCCCAGCGGTGTGGTTGGCCGTAACTACGCAAAATGATCCTGAAACGGTGGATTGATCCACGAAATATCACCAAGAATCAAGCCATTACCAGACGTCTGGCACCCGCTTGGTTGTCGTTGATTTGTTCAAAATAGCCTGATTGTAGTGGCGTTACTTTGTGTACTTAGTGGATAACCGCTTTTCCCGGATGATGCATCTATGCAATGAAAGTGGTTGCAAAACACAACCAACTAACAGCAACTACTTTTGGTTAATGCTTCGTTGAGCCGTGCGAGCGCTCTGGTTACCGTATCCCGTTCAAAGGGGGTCATGGTGGAAAAAATCCGTTCGATTTTTGTCTCCATGTACTGGTCTATCTGGGTTAACAGTTGTTGGCCGTTGTTCGTCAGGGCAAGCAGGTTGATCCTGCGATCGTCCGTGGCCACCGATTTGCTGACCAGTCCCTTTGCTTCGAGTGTTTTGATCTGTCTGCTGAAGGTGGTTATGTCCAGTCCAAGTTCTTCAGCCACCTGCTGCATGGCTGGTGTGCCTGCTCTGCGGATTTCAAAGAGGATGTGGCTTTGTACGATGGAAATCTGTTCGCCGCAGCAGGTTTCACAGCATGAAGCGTTCAATAGTCCAAAGCGGCGCACGAATAATTGCAATTCATCTCTGATCGGGTTCATGGCGTTCTCCTTGAAAAGATCCTAGATAAAACTATTGCATAATGCAACTAAAATAGTTTGAGTATGGAAATATAAAAAGGCCAAGGAAAGTATCCCTGGCCTCCTGTTTTCGGGTCAGTCCAAACGTTTGTTTAGATGGTATTCAATTGTTTGCCGGATGAAGAGCGAATCGTGACCGACGTAGAGGCCGATGACCACATTCATGTCGGTCAGCTTCTTCTCCAGGATAAAGGCCTGCAGTGCCGGGGTTGCAGATCGATTTCCGCAGAAAAACGAAGCCCCGAATCTATCTTTAAAACCTTTTTGGTGAAAGTTTTAGTGATAGTCGGGGCAAATCGCTAAGAATCATGAATTATTTTATGTAGTTAAATGGAGCGGGAAACGGGATTCGAAAATCACTAACAAAAACAGCATGTTAAAAAACATCCTAAAATAACATATAGTTAGATTCGTTTCTGCCGGTAGTTAGTCCAATTCAGTTCAATCTATTTCAGTCTGTTTTATCCAGATAAGGGGCAACAAAGGGACAGTATCTAGTAGAACTCTCGTGATCACAGCTGTTCACCGCTGTTGCGCTTGGTTGAAAATGCCTCTGTGCTTATTAAGTTCATGACTTGTGCTAATGTAGAATTTTGCGGATGACATTGTTACCAAGATCCGAAATATAGAGATTTTCCGAACCATCAACTGCTACTCCTGATGGAGTGTTAAGAAAAGCAGAAGTCGCAATGCTACCGTCACCAGAATAACCAGGAATACTATTACCAGCCACAGTGGTAATGATGCCGGTAGCAGCAGTAACCTTGCGGATTCTGTTGTTATTACTATCCGCAATATATATATTTCCAAGGCTATCAACTGCAACACCTGTAGGGGAATTGAAACTCGCCGAAGTTGCTGGCCCACCGTCACCAAAATTACCGGATGTGCCATTGCCCGCCACAGTAGTAATGATACCTGTAGCAGTTACTTTGCGGATGCAATTGATATAATCATCAGCAATATATAGATTCCCAGTACTATCAATAGCTATGCCACCAGGAGAGTTGAGTTTAGCAGAAGTAGCAAGTCCGCCGTCACCAGAATAGCCAAATATACCATTACCTGCCACTGTAGTAATGATACCCGTACTTGCTGTTACCTTGCGGATGACGTGGTTGCCATAATCTGCAATATAGATATTTCCAAGGCTATCAACAGTAACACCTGTTGGATGTTTAAGGCTTGCTGATGTCGCTGGACCACCATCACCGGAATAATTATCGGCACCATTTCCAGCCACAGTAGTAATAATGCCAGTAGTAGCTGACACCTTTCGGATGGTATTGTTTTTATTGTCTGCAATATAGATGCTTCCTGCACTATCTACTGCTACGCCTGTTGGAAAATCAAGGCTAGCGGAGGTTGCAAGTCCGCCATCACCTGAGTGGCCCTGTATTCCATTACCTGCTACGGTAGAAATGATTCCGGTAGCATAAGTTAGTTTGCGGATTCGGTGATTATTACAATCCGCAATATAAAGGTTCCCATAGCTGTCACAATTCACGCCTATTGGAAAGCAAAGTTTGGCGGATGTTGCAAGACCGCCATCGCCCGCATACCCTGGAACTCCATTACCTGCTACAGTAGAAACAATTCCAGTTAATGCGGTTACCTTGCGAATGTTGTCGTTACCACTATCTGCAATATAAAAGTTTCCTACACTGTCTACTGCTATACTATTTGGAAAGTTAAAGCTGGCCGAGGTAGCATCTCCACCGTCTCCAGAATAGCCAATCGTACCATTTCCAGCCACTGTAGAAATGATACCGGTGGAAATAACCACCTTGCGAATAAGTGAATTATTACAATCCGCAATATAGAGGTTACCGGTACTATCAAAGCTTATGCCACGGGGTGATCTAAGAGTGGCAGTAGTGGCAAGATTACCGTCACCGGAATAACCAGCCGTTCCATTGCCAGCTACAGTGGTAATGATGCTGGTAGCAATAGTCACTTTGCGAATACAGTGGTTATCAGTGTCAGCAATATAAAGGTTTCCTGTTTGGTCAACGGCTACACATTCAGGGTTTGAGAGATTGGCTGAAGTGGCGAGGCCACCGTCCCCAGAATAGCCAGATATATAAGTCCCAGCCGCAGTAGTCATGATGCCGGTTGAAGCAGTCACTTTGCGGATGTGGTTACTGTGATTCTCTGCAAAGTAAATATTCCCGAGGCTATCAACAGCGACACCATTTATATCTCCAAGATGAGCAGACGTGGCGAGGGTGCCATCAGCAGAAGTACCTGTTGTGCCGTCACCCACTAAAGTGTTGATAATGCCAGTAGAAATAGTCACTTTTCTTATACGTCTATTTCCATAGTCCGCAATGTAAAGGTTCCCTACGTTATCAACAGCTATTCCAAGGGGGGTGTTCAGGGTTGCAGAGGTCGCAAGACCGCCGTCTCCAGAATATCCAGACGTACCTTTACCGGCTACGGTAGTAGTAATACCGGTAGAAACTACAACTTTGAGTATGCGGTTATTATTGCTATCTGAAATATAGATGTTTCCTGCAACATCAATGGCGACACTGCTTGGCGATTTGAGGTTCTCCGAAGAAAGAAGCTTGCTTTTAAGGTTATTGCCTGCAATTGTTATAATACTACCAGGCAAATTTACTGTTCCACTTCCACTTCCACTTCCACTTCCACCGCCACATGCTGACAATAAAAAAAACATTAGAAATATGGTCAATAACTTGTTTAGCACTTGCGCTCCTCCTACCCATAAATTCAGGCATTATCTTGTTTTTAACGGTTGACTGCTGCCATCTTGGGAATTGACTTTTGCTTTATCTCAATGCCAGCGATGTCTTGTAATAGGTATATATTTGAAAAATCTTTCGTGTTTGACTTAATTATGTGCTTGTTTTTAAATGCATCAATACAGGTTACTTTGATTTTAACAATCTTTTCAATATCTTTAAGTGGTTTGTCAGTAGCAAAAAAAGCAAAGCCATGCAAAGGTACTCCATATTCAACTGGAGCATTTTTTGAATAAATTAGTTTTTCCGTAAAATTAGGCATGGTTATTTCAGAATGGTCACTATTGAAAGCGGGTTCACCCATATTACGAGTGCCATATACTCGTAAAGCTTTTTCGTAACCATGCCCTGCGTCAAATTCAAGTTCATAATCAAGGACATGAACTGGATTTTTTCTCATATTGACTAAGTATAAATAGACAAAAATGCAGGTTTTAGGAGTGTCTTGTTGTGAATTAAGCATTTGAGCTGTCATAACATTAAGAACTTGACCTTTTATTTTAGGTGTACTGGTGATCCAAGTATAAATTTGGCTGCCCCATCCAGAGAGTGCAATGGTTGTGGTTATTGCGTAAGCGATAGTTTTATCCAATTTATTTACTCCTAACTCTTTATTGACCGTTAGAAACTGTCATCTGCATCCATAAGCAAGCATCTAGGAGTATCAGCAGCGTATCGATAACACTGGTGGAGTCCTGTCCGTTCTCTCCCAATCAGCTCCACTGTCTTAAACCAGTTGCCTCAATTCCGTATCAATAACGAAAGCGGACACATACCATAGAACCGCCGTACTTCTCAGTAAGCCGTTATAGTTACCTTTTGTCCAAATTTTAAAACTAATCGTGTAATAATACATCCTCTGGTAATCTACAGATGATTGAAACAATTTCTTATCATAATCAAGAAAGAAAAAACATATAAAATTATTGACATTTCTGGCCTAATTATACGTTCAGAGTGTAAAAGTCCAATGTCTCAGTCTTTGTTATGTGAATCGGCGTGCAATAATGACCCACCTTTGGCTCTAATCGGCGTCCAAAA
>DAINBV010000069.1:0-26668 GCA_036732725.1 Geobacteraceae bacterium | reverse complement strand
CGTTACGGCAGCAAATGAAATCGAGATGGCGGTGGCCTGTATCAGGGGGGGGGCGCTCGACTACTGCACCAAACCGGTAGAAAAGAACCGGCTGATCGCCAGCGTCCGCCGGGCGCAGGAAGCGCAGGAGTGCCTCGGCCAGATCGAGGCGCTGCGTGAACAGGTACTCGGCGCCGAAGCGGAAGATCGTTCGTTCGATGTGATGGTCAGCTGTTCGGAACGTATGCGCCGGATCTTTCGCTATTTATCGGCGGTTGCCAAAAGCTGCCAGCCGGTACTGATCTGCGGTGAAACCGGTACCGGCAAGGAACTGGCCGCCCGGGCAGTCCATGCCGCCAGTGGTAGAAAAGGGGAGTTCGTGGCGCTCAACCTGGCCGGGGTGGATGACCAGATGCTGTGCGACACCCTGTTCGGCCATTTACGGGGCGCCTTTACCGGAGCGTTGGATAAACGCCGGGGGATGGTGGCGCAGGCTGGCGGCGGCACCCTGTTTCTGGATGAAATCGGTGATCTCTCCCCTCCCTCCCAGGTTAAGTTACTGCGCCTGCTGCAGGAAGGTGAGTATTTTCCGGTTGGCTCCGATACGCCACGCCGTGCCGATGTGCGGATCGTGGCTGCAACCCATCGCGACCTGCCTTCCCTGATGGCGGCCGGAACATTCCGGGCCGACCTCTATTACCGCCTCTGTACCCATCAGGTCGTACTTCCCCCGTTGCGTGAACGTCGCGAAGATCTGCCGTTGCTCCTCCCCCACCTGATCAGTCAGGCGGCCGCAGAAATGCATAAAGCTCCGCCACCCTATCCGCCACAGTTGATATCGTATCTGGAGACCGCCCGCTTTCCCGGCAATATCCGTGAGTTGCAAGGTCTGGTGCGTGATGCGGTCGCCTGCCACAGCAGCGGCATGCTCTCCATGGAGAGCTTTCTGGCCGCGCTTGGTCCGGCTGCCATCACTGTACCCCCGGTTCCGCCGGCAGGGGAGGGGGAGCTGCTGCAGCTTCCCGATGGAAGTCTACCGACCCTCAAACAGGCCGAAGAGTTGCTGATCGCCCAGGCGCTCCGTTTGTCCGGCAATAATCAGGGGGTGGCTGCCCGTTACCTCGGCATTACCCGTCAGGCGCTCAACAAACGCTTGAACCGCTGAGCTCGCACCCCTGCGACAAACGTTGCCCGTGTCTCTTTTGGCGCACTCCCGTAGATCCCCGTCCCTACTGCCATTGCAAGCCTTTGTCTTTCCGTTGCTGCAACTTGTGGCGCACCCCCCATGCATGCCGATCCGTATCTAACTTCCTGTACTACCGTATAAAAAACAAACGCCCTGCAGTGGCAACGGTTTTGCTACTCTATTCCGGATCTGCCAGCCGAGTGGCAAACTATTGATTGAGGAGTGGAGTATGAAACTGGTGCGTTATCGGGATTGGGGCATTTTTGCAAAGATCATGAGTCTGTCGGTGCTGACCTGGCTGGTGCTGGTGGTGACCGCCATGCTGGTGCTGGTGCCGTTTATCCGTAGCCTGATCATGAATGAGAAACAAGCCACCGTCAGCGCCCTGGTACAGGAAGCGACCAGTATCCTCGGTTCGTATCAGAAACAGGTCGATGCCGGAATCATGACCCGTGAAGAGGCGCAGAAGCAGGCTGTCGAACGGATCGCCGCCATCCGCTACGATGGTTCCAATTATCTCTGGATCAATGATCTGGGGCCGAAGATGGTCATGCATCCGTTCAAACCGGAGCTGAATGGCAAGGATCTGAGCGATACCAAGGATCCCAATGGCAAGGCGCTGTTTGTGGAGATGGTCAAGCTCTGCCGTGATCAGGGAAAAGGGTTTGTCCCCTATGCCTGGGCCAAGCCGGGGAACAGCGCGCCGGTGCCCAAGATCTCATACGTGGAACTGTACCAGCCGTGGGGGTGGGTAGTCGGCACCGGTATCTATGTGGATGATGTCACGGCCCATGTACACCAGATCCAGTTCGGCATTGCCGCGGCCTTGATGCTGATCCTGCTGTTGAGTATTCTGCTGGCATGGGTGGTATCCCGCACCATCACCCGGCCGATCAAGGCGGTGGTGGACACCATCCAGGATATTGCCCAGGGGCATGGCGACCTGACCAGGCGCCTGCCGGTTCTGGCCGACAATGAAATCGGAGAATTAAGCCAGTGGTTCAACACCTTTGTCAATAAGTTGCACGGCATCATCAGCCAGGTGGCGGGAAGTTCATTGCAGCTCGCCTCCTCGGCCCTGGAGCTGCAACAGACCTCCCACGAGATGAGCGAAAGCATTGCCCAGCTTTCATTCCAATCCACCACCCTGGCAACAGCCGGGGAGGAAATGTCGGCCACGTCCGGTGATATTGCCAATAACTGCCACCATGCCGCCACCAATGCCGGCGAAGCGAGCCAGAGAGCGACCCAGGGGAGCCGGGTGGTCGGGCAGAGCATCGAGCTGATGAACAGCATTGCGCTGCAGGTCAAAAATGCCGCGGCAACGGTCGATACCCTGGGAACCCGTTCGGAGCAGATCGGCGCGATTATCGGCACCATCGAGGATATCGCCGACCAGACCAACCTGCTCGCCTTGAATGCCGCCATCGAAGCGGCCCGGGCCGGCGAACAGGGGCGTGGTTTTGCCGTGGTGGCCGACGAGGTGCGGGCGCTGGCGGAGCGTACCAGCCGTGCCACCAAGGAGATCGGCGCCATGATCAAGTCGATCCAGAAGGAAACCGGCGATGCGGTTACCTCCATGGAACGGAGTGTCAGCCAGGTTGAACAGGGAACCATGCATGCCGCCGATTCGGGGCGTTCCTTGCAGGAAATCCAGGATATTATCAACGATGTCACCGAACAGATCAGCCAGATTGCCACGGCTGCTGAAGAACAGACCGCCACCACCCGCGAGATCAGCAGCAATGTGCTCAACCTGAATGACCTGGCGCAACAGAACAACCATGCGCTTGGTGAAACGGCGATTGCCGCCAATGATGTTTCCCGTCAGGCGGAAGAGTTGAAACAGCTGGTCGGGCAGTTCCGGTTATAAGCACGAACTGTATTTTTCAGTATTCCCTCCTTTTAGTTACAACCAAAAACATTACCACAGAGGGGACAGAGGGGAACAACGAGGATACAAACAGCACATCAACATGCTTTTGCTTTTCCTCCCGTCTCCTCTGCGACCTCTGTGGTTAATCATGTTGCTACCATCATTTCTTTCCCGTTTCTTGACCCCGATCAAATACCTGTTGTCATTACCGGTGTAGCCTGAACCAAGATATTAGCTCTGGAAAGGTTCCCCATGCATCTGGTTATTGCTCTGCTGTTTGGCGTCTGCTACCTGTTCCCGCAGCACGCCTTTGCCATCCCTGCCATCACCTGTCACTGCTTTCAGGATCGCAGCTACACCCCCGATGCTCCCTTCAAGGCTGACCCGTATTTTCTGGCCACCGCCCAAAACTCTTTTTTTGCCGCAGCTTTCGGGGTTGAGAAGAAGCGGATCGTGATCAAGAAACAGATGGGGAATTCTTCCGATGAACTGTGGGTCGCCTACTGGATTGCCTCCCAGGGGGTGAACGTTACCCCCGAGGGAGTGTTACAGGCACGGCAGGAAAATCAAAGTTGGCCGCAGATCATGGCTGCTGCGCGGATCAGCGATAAACAGCTGGGGGGACGCCTGGCCGGACTGGTAAAAAGCAATGCTTCCACGTCAACCGTGGCCGCGGGGGTGGTGGAGACGCTGCTGATCCGCCGACATCTGCTGGCTGAGCCGGAAGTGGCAGCACTCCGGAGTGGGGGGGCGAACAACCAGGAGCTGATCCTGGCACTCCTGATCGCCACGCGGACGCGGCAGCCGGCGCTGCAGATCTACCGGGAAGCGAAGCAGGGGGCAAAAAGCTGGGGGTTATTGCTGCAGCAGGCCAGGATTCCCCCCGAAACGATTCCAGGCGCAATGCAGGCGCTGACCGGAAAAACAGCGTCATGATCTGGTAGAGCCGGATAAGGTACGAACATTTTTACCATCAAAACAGATAGGGAGGATTGTAACCATGTGTGATTGTGGATCATCAAAAACGCCGGGGGCGGGGCCGTATGCCAACGGCAGGGCGTTGGTTGAATTCGTGCTGGCAGCCCATGGCGGAGCAGTGGCCGGGTCGCCACTACCCAATGGAGCGTTGAGTATCTCCTGCCAGGGGTGCGGCCAACCGTTTTCCTTGGCCACCTTTGTCTCCAGCTGTCCCACCTGCGGCGGCGTACACGGCGTCTCACCGCCACGGGCCAATGATGTGGCGGCGGTGCAATACGCTGGCGCCGATTTTGCGCTGCCGGCCAGGGGGTAGGCAACATGCTCACCACCGAACTAGCGGTAACCATCACCATCTGGGTCATGTTGGCCGCCGGATGTTTCTTTACCCTGCGCGCTGCCTGGCGGCGACGGAGGGTACGAGTTGCGATATCAAACTCAAAATCCGGGCAATCTTGAGTCTGGGCCTGGAAAAAGCATTTACCACAGAGTGCACAGAGAAAGACAGAGTCAAGTTAAATAGTTAAGTGCCTGATATGTTTCACTTGTATGAGATGTGGTGTTATTACATGACTGTTTGTATTCTCGGTGAATCTCTGTGACCTCTGTGGTTAGACTGCCGTTATTGGGTTAAAATGGTTTGGTCTGTTTTGGGTGGCGTTGCACGGGCGTTGCGTGATACAACCTTGCCGGTCGCGGCTCCGATGATGGCAGCCGGGCCGGGAAGGGATAGAGTCTATGCGCATCATAGTAGTTGATACGGAAACCACTGGATTATCGGTCAAGTCCGGTGGCCGGGTGATTGAACTTGGCGCGGTGGTAATTGAACACGGGGAGATCACCGGAGAAATGACCACCCTGATTGACACGGGAGCCGACATTGCGCCTGGCGCTTTCCGGGTCCATGGCATCTCTCCCCGCATGCTGGCCGGGCAACCGCAACCGGAAGATGTGTGGGGGAGTTTCCGGGAATTTGTGGGGGATGCAGCGCTGGTCGCCCACAACGCCCCCTTCGACTCGGCTTTTATCAGGAATGAACTTGCTTTGATCGGTGTCCCCCTGCCCAATCTATGGCACTGCACGGTTCGTCTGGCGCGCCGGACGCTGCCGCTGTTGTCAAATCACAAACTTGACACGGTCTATGACCACCTGTTCGGAGCAATCCCCCAGGGAACGCAGCGCCATCGGGCGTTGGACGACGCCCGCATGACCGCCCGGATCTGGCTGGCGCTCAATAGCTAAGCGGTGCTTAGCTGAAACAATTCTTGCGTAGTTCCTTTCCAGCCGTACTTCCTTTTTGCATCTCCTGCTAATTTCAATCCGCATTCAATTTGACACAATTCACCGGGGCGCCTCTGTCGGGCGCCCCATCAGCCTCAGATTGTCGTGTGTAAAGTTACTTTGCATGTGGCAAGAATCTTTCCTCTTCGTTATCCCCCATGGATCCCCACATTCCCTGATTTTAGTTGAAAAATGCACGCGGGTCAGTTTGTCACTTTTTTGATATAGTCTTTGAAATCAGCAGGTTAGCGGTGTTGTCGGGCTGCGCTCCTGCTTGTCATGGGTGATGATCGCGTCTAGTTGTCTTTTTGTCGTCTTTTGGCATCAAATCTGCTTTATAGGGGCGCGTTTGCGGAGCATTTTGGTGCTTAATTAATATAATAATTACATATTGTTATGTTGATTGCGACGTGTTATGTCATGGTGGCGTGGTAGGGGGGGGGGGATGAAAAAAAGCCGGATTATGGAGGCAAAAATGACGGACGCAATTTTTGATTTCTGGGGCAAGGCCGAAAGGAATGGGCCTGGCTGGCATCCTGCCGTATGTCATATGCTCGATACCGGCATCATGGCGCGAGAAATTCTTGCTTTACAGCCCCTCGCTTTTAGACAGAGATTGACCTCGCTTTTTGACCCGGATGAAATAAAAGCGCTCAACGTGTTAGCCTTTGCTGCCTCTCTCCATGACATCGGTAAAATAGGACCAGGGTTCGCGGCGAAGCGTGACGACCTTTGCATTCGACTGAAGGCACGGGGTTTTCTGTTTCCACCAGGAGCGGAAACAAAACATGGCCGGATTGTGCTTGATGCGTTGACCAAGCTACTGGAGGAGAAATATCACTGCGATGGTTATGCCACGGATGCGTTGGCGCGTATTCTGGCCGCCCATCATGGTGTCTTTGAGGAATGCCGGGATGTGCAGGCGGGTGACCGGCTTTGGCAGGATGCCAGGGAAGAAGCGGTAGCTCTGCTTGCCCTGATTTTCGGAGTTTCTACTCTTGAATCCCTGCGTCTGGAAAGCGTCCCGGAACTTTTTCTCCTTGCCGGACTTATCTCGGTTGCCGACTGGATCGCATCAGACGAAAATACGTTTCCTTATCTGAATGCCGCTCCGATAGACATCGACGCATACGTTCTGGAACGCACCGAAATCGCGCGAAAACTGCTTGGACGGCTTTCCATGGGAACAACCGTTGATGCTGAAAAAACATTTTTTGAACTCTTCAATTTTAACACCCCAAATGCCTGCCAACAGGCAACGCTTGATGTCCTATCAAAACTGACTCATCCAATGTTGGTGGTCGTGGAAACACCCATGGGGAGCGGCAAGACCGAGGCTGCCCAAGCGGCCTATGCCCGTCTTGCTGTGCGGGATGGACTGCGCGGCATGTATTGTGCCCTGCCGACACAGGCCACCGGAAACGCCATGTTCGACCGGATGCGGAAGTTCCTGGCACGGCTCCACAATGAAAAGACGGTGGAGTTGCATTTACTCCATGCTAATGCCGGAATGCATCCTGAGTACGACAAGCTCAAGATCAAATCCGGTGATGAACCGGGTGATAGCGTCATCGCCTCGTCCTGGTTTACCCAGAGAAAACGGGGGCTGCTGGCGGCTTATGGCACCGGCACGATTGATCAGGCCTTGATGTCAATCCTGCGGGTGCGCCATTTCTTTGTCCGCCTTTTCGGACTGGGCGGCAAGATGATCATCCTGGACGAGGTTCATGCTTACGACGCCTATATGTCTGAGGAGATTTACAACCTGATTGGCTGGGCCTCCCGTTGTGGTTCGTCGATTGTGCTGCTATCCGCAACCCTTCCGGCGAACAAGCGCAAGAAGCTGGTAGACGCTTTCCGCCCGGATGTACAGCTACCGAAAGGGCTCACCTATCCCTGCGTATTTGGCGTGGATCTCCAAGGAGCGCCGGTATATGAGCCGGTTGTGATGGCGCCAAGCACACTTGAAATCGTGCCGGTAGTGGTGGAAAAGTCGGCAAAGATTACCATGATGGCCGACAAGGTCATGGAAATTGTGGCTGATGAAGGGTGTGTAGCCTGTATTGTGAATACTGTCACCGAGGCACAGGAATTATATGACCTGCTGAAAGATCGGCTTCCCGAGGAAGAGCTGATCCTGTTCCATTCCCGCTTTACCCTTGAACGTCGACTGGAAATTGAAGCAGAGATCGTCAGTAAGTACGGAAAAAACGGCAAGCGCCCACGACGCGGGGTTGTGGTGGCCAGCCCGGTTTTACAGGAAAGCCTCGATGTCTGCTTTGACGGCATGCTTTCAGAACTTGCACCGTTTGACCTGTTGCTGCAACGGGCTGGGCGTCTGCATCGCCACAAGAATACACGTCCACCAATTCTCCAAGTTCGACAGCTTAATGTATACCTCCCCGATCTCGGTAGTGACAGGCCCGATTTTGGCTGGAGCGGTCTGATCTATTTCCCTGATCTCCTCTACCGAAGCGGCATGCTGTTCACTAAAGACGGAGAATACATTCCCCTTGTACTCGATATCCCCGGCAGTGTTTCAGAGGTGATTGAGACCGTCTATGGCGGAGAGGATATGGAGGGTCTTGAAGGTAACCGTGAACAATGGCTGGAGAAACAAACGGAAGAACGGGCCGGAACCGAGTATGCCAGCAAATTTCATGCACAGACGGCAGCCATTATGACCGTTCATGAAAAAGGTGACGACCCGGATTACCTGGGAGGTTTACAGAATAGCAGCGATGATGAGGCCATGCCTGCAACCCGTATCGGACGACAACGTGTCACGCTGGTTATTCTGGAACAAGGTGATGATATTTTCATCCCAAGCAGGGAAGCAGAACGGCGGCTGTATATGAAAAGTATTTCCACTGATAACGTCAGGATTGTAAAGCATTTTGCAGATATTGCCCTTTCTGTTGAGTGGAATGAAGCGCCGTTGCTCCGTTATTGTTATCCGGTTTTCTTTACCAACGGAATCGCCCGAGAAGGTGAGTTGACCTTGGCGTATGACAGAATCAGAGGCCTTTCAATTTTACGAAACAAGGGGGGGATGAATGAGCGATTTTTCTTACAACCTGATTGATGAACCATGGATTACCTGTACCAGCCGTGACGGATCCCGGAACGTTGGGCTGGGAGAACTCCTGCTGTCAGCCCATGAATTGCGGGGAATAGAGTCTCCCAACCCGCTTTTCGTCGCGGCACTGTTACGGGTGTTGCTTGCCATGGTGCATCGCATTGTCGATGGTCCACGCAAGGCGCGGGACTGGGGCAGCCTCTATTCCGCCGGGCGTTTTTCCGAAGAGCAAGTCAGCGCCTATCTAGTGCGTGTTCATGACCGGTTTGACCTGTTTTCGGAGACGCACCCGTTTTACCAGACGGCGGGCCTTTCAATCCTTGATGCTAACGGCAAAGAAGCCCCGGTCTCGGCAGCGGTCATCATGCATGAGCGAGCCAGCGGCAATAACAAGACCATCTTTGACCATACCACGGATGACACACCGCTGGCGCTGACACCTGCCCAGGCGGCCCATGCTTTGTTGACAACCCAGATGTTTGCCCTTGGTGGACTCAACAAAAAAAGCACCAATCATTTTGGTTTCCAGCAAAGCTACCTGAATGCGGCCATGGTCAGCGGCATCTTCATTGGCCTTACGGGGGCATCCCTGTTTGAAACGCTTATGCTCAATCTCCTGCTTCCAGAGTCGCACACGATCCGGGGGGATAACGACAAACCAGTCTGGGAGCGTGATGATACAGGTGTGGACAGGGCGATTACCCCGAAAGGTTATCTGGATTTTCTCACCTGTAAGTGTCGTCATATCCGGCTACTGCCGGAGCAAAGCGGCGACATTATAACAGTCTCAAAACTTCATATTGCCCAAGGTGAGGCGTTTCCGGAGGTTGCTAATCCGGCTTTCATGCGCAAAAAGAACAACAAAACCGGTGAGTGGTACTGTCCGCAACTCAACCCTGACCGGCTTGTCTGGCGCGACAGCACGTCGCTGTTCGCCTTTGATCAGAGTGGCGTTGATGAACGACCGGCGGCGTTTCGTCAGGCGGTTTCACTGCATCGTGAAGTGCCTTTTACGTCACGATATCATTGCATGGCCATTGCCTTGGCCAATGACAAGGCCAATCCCCTTGCTTGGCGGGCGGAATCACTCCCCGTGTCGTTTGCTTTACTGGAGAGTAATGAAACGGTGAATACCCTGATTTCCGGGATGGATCGGGCAGAAAACGTTGTGCGTATTCTGGATGGCGCCGTGAAAACATTCATGCGCCATGCGTTGCCTCCAAATTCCAAGGATGTGAACGAGAAGGCAGCGGCAACGGGAGCCCTGCGTTTTTACTGGGATCGTCTGGAGTGTTATTTCAACACATTCATCGCAGCAATAGATTCAGGCGAACCGTCCCTTTTGGCATGGTACGGCAACATTACCACTGTCGCACATGATGCCCTGAAATCCTGCGTCAGACAGCGTTACGCCGATTCCACCGCCACACTCAAGGGATGGGCGGCAGCCGTTGACGAATTGAACCGAAAACTTGCATCACTTAACGCCAAACAGGGAGGTGGAAACAATGAAGGAAAATTATGAAAGCCCATTTGTAAAATCGCTTGAAAAACTTGCCTTCGACAATAATCGGGCAGCATTGGCCAAGCTTCGCAGGGGACTTGGCAAGAAAGGGGGTACTGCAGAGATGTATCGCTATGTGGTGCCGTTTTTAGATCCGGAAAAGAAGTATGGCGCAGAGCAATTTTTCCTGATTGCGTCACTCTTTGCCCTGCATCCCAAGCCGACACGCGGCGTTAGCATGGGCAAGGTGTTCAGAGCCATGGCGGAAAACAGCGCCAGTGTGGAAAAGCGCTTTGAACAGTTACTCTCCGTTGATGCCGATGATCTGGATGGACATCTTCGCCAAGCCGTATCATTGGCAAAAAGCAAAGGCGTTTCAATAGATTTTCATCAGCTTTTTTATGACGTAAAAGGCTGGGATCACCCGGACCGATACGTTCAGCTACGCTGGGCGCGCGACTTTTGGGGGTACGAAAAAGAACAAACCAACAACGAAATCGAATCGAAAGGAGAAGTACAATGATTGTCGAACTTCACATTATCCAGAACTTTGCCCCTTCCAACCTCAACCGGGATGACTCCAACACTCCCAAGGATTGCGAATTCGGTGGCTACCGCCGCGCCCGGATCTCCAGCCAGTGCATCAAGCGCTCAGTACGCCGTCATTCTGCCTTTGCCGATACCGTAAAATCAGGTGGCGGCGAAGTCGGCGTCAGAACCAAACGTCTTAAAGCAAGGCTGGTTGAACTGCTTACGGTAACACATGGCAAAGCGGCTGAAGAGGCAGAGAAGGCGGCCATAGCCATCATTGACCTGCTTGGGTTCAAGTTGGGTGAGGCGGAGAAAACCGAGTATCTGCTCTATCTTGGCGAAGGCGAAGTAAAGGAGCTGGCCGACATCGCCCTGTCAGCCTGGGATGGACTGGTTGCTCTGGAAATCGGCAAGGAGAAAAAGAAAAAGGATGCACCACCTGAAGCACTCAAGCAAGCGCAGGACGCCTTGAAATCAGTAGTTGCCAAGTCCCGCAAGGATGCACGCAGTTATGCCGCCGACATTGCTCTGTTTGGCCGCATGGTGGCAGACAACAAGAACATGAACGTGGATGCCGCCTGTCAGGTGGCCCATGCCTTGTCTACCCACAAGGTGGAAATGGAGATGGATTATTTCACCGCTATTGACGACCTCCAACCGGGCGAAGATTCCGGCTCCGACATGATCGGAGTGGTGGAGTTTAACAGCTCCTGTTTCTATCGTTATTCTGCCATTGACCTGAACAAGCTGAATGAAAACCTGGGCTTCAACAGCGATCTTTTGGCTGCCACCGTAAAAGGTTACATCGACGCCTCGGTAAAAGCGGTTCCCACTGGTAAACAAAACAGCATGGCAGCCCAGAATCCTCCCGGTTATGTGCGGGTGCTGGTACGCAAAGACGGTTTTCCCTGGTCATTGGCCAATGCCTTCCAAAAACCGGTTTATGCCAGCCGTGAAAATGGTTCTCTGGAAGAGGCTTCAATTGTCAAACTTGAAGACTATCTGACCCGTTTGAAGTCGGTGTATGGGGAGGCGTCTATTGTTTGTGATGCTCAGTTCAGCCTGTATGCGGAGAATACAGGAAGTTTGGAACAGTTGCTTGAAAAGGTTGGTGGAAGCCTGAACAAGGGGGCAACAGCATGAACGGCGTACTGCTCATACCTTGCGTTGGCCCCATGCAGTCGTGGGGAACACGCAGCCGTTTTCAGGAACGGGACACCGAGCGGGAACCGAGCAAGAGCGGCGTACTCGGCATGTTGTGCGCCGCTCTGGGGCGTGACCGGAGCGAGCCAGTGGACGATCTGGCCGCGCTGAAAATGGCGGTTCGGGTTGACCGTGAAGGAAAGCTGGAAAAGGATTTTCAGACCGCACAGGATGTGGCAGTAGCCAGCGGCGGCACACCCCAAAATCTTCTTTCCAACCGCTATTATCTTGCCGATGCAGCCTTTTTGGTTGGCCTGGAAGGGGCGATGGAATTGCTGGAAAAGCTCTATGCAGCCTTAGAGAATCCCGTTTGGCCGATGTTTTTGGGGCGAAAATCGTATGTCCCATCCAGGCCGTTCTATCTCCGGGACGGACTTTTATCCGATGTTTCATTGCAGGCGGCATTTTCCGCATACCCGCTTCAACTCCTCAGTGCACATAACAGGGGAAATAATGTAAAGATTCGTCTGGTCTACGAAACCGAGGAAGTTACGCACGAAGTACGTAACGATCAGCCGAAAAGCTTTGCACTCGGACGGCGTGAGTTTGGGCAGCGCTACGTGGCTACCAGCTACGAAGATATCAGTGTGTTTCCGGCGCCAAAGGAGGAATACGATGTTCCTTTCGCAGTTGAATCTTAAATGCATGGATAGGGGGGCAATGAGAGCCCTGGCCGATGTCTACCGGCTGCATCAGTTGGTAATGAAGGGCTTTGCAGCGTATTCGTCCACGGACAGGGTGCTCTACCGGGTTGAGCCGGAGGAGCGAAATGGGCAGATGACCGTGCTGGTGCAAAGTCTACAAACACCAGACTGGAGCTGCTTTGCTGATGCAAACCGTGGTGTGGTATCAGCGAAAGTCAAAGAGTTTACAACCGCTTTCAAAACTGGTGATGGCTATAGTTTTCGTCTGCGAGCCAATCCGGTTGTCACAAGGGATGGCAAGCGACATGGGCTGATTCGTGATGAATCGCTGCTTGAGTGGCTTGGCAAGAAGGAAGAAAAAATCGGTGTACGTTTTGGTTCTCTGTCGGTTGTTGATGAAGGCTATGTGACTGGAACCAAGGGAAGTGAAGATAAAAAACATCGTATGAGTCTCAAAATTGCACGATTTGAAGGGGCGCTTGAAGTGGTTGATCCGGTGTTGTTTCAAGAAACATTCTCTTGCGGCATCGGCCCGGCCAAGGCCTTTGGTTGCGGTCTTTTATCGTTGGCGCGGGTGTGAATCGAAACCTGAGACATGCAAACTACCCCCAAATTCCGGACGTCCGGAATTTTAGTGTAACTATTTGAAAAACAACAAGAGTGCTTCAAAAATGCCCTGTTTTTTTTGGGGCGGTTTCATCTGTGGAGAATATTGGCTTGGCCTGGTCATCACGCGGGACTCACGGCCCGCGCTGCATTCTGTCGCCCCTTTGGGGCTGGGGGATGGGTTCGCCTGGCCACCCGTGGTTGGCACCACGGGCTGTAATATCTCACCCCGTTGGGGTTCAATGTGTATTGCCCTGAAAGGGCGAAATGATGGAGCCCGTGGTGTCAACCACGGGTAATAGGGCGGTATGATGGAGCATGGGGTGTCAACCCCATGATTGTGTCAATCACGGGTAACAGGAGGAAACAGATTATGTCCTCATCTCTGACAAACCTTTTGTATCACATCGTATTCAGCACAAAAAACCGGGAACCGTTGATCTCCGGGGAACTGGCGGGTGATCTTTACCCCTATATCAGCGGGATTGCTCGTAACAAGGGAACCATGCTGCTGGCCATCGGTGGTATGCCGTGCCATTTGCATATGCTGGTGAAGATCAAGCCGGTTGATGCCGTGGCGGATTTTGTGCGGATCGTCAAGAGCAACTCGTCCAAATGGATTAACGATAATCGTCGTATAGACGGGGTGTTTGCCTGGCAAACGGGATACGGTGCGTTCACCGTCAGCGAATCTCAGCTGCCAACAGTACGAAACTATATTGGCACACAACACGAACATCACCGGTTCAAGCCGTTTCAGGAAGAATATGTCGATTTTTTGAAGAAAAACGGCATCGAATACGATGAACGGTATGTGTGGGGGTGAGAAGCCTGCAACCACGGGTGATAAACCCAAATACGAGGCCACAGCGCGGGGCTCACGGCCCGCGCTGCATTCTGTCGCCCCCTTGGGGCTGGAATAATTATTGTCCACCCCGTGAATTACATCACCCCATGTTGTGAAAGGCAAAAATCATGACCATTCCCATTCTTCCCCCCTTGAAACCACTCCCGATCAAGGATCGTATCTCGGTGATCTATATCGAAAAAGGAAATCTTGATGTGATCGACGGCTCGTTTGTGGTGGTCGATAAAACCGGTGTGCGCACCCATATCCCGATCGGTACGGTGGCCTGCCTGATGCTGGAACCGGGGACGCGGGTCTCCCATAATGCGGTGGTGCTGGCGGCACGGGTCGGGTGTCTGCTGGTCTGGATCGGCGAGGCCGGGGTGCGCTTGTATGCCGCCGGTCAGCCGGGTGGGGCGCGTTCCGACCGGCTGCTCTACCAGGCCAAGCTGGCGCTGGATGATACGGCGCGGCTCAAGGTGGTGCGCAAGATGTACGCCCTCCGTTTCAAGGAGGAACCGCCGGAGCGGCGCAGTGTGGAACAGTTACGCGGCATCGAGGGGGTGCGGGTGCGCAAAACCTATGAACTGCTGGCGCGGCAGTATGGTGTGGTCTGGAAACATCGTAATTACGACTATACGGAATGGGAGAGCGGCGATCTCCCCAATCGCTGTCTCTCATCGGCCACCGCCTGTATCTATGGTATCTGCGAAGCGGCCATCCTGGCGGCCGGTTATGCCCCGGCGGTCGGGTTCATCCACACCGGCAAGCCGCAGTCGTTTGTCTATGATGTGGCCGATATTTTCAAGTTCGATACGGTGGTGCCGGTCGCTTTCCGCATTGCCGCCAAGCAGCCGCATAACCCGGAACGGGAGGTGCGGCTGGCCTGCCGTGATGCCTTCCGCCAGAGCAAGCTGCTGGACAGGATTATTCCGACCATTGAAGAAGTATTGGCGGCGGGGGAGATGGAGCGTCCCAAGGCGCATGCAGAGGCGGTGGAGATGGCAATTCCAAATAAAATAAGTTTGTGAGTTACATGAGTTACATGAGTTGGGGGTGTGATGGCTAGAATTGAACGATTTGAGGATATTCAGGCGTGGCAGAAGGCGCGGGTGTTGGTCAAGGATATTTACTCTGTGACGAAATCCGGAAATTTCGCCAGGGACTTTGGTTTGCGCGATCAGATCCGACGGGCAGCGGTTTCGATCATGCTTAATATTGCAGAGGGGTTTGCCAGAAAAACAAGACGTGAGTTTTGTCAATTTCTTGTGATTGCCCATGGCTCTGTTGCGGAAGTGCAGGCTGCACTTTATGTCGCAATGGATCAGGAGTATCTTGTTGAATCGAAAATTTAATGAACTCTATGGACTGGCGGAAGAAACTTCGAAAATGACCCTTGGATTAATCAACTATCTGCGAAAGAATGGCTGTAATGATCCAACTCAATAAACTCATGTAACTCAGTAAACTCATAAAACTTGATTTCAACGGAGTTGAAATGATCGTAATTGTAACTGAAAATGTTCCTCCACGTCTGCGGGGAAGGTTAGGACTTTGGCTGGTTGAGGTTCGGGCCGGGGTGTATGTGGGGGATGTGTCGCGCCGGGTGCGGGAGATGATCTGGGAGAACCTGGAGGAGGGGATTGATGAGGGTAATGCCGTCATGGCCTGGACTTCCAACAATGAATCCGGTTTTGATTTTTTGACGTTGGGGGCGAATCGTCGGATTCCGGTTGAGATGGATGGGATAAAGCTGGTATCGTTCATGCCGCCGGAAGGGACGGTCGTTGAGGAGGAGTACCCGTTTTGATGCCGAAAAAACGGTAGGATTTTTAATGTTTGTTTTGCTGAATAATTTCAGAGAAGTAGAAGAAGTATGTTCCCCGCAAGCGCGGGGATGAACCGTGACGCCCGACGTCCGTGCCACCTTTGATACCATGTTCCCCGCAAGCGCGGGGATGAACCGGTCAAATTCATCCGCCGTATCGAAGAGTGCGAATGTTCCCCGCAAGCGCGGGGATGAACCGGCGCCATCCAGGATGCTTTGACAAATTATGTCATGTTCCCCGCAAGCGCGGGGATGAACCGGCAAAACTGAAGCGGCGACGTGCTGCATAACGATGTTCCCCGCAAGCGCGGGGATGAACCGCCCGCGATGCCCGACTGTGGTTTGCCATCCGAATGTTCCCCGCAAGCGCGGGGATGAACCGAGCATCGATCATCACCTGCTACGCCACACCTGATGTTCCCCGCAAGCGCGGGGATGAACCGGGTTATTGTCTTTCCCGCTGTTACCGTGTGGGATGTTCCCCGCAAGCGCGGGGATGAACCGATTCCGGGCTGCTGCTCAACCTCTGCATCCAGATGTTCCCCGCAAGCGCGGGGATGAACCGACATTAATTCTGTACGGATATCGTGGTCCACTATGTTCCCCGCAAGCGCGGGGATGAACCGTTCCCACCCGCAGAGAACACAGTGAACGCGCTATGTTCCCCGCAAGCGCGGGGATGAACCGGTTTCAAGCGGCTTGGCTGTATCGGTTGCCCGATGTTCCCCGCAAGCGCGGGGATGAACCCAATTGAAACACTCTCTGCTGACCTGGGCGGATATGTTCCCCGCAAGCGCGGGGATGAACCGATGCAAGATCCCGTTGCCACATATCGACCACCATGTTCCCCGCAAGCGCGGGGATGAACCGAGGTGAAGCATGGACGGAGCATTAACAATTGAATGTTCCCCGCAAGCGCGGGGATGAACCGAAGACATCGAAACAATCGAGCGGCTGACCGAAATGTTCCCCGCAAGCGCGGGGATGAACCGCGTTAGATCGGTCCAAATCGGGTCAGTACCTCATGTTCCCCGCAAGCGCGGGGATGAACCGTATACCGACATGGATGGCCGCCCTGGGTTTGCATGTTCCCCGCAAGCGCGGGGATGAACCGCGTCTGGGTTGTTCCACCCGTGGTAGTCAATAATGTTCCCCGCAAGCGCGGGGATGAACCGAGCACCTTCAAGCGGTGCGTTGAGTGTCGTGAATGTTCCCCGCAAACGCGGGGATGAACCGAAAAAACTGATTGACTACGTGGGGGCGCGGAAATGTTCCCCGCAAGCGCGGGGCTCACGGCCCGCGCTGCATTCTGCCGCCCCTTTGGGGCTGGTGGCGGGCTCGCCCGTCTACCCGTGGTTTGCACCACGGGTAATAGACCCACAAAGAATAAGTGCCAGCCCCGCAGGGGTGACATACTAGAGCATGGGGTGTCAACCCCATGATGGTGTCAACCACGGGTAATAGACCCATAAAGAATAAATGCAAGCCCCGCAGGGGCGACATACTAGAGCATGGGGTGTCAACCCCATGATGGTATTAACCGTCCAGAACTACATCAACCTGGTTTGCCCCCTGTCTGCTCATGGTTTGTCAATCATCTGGTAGACCTCGTTCCAATCGGTCTGGATCATGGTATCCAACGTAACGCGGTATTCTGAGAGCACGTCACGTCGTTCCGGTTTAAGAGCGCCATACTTCTCCTGCATATCCTTAAACCTTGAAATAATCAGCAACTGGATTGCACTGCGGGAAACTTTGGGATCAAAAAGTTCAGGATTTAATCTGACAATTGGTTCGCATCCCTTTGTTCCCATCGCTACCGCCCCTTCAAATTCGCCAGTTCCCCAACCTGGATCAGAATGTTTATACAGATAACAGGCCTGTTCCAGCTTCTCTTGTGGCGTTAAAGCGGCAAGCTGCTGTTTCATGCGCTCCCTTTTTTCAAGTTCACCCTTGGCCGGCACACCGCGTTGGCGGCTTGTGATGGTGTTATCGATCCTCTTGAACAACGCTTTTGTAGCATGTTCCCGGTTTACCGGCAGAAACGGTTTAACTCCTTTACGGGCTATCAATACAAACTGCCGCGTCAATTCCCCGTTGGGATGTAGTGTGGCATAAATCGGGAATCCCTGAAACTCGCCAACCTGCAGCGGTTCTGTGAAATACTGATCAAAGGGGCGAATAGAGGAGGGACCATCGGTCAAAGTCTGCATGCTGCCAACATATATCTCCGGGAGATGGTTCACGGTAACATGGTAATAATCGGTCTCTCGGTCAGGTTCCCAGACGGTGGTCTCCTTACCATTCTTTTTCCGTTTTTCTTCATATAACTTGAAGCAGCCGACCATGATACTGCTGCGCAACGGTTGCTGTTTTGAGTAGGGATCACTGCGATCGTAAACGCCATCGATATAACCGCTCATTGAAGGATTGCATCCTCTGACCGGATTAAGTGTCTCTGCTTTTTTAATCAGGGATGCAATGTCGGACATTTTTTTCTCAAAGCGCCTGACTTCCTGTGCTTTCAGACCGTAATCTTTTTGATTGTATGAATTGTCATGAATGCTCACGTACCATGGTTCCCATTTTCCGACCGGCAGATGGGACAGGTCGTGAGGCTTGAAACCATTGCCGATCCGGTATGGGGGTACGGCTCTTTTGGGGGGCAGGGATGGTTCTGATTTTGAAATGCGGGTGCCGGAAAGTTTGTACAACAGTTTACCATTGCAGTAGCCCCATTTTCCCGAATAGCTGTTAGCGCTGAATGACAGTGAGATGCGTCCCCAGTCATTGCTTCCGTCACGGTGTTCATTGCAGCGTCCCCGCGAAGATTCATCCCCCTGAATCCAGTAGCCGTCCAGAGTACTGTTGCGCATCTCACCGACGATCCGTCCTTTTTTCAAATTGAAACGTGCCTTGAACCAGGGTGATACCGTGTCAATCTGCATGGTGTCGCCAAATTCGCTTGTCCATGAACCGGCAAGCCCCAGAGAATCGGATTGGTCGTCACTGTTGTTGGAGGCAGACTGGATATTGGGTGTGCTGTTGCGAGCTGCAGGGTTGTCAGGTGCAGATGGCGGGCTTGATTCGGCATACCGGAGATCAAGGGTCTGCTGGATGCAGTTGTTGATCTCATCCTGATCCTCCAGCATTACGCTGCAGCAGGTTTTGGCGCTCCCCTTCTTCCGGGCGCAGTCAGAGGCGGATTCTTGTGGTGTTGCTGCCATTGCCTGAGAAACGTTCAACAGAATGGCAACCATAAAAAACAGTGCCGTATTCAAGTTCATACCTGTGCGATGAGGCATGGTCGGATCCTTTGTGTTCATGGTTTGTCAATCATGTTGTACACCTTGCTCCAGTCGGTCTGGATGATGGTCTCCATGGTGACGCGGAAATGAGACCATGCATCTCGCTTATCCGGTTGCATGGCGTTATATTTCTCCCGAATATCTTCAAACCCCCGTATGACAACAAATTGAATTGCTGAGCGCGATGCCTTGAGGTTGAGCAGGGCAGGGTTCAGGCGGACGACCGGTTCGCAGCCGGGTGTGCCGATCGGTACATTTCTTTCACCCCAGAACTCATGGTTGTTGTTTTGCAAACATGCCGGCAAATCTTTCTCTTCAGGCTTTAACGATTCCAGCTGTTTTCTGAAAGCTGCCCGTTTTTTATTCAACCCGTAGGGCGGGTTATCCCGGTGGCTGTAGTATTTGCTGTCGATTTCGTATTCCAGAGAGTTGATCAGCGCTTGTATGAAGTGTTCACGGCTGACCGGAAGGAATGGTTCAACTCTCTTTCGAGAAATCAGGGTGAAAATGAATTGGGGATCGCCGTGTGGAGTTACGTGCTGGGCATAGATCGGGAACCCCTGCAGTTCACCCACCTGTATCGGCTTCGTAAAAATCTGATCCAGCGGTCGAATGGTGGATGGTCCGTCAGTCCAGGTCGTACCGGGGAGAAGTGCCGTTAGGTCGTTCAGGAGGATGTTGTACTGTCGTGTTTCGTCATTAATTTCCCATTTTGTGGTATCCCCCCCGTTTTTATGTACGTTCTTTTCAAGCAGTTTGAAACATCCGGCAATCAACTGCCCCCTGATCGGCTGCTGTTGAGAAAATTTGTCTTTTGCATCATATACATCGCTAATTGCTCTTGAGAGCCGGGGAGCGCATCCTCGGGGAGGGTTCAGAGCAGGAACGGTTTTGATGATGGATGCGATATCATGGAGTTTTTTCTCAAATTGCTTGATATCGCCCGTTTTTGCTCCGTACTCTTTGGCAAGGGAACTGGCCGGAGACATGCTGGTCGGCCAATCTTTCATCCAACTGCCGACCGGTAAATGTGACATGTCATGGGGCTCAAGGTGATCGCCGATGGTATAGGGATACGGTGACTTCCTGGGTTCAGGTGTTGCCTCTACCCGGCGTGTGCCTGCCGTTGGGGTAACTGCGGGATCTGTTTGTGCCGATTTGGCGTACCGGAGGTCGAGGGTCTGCTGGATGCACTGTTGAATGTCGTCAGAATCATCAAGCATGATGCTGCAGCACGATTTTGCGCTTCCCGTTCTCATTGAACATGTGCCGGCTGCCTCTTGAGGTGTGGCGGCATAAACAGGATTTGAAACGGAAACTATTGTAAATAGCACGAATATGGTCAATCTTCTCAAAATGTTATCTCCGCGTATTGCTGCAGCGTGATGCAAGCTGCTATTCAAAGCGCACATCATCAAAATTGATATGGCCCCAGCCATTACGTGACTCGTCCACAAGACGTATTTGCGCAGACCGTCCTTTGTAGAGCGAAACATCAAACTCTTTGCGTTCCATACTTTCATGACATTTCCCGGTTGCCTTGTTAACCACGGCTCCATCTACCAGTAGTTCAACTCGTACGGTTTTCAAATCACAGCCGCCACCGATCAGGAAGGTGATGGCACTTCCCTGTATGGTGAAAGGTTTTGAAGTCAACGTACCTTTGGGATCGTCACCCTGGGTTTCACCCGCCTTGTGATCGGGCGTAGGTCGTTTCTCATAGCCACCGATCCAATAATTACCCTGATGCCTGGAGGACTGACCCCTGTGGCGTGCAGTCGGATTGTCGCCATAGGTCGGCTGAAATTTGAAGGCGTTTCCGGTGGCGTCCCACCCGCGCAGGTCACCGGTCTCAAAATTCCAGGTTATTTCCGTGCCGCCCGTATCCGGAGCGCTTTTTTGGGATGGCGCTTCGTCTGAAGCTTCGGCGTTCTGTCTCGTTTTTGGAGCGGGGGGAATAAATGCGTCAGCTTTGTCGTTGTTGCGCTTTTTTACCGTTGCTTTGGCATCCTTGATCTGTTTTCGTTTTTCGGTGGCTATCCAGATGCATTCCTTGACTTCGTTTTTGACACCTTCCAGCATGTCATCACAGCAGGCTCTGATGTCATCCTTTTGTTTTGCGCATTGGGTCGCAGCGTATTCCGGGTCTACGGCATCGGCTGAAGAAATGCTCGCACAACTCATGCTGATCAGAAATGATGAAAGCACTACAATTGTGCCTGTTGCCTTATGCATGGGAAATCTCCTTTGGTTTGGGGGACAAGTCTGTTTGATGCTTGTATTGGCGGTCAAAAATGTATCGCCAGCCAGATGGTTTCAATCGCTGGGTCTGTCCATTCAACCCGGTGACGGCAATGGGAAGGAATTTCCACAAAATCCCCCTGCTTCATGGATCGTGCTTCTTTTTCTCCTTCAAAGAGCAATTCGGCACTTCCTTGAACTACCATCACCCATTCATGCTGTTCCTGGTCATACCATTCACCAGCTGGAGTGCTCTGGCCAAGCGAAACAATTCTTTCAAAACGAAGGTTTGCACCTGTAAGTAGAGTAGTGCAACACTCCTGCTTGCTGGCATCAGGAAGATTTTCAAACATATTCCGGATAATTGGTTTCATCGCGGTTCCCTTTTTATGAGGTCTGACGTTCTGTTTTAACGTGCCGGAAGCTCTGCTTTCTCGGATGCTTTTGTGTCTGCTACGAAACGTGGCATGTTTTTGTTGACTTGTCACGGGCTGACGTGGGTATAATAACGCTGTTTTTCTACGCTCTGTTCGCCGTCGTTGTAAATACTTTTTTATAGTTCAAATCATTTAGTTCCATCTCCGAGCCAGCCTGCCTACGTGATAGGGTTCATAGGGTAGCTGGCCTGCGGGTTGCGCTGGAAACGGCGTTGCCCTCCTTTTGAAAAGGAGATGGTTGGCATCGGCAACGATAACAACCATTTTACGAAAGGGGAAACGCAATGGGTGTTTCAAGAAGAAACTTTCTCAAGCTCTCCGGTTCCGGCCTGGCGGCCGCAACCTTGGGGCTGAACCTGGCTCCGGTGGAGGCGAAAGCAGAAGAACTGCAGATCCACTACGCCAAGGAAACCACCTCCATCTGCCCGTACTGTGCCGTCGGCTGCGGCATGATCGTGCATACGCTGGGGGGGAACATTATCAACATCGAGGGTGATCCCGATCATCCGATCAACGAAGGGGCGCTCTGCCCCAAAGGTTCCTCGGTGTACCAGTTGCGCGATAACAAGGCGCGGGTTACCAAGCCGATGTACCGGGCGGCCGGCGCCAAGGAATGGCAGGAAGTGAGCTGGGACTGGGCGATTGACGAGATCGCCAAAAAAGTGAAGAAAACCCGTGATGCCTCGTTCGTGGCCACTTCCAGGATCAAGATCAAGGAAAAGGTCGGTACGGTCGAGGTTGAAAAAGAGATTGAAGCGGTGGTGAACCGCACCATGGGGATGGCTTCGGTCGGCAGCGCCGCCATGGATAATGAAGAGTGTTATCTGTACCAGAAATTTCTGAGGGGGTTAGGCTTGGTGTATATTGAACACCAAGCCCGCATTTGACACAGCGCAACAGTTGCGGCTCTGGCAGAGTCGTTCGGACGCGGTGCAATGACGAACCACTGGATAGATTTCAAGAATGCTGACGTAATCCTGATCATGGGAGCTAATCCCGCTGAAAACCACCCGATTTCCTTCCGCTGGATCCTGAAGGCCAAGGATGCCGGCGCCAAGGTGATTGTGGTGGATCCCCGTTTTACCCGCAGTGCCTCCAAGGCCGACCTGTATGCGCCGTTGCGCTCAGGCACGGATATCGCCTTTTTGGGCGGTATGATCAACTACATCCTGCAGAACAACCTTCATTTTGAAGAATACGTACGGAACTACACCAATGCGTCCTATCTGGTTAACGGCGACTTCAAGATGCCGGGTGAATTGAGCGGTCTCTTTTCCGGTTATGATGACAAGAAGCGCAGTTATGACTCCAAGACGTGGTCTTTCCAGAAAGAGGCTGACGAGAGCGTCAAGAAGGATCCGACGCTGAAAGATCCCAACTCGGTGTTCCAGCTGATGAAGAAGCATTACTCCCGCTACACGCCGGCGCTGGTCTCCAGGATCTGCGGCACCCCGCAGGATAAACTGCTGGAAGTCTACAAATTGTATGCCTCCACCGGTAAACCGGACAAGGCCGGCACCGAACTGTACGCCATGGGGTGGACCCAGCACACGGTCGGCACCCAGAATATCCGCGCCATGTCGATTATCCAGCTCCTGCTGGGGAATATCGGCATCGCCGGCGGCGGTATCAATGCCTTGCGCGGCGAGGGGAATGTGCAGGGATCGACCGACCACGGCCTGCTGTTCCATATCCTCCCCGGCTATATGCCGGTTCCTTCGGCTGATCTGAAGGATACGGCGGCCTACATCGAAAAGCATACTCCCAAGAGCAAGGATCCCCAAAGCGCCAACTGGTGGGGTAATCGCAACAAATACCTGATCAGTTATCTGAAGGCGATCTATGGCGCCAAGGCTACCAAGGAGAATGATTTCGGCTATGCCTGGCTTCCCAAGCTGGATCCGGGGATGAACGGCTCCTGGCTGATGATCTTTGACAACATGCTCAAGGGGAAGTTCAAGGGCTTTTTTGCCTGGGGACAGAACCCGGCCTGCTCGGGGGCGAATACCACCAAGGTGCGCAATGCCTTGTCCAAGCTGGAGTGGATGGTGACGGTCAACCTGTTTGACAATGAAACCGCCTCGTTCTGGAAAGGGCCGGGGGTGGATTCCGCTGCGGTCAAGACCGAGGTGTTCCTGCTGCCGGCGGCAGCTTCTTTCGAGAAAGAGGGGAGCGTTTCCAATTCCGGGCGCTGGGCGCAGTGGCGTTACAAGGCGGTTAATCCGCTTGGTCAATCCAAGCCGGACGCCGAAATCATTCATGAACTGTATCAAAAGCTGAAGGAGTTGTATGCCAGGGAAGGTGGCGCGCTGCCGGAACAGTTGACCAACCTGACGTGGAACTATGGTTTCAAGCGGGCCGATGGCACGATCAAGAGTATCGATACCCATGCGGTGGCCAAGGAGATCAACGGATATTTCCTGGATGACGTGGAGGATAAGCCGAAACCGCTCAAGCCGGGGGAAAAAGCTCCGCCACCGCCACCCCCCGGAACGCCGAAAAAAATGCTCGGCAAGAAAGGTGAGCTGACGGGCGGTTTTGCCCAGTTACAGGCCGATGGCTCGACCTCGTGCGGCTGCTGGATCTACAGCCAGAGCTACAACGAGAAGGGGAACATGATGGCTCGCCGGGTCAAGAAGGATCCGACCGGACTCGGAATGTTTCCCGAGTGGAGCTGGTGCTGGCCGGTCAATCGCCGAATCATCTATAACCGGGCCTCGTGCGATCCGAACGGCAAACCGTATAACCTGAAAAAGGCGGTGGTCTACTGGAATCCTGCTGCAGTGCAGCCGACCGGCGCCCTGGGAGCCTGGGTGGGGGATGTGCCCGATGGGCCGTGGCCACCGATGGCCAATGAAAAAGAGGGGAAAAAACCGTTCATCATGCGGGCCGACGGCGTGGCTGCCATCTTTGGTCCCGGGCTCAAGGATGGCCCGTTCCCCGAACATTACGAGCCGATGGAGTGTCCGCTTGCGGAAAACATGATGTCACGCCAGATGAACAACCCGACGGTCAAGATCTTCAAGGATGCCGCTGTCAAGGAAGATCTGCTCGCTTCCAACGATCCCCGTTTTCCCTACGTCGGTACAACCTACCGGGTGACGGAACATTGGCAGACCGGGGTCATGACCCGCAATACCCCCTGGCTGCTGGAGCTGCAGCCGCGGCAATTCTGCGAAATCAGTCTGGAACTGGCCAAGGAAAAGGGGATCAACAACGGCGATACGGTGGAGATTTCCTCGGTCCGTGGCAAGATCGAAGCGGTTGCCATGGTGACCGCGCGTTTCAAGCCTTTTAAAATCGGCGACCGGCTGGTGCATGAGATCGGTATGCCATGGTGTTTTGGCTGGCACACTCCCGGCGTGGGGGACGCCGCTAACCTGCTCACCCCGACAGCGGGCGATGCCAATACGATGATCCCGGAGACCAAGGCGTTTATGGTCGGGATCGCGAGAAAGGGGTAAGCCATGTCAGATTCTCTCAATCAAGCAACCCGCAAGGGATTTCTGGTGGATACCTCCCGTTGTATCGGCTGCCGTTCCTGTCAGGTGGCCTGTAAACAGTGGAATAAGCTGGAGTCGGACAAGACCGGCAACCAGGGGACGTTTGAAAACCCCCGTGATCTGACACCGGCGCTTTACAACCGGATCAGGTTTGTGGAAAAGGCGGATCCCCAGGGGGATATGTCGTGGCGGTTTCTCAATGAGCGTTGCATGCACTGTGGTGATGCCGGGTGTATGAAGGTCTGTCCATCACCGGGGGCACTGACCCGTAACAAGGATGGAGTTGTCGTCTTCAATAAGGAAAAGTGCATTTCCTGTAAATATTGTGTGTCGGCCTGCCCGTTCAATATTCCGCGCTACGACGGGGATGATAAAATCTCCAAGTGCAACCTCTGTATGGATCGTATTACGGCAGGGTTGGTGCCGGCCTGCGCCAAGGCGTGCCCGACCCAGACGCTGCAATTCGGTAATCGCAGTGCCATGATCTCCAAGGCCAAGGGAGCCAAGAAAACCTTGTATGGGGAAAGCGATCTGAATGGTCTTGGGGTGGTCTATGCTCTGGAGGGACCGCCGGAACAGTATGGCCTGCCTGCTACCCCGACAATTCCACTGTCAATCTTCCTCTGGAAGGATGTTATCAAGCCACTTGGTATTCTCGGCTTCTGGGGCAGTATTGGTGCCATGCTGCTGCACTATGTGACGATTGGGCCCAAGCAGATCGAGGAAGACAACGGAGAGGGGGAACACCATGATTAGCAGGTACATTGAGCGCTTTTCAACCAAGGAACGGGTGCTGCACTGGTTTGTGACCCTGACATTCTTTTCCCTGCTGCTGTCAGGGCTGGGACTGTTCTCCCGTTTGTTCACCGGCTATTTTAACTTGTTCGGCAATGGACACAACGCCATCGTGGTGCATAAAATTGCCGGCATATTCTTTTTCTTGAGTTCATTGTTGTTATTTTTGCATAATCGTAGCCGGGTAACCGATTTCAATGAGGATGATCTGGAATGGGCACGCTCATACGGCGGCTACCTCTCCAAGGACGAGGTGCATCTCAAGGTCGGTAAGTTCAATGCCGGGCAAAAGATGTTTGCAGTTTTTATCGGCGCTGCCACGGTTGTCCTGGGAGTGACCGGTTTGTTTATCTGGTTTCCCCAGGCGTTTCCCCGGGTTCTGGTGCAGTTTTCTCTGATGATGCACGGCTTGCTGTTTGTGGGGGCGGTCATGTTTGTGGTGGTGCATGTCTATCTGGCAACCATCGGTAATCCGGGAACGCTGGAAGCGATGTTATGGGGGCGGGTAACGCGCAACTGGGCCAAGCATCATCACCCCAAGTGGTACAAGGAAGTAACTGAAAAAACATCAGATATGTAGCACTGTCATGTTGTTATGGCGGCCTGCGGGCCGCCTTCTGTTTTCTGTCGAAAGGAAATGTTTACCATGTCATCATTGCAACATAAAATCAGCTGTCTGACCGCAGCAGCTCAAGCAACACCCGAGTACGCCGAAATTGTACCGTTGTTTATCGAGCTGTTTCGTTATACGGAGCAGGCAGGCGCAACCGGCATCTCGGTTACTATTAATCGGGCTGCAATGAAGGAAAAAATAGAGGGGGGATTCCCCCTGGTTGCTCCGCATG
>DAINBV010000068.1:0-27211 GCA_036732725.1 Geobacteraceae bacterium | reverse complement strand
TCTCAATGTGCTGGTCTTTGCCGACCAGAGAGGGACGGGAAATGATAAATGTTGAGGTTTATTGGAAATATTTGCTATATTCCAGAGACGTCAGTTAATAATGTAAACTTTCGCAAGATATCTGCAGTATCAAATCCGACTAGGAGGCTTATCATGAAATCAGTAATCACAGGTCTTGCTGTATTGTTTGTGCTGTTTGGGTTTCAAGGTAGCGTTATTGCCGAGGAAATAAAGGTCGGAGGCGGTGGAGCCGCTCTTGATGGGGTCATAAAGCCGGTCAAGGAACCGTTTGAAAAAGCAACGGGAATTACCATGAAATTACTTTACAGTAATGACATTCTATCCTACAAAAATCTTCTCTCAAATGTGGTTGATGCATCCACATTCGGCGGAAGTTTTGATGAATTTGAAAAAATGGTCAAAAAAAATGGTGCGCCATTTTCAAGCCAGAGTGATTTTACGGTGTCACAGATCGGGAAAGCTCGTATCCACACGGTGGTACACAAGAGTAATTCGGTCAAAAGTCTGAGCAAAGAACAGCTCAATGATATCTTCACCGGCAAAATTACAAACTGGAGCGAGGTTGGTGGACATAACGCGCCAATTCTTTTGGTGTTATCCCAGACCAATATTGCCACTAACAATGCCTTCCAAAAAGCAGTTCTGGACGGGAAACCGCTTATCAAAGAGTTTCTTGACGCAATGAGCTTCAAGGACATCGCCAACACTGTTTCCAACAACCCGGACGCTATTGCTTTTGGTCCACTCTCATTACTGGATGGAACGCTTAAAGATCTTGAAATACCGGTGTTTACCCGCCCGATTAATCTGCTGACAAAAGGTGCACCCTCCGCATCAATGAAAAAGCTGATTGATTTTATCGCTGCCGAAGGTGGCAAGTATATTAAGGAATAATTGTTTCAAGCACGTTGTGCCGGATATGAAAAGGGCTGACAGGTAGTTTTGGCAAATGATTTTACTTCGAGCAAAGTGAGCGTGATTGATGCTGCCCTCTATGGCAAAATTAGTAATATGGGCGCAAGTGTAGCGACTGTTACCCTGCAATAAGCAGGAAGAGATAGAGAGCAACAAAGGCAAACGGGCCTCCGGATCATTTTCTTCGGAGGCCCGTTATGTTTATGCTGTCTACTCTCAATGAGGAAATTCCAGCGTAAATGGATGAAACGTAGGGGTAAATCGGGGCAGAATAAATTTCTTAAAAAGAATCCGGCCATTGCCGCGCACCATGAAGGATACGTAAAACCTGTATCATTCCCGGCTTGATGCGATAGACCGCAATATATGGAGTACGTACAATGACAAGTTCCCGTGTCCCTTTAACTCGACCGACTCGGCCACGGTGGCGATGATCAAGCAAGCCTCCTATTTGAGCTTCAATTTCGTCGCCTTGCTCAAGAGCTGCCTGCGGATTATCATCGGCAATGAAATCAATGATTGCAATAAAATCACGTTCAGCTTCAGGCAGCCATTTGATAATCACAACCGAGTCCCTTCTGTGGCACGAGCTTGCAGTAGTTTTCTTTTTTCACTCCAGCGTGACCGGACTGTTTCGTGGGAAATAAATTCCGTCGCCGGATTGTCGGCAGCCGTTATTGCATTTTCAACCTGACTTCGAAACCAGCGGTCATGCTCTCGGGCTGCATCAGCCGGTAGTTTAACCTGAAAAGGAAGCCCTTTTTCAATCACTACCTGATGCAAAAACAGACGAATGGCTTCGCTCATGGAAAGACCGAACTTTTCCAGCAAAGCTTGCGCTTCAAGCTTGATATCGGAATTAATGCGCGAACGGATAACGCTCTCTGACATGATAGCACCTCCTGATTGTTTTGTAGCTTTACTGTAGCTCTTTTGAGGCTACAACGCAACGTAGTAGTGCAAAAAAGTCAAACGGGCCTCCGGATTATTTTCTCCGGAGGCCCGTTTGTATTGCAATCGTTTTTATACTATTTCAATAAAGGTTTCGGGGTGCTGTCAGAATTGGGCGGCATAATCGGATAGGTAACCTGGGGCTGTGTACCGGTCAGGGTTCGCAGGAAGGCCACGATTTTCTTGTCCTCACCCGGGGCGAGCTTGATGCCGAGCTGCGAGGAACCCATGATGTTCACCGCTTCATCCAGTGACCAGACCTTGCCGGAGTGGAAATAGGGCGGGGTCAGGACGATATTGCGCAAGGAAGGGGACTTGTAGACGTATTTGTCGGCTTCCGTATTGGTGACGGTAAATCGTCCCATGTCGGCTGTCGGGCGAATTTCGGCCTTTGGATTTTCCTTGACTCCAAAGGGGTAATATCCGCTTCCGCCGATGTTGACACCGTTGTGGCAAGTGGCGCACCCCTTGCTCATGAACAGGCGTAACCCATCACGTTCGGTGGAGTTCAATGCTTTTTTGTCACCTTTCAGGTACTTGTCGAAACGGGCATTCGGTGTAATCAGGTTTGCCTCGAACACCTCAATGGCACGAGCCATGTTGTCAAACGAGATCGGATCCTTGTCAGCGGGGAAGGCTTTCTTGAACATCGGCTGATACCCCGGGATACTCTTCAGGCTTTCCACCACCCGCTCCGGCTTGTTGTTCATTTCCACCGATGCTTGTACCGGTCCTTTGGCTTGCGCTTCAAGATCCTTGGCGCGACCGTCCCAGAACTGAGCCAGGTTGAAGACAGCGTTCAACACGGTCGGAGCATTACGTGGCCCTTTCTGCCAACCATGACCGACTGATGTTTCCTGCAGATCAACCCCGCCCAGACCGATGTTATGGCAGGTGGAGCAACTGATCAGGTTGGATGCCGAGAGTCGCGGATCGAAAAATAACATTTTACCCAGCTCTACTTTTTCCGCTGTGGCAGGGTTTTTCTTGAACGCCGGTGGCGTGGCAGGAATCGGTTTGAAGAGTGTCTGGGCTTGCTTCAGAGTGTCATCCGCACCCCAGGCTACTGTGGTGAGCATTAATGTCAGGATACTGCTGCTAATCAGCTTCGTTTTCATCTACAACCTCCATGTGTAATGTGCCGGCCTCAATTACCGTTGTCACGGTTTCAGCCGGCATGGGTACTAACAAATTGTATGCTGGAAAACTATTTGCGGGGACGCTTGACATCGATCTTGTGGGCCGTGAACAGCGTACCGTTGTTGGTTCCTTCCACTTCCACGTAGGCTCCCGTAACTGCAGAGCCGTGCTCTTCCTTGATTCTGGTATCCTTGGTTACCGTGATTTCCCGTTTGTTCACCACCCAGGTTCCAATCCGTTCGGCCGGGATCTTCTCCACTTTTCCGTAAAACTTGCTCTCGGGAACATTTGAATCATGGCGCTCATGCGACCTGTCTCTGTCGTGATCACCGGCCAGCGCCGGGCTTGTCCCGAGTGCCATCATGATTCCCAGCAGCGGCAGTACAACTGCCGATCTGCTCCAGTAGGTTCTCCCGCTCCATCCCTGCTCAATGCGTGTCGTCATGGCGTGTTCCTCTCTGTTCCCGTTGATTTCATGTGAGTGAACTCACTGTTGAAAAGAACATAGCATGGCAATGATTAAGGGATGATTAAGGTTGACGGTTTAGTTCTGGTTTATTATTTGATCATGTTTACGCAGCAGGTAAAGTCAATCGTATTTGTCTTGTTTGGTTATAAAAAAACTTGAAGCGCATGATGAATCGGTATGTTGCATGAGCGTGTAATCGGCACGTCAGCGTTTTGTTGCGCAGGATGATTACCCTTTTTTCCGTTTGTCTTTGACAAAGATCGCTTTCGACTGCCCGTCTTTGGTCGGTCTTTCTTCCATGTCGAACAATTGGGTCGCTTTGACCAGCTCTCCCAGTTTCTTGTAACCATAATTCCTCGGATCAAACTCCGGCAACTGTTTGGCAACATTGCCCCCGACCGGAGCAAGGTGGGCCCAGCCACTGTCATCGGATGACGCCTCAATGGCGGCTCGCAGCAGATTGACCAGTTTGGTGTCCTGCTTCAGCTCAGAGGCTGTTTTTTGCATGAAGGGTTGCTGCTCACCTTCCTTGGCCCTCAGCACCTCGGAAAATATGAACTTATCGCAGGCTGCCACGAATGCCTTGGGTGTTTTTTCTTCTCCGATGCCGTACACCACCAGACCTGCCTCACGAATCCGGGTGGCTAACCTGGTGAAGTCGCTATCACTGGACACGATGCAGAAGCCATCGAACTGGCGGGTGTACAACAAATCCATGGCATCGATGATCAGGGCACTGTCAGTGCTGTTTTTCCCGGTGGTATAGCCAAACTGTTGTACCGGCTGAATCGAGTATTGTAACAGGACATCCTTCCACCCCTTGAGATGGGTTCCGGTCCAATCGCCATAGATCCGTTTCACATTGGCTGTCCCGTATTTGGCGATTTCGGTGATCAAGCCATCAATGATTGCCGGCTGAGCATTGTCGGCGTCGATCAGAACTGCCAGTTTATTGGTAACTCCGTTAGCCATATCGGCCTCCTCATCGGTTGGTGCCGGTTGTGGAATCAGATGAACTCCTCAAAATAATCCAGATCCTTGTGAAAGGTCTCCTGTAGTCGCGACAGTGAAATCAGGGCGATTACCAGGCAGAGCAGCCCCACAACCAGGGCGCCGGTCTCGATGCCGAGCGGTTTGCGCGCCAGTTGGAACAGCATGGTAATCGGGATGGTCATGCCACGGACGAAATTGGGAACCGAGGTGGCTACGGTGGCGCGCAGGTTGGTACCGAACTGCTCGGCCGCCACGGTGACGAAGATCGCCCAGTAACCGATGCCGAAGCCGAGCATGCCGCAGATGCAGTAGAAAACCGAGGAGCTGACTCCGCGGGCGCTGAAATAGGCTGCCACGGTGGCAGCGCTGATCAGCAGGAAAATCAACACCACCTTCTTGCGGCTCTGCAGCAGCTGACTCAGGAGGCCGCTGGCCAGGTCGCCCGCCACCAGCCCCAGGTAGCAGTACATTACCGCATTACCGGCGTTGACGGTCCCCTGGATGGCAAGCACCTTGGCGAATTCGGGAGAAAAGGTGATCAACACCCCCACCACGAACCAGGAAGGGAGGCCGATCAGAATCGAGTGTATGAAACGGCCGAAGCGGTCGCGCGAGGTAAACAGGGCAAGAAAATTGCCCCGGGAAACCTGATTATTTTCCATTCCCTTGAACATGCCGGACTCTACCACGGTTACCCGTAACAGCAACAGTAACAGTCCCAGGACGCCGCCGATGAAAAAGGCGGTGCGCCAATCGAATCCCTTGGCAACAAAGTTGGCCAGGATGGCGCCCGAGACCCCCACCGAAGCTACGATCATGGTGCCGTACCCCCGGATGGAACGGTGCAACACTTCGCTCACCAGGGTGATGCCGGCCCCCAGTTCACCAGCCAGACCGACACCGGCCAGGAAGCGGAGCGCTGCATATGCCTCGATGGAAGTGACCAGGCCGTTGGCCAGGTTGGCCAGGGAGTAGATGCAGATGGAGCCGAACATGATCTTCAGCCGTCCCTTGCGGTCCCCCAGGATCCCCCAGATGATCCCTCCCAACAGCATCCCTGCCATCTGCATGTTGAGCAGAAAGACCCCCTTGTCGATCAGCTCCTGCCCGGAGAGGCCGATCCCTTTCAGACTCGGAACCCTGACGATGCTGAACAGAACCAGATCGTAGATGTCGACGAAATAGCCGAGTGCCGCTACGATAACCGGCAGGCTGAAAACCTGCCGCATTACACTGCGTGAATCTCCGTCGGTGAATGTCATGACCCGGCTCCTTGGCAATGAAAGTGTGATGCAATACAAAATAACCTTTTTTATCAACTATAAAGCATGCAGTCTTTCAAGCCATTCTTGAATAAACAGATCGATGTATTCCTTGCTGATGGCGCTGGAATGGGGGGTGGTCAGTACGTTCGGCAGTTCCCACAATAACGATGTGGCCGGGAGCGGTTCCTCGGCAAATACATCCAGTCCGGCCCCTGCCAGTGGACCATTTTGGAGAGCGTTGACAAGCTCATCTTCGTGGTAACAATTACCGCGTCCCAGGTTATACAGGTACGCTCCCGATTTCATGGCGTTGAAATGCCGTGCCGTAAAAATTCCGTCGGTGGAGCTGTCACCCGGCAGCAGTAACACCACGTGGTCAGCATGGGGGAGTTCCTCTTCCAGCTGGTCAAAGCTGGTCAGCCGGTCAATATTGGGCATGCTCCCTGTTCCCGCCATAGTGCGCCGGACGCCAGTTATTGTCGCTCCAAAGGCTTTTAGCAGTTCAGCCAGCGACTGACCGATTGCCCCGCAGCCGACGATCATGACCCGTTGGCTGAAGAGCGCCGAACAGCTGCTGTACTCCAGACGGCCCCAGTTTTTGTTGTGCTGGTCCGTTCGTGACCGGCCAAGCTGCCGGTTGAAGTACAGGATCATGGAGAGCAGGCTCTCACGCATGATGCGGCCATGGAAGCTTCCGTAATGCGTTTGTACGCGACCGGACGGGTCTTCAGCTACCCAGTCATGCCCTGCTGCGGGGGTGAACAACAGTTTAAGTCGTGGCGCCGCGTCATACCATTCAGCTTTAAAGCCCCATACCAACGCGCATTCGGCGGCCAGGAGTTTCTCCAGGAAGTTGCGTGTCCCTTCGGCAACGGTGATGCGCACCTCCGGCAGCGCGGCGCGGATCTGATCGATGTGTCGCGGATTGAGCGAAAAGGCGCCCACATTGTTGTGCAGATGGATCAGCAGGTTATTTATTTTCATTGAGATGTTTTCTTTCAGGGAGTGTGTATCCAGGAGGCGCTGGTCTGCCACAGGGAGGAATGTAGCGATTCTTGACGGCGTGGTCAACCGGATTTAGATGTTTCAAATATCCCGGTTAGTACGCCCCATTCGTTCTCAACATGCGAAGTCCATTCGCCACGACAATCAGGCTGGCTCCCATGTCGGCAAACACTGCCATCCAGAGTGTGGCGCTTCCCGTGAGTGCCAGACAGAGGAAGGCCCCCTTTATGGCCAGTGCAAGCAAAATATTCTGACGGAGGATCGACATGGTGCGACGGCTCAAGCTGATCAGGGTGAAAAGCCGTAAAGGGTCATCATCCATCAGCGCGATGTCTGCGGTCTCAATGGCGGTATCGGAACCGGCGCTTCCCATGGCAATGCCGATATCGGCCCGTGCCAACGCCGGCGCATCGTTGATGCCGTCGCCGACCATGGCAACAGTACCAAATTTTATCCGTAATTCTTCAATGATCCGCAATTTCTCTTCGGGCAGAAGATTGGCCCGTATGTCGTGTATGCCGACCTGGGTGGCCACAGCCTGAGCGGTATGCGGGTTGTCGCCGGTCAGCATGACGACATGGATGCCTAAACCGGAAAGTGCTGCCAACGCGCTGGCACTCTGCTTCTTGATGGCGTCCGATACAGCGAAGATGGCACGCGCCCCTTGGTCATCGGCAAGAATGACGCTGGTTTTCCCGAGCCGTTCCAGCGACTCAAGACGCTCTTCCAGCGCCACGCTGCATTGCCTTCGCTCCTCGATCAAGCGATGATTTGCCAGCACGAAAGTCTCACCGGCAATGGTTCCGCTCATACCAAGTCCGGGAATCGCCGTTAATCGTTCAACCGGTAATGAACCGGCCGTCGTGAGCCGTTGCCGGCAACCATGGGCGACTGCCCGGGAAACCGGATGATCCGATCCGGATGAAAGAGCCAGGGCATATTCAAGGGCACGTGATTCATTCCCCCGCAGTATGACAACATCCGTCAGGTTTGGAATCCCCACCGTAATAGTCCCGGTTTTATCAAATGCCATGACCTTGATCTGTGCGGCATTCTCCAGGTAGCTCCCCCCCTTAATCAAAATTCCCTTGCGGGTTGCTGCTGCCAGCCCGCTGACGATGGTCACCGGTGTCGAGATCACCAGCGCGCAGGGACAGGCAATCACCAGCAGCACCAGGGAGCGATAGAACGCTTCGTGCCAGCTCCAGCCGAATAAAAACGGCGCTACTGTCACGACAACAAGGGCCGCGATAAAGACGAGCGGTGTGTAGACCTCGGCAAAACGGTCAACAAAACGTTGGGATGGAGCCTTGTCGGCCTGGGCCGCCTCGACCGTCTTGATGATATGGGCCAGGGTTGTGTCACCGGCTGCAGCAGTTACCCGAAACTCGAACAGGCCATTCTGGTTGATACTGCCGGCAAAAACCGGGTCATGCGGGGCTTTTTCAACCGGGATACTCTCCCCGGTGATCGGGGCCTGATTAATCGTCGCGTTTCCCGCGCTTACCTCGCCGTCAAGCGGAACCCGCTCTCCCGGTTTGACCCGTATGGTCTCCCCCACGGAAATCTCGCCCACCGGCCGTTTAAGCCATTCTCCGGCAGCACTCTTGACATCCGCTTCCACCGGTGCCAGCTGCAAAAGCCCCTGTATCGCATGTCGTGCCCGGTCAAGTGAGTGTTGCTCGATCAGATTGGCAACTGCAAACAGCCAGCTCACCATGGCCGCCTCCGGCCATTGCCCGATCAATGCAGCACCGGTCACGGCAACAGACATCAACACATTCATGTTGAGTTGGCGATGGATCAGCGCAACCCATCCCTTGCGGTACGTCTCCAGGCCAGCCGTGCAGACCGTAAGCAAGGCCAGAACCGGCGCCACGAAATGTACACCAGGTATATCCGGTGTAAACCATTCAAGCGATTCGGCGCAAATTGCCGCCACGCCGCCAATAACCAGCCGCAAGGGGATCACACTTCCCTTGTTCTCATCTCTCCCGGATGATCCGGCTGTCCCGGCGAGCAACGGTCGCGGCTCAAATCCGATCCCTTTCAGATGCGAGACGATGAGCGGTTCGGTGCCCTGCCGATGTTGCACGGTCAGTACCCGCTCCAGCAGGTTGAAATCAAGGGCGAGGACTTCCCGGCAATTTTTGAGCGCCGAGCGAATCATGGCCTCTTCCGTGGGACAGTCCATGTCGCTGATCAGAAAGCGGGTGGTAACGCCATTGTTACTATTCAACGCTGTCGCCTGCGGCTCCCGTGTTGGTGGGGCAGGGGGCTGGCCTGACGTGCAGCAACCGCAGGAATTTTTATTACAATCGTTGCTCATAAAATTTCATCCTTAACATTCATGCTTGGTCTTGATCTCGTTGAGGATGGCCCGTTTCCCCAAGCCAAGAACTTTGAGTGTTTCCTGAAAATCGCCGTAGGTCATGCAAACCCTCATGTTTGTCCATCGGTTATTATGGTTCTCAACTGCCTCACGGGCTGCAAGATGTTCTTCAGCTGCAGGGTTTACGAGAGTTGATGCTTCCACTCCCCCTTGTGATTCTCATTTCTGTCACCGGCCGTTGGCTGCACCATGCTGACAGCCAACGGCCGGAATCATTGCTGGCGCAGAAGAAGGGGGGGCAGGCTGATTTACAGCACCATATTATTCAACTTTACTGCCATGCTACGCAATCCATGATTGAATCTGGGGTAATCTGGATATCTTGAAACGGATGCGTTATATTCAGGAAACAACTGCAGCAAATTATTTCCTGCTTCCAGAGTCACATCCTTCTCTACTGTTACATCCGATAAAGGTACAACGATGGTTACATGATGCTTCCCTGGTTCAAGCAACAGTTCTCTTCTGAAATTGTATCTCCACCCGGTTCCTGCCTCAGGATTTTTCATGAAATCATCCTGCAAATCTTCCAGCACCGGCTCGTTGGAGAGTAAAGCAGACTGACCATCTACATTAACGAGTACCGTGTACGGTGGATCACTGTGTTTAATGTACGTATTTACTATTCTGGACTTGATATTCTTGACACGAAAATCGATTTTAAGCAACGCCTTGCCGGATGATGCTGTTGAGGCGGAGACCTCGGTGAAAACATCCCGCCGTGATGACTCACCTGCTTTAACTACGATGTTCATGTTGCCGGCACATGCTGACAACAATGCCATTGCAGTCATACATACAACAATTTTTGCCACTGTTTTCATGATTCTTATCCTTTTGGCCAAAACCACCTTGTTGTTAAATTAGCTCTAAACCGCATCATTTCCATGCTCATTGGTCCGGATCTTCACGACATCATCAACTGTCGATATGAATATCTTCCCGTCACCCGTATTGCCGGTATGGGCATACTTCTGGATTATGTTGACAACTTCATCAACCATCTCGTCAGTGACAACTACTTCCAGCTGTATGCGCGGAATGAACTCCACCATTTCATAGACAATCTTATCGTGCGAGTTACGGGCTCTCCCTTTGCCGAATCCTTTAATTTCTGATACCGTAACTCCCGGCAACCCACTGATTTCATGGAGTTCTTCGGTTACTTCCAATAACTTCGACGGTCGTATGATTGCTTTTATCTCTTTCATGGTTTCTCCCTTATATGTCCCTCGTTGACACTACATTTCCTGTTCGACAGTTCTTTTTTCAAACCAGCTGTACACCGACGGAATAATCAACAGCGTCAGAACTGTTGAGGTGACCAATCCACCCACAACAACCGTTGCCAACGGTTTCTGTATTTCCGAACCTGCCCCGCCGGCCAGCAACATCGGTATCAAACTGAAAATAGCAATCGATGCGGTCATCAATACCGGACGCAAACGGTCGAGAGTTCCTTTTCTGATCGCCTCCTGCAGTTCAAACCCTTCGTCGCGTAATTGCGAGATACGCGATACCAGCACCAGCCCGTTCAGCACCGCCACGCCGAACAACACCACAAACCCGACGGAGGCCGGAACCGAAAGATATTGCCCGGAGATAAAGAGCGCGAAGACTCCGCCGATCAGGGCAAAGGGGAGGTTGGAGATCACCAGCAATGCCAGACGGATCGAGCGGAAGGTGACGTATAATAGCAGCAGGATCAGACCGATGGCCACCGGTCCGATGATCATCAGCTTGTTCATGGCCCGTTGCTGGTTCTCGAACTGGCCGCCCCAGGTGAGGTAGTAGCCGGAGGGGAGCTTGACATTGGCCTTGATCTTCTGTTTTGCCTCGGCCACGAAACTGCCGATGTCCCGACCGGTGATGTTCATCTCGATCCCGATCCTTCTCACCCCGTCCTGACGGCTGATCTGGGCCGGTCCTTCGATCATTTTTACCTCGGCCAGCTGCTCCAGCGGTACATTGATCCCGGTTTTGGTGGTGATCATCAGGTTTTTGATCGCTTCCAGAGAATTGCGTTTCTCTTCCGGCAGGCGCACCGAAATATCGAAACTGCGGTTTTCCTCGTACAGCTGGGAAGCGGCTTTACCGGCCACCGCAATCTCGATCACCTTTTGCACGTCACTGATGTTCAGCCCATAGCGGGCGATCCTTGCCCGATCGATATTGACGGTCAGGTACGGCTGTCCCGAAACCTTTTCCGCCGCCAGATCGGTCCCACCACGGACGGTGGAGAGTACCCGTGCGATTTCAGCCGATTTTTCACTCAATACGTTGATGTCTTCACCGAACAGCTTGACAATCAGCTGCGCCCTGGTGCCGGCCACCAATTCGTCGATTCGGCACTGAATCGGCTGGCTGAAGCCGACCTGAATTCCCGCAATCGACTCCAGCGCCTTGCGCATTTCGTTGGTAACTTCTTCCTTGGAAATATCACGTTTCCACTCGCTCTTCGGTTTGAATATCCCCACATAGCCGGTCTTGTCCGAGCCTCGGGTGTCGAGGGCAACCCCGGTCTGTCCGGTGCGTGATACGATGGTGCCGAGCTCATCGAATTTTTTCAGTTTCTCCGCCGCGCGCTGATTCACCTCCATTGCCTTGGCCAGGGAAACACCGGGGAGCAGGGATACGTCCATGTCAAACGACCCTTCGTCCATGGTCGGAATGAATTCGGTTCCCAGGCGTGTTACCAGCACGAGCGAGGCAATCAGCAGAAGAGCGGCAACACTCAAAACCACCCGCTTGGTGTTCATGGCATAGTTGAGCAGCGGCAGATAGAGTCTGGTGGCGTGCTTCATGACGAAGCTCTCTTTTTCCGGATGCGGCTTCAGGAAGATGATGCAGAGCACCGGGATCACGAACACGGAGAGAAACAGTGATGACAGCAGCGCAATGGCGACCGTTATGGCCAGGGGGCTGAACATCTTCCCTTCGATCCCTTCCAGGGAGAGGATCGGGATAAAGGTCAGGGCGATGATCAGTTCACCGAAGATACTCGGTTTTCTGACCTCCATGACCGCCTTCAGCACGGTAAACAGCCGGGGATGCTGACCTCCCTCTTCGCTCAGGTGGCGCTGCACGTTTTCCACCTGGATGATGGTGGTATCGATGATCATGCCGATCGAGATTGCCAGGCCGCCCAGCGACATCAGGTTGGCGCTGATGCCGGCCAGTTTCATCACGATAAAGGTGGTCAAAAGCGAGAGCGGCAGGGCGATCAAAACCACGATACTGCCACGGATGCTGTTCAGCAGCAGGTAGAGTACGATCAGCACCAGGACGGAACCTTCAAGCAACGCCTTGTTGACTGTGCCGACGCTCGCCTTGACGATGTCGCTCCGGTCGTAATAGGGAACAATCCTGATCCCTTCCGGCAGGACATTGTTCTCATTGATTTCCATGACTTTGGCAGCCACCCGGCGCACCACATCGCGGCTGTTCTCGCCACGCAGCATCATGACGATACCGCCGACACATTCGTCCTTGCCGTCCTTCATGGCAGCGCCCATGCGGACAGCCTCGCCGACCTTGACCTGTGCCACGTCCCGGATAGAGGTCGGAGTCCCTCCCGATGACTTGAGGACAATGGTTTCGATGTCACTGACATCCTTGATCAGCCCGACCCCCCGCACGATGTACTGGTCGGTTCCCCGCTCCAGCAGGTTGCCTCCCACGTTCTCGTTGTTGCTGCCGATGGCGGAGTAGACATCATCGACGGTAACCGCATGCTTGACCAGCTTCTCCGGATCCACGATCACCTGGTATTGCTTGAAGTAACCGCCGTAGGAGTTGATTTCGTTTACTCCGGCAACACTCTTGAGCTGTGGCGTGACGATCCATTCCTGAATCGTTCTCAAGTTGGTCAGCCAGGCGATCTTCTGCTGCGGGTCAGACGGCATCTTCCCTTCCAGGGTGTACTGATAGATTTCCCCCATGGCGGTGCCGATCGGTCCCATGGCAACTTCGACCCCCTTGGGAACCTTTTCCCGCGCTTCAGCCAATCGTTCAAAGACCAGCTGGCGGGCAAAATAGATATCCACATTGTCCTTGAAGACAATCGTGACAATCGACAGGCCGAATTTTGTCACCGAACGCATCTGTTCGATATCGGGCAGGCCGCGTAGCGACATTTCAATCGGATAGGTAACGTTGCGCTCGATCTCGATGGCTGACAGACCATTGGCATGGCTGACAACTTCCACCTGGATGTTGGTCACATCCGGAAAGGCATCAATCGGCAGTTTCAGGTACGAGTACGATCCGAAGGCAATAATCAGCAGCGCCAGGAATATGACCATCCCTTTCTGCCGCAGGGTATAGGCGATTAATTTTTCCAGCATCGGAACCTCTCTTCCGTTAGGTGTGATTTTTTATTTTCCGTGGCCGTGTTCATCGGTCATTTCATTCTTTTTGACTTCCGATTTGAGAATGAACGAACCTTTGATGGCGTAGCGTTCCCCTTCCTGCACTCCGGAAAGTATCTCAACCTTCCCCTGCGCCGCACGCCCCAACTGTACCTGGCGTGCCGCGAATTCGTTTGCTTTTTCGGCAATGAACAGCACTTTTTTGCCGTCCAGATCCTGAACCGCATCTTCCGGCACCGCCAGCACCGCCGGCGCATCAGCCGCCAGCGCCAGTTCCGCCGTGGCAAACATCTCCGGCTTCAGTTTGCGCCCCGGATTGGCAACCTCGATGCGCGCCTTGACCGTACGGGTGGTTTCGTTGACCTGATCGGCAATGTACGTGATACGACCTTTCAGTTTCAGCTCGGGAAAGGCGCTGACGGCGATGCTGGCCGCTTGCCCTTTATGAACCTTGGCCAGATCTTTTTCGTTGATGTCAACCATCACCCAGACATTGGAAAGATCGGCAATCGTGTAGAGGCTCTTGGAGGGATCGGAGAGCTCCCCTACGATGGCGTGTTTCTCGGTGATACTACCGCTGATCGGGGCACGGACCGCCAGGAGCGGTTTCCGGCGTCCTTCGGCTTTCAGCTCCGACGCTGCAACCCCATACAGGGAGAGCCGCTCTTCGTCCGTATGCAGCTCGGTCTGGGCGGTTTTATAGTCGGTCTCGGCCTGGAAGATATCCTTGCGGGCCGCAATTTTCTTCTCCACCAACGCCTTGATCCGCTCCAGGTTGGACTGGGCGAGCGCCAGCTTGGTTTTTGACTGGTTGTAACGATTGAGCGCTTCCCCCAGTTCGACACTGTCGAGCGTTGCCAAGGGTTGTCCGGCGGCAACACTGTCACCAAGTGAAGCGCGCACCGCCACGATCTTGCCGCTGATCCGTGGCGAAACATGGGCGATCCGGTCGGCGTTGGCTTCCACCTTTCCGGTGGCGCTGATGGCGCCGGCCAGCCTCTGTTTCTGGGCGGGAGCAACGACCACGCCATTCTGCTTTTGCACCTCGGCTGTCATCTTGACGCTTCCCGCCTCGCCGTGCCCCTCATGTCCTTCTTTCTCTTCCTTGTGCTCAGCGCCTCCCTTTTCATCCTTATGGCCAGCTTCATTATGCTCACCCGGTTTTTCATCCTTGTGACCGGCTTCCTGTTTTTCAGCATGTTCCGCGCCGCTGTTGTTGGGATTCATGGAGCGATAGAGAAAACCGCCACCAGCGGCCACTGCCAGGACAAGAGCTGCTATGATTACTTTTTTATTCACTTGATACCTCCGGAAAGTTCTGTTGCCACTGCTGTTTCAAGTCTTACAAATGCTGCCTGCCGGTCATACAGCGCCGTCAGATACCCTTCGTGTACCTCGAAGAATTTCTTCTGTTCCTGGATGACAGCCAGAATGCCGACTTCACCGAGACGGTACGCTTCCTGGGTCAGCTTCAGGTTCTCGTCAAGCTGGGTCAGGATGGAGTCGCGATAGAGCGCCAGGATACGCTCTGAATTCTGGAGTTCGTTATAGGAGCTTTCGACTTCTCTCTCGATAGTGGTCAACGTTGCAGCCAGACGGTAGTCGCTGCTGTTTTTCTTTGCCCGTGCTTCCTGTACTCCCGAGCGGTTGGCGTCAAAAACAGGGATCGGTATCGAGAGCTTCAGAGCGATGGAATAGCTCGTATCCCGCCCTTCCACTCCGCCGATTTCCATGCCGGCGGTGTCGCGCCGCAGCGCCAGTCCGGCAGTCAGGTTGGGAATGCTCTCCGCCTTTGCCAGGAGGATTTCGGCCTCTCCCTTGGCGCGCTCAGCCTCCAGGCTCTTGAGGTCGGGGCGGTTGTTGCGTGCCAGATTCTGCAATTCGGCCAGACTGTTGGTCAGCTGCCGAGTCGCGGCCAGATCTCCTGATGGAGCTATCTGCTCCGAGGATTCTGCTCCCGATAAGGTCATTAGTTTCGTAAGGCGCTGTTTGTTTTCCCTGATGGCTGCAAGGTGTGAACCCTCGCTTTTGGCCAATTCGATCTTCACCAGGTTGCGTTCCAGTTCCGGGATATCCCCGGCTGCCAGGCGTTCTCCGGCAACATCGAGCAGTTGCCGGTTTATTGCGATAGCTCGTTCCATCAGGGTAACGCGCTGCTCGCTTAACAGTGAGCTGAAGAAGGCTGTTTTCAGCTCTTCACGCAAGATCCGTTCACGTTCGGCCAGTTGCCAGCGGTGCATCTCCAGGTCATACCGGGCGATGGCAAGCCGTTTCTCCCGCTTGCCGGCCACAACAAATTCCTGGGAAATGCCGAGTGAAATGCTGCTTTCAGCGCTGCTGCCGGTCAGTGCGCCGCTGCTGCCGTCGATCTCAAGGGTCGGGTTTGGCAGAAGTCCCGATTTTAGTTTATTCGCCTCACGAATACCTTTTTCTTCACGGAAAGAATTCAGCTCTCCGTTGTGTTTCAACGAGTAATCTACCAGCTCTGCCAGGTTCAGCTTCTGAAGCTCGGCCTGCGCTGCCGGTGCGCTCATGAGCCAGGCAATCGTGGCAGCAGCGAGCGCGATGGTTGGAAATACGTGCTTTTTCAAAGAAAGAGCCTCCTTGATAGTTGTCGTTACTTTCAAAATAGTTTGACGGCCGTTGGGCCACAGAGGCACGGAGATACAGAGGAAATCACAGAGTTTTTGAAAAATATTGAACAACCGGGATGGAGAGAGAACATCTCACCCATAAATTGCTCAACGTACTCTGTTGATTGTCTCTGCGCCTCTGTGTCTCTATGGCAAACGCTTTATGTAGGTTTATTGCCGTTTCTTCGTGTACTTGGTGGATAAACTAGGCGGTTACGTCAGGGGGGTCAAAAAGAGAGAGATAAACTTTGGGGAAATACAGAGTAGGTTCTGAAAATGTAATCTTGAACGTGGAAGTTATGATTGAGAGCTGTATGGTCGTTGAGGGGAGGGGAGCATGGCAGGGGCAGGTGGAGCAGTGGCCGCAGTAGTTGTCATCATGATGTTCGCTGTCAGGGCAACAGGGAGTACCGGTCTGATCATGTGCTATGGATAGGGTCGTAACCTCCGGAGCGGAACCTCGTTCACCCTCATGACAAACACCGGTGACGGGAGCAAACAGCGCCATCAACAGCATGATGATGGCACAAATATGAAGTATGTGAGGATTCTTGAGAAACATGCTGTGAGAGTAGATTGAAATCAACGTGATTGTCAACTGTCATAAATTCATCGGCACGATAGCGGGGGGGGGCTGTCGTAAAATTTTACATAACAAGAAAGGCGTCACCGAAGCAACGCCTTTCTTGTGACTATATATGAACTATCGGTTTCAGGCTTTGCTGCTTATGCGCCGTTTACCGAAGAGAGCCAACCCAATCATGCCAATCCCCATCAGCAGCATGGAACCAGGTTCCGGGACCGGGGCAGTGGTGACGGTAACATCATCAAGCGCAGGACCGAAGGCAGTATTGATAAGACTCGTAAAGGTAAGGGTAGTTGAGGCGCCGGCTGCGGTGAATTGAAACTCTTGTTCAGCCCACCCCATGTTGGTTGACGATTTACCGCTCGCATCAAACGAATAATCGTGGAAGATACTTGGGGTGATTGAGGTGCGGAGAATTTTTTCATTTGGACCCCCGGCAAAATTTCCGGCCAGATCAAATTTAACGATATATTTTTGACCGATCAGCGTGTCGAAGGTCTGACTGATGGACCCTGCACTCGTGGCACTCATATCAAGGCTGCGTGAGCCTTGTGCGGCATTCCAGTATGATCCGATGTAGTCGACTGAACCGCCGACGACCCAGGAGTTGATTGCCGTGCTGCCATTGTTTAAGGTTGTAAAACCACCTACATTCGTGATGCTTGAAGTTTCAAAGCTTCCGTTGGTGAAGGGAGTTGCCTGAGCTACTCCAACAGCGCCTAACATTAATAATCCCGTTGCCAATACTGCCAAGAGTTTTGTTTTCATGACCATTTCTCCAATCTAATGATTCAGAAGAATTATTTGTAGATGTCTTGATTAAAGCAAACGCAATGCCAACTGCGTAACTTTTTGATATTGCAGTGTTATATTGTGTGCAAAGCTTAATAACGTTGTTTTTGTAAGGTTTGCCGACAGTTACAGGCTTCTGAGGTCATTTCTGGAAAAGAAAATCGGGGCTTCTGGGGCGAGGTTAGGGGAGTTCACTACAACCAATGTCCGAAAGTCAAGCCAGACCACATCTGTTTCCGTCTGCCGGTTTTCGTCATCGACCAAGGCAGCAGCACGATTTCATCATTGGTTATCCGGCCGTCCGCTTCCAGCGCGGCATAGTGCGGCATTTCAGCTCGGTCAGCAGCGTGCCGAAGCAAATATGAGCGGGGCTAGTGTTACATTCCCTTAAACATTCCTTCAGCCCGCATCATTTTCCCCATTGACACATCACTCCAACAAAATTAGTATACGACGTATAAAATTATATGTCGTATGCTTTACGGAGATTGTTATGACCGATCAGAGTCGACGCGAGCGGAAGAAGGATGAAACGAGAACCCGGATAGTAACTGTTGCCATGGAATTGTTTGAAAAACAGGGGTTTGACGGGACAACCATGGAGCAGATAGCCGAGGTGGCCGATGTCGCCAAGGGGACGCTGTATAACTATTTCCCGGTCAAGGAAGCGATCATCAGCGCTTTTATGCGCCTGTCCGCCATCAAGGCAATCCCGGATGTCGAGCTGCTGCTCAAAAATGCCGCCGACACCCGCGTCCGGCTGATCATCATGTTTACCAAAATCGCCGAATGGCAAATCCCGCATCGCGACCTGCTTGAGCATTATCTTGGTTACCGGTTCACGAATATGCTGTCATCATTCCGTAATCCGGAACAACGCAGCGGTTTCGACCGCAACCTGGCTATGATCATCGAGCACGGTCAGCAGACAGGTGATGTGCGCAGCGACCTGCCGCTGGCGTTGATGGTCGGCTACCTGCAATCCGGCTACCTGACCGTCATTCTGCAATGGCTGGCGCATGACAACGTCGATCTGACCGAAAGATTCATACAGATGATTGATATGTTCCTCTCCGGCGTCACCACCGGGCAGAAAAAATAGGAGCCGGCGATGAGCACCCAAAACCGCTTGGTACTGAACTGGCAGGATGCATATGCCGCAGGCCCACAAATTGTGGGCGGCAAGGCATGGAATCTGGGACGACTGGCGCGTTACGGTTTTACGGTGCCGCCGGGCGTGGCGCTGACAGCAATAGCGTATGAAGAGTTTATCGAACAAAACAACCTGCGAGACCTGATCAAACGAGTTGCCGCTCAGGTTTCCCTGGAGTCCCTCGACAGCGGTGGGCACAGCGAAGAGTTGCACTTGCTGCGCGAGCGGATTATGGCCGGAACCATGCCCCCGGCGGTGGTGGTAGTCGTAAAGCAGGCTCTGCGTGAAGCCGGATTATTGGAGCTCCCGCTTGCCGTTAGGTCGTCCGCAACCTGCGAAGACTCGGCAGAAGCGTCGTTCGCCGGTATCCACGATTCGTTTCTGAACGTACGCGGCGTGCCCTGCATTGTGGCCGCGATACAAAAATGCTATGCCTCGCTCTGGAGCGAACGGGCCGTTGCGTACCGGCGCAAGCTCAATATCAGCGACTTCGACATCGCACCGGCAGTGGTGCTGATGGCGATGGTGCCTGCGGTCAGCGCCGGGGTCGCCTTTTCCTGCGATCCTCGCAGCGGTCAGGAAGATCGAATGGTAATCTCGGCCAATTTCGGCTTGGGAGAGTCGGTGGTGAGTGGCGCTGTTGACCCGGATGAATATCTGGTGCTTTTTGAACACCAGGCACCGCCCCGACTGACAGAGGTTCACCTCGGACGCAAGGAGTTCCGGACAATTACCGTTGCCGCGGGTGGCACCACGCAGGACAGGGCAACGGCGAGAAACAGCGAACAGGTGCTGACGGAGCAGGAGATCCTGCGCCTGGCCGCACTGGTGCAGATGGTATTTTTTGCCCTCGGCAATGGAGAAACCCACCAGGATATCGAGTGGGTCTATGACGGTGAACATTTTCAACTGGTGCAGGCCCGCCCCGTTACCGCACTGCCGCACTACACCTATCCCCACCTGCGCAGCCAGCCCGTGTTCTGGTCAAACGCCAACCTGCGCGACGCCACGCCGATGGTGCAGACGCCGCTTAACTGGAGCATCAGCAAAGTGCTGATCGATCACATATTCTTTACTCAATACGTTTCTTCGGGATACCAGATTGACCGCTCCGCTACCCGCTCACACCTGTTCAATGGCCGGGCCTATTTCAATCTGGCCCAACTTCAGTGGGAATGCTACGACGCCTACGGCATCTCCCCGGCACGCTACAATATGTTTATCGGAGGTCACCAGCCGGAGATTCGCCTGCCGGAACATACCCCGTTCACCAGCCGCGCGCTCCGGATTGGACACAACCTGCGCCTGATACGCACCCTGTCCCGATTGAAAAAACAGGCGCCGCAAATCTTCCGCACATTGACCGGACAGATCGATGCGCTTCGGAAGCGCGATCTCGCGGCGCTTTCCGACAGTTCACTGATCGAACTCATTGAAAAAGCATTTCAACTTTTCCGGCAGGCAGAACCGCTCATGGTGTTGCTCAGTTCCAGCGGGGCTGTCTTTATAACCCTGCCGCCTCTGCTGGAGCGCTATATACCCGGCCAGGGTCAGGCGCTCACCATGGCGCTGCTGAGCGGCCAGGAAGGAATCACCAGCGCCGACCACGGCACCCGGCTGGCCGAACTGGCGGCGCTGCTGGAGCAGGATCCGGCTACCGCCGCCTACTTCGCTGCTGAACCATTCATGCCGGACAACTGGACGCAACTTCCTGATGATTCCCCCTTCCGTGCGGCATTCCAATGCTTTCTGGACGATTACGGGCATCGTTGCGTCTATGAACTGGATTACCGCAATCCGCGCTGGCACGAAGATCCGTCCTATCTGCTGCACACCATCCGCTCCATGCGCGGCACCAGCGTTCAGGAAAACCGTGATCGCCAGCAGAACAGGCAGGCTGAAGCCTGGCACACCATCCGCGCCAGGGTGCCGCGCCTGTTGCACGGCATGATCAGGCGCATGGCGGCCCAGGGAGGCATTGACGCCGCAAACCGTGAGATGTCGAAATCCGTACTGGTGCGAATCGGCGACATCCATCGGCGCGTCATTCTTGAAATTGGCCAACGGCTGGTTGAACGCGGCATAGCGACTGACCCTGATGATATTTTTTTCCTGTTCTGGCCCGAGATTCAAGCGTTGATGAGCGGCGCGTGGGATGGCAGCGGCATTATGGAGCGGATTAAAGACCGGAAAGTCCGGCATGCCGCCTGCGAAGCCATGCCTGCACCGGATTTGATCCAGGAAGGGCACTCATACGATGCGGAGCCGTTCCCGGAGTCAAACGGAAGCGGGCTGACCGGGCTGGCGGTTTCATCCGGCCATGCCCGAGGTCCGGCCCGGCTGATCCCGCACCCCACGGATGGCGGACGGCTTCAATCCGGCGACGTGCTGGTAGCACCCTCCACCGACCCGGCCTGGACACCGCTCTTTCTGAGGGCGGCAGCGCTGGTGACCGAAACCGGCGGTTTCATCTCCCACGGCGCCATTGTGGCGCGTGAATACGGCATTCCGGCAGTTGTCAATGTTCGTGGAGTGATGAGCCAACTGGAGGACGGCGAACAAGTTATGGTGGATGGTGACAACGGCAGAGTCTTGATGACAAAAACTGATTTGCAAGGAGGATAAGACCATGTCGCAAACAATTCGAGTTGCAGCCATACAAATTGATTGTGTGCCGGGAGAGATCGCACGCAACCTTGCCCACGCCGGGGAGATGGTCAAACAAGCGGCGGATCAGGGGGCACGTCTGGTGTTGCTCCCTGAACTGATGCCAAGCGGATATATGGCAACGGAAGCGATCTGGGATTCAGCCGAGTCTGGCTATGGCATGTCAATGCAGTGGTTATTCAGCATGGCCAAGCGCCATGAAATTTATCTCGGTTTCAGCTACCTTGAAGCAGAAGGAGAGCATTTTTACAATTCTTTTGTTCTGGCTAGCCCTGAAGGAAAACTACTTGGTCGTGTACGCAAGAACCCGCCAGCCTCAATCGAAGCCTATTTCTTCAAGGCGGAAAACGGCAGTCATATCATAGAAACGGAACTTGGCCGAATCGGCGTAGGCATCTGCTACGAGAATCTTCTCTACAGCCAGATCTGCTCACTGTACGAAAGCAATGTGGATTTGGTACTGTCGCCTGCGGCCGCAGGGAGACCAAAACCGATTATCCCCGGTGATACTGCCCGCTTTGAAAAAGCACTGGTCAACAGCAGGGGTGTGTATGCCCAAACCCTTGGTGTGCCGGTCATTATGGCGAACCGGGCCGGTCTTCTGGAAACGGAGCTTCCCGGCAATCTCCCGTATTTGAAGAGTAGTTTTCCCGGATTATCGTCAATTGTCGATTCCGACGGCACAGTACGAGCTGAACTGGGAGATGAGGAAGGGATTATCATAGCCGACGTCACTCTGGGACAACGCCCGAAAAGCAGGAACAAACCGAAGCGATATGGAAGGATGTGGGGAACCCCGGTGCCATGGTACGCCTTTATCTGGCCGCTCACCCAAAAGATGGGTGAGAAGAGCTACTCCGCCAACCCTCGAAGAAGAGAGCGCGCATTGTCGATCAGCCGCATGTCAGATAGCCGCTGAAATGGGGATTTTCAATTTACTGACAGAAGCACGCATCCGTGAATGGCAACAACGGGCTCCTGATACAACGAAGAACAAGCAGGACACGCCGACTGTCCCGCTCAGCGACGATCCGCTTGAAGTGCAGTTATTCAAGGAGATACTAACACTGCTGGACAAAAGCAGCGATGAGCAGACCGACAGCGCCACCCTGCATGAACTGCGTGCCAAGGCAGGACTTCTGGAAACCCAGCTCATGGTATTGCTGGAACAGAGCGGGCGCCCTCTTGCGGCACGGCAGTTGGCCGCAACTATCAACAAGCACCGCGTGCAACGCTGATGAATAAAACACTTGAACACGGATAAATATAGCCATTAGCAAAACAGGTCAACCGTCCTATTGATAAAGAATATTTCGCTCTAATATTCTGGCGTTATCCGTGTTTATCTTATGTATCCGTGGTTAATCCACACTACGGCATTCTGTCTTTCTCGCACGACGTCAAACAAGACCAGCCACTTTCATCATTCCCTTCTCTGCCAGCCGACAAGTTCAATCGCACCCTAATTTCTGTCGGCAGAATTTAACGCTAACCACATGAGTTATAAAGGTTAACCACTAAAAGCGACCATTTTTTCTCAGCGCCGTTACAGCTTCAACAACTCCTGCTGTTTCGAAGCAGAATATTTATCTCACTGAAATTAAATATCATGTCTGGTCACATGATCGTAACCGTGCGGACCCTATCGAACGAGATTGAAAAGGTTGGAGAACAAGAAAGTGGAATCAAAAGCTACCGGTGCAGCTCGGGAAGTTGTGGGAAATCTCCGCTTTCCCCTTGACAAAACTTATCATGGATGTCCCAGGATCTCCCGCCAGGCATAACAGCAAACACCGGTTTCGAAGAGTAGTTTCGTGAAACGGTCAAAGAAAAGTTGCCGGTCATGATCATCGTTGAAAATGTCGCGTTGCTCGATACAACGCACGATAACGTGTTGGAGAAGGCCGGCTATGTCAAGTCTGACCAGGCGTGGCGTGGGCCAAATGTACTATTTTGGTAAATAGTGACAATAGCAAAATAACAAGCAGCGTCCCCTAATGTTTTCATTGTCGATAAATTTTACAAATGGTATGTAATTTATGCTGTACAGAACAAAAACTTACATCTATTGACTGGTTGTAGTCTTGGTATGCAATTTGCTAAATATGAGCGAATGCAAAGCTCAAACCGTATAACGCTGTATGAATACAGCAGATTGACTTGTTTGAAGAAATCGGCAGACAAATGGCTGGAGAGTGGAACTTATAGCGAATAAGAAAGAAGGATGGCCAAGGCTATGAAATCAATATCAATTTCACTTTTCTTGTGTGCAATTTTGCTAGTTGGGTGTTCAAGACATAAATCTATTAACCAAACTGATAAAACTTCCAATGAGTTGCAAACTGAGTCTGCTGCATCAGTATCCCATGATGAAACAAGTAGTAAGTCCGTTTTAAAAACATTTTCAAAGGGTTATAGCAAAGTTGCTAAAGGTGTTAAAACGGTTGTTCATGAGGCTAGTGATGTATTTTCTACCGAATTTTGGGGAGGCACAGACACATCAAGTAATTCAAATGTATCTGAAGATTATGATGTTGATAAAACTATACCTGAGGGAGAAAAAGCCGGAAAATATGATATTGCAGTAATAATTGGTAACCGCAACTACGCTGCATCTGGATCGCCCAATGTAGAGTATGCCAACCGTGATGCTCAGGTGGTACGTAATTATCTGACTCACACTATGGGGTTTAACCAGGCAAATATCATCTACGCCGAAGATGCAACTCTGACGATGTTTTATGAGATCTTTGGCACAAAAGATGATTACAAAGGTAAGCTTTTTAAATGGGTAAAAACAAAACAATCAAAAGTATTTATCTACTACGTTGGCCATGGAGCGCCTGATATAGAGACCAATGAAGCATATTTTGTTCCCGTTGATGCAAATCCCCAGTTTCTCAAAATAAGCGGTTATCGACTGCAAACTTTATATGACAATCTGGCTAAGATTAATGCTCAGAATGTTACGGTTGTGATTGATGCCTGTTTTTCCGGTATGACAGTAAAAGGTACACTTTTTAAAGGCACAAGTGCGTTGGTGCGTCAGGAAAAGATTGTTACACGTAAGCCGTTAAATGCATTAATAATAGCTAGTTCCAGCGGTGAACAGTTATCATCATGGTATCCCGAAAAAGGTCATTCACTCTTTACCTACTTCTTCTTGAAAGGGTTGTCTGGTGCTGCGGACGTTAATAATGACTCTAAAGTTACAGTCGGCGAACTGCGCACCTATTTAACAGATCAAGTCCCCTATATGGCACGAAAACTAACAGGCAATGAGCAAACACCGCAGATTACCGGCAAAGATACTGATGTTTTTGTTTCATTGAAAAAATAATGTCCTCTGTATTTATCTGATTGATCAAAGCGAACTTGGAAGACCCCACCAATACGTAGCAAGGGAAACCGGGGACATCCCGGTTTTTCTGTTGATATCCGTAACCCTAAACCGGGAAATACGGGAAGTGTCCAGCATTACTCCCCAAAAATACGATCAATAAAATGGATTGCAACTTTAAATACGGGAGATGTCCCTAGTTTCCCTAGTTTCCCCTGTCGGCACGCTTCCTCAAGTGAATTGGCCGGAAGACGACGGTACCGCTTGTCCGAAATCAATCTTCCCAGTACCTGCTCTACAAACTCTTGTGACATGGTTAGCCAGTTGTTCAGATAAATGTCTATTCAGTTTCAGCAAGGATTTAGCCTTCGTAGCTTTTTGAGTCTTTATGCTACTGAAAGTCAGTGTGAATCTGCTTTGGAAAAAGCTCGCTGGCCTGGTGGCTTTAGTTGTCCTAAGTGCAAAGCACTAACCCATTGCATTGTGTGGCATGGCAAAGTCAAAACGTTCCAGTGTAACAGCTGTCATTCGCAGACCACTTTGACTGGTGGAACGATCTTTCATTCGACTAAATTGCCGTTGGTGATCTGGTTTCAAGCCATATACTTTCTGACTCAGACCAAGAATAATGTCTCTGCTCTGGAACTGACTCGACTTCTTGGTGTTTGTTATCGTACTGCATGGCGGATCAAGCATAAATTCATGCAGGTAATGCATGAGCGGGAATACGCCACAATTCTTTCAGGTCGTGTAGAAGTTGACGATGCATATCTTGGCGGTCAGCGATCCGGTGGGAAGGTTGGCCGAGGCTCTGAAAATAAAGTCCCTTTTGTGGCTGCAGTTGAGACGAACGAAGAAGGTCATCCTATTCGGGCTGTATTTTCTCCCGTAAGTGGCTTTACCCGTAAATCGATTGCAGCCTGGGCTTGCAGATCCTTATCCGTGAATGCAACAGTGATTTCAGACGGTTTCAACTGTTTTCGAGCTGTTACAAAAGCAGGTTGTCAGCATCAACCGCAAGTAGTCGGCAAAAACAGAAAGAGCACTGACATGGGTTGCTTCGCTTGGGTAAATACCGTACTGAGCAACATAAAGACTGCTATTACCGGCACGTACCACGGTTTTGATTTCTCAAAATATGCGGGGCGCTATCTTAGTGAAGTGCAGTACCGTTTTAATCGCCGTTTTGATCTGAGGTCTATCTTCCCTCGACTTCTGTATGCTGGAGCATCAACTGGGAAGAGACCAGAAGTATGGCTACGGTTGGCTGAAGATCAGCGCTAATCGGATAAATATTTCCTTTTTTGTTGGAGATCAAATGAAAGATACCGACGAACTCCGTTTAGAAATACTCCGGTTGAAGAACTAACTTATTGAGAGTAAAGCCGCTATTAAAGATGCAATCCGCTCCGCTGAAAATACTCCCTGGAAAAAATGGTGGGTTGCTCGGTATTTATATGTACTCGATTTGCATAACGGGCCGCGCCCTTGACCCGCACCGGGGCGTTTTTCAGCCCCGGTCGGTGTCCAAGGGCGCGGTTGGCAGTTGCTCGTTTTACGATCCGAATGAGTTCAGCATCACGAAGAAGAAAAGGTAAATCCATACCAAAACCACCAAAATCAATGCTGCAATTTCAGCTCGTCCAGGCTTACGTCCAAGCGAGAGAATGATAGCTGTTCCCATTGTAATTACTTGCAAACCGATGAACAGAGGAAATGATGATGGATCATGTCTGTGTGGCGCAAGCCACTTCGGGGCAGTCCATCCGTAAATAGTCCCAAGGGCTACAACCAGCATCAATCTTCTTTTTAAGGTAGGTCGTTTGTCTTTTTCTTGATTAATCATTCTTTTCTCTGCCAACTCATTTTGGCGATTCTATCTATTTGTTATTTTGAGGTCACCGGGCTCTTCAATAAACCAACCTTCCTGCCCCATGCTTCCTCTTATTTTCCAAGCTCTGAAATCTTTTCCATAGCCGATTCGAAGAACTACCACTTGTTCTCCAACACCTATTTTGCCTATTTCATTATTTGTTGTAGGGTAATTTTGTGGTGCCCTTTCAAGAAGTCTTATGGGTTTGAGGATGACTATTTTGTTCATTCGGTCTGAGACGACATCAGAAAACCAAACAACCGCAACGAGAGAAAAGAGTATGGTGGTGACAATAATAAATTTCTTCATCATTTCTTTATCTCGCCAACTCGTAAATCACCGGTTAGAGCCGGTATCTAATATTAGATGCTTTACTCGTTTTTGTTCTTCAATGAAGCATCCAATATTATATGCTTTTCCAAATCAGTGCCTTTGATTCTCTTGAACAGGATGTACCATAACCTTACTTTCATTCCCCCCCAGAATCCTGTCACTGTCATTCTGGGGGGGCAGGATTAGCGAAACAGCCTGAAAAGAGAATTACATCAATACCCTAATAATAACAATGAGTAACGCACAACAGGAAATACTTTTAAGGGGGGTAGTCGGTTAGAGCCCCCTATCCGGTTACTCCCAGTTATATCCT
>DAINBV010000067.1:0-28138 GCA_036732725.1 Geobacteraceae bacterium | reverse complement strand
ATTATATCTTCCAGGTGTCCACCTGCGCCGCCGATGAACACCCGGTCGGGATCGGGGAGATCGTCCAGTCCTTCCGGCGCTTCGGCTTCAATCAGCTTGACCGTATAAGCTGAAAACTTCCTCAGATTCTCGGCCAGAAACCCGACGCACTGGGGATTGCGCTCCAGGGCATAGATCCGGCCATGGGGCATCAGGTTGGAAGCCTCGATGGAAACCGAGCCGCTGCCTGCGCCGATGTCCCACATCACTAGATCATCCTGCAACTGCAGCTTGGCGATGGTTACGGCCCGTATTTCCTGCTTGGTGATCAGTTTTTTGGAGGTCTGGAACTGGTCGTCGTCTATGCCGATCAGCGGATAATGGATCAGGTTCGGTTCATAGACCTTGATCAGGATCAGGATATTCAATTCGGAAGGGATGAGTTCCAGCAGGCCGCGCAAATCGGTGCGGGTAAACTTTTCTCCCGGCAGGCCGAGGTCTTCGCACAACCACGCTTCATACCCTTCCGCCCCGCGAGCCAGCAGTTCGCGGGCAACTGCTGCCGGAGAATTGACCTTGTCGGTCAGTACACATGCCTTCTCCGACGCGACAATCTTGTCAACCGCCATTCCCATGCCGCGCCCATGCACCGAGACAAAGATGGCATCATCCCACGGCTCCTTGATGCGGGAAAAAGCGTATTGCATGCTGGTGACATTGGCAAAAATCTCAATCTGTTCCTTGGGGAGATTGCGCAGCAAGAAGCGGGAAATGCCGAAAAACATCGGGTCTCCCGACGCCAGCAAAGCAACCTGGCGGTCGGTTTCTTTCAGGAAAACCAGCAGCTCGGACAACTCTCCCAGCTCCCGTTTTTCTCCGGCAAAATCGGGAAAGAGGTCGAGATGGCGTACGTGACCGATCAAAACATCGGCACGGTTGATCACTTCCAGCGCCTGTGTGCTGAAACCTTCCCACCCTGCCATTCCGGCACCAACCAGATAAATTGTACGTTGTGTCATGCTGTTACCCCCGGTTCAGGCTTGCGAGCCTTTTCAGCGGCAGACTATAGCATTGTGATTCGTAAAAATCATCATTTGAATTGCGCTGGTACGACCGTTTTTGATATAGAGAACAGTGCTGCGATTCGGAAAAATAATTTATCTTGACAATTGCATAAGTAATGTTTATCCATAGTATTACTAGATATGATATCCAAGAAAACAATATACGCTTTTAAAGCGCTGATACATTTAGCCGGAACTCCCAGTGGCCAACCGGTACTGATTGCAGATCTGGCCAGGGATGAAAAGATTCCCAAAAAATTCCTCGAATTTATCCTGCTCTCCCTGCGTAAAGGGGGATTACTGCACAGCAGGATCGGCAAGGGGGGCGGCTACAATCTGGCGCTACCGGCCAACAAGATAACGTTGGGGGCGGTCGTACGGATACTGGAAGGTGATATCGCACCGGTACAATGCCTGAGCAGCACCAACTACGCCCGCTGTGAAGAATGTCAGGACGAAACAACCTGTGGCATCAAGCTGACCATGGCCGACGTCAATGTTGCACTGACCAATGTGCTGGATGGTCTGACCTTGGCTGATATGATTGAACGGAGCAATAACGAACGGAGCAAAATGAAAAACATCGTCGACTTCAGTATCTAGGTTTTTTTTACTCAATTGGTCTACTTCATCTATAGACCATAACCAGAAAGGATCATGACATGAGCAAAATTTATGCAGACAACTCACAATCAATCGGTAACACCCCGCTGGTGAAACTCAACCGGATCGTCGGACCGAACGCCAAGGCGACTGTCCTGGCCAAAGTAGAAGGGCGTAACCCGGCCTACTCGGTAAAATGCCGCATTGGAGCAAACCTGATCTGGGACGCTGAAAAGCGCGGTGTGCTCAAGCCAGGCGTAGAGATCATCGAACCGACTTCCGGCAATACCGGGATCGCCCTGGCCTATGTGGCAGCTGCCCGCGGCTACAAGCTGACCCTGACCATGCCGGAAACCATGAGTATCGAACGGCGTCGCGTGTTGGCAGCATTGGGGGCCAACCTGATCCTGACACCGGGAGCCGAGGGGATGAAAGGCGCTATCAACCGGGCCGAAGAAATCGCGGCCGCCGAACCGGAGAGATATTTCCTGCCACAACAGTTCAAGAATCCGGCTAACCCGGAGATTCATGAAAAAACCACCGGCCCGGAAATCTGGAACGACACCGACGGCGGCATCGACGTACTGGTTGCCGGAGTCGGCACCGGCGGCACCATCACCGGCATATCGCGCTACATCAAGAACAGCAAGGGGAAGAATATCATCTCGGTGGCGGTAGAACCGAAGGAAAGCCCGGTCATCAGCCAGAAACTGGCCGGCCAGGAGATCAAACCAGGCCCCCACAAGATCCAGGGGATCGGCGCCGGCTTCATCCCTGACACCCTCGATCTCTCGGTGGTGGACCGGGTAGAACAGGTGACCAGCGATGAAGCGATCGAGTTTGCCAAACGGCTGGCCAAGGAAGAAGGGCTGCTGGTCGGCATCTCCTGCGGCGCTGCCGTAGCCGCAGCAGTCAAGCTTGCCAATCTGGACGAATTCGCCGGAAAAACGATTGTGGTGATACTTCCTGACGGAGCCGAGCGCTATCTCTCCACGGCACTGTTTGAAGGGATTTAATGTCGCAGCAGGACTCGGACTGGTGGGAGCAGATCGGGCAGAGCAAGCGGGTAGGGAGCTATGAATTCAGAATTTGATTTTGACACCCTCATTGATCGCAGTGGCACTGCCACCGAAAAGTGGGAAAAGTACCAGGGGCGCGACATTATTCCGCTGTGGGTGGCGGACATGGATTTCCGCTCTCCTCCGGCGGTGATCCAGGCGTTGCACGAACGAATCGAGCATGGGGTCTTCGGCTACACCCATCCCCCCGAGAGCCTGGTGGCAGCGGTGCAGGAACATCTGCAGCGCGATTTCGACTGGCAGGTGCAAGCGGAGTGGCTGGTCTGGCTCCCCGGCCTGGTGTGCGGATTGAATGTCCTCTGCCGCTCTGTGGGGGAGCCGGGGGACGAGGTGATCACCTTTACCCCCATCTATCCCCCCTTCATGTCGGCTCCCGCACTGTCGCAACGCAGCACCGTCAAGGTGCCGCTGCAACTGGCCGGCGGGCGCTGGGTAGCTGATCTGGAAGCGCTGGAGCGCGCCATTACTCCCCGCAGCAGACTGCTGCTACTCTGCTCTCCCCACAATCCGGTTGGCCGCGCCTGGAGCCGCTCGGAGCTGCAACAGTTTGCCGATGTTGCCGAGCGTCATGACCTGATCATCGGCTCGGACGAGATCCATGCCGGTCTGATTCTGGATCAGCAGATTCGTCACCTGCCGATTGCCACCCTGTCGCCGGAAACCTGTCGTCGCACCATTACCCTGCTGGCCCCCAGTAAGAGCTACAATATCCCCGGACTGGGGTGTTCCCTGGCGGTGATCAGCGATCCGCAGCTGCGCAAACGCTTTATCAAGGCGGCCGGACGGATTGTCCCCCATGTCAATCTGCTCGGTTACACGGCGGCTGAAGCGGCCTATCGGAAGGGCGAAGCGTGGCGCCAGGCGTTGCTGGCATATTTGCGCGGTAACCGGGATCTGGTGGAGCAGGCGATTGCCGCCATACCTGGACTTTCCATGAGCCATGTGGAGGCAACCTACCTGGCCTGGATCGATGTGCGGGGCGCCGGGATCGATAACCCGGGACGTTTTTTCGAAGCAGCCGGGGTCGGTCTGTCCGACGGCGCCGATTTTGATGCCCCTGGTTTTGTCAGGCTCAATTTCGGCTGCAGCCGCTCGCTGCTGGTGGAGGCGCTGGAGAGGATCAGGACGGCTTTGGGATCCACGATGGGCACGAAGTTTCACGAAGAATCAATAGAACAATAGGCGTGCTGTTTGAGAGAAGAGTGGCGCGGTGGATTGATTACCGCGCCAGGCTCTCATTCCATACTCAGGCGGTGTCAGATGAGAGTCTCAAGAATCTCAACCACGCTCTGAACGCATGGCTCACAGGTTGTGGCGCGCAGATTATGCTGCTTGAAATGGTCCCGCCCCGCTTCGCTGGTCAGGTCGCAGCCACCCAGCAGGTCACGGCAGATAAAGCTGTCATGCCGGGTGGCAAATTGATCCATCAGCTCTTGCGTTCTGCCATAGGTCACCTCGGTGGCCGCCAGATCGTCCTGTTCTCCCCGTCCATATTTGCAGCCAAGCACCAGTATGCCGCCGGTCACGGCGCCGCACACCTCCTCTTTGCGTCCCATGCCAGCCCCGAATCCGCACGCCAGTTTCAAAGCATCATTCTTTTCGATCTGCAGATCGTCGCAGAACGAGTACACAACCGCCTGGGCACAGTTATAACCTTCCTGGAATTTTGCAACTGCAATGTCAGCTTTGGTCGTCATGGTATCTCCTTGTTGTTTGGTTGATGTTGAGGTTCTGAACTGAAGTTTGAGGTTATGACAGGAGTTTAACCAGGGCGGTCGGGTGCAGGGGTAGCCCCATCAGTCCGGCCAGTCCCATGAGCACCCCGAATCCGGCAAACAGCCATGCCAGCGCGAGCAGTCTGCGTTTCCCGGTGAGCGCCGTGATCGCCAGCATCGACAGCGCTATGGAGAGCGTGGCGTCGGAGAGGTCGAACTGATCGTCCCGGAAGTTCAGATCATCATACAGTTTTTCAAACCCCTTGGCCTTTTTCATCAAGGCTGCTTCCTCTACCTGGTAGCGGCTAATGGCATCCTGATACCCTTTCTGCTGGGATTCCAGCAGCGGCTCAGCTTTCCCTTGCGATACCGCACGTAGCGCCAGCACCTGGTTCACCCCCAGTTCGGCCATATGCTGTTTTAGTTTTTTCGATTGGTATTCGTTCCAGGTGTCAACCGCGTCTGATTTTGCCTGGAGCATGTTTTGGACGATATTGTCGTCCTTCACCTTGGTAATAGCCATGAAAACCGCAATGATAGCTACCGTTATCGCCACCCAGTTGTTGAGCCGGTTTTTGGATTCGGACAGATCGAGTCTTTCTTGCAGATCACTCGTCTCACTCACGCTATGTTCTCCTTTTCATGTGTAGTGTGCGTATAACTAATGACAGGCCTTGCCGGTCTTATTTTCCGGCTGGCAATCTCTCCCCATTTTCACTCAGTTTCCTGTGCATAATTCCGGAATTACGGGCTGCCTCAACATCGCTGCAGGCAGCATCATAACTCTTCCTGTCACGAATAACGGGAAGGGAAAAGTCGCCTTTAACCTGCCATTTGTCCTTCAGGTAAAGCCAGGGGGCAAAGGCTGACCTGGTGAAGCCGGCCTCTGGCTGGATTGTCTCGGACTTCATGTCGCTCACCGCGAGTCCGTTTCTGTCGGCATGCAGGCTGTGGCTCCCTGTAAACGGAGCCGCGCCCGGATCGCTGTACTCCCAGCTTACCAGTCGATGCTGCGCACCCAACGGATCGCTGTGACATGAATCGCAGCTACGGCTCTTGCCAATCTTGTGAGACATCTTGTCAATCTGGAACCAGAGCATTGCCTTGTTGTTTTCCGGCAGTCCATCGAACAGCCCCACATAGGCCCAGGCATCGTCCGTACGCTGCAAGTCGGGAAGATTCAAAGGGTAACGCCAGTAAAATCCGGGCTTGAAAGGAGATGCCTTCTGATTCATCACTGCCATCGGAAACGGTTTGACCGGGATCCAGTTCCCCTGCTGGTTCTTGATCAATATCGGCTCAGACATATAGCCGTAATATGCCTTGAACTTGAAATACGGGGTTGCAGTGCCGGCCAGAGTGCCTGGTCCCCAGTACGTCCCTTGATAACCGGCCACCCGCTGTATGTGGCATGCCTCGCAGGTCAGCTTGCTATGGAGTGATGCTGCATGGCTTCTGACCGTCCCGGCATGGCAGCGCGCGCATGCATCACCAGCCTGGCGCTTGATCATGCCATGGCCGATAGCAGCATTAGTCTTTGTGCTTTCGTGACAGTCCAGGCACCCTACCCTGGCCTTGACATGAACATCAGGCTCATTACCCTCGGGGAAAGAAAATGAACCACCGAAATATCCGGCTCCCCGGCGACGATCCTCCGGTCCCGCATGGCAGATGGAGGCGCGGCCGTTGCCGTAACAACTTTCTGATGGCGGTGTCTTTACAAAGCTGTGCGCCCCTTTGCTTGGATCACCGGCACTCTTCGGTTGCGGATTGAAATGGCAATCGAGGCAGCCGACATGACAGGTGTTGCAGCTCTTTTGGTTAATCAGGTGACTCTCCCGCGACATTGGCACTGCGGTGGCGGTCTGCATCCGTTCAAAGTTACCTTCGAACCAGGCGCCACAGTTGTGGGGGCCTCGCTGCGGGTCAAGCCACCCCTTGTACTTGCTCTGCTTGCCGTTGGTTCCCATGGTGCTTTTCGAAAATTCGCTAAATTCTTTTGCGTGACACTTTCCGCAGGTTTTTTTCAAAATATCGAAATCCTGAGTCAGCGTATCCCGGCGTTTATCATGCCAGGAAACGGCCACCACGGAAGCGTCTCTGGTGATCTTGCCATCCTTTTGAGTGCCGACGTACAGCCGGTTGACCGGGTTGCTGCCATACTGCAGCGGCAACGTTTGCGGCATAAGGTCAGCTTTCAGTCCATTCTTGCGTACTACCAGCAAACGGGCCAATCCGGCATGGGCCTGATCCCGTTCGTTTGCATCGGGATTGCCAAGGTGGCAATCGCTGCAGTCGGCAGGCATGTGACTCTGGCTCTCAACTTCCTGCCTGGTTATGGTCAATAATGGAGCCCCCAGAGCCGACATGCGTGTGTTGTCCGAGTGGCAGGTAACGCAACTGTCAGAAGCATTGGCAAGACCAAAGGGTACGAGCATTCCCCAGATAAGTAAGACCATGATTTTCATAATGCTTCTCCCGTGTTGGACGGATCTGCGTTGTTATTCCGCTTGTGGTATAGAAACCATTTCTATATATTTGTTGCATGACGACAAAATACCGTTTTTCGAATTTCAGGATTTCGTTGAGAGAGAAGGATCATAATCCTCCCCATGTACATCTTATGGGGCCTGATTTTGAAGCGGCAATCAGTCTTGTAACGCTTGAAATTATGGATGGTTCTGCACCTTCAAGGGTTCTGCGTCATGCTTTGAAATGGATAGCTGACAACAGAGAGGAGTTGTTACAACAATGGCACATGCTACACGGATAACCCGCCCAAGATTGACTGCTGTAACCCCTGCCGCAGATTATTGCCTCAACGTCAGTTTCGTTGATGGCTCCAGTGGCATGGTAAATATGAAGGATTTTGTTTTTTCCTTACCCGGCCTTGCTCCCCTTCGTGACCCTGTCGCATTCTCAGGAGCTCTCCTTGGCGAATATGGTTGGGAAGCTGAGTGGCCCCAGTTTGATATTCAGATTGGTGCTGACACGCTCTTTGCTGATATGCTGGATCAGCGTTCGGACACTCCTGCCGACCGTTTCACGGTTTGGCGAATCCGAAACGGACTCTCTCTTGCTGCAGCCAGTCGTGAACTTGGCGTTACGGTACGTACTCTAAGTGCCTATGGTTCTGGTGCGCGGCCGATACCACGCACCGTTCAGCTTGCTTGTGTTGGTTGGGAAGAAGAACGGCGTAGAAAGAGTGCTTGATAATGAATTACAGAGCCGCCTTTTCAGCGGCTCTCATTTCTATAACCTCAGATATTGTCGCGGTATTCGGTTGCTCTTTCTTTTGTCCCGCCCTCAGGTACTCAAAATTTCGGGCGCCCGAAATTCCGTCGCAAGTAGCTGAATAATAACAAATCATGTCGAAAAAGCGCCTAAAAATTCCCGGCCTGTTTATGGATGTCATGGAGCAACTTGTCGTTATTATAGCGGATGTATAAGAGTCTCCTCCACTGACAGCGATCAATACTGTTGGTAAATCCCTTTTCTCTTCGTCTAATAGGGGTTTTCTAGCCGATCACGGACAATTTCGGGTAAGTCTATTTCCTCCCAAATCAAGTCTTCTGAATCAGTGTCTATATTGATGACTTTCATGTTTTTTACTTTGCGCCCGTATAGTTCGGGGTTGGAGCCACAATAAATCCTTCCGCAATAAACACTTCCATCTGGAAGTCGCATGAAATTAGCCGGACATCCATTGTTTTTTTTGTTTTTTGCGACTTGGTACTTAAATGTTTTCCAAGGCATGAGGTCAATATATAATTGCTCCATATAGTCTTTCACAAAATCTGGAGACTTTCTGTAGTTAAGAATTGAAACCACCTTTTCTTCTTTTGCAGCATGATCTCCCATCCACTCCCACGTAATTAGCCATGCTGATTTCATGGTTTATTTTCTCCCGTGACATTGTGGTCGCAGAAATTAGGGTCACTTCCCGGTTTTTATCTTGCGCTGAACCCAGCCGCCTTGACACACCCCTTTGATATTTGTCGGTTTTTCGGACTTTGGTGTGGGGATCATAATCCTAAGAGACAGGCAATTCAATGGATAAATCTGAACTGAATTTTATTTTTGGCAGCAGCTCCCCAGCGCCGATTGTTCGGGGGATATCAGCTTGTTACAGGATGGATGCTGTTTCATTTTGTCATCCTGAGTAGAACGAAGGATCTGCTTTGCGGCACTTGTGCAGACAGCCAGATCGTTCACTTCGTTCAGGATAACATACGAGAATCTAGTTCCAGTTATCTGATGAAGTATCTCGCGGAATGAGCAGTAACAAGATCGGCAAATATTGCAATAATTTGAAAAGTAATGCAAAATAATGCTACATGATGTTAAATGGTTATCAATAACATATGATCGGCAGGGATATCGGCAAAATGTATCATAAATCAACAGATATGGAACCACTGCTCCCCTCGGGAACGGCAGGACTTGAGGATCTGGCCCGCGAGGTTGTCAGCCGGTCGGCAATGCTTGGCGGCCAGCTGCATCCGGTTACACGACGGGCGGTTGTGGAACTGCTGCGCCTTATCAACAGCTATTATTCCAACCTGATCGAAGGACACAGCACCCACCCGATCGAGATTGAGCGTGCCATGCGGCAAGACTATTCCAGCGACCCGGTCAAGCGTGACTTGCAGCAGGAGAGCCTCACCCATATTAACTGCCAGCGCCAGATAGAGTCACGTCTCCAGGCGGAACCTGAATTGGATATCGCTTCCCCCGACTTCATTACCTGGTTGCACCGCATCTTCTACGACCAGCTCCCATCCGAGCTGAGACATGTGAAAGCAAATAAGAACGGTGAAATGCTGGAGGTTGTACCGGGCGAACTCCGGCAGCGGGAGGTGGAAGTCGGCTTGCATGTCGGGCCGGTGTGGGAAAGTATCCCGGCATTCATGTGCCGCTTTGCCGAGGTGTATGCACCGGCCAGGCATCACGGCGTTGCGCCGTTGATTGCTGCGGCCGCATCTCATCACCGCCTGATGTGGATTCACCCGTTTTTGGACGGCAATGGGCGGGTAACACGCCTGTACACGGATGCCTGTTTACAACGGCTTCCGCTGCATGGTTACGGTTTATGGAATGTGAGCCGGGGATTAGCGCGGCGCCGGGATGACTACATGGCAGCTCTGAGCTGGGGCGATGCGCCACGGCGTAATGACCTGGACGGTCGTGGCAGTCTGAGTAACGAGGGGTTGGTCAAATTCTGCCGTTTTTTCCTTGAAATTTGTCTTGATCAGATCGATTTCATGCATGGTCTGCTTAAGCTGGATGGCCTGCTTGAACGAATCCAGGGGTATGTCAGTATGCGCAATGCAAGGCTGATTCCAGCGCCCAGGGCTGAACAACCGGCACTGAGGAGCGAGTCAGCATTGATGCTGCAGGAGGCGTTGCTGCGTGGCCAGATGTCACGTGGCGACATCATCCGATATTCCGGCATGGCTGAACGTACGGGGCGGCAGCTGTTGGGACAATTGCTCGACGAAGGACTGCTGGTGTCTGATTCACCCAAGGGGAGTGTCAGGCTCGATTTTCCAACCCACGTGGCGAGTTATCTTTTCCCGGAGCTCTATCCGGCGCAGATGGTATGACGAGGTGGTAAAAAACTGTAGCTAATTGAGTAAAGAGACAGCGTTAGATGGTTGATCTGATATCCCCCCAACGAGCCCCAACCTATCCCCTCCTTGGCACAAAAAAACCAGAATTCCGGATGTCCGGAATTCTGGCATAACTGCTTGATTTACAACAATTCACGTCGAAAAACCGCCCAAAAATTTCCGACATCATTATTCAGGAACATGTGGCCAACATGCTGAGATTACATAACAACCACATCACTGGGGGTCATCCCTACGCCGACGGTGGTAACCGTCGTGTTGCTGCCGGTGTCAATGACCGCGACGGCGCTGCTGCCGCTGATGGTTACATAGGCACGGTTGCTGGCTGCATTGATCGCTACCCCCTGCGGCGCAAGACCGACGGCAATGGTGGCAACTACCGTGTTGGAGCTCGTATCAATCACCGAAAGTGAGTTGTCATTGTTGTTGGTCACATAGGCCCGATTGCTGCCCGGATTGATGGCAACCGCCATCGGCTTGAGACCCACCGTAATCGTGCTGACTACCGTGTTTGATGTGCTATCGATAACCGAAAGGGTATTGCTCTTGCTGTTGGCTACATACAACCGGTTGGCGGCAGCGTTGAACGCTACCCCCTGGGGTGCAGTCCCTACCGGAATGGTGGTAACCAGCGTGTTCGTGGTTGTGTCGATCACCGAGATCGAATTGCTGCCGCCATTGGCCACGTAGGCCCGGTTGGCGGCCGGATTCAACGCTACCCCCTGCGGCCCGACACCGACGGAAATAGTGCCGATCAGACTGTTGCTGGCCGTATTGATGATCGAAATGGTATTGCTGCTGCTATTGGCCACATAGCCCCGGTTGGTGGCTGAATTCATGGCAATCGCTTTGGGAGCAAGCCCCACGCTGATTGTGGCGATCACCGAATTATTGGTCAGGTCGATCACCGAGAGCGAGTTGCTGCCGCTGTTAGTGACATAGGCTCTGTTGGCTGTGCTGTCCAGGGCCATCCCCTGTGGTCCGCTACCGACGTTGATGGTGGTGAGCAGCGTATTGCTGGCGGTATTGATCACTGAAACCGAAGCGCTGCCGTTGTTGGCCACATAGGCGCGCTTCGCCTGAGTGACTGCCAGGGTGATTGTTTTTGAAATCGTGCCGAAAGTGGCCGTGATGGCGGTTGTCCCCAGGGCCGCACCGGTAACCACCCCTTTTGATGTAGATGCGTTGCTGACAATGGCAATCCCGTTGTTGCCGGATGTCCAGCTGACCGAGCTTGTCAGATCCTGGCTGGAACTGTCGGAAAAGGTACCGCTGGCTGCCAACTGGAGCGTGGAACCAACCCCGACGGTCGGGGAAGCGGGTGACACGTAAATTGAGACCAGCGATTTTACCGTCAGGGTGGTGCTGCCGGAAACTCCCCCCACGCTGGCGGTGATGTTGCTGCTGCCGTTAGCCAGGGCGCTGGCAACGCCCCGTGATCCTTGGCTGTTACTGATGCTTGCCACTCCGTTGGCGGATGAACTCCAGGTCACAAAATTTGTCAGATCCTGGGTCGAACTGTCCGCAAAAGTTCCCAGCGCACTGAATTGCTGGGTCGAACCGGCGACCAGGGTAGGAGTGGCGGGGGTTACGGTTATGGATGCCGGAGCTTGCACCGACAGCGTCGATTTGCCCGAGACCCCTCCCAGTGAGGCAGTGATGTCACTGGAGCCGACCCCCCGGGAGGTGGCGATGCCGTTGCTGCTGATCGTGGCGATGGCGACGTCGGATGAGCTCCAGCTGACCAGTGCGGTGATATCCTGGGTGGTACTGTTTGATAAGGTGGCGCTTGCCGAGAACTGGCGGTTTGCGCCAATGGCGATGGTCGGGTTGGCGGGGGTGACGGCAATCGAGGTTACGGTGGCCGCGCTGAGGGTAGTTGAGCCGCTGATGCCGGAAAATGATGCGCTGATGGTACTTTGACCGGCGCTGATCGCCGTGGCGAGTCCCGCCGTGCTGATGGTGGCGACCGCAGTGTTGGAGGAACTCCAGCTGACCAGATCGGTCAGGTCCTGGGTGGCGTTGTTTGACAAGAGACCGGTGGCCTTGTAGTGCCGGGTTGTGCCGACGATACTGGTGGCATCGGCCGGCGTTACCGTGATGGAAACCAGAGGGGCCGTGGTGAACTGGGTCGAACCGGTAATCGCTCCCGAGCTGGCGCTGATCGTGGCGCTGCCGCTGCTCCCGGCGGTGGTTAATCCCTCTGATCCCTCAAGGTTGCTGACCGAGGCGATTGCGCTGTTGCTTGAACTCCAGCTGACCGTGGACGTTATATCCTGGCTGGAACCATCGGAATAGATTCCCGCCGCTTGCAGCTGCAGCGAGGTGCCGGGGGCGCGGCTCGCATTGGCCGGGGTTATGCTGATCGATGACAGTGTTACCGAGCCGGAACCGCCCTTGCCGCCGCATCCGGCCAGCAGCAGCGCCAGGGTAATACAGGTAAGAACCGTAATCGTAAGGGAGATGCAACTTCTTGATACTGATTTCATTGTTACTGATTCTCCTTGTGGTGTGGTGATTGTTGCCGCCTTCTCCCGTATCACGTAGTGACCGCTTCCCAACTTCAATTGAGATATCCTCCTATCGTTTCAGATAAAAGTAGACGTTGGCTTCAGCCATTCGGTTGAGTGTGTTGTAAAGATAGACCCGATAGCGAGAAAATCTGATCGGCTGATTGATCGGCTCTGAATTGAAATAATAGGAGTCACCACTTTTTATGTTGGCCACGCTCTCGATCGGGAACTGGATTTGCTTCGTCTCTTTGAGTACGCGCTGAATCGGTTCCTCATCGGGAATCAGAATCACCCCGATCGTTCCTGGCAAGAAGGTCGAGCTTTATATCTCACCTTGCAGAACAACCGAAATCGAGTTGAATCCTTCCGTATCAATTTTGCCGGCATGCAACACTTCAGAAAGTTCGATGCGTCTGGAGGGGGAGACTATCAGCCCTTCCAACTTGACTGATTTGGCGGACCCTTCGATGGATACGGAGCCCCGTATCTGCTGCGTCTCGGAAAAATTGTTGATGCGTACATCAAGAGACTCTCCATACGCCAGAGCCGACAACATGAACAGCAATGAAAATGTAATCAAATGAGTTACTGCGGTTCTAACCAACTGAGACATGGCGGGCTCCTTTGAAAGTCATTAATGCGAGCGGTGAACTGGTTTTGCGCTCGCCTGGTTGAAGTTATTCCGAATTCGGGCCTATGCAATGTCCCCGTTATTGTGCGCTTTCCCTTTTGGCATTGGCATTTCGCCTGCGGCGGCGTCGCTTCTTCTGCCGTTGCGGCGCACCGGTTTCTTGGGGGAGTTCGGGCGGCAGCGGTAGTGGGCCCTGCTGCCGGGACTGGGCCACCCACCAGTCGAGCTGCTTGGCGACCTCTTTTTGGTCGCCACGGGTGACGCGGCAATATTCCATGATGTCAGGGAAATCATTGCGGCTGACGAACGATTCCGGCCGTCGGCCGGGGATCTTTTTCAGGCGCATCTGCTGGCTGATGATGTCTCGCAGCGCGGTTGCCACACGGTTGGGGATCATGACGATCGGGCAGGTTTCTCCCATGAACCCGGCGATTGCGGCATCAATACTCTGCTGCCAGGGGGCGCCCTGGCGTCGCAAACGCTCGGCCTTGTCATCGAGGTATTCGCCGAACAGCAGCGCCAGGAGGAGCGGCGGAGAGACCTTCTCCCCCTGTTGGATGCGGGAATCGACGTAACCCAGCATTTGCCCGAAGCGGGTGTGGGGGAAACCTTCGCTTTCGGCGCCGAGCCAGCTGGAGAAATGCGGGAAAAGCGCCGCAAACAAACCGGTCTGGCGGAGCAGGTCGTAGCAGCTGGCCCCTTCTCCCGAGAGGAACAGCTTGAGCATTTCCTCGTAGAGCCGCGGCGGCGCTGCCCTGACAATGGTGTCAGCAGCAGCGACCAGCGCTTTTTTGCTTTGATCCTCGATGGTGAAGGCGAGCTGGGCGGCAAAGCGCACCGCCCGCAGCATCCGCACCGGGTCTTCCTGGAAGCGGACAGCGGGATCGCCGATGGTGCGGATGATGCCGGCGTTCAGGTCAGCCAGGCCGCCGGTGTAGTCGATGATCGAGAAATCGGCGATATTGTAGGAAAGCGCGTTGACGGTGAAGTCGCGCCGCAGGGCATCCTGTTGCGGGGTGCCGTAGACGTTGTCCCGCAGGATCATCCCGTCGTCATCCTTCAACATGCGCGGATGTCGCTGTTCTGCTGTCGGCGCGTCTGTCTGCGCCTCCTCCGGCTCGTCCGTTGCCAGGGAGCGAAAGGTTGCCACCTCAATGATCTCATCCTTGAAGTGGATGTGGGCCAGACGAAAGCGCCGCCCCACCAGACGGCAGTTGCGGAAGAGCCGCTTCACCTCGCCAGGGGTGGCGCTGGTTACCACGTCGAAATCCTTCGGTTCCCGTCCCAGCAGCAGGTCGCGCACACAGCCGCCGACCAGGTAGGCGACAAAGCCGTTGTCTTTCAAGCGGTAGAGTATGCGCAGGGCATGGGGGTTCATCAGTTTGCGGGAGATGCCATGATCCTGCCGGGCGATGACCACCGAGCTATCTGTTGCCTTTTTCATGTGTTATCGTACCTCTGGGTTGTATTAGCAAACCGCACGGAATATAATCCCTCTGGCTGTATGTCTCTCAACTTTTGACTGGTTAACGGAGTGAACATGCAAGTTACAAGCGTACGTGGCATTATGGTGACAGTATTACTGCTGTTGCTGAATGTGCCTGCCGGCACGGCGGAAATCGCTCCTGATTCTGCTTTGTACAGTCTGGGGCAGCCGATCGAGGTAGTCCGTCAACTCCAGAATCTGAACGTGCTGTTGACGGAGCGGCGGGGCGATAGAAACCGGCGCGCTACCAGGATTCTGCTGGCCGGTCCCGAGAACCCGGCCAAGGTCAAGGCGGCGCAGATCATTGCCGGCCGGCTTGGCATGCGACTTTACCAGATCGATCTCTCCTCGGTGGTCAGCAAATACCTGGGTGAGACCGAGAAAAATCTTAATCGCATCTTTACTCGGGCCGCAGAACACGACATGGTCCTGTTCTTTGATGAGGCGGATGCGCTTTTCGGTGAACGGACCAATATCAATGATCCCCGTGAACGCTACACGAACCAGGAGAGTGCCTATCTGCTGCAGAAAATAGAGGCCTACCAGGGAATCATCATCATGACCTCCAACCAGCCGCAGCAACTGCCGACTACCCGCTTCGACACCAGGATCACGCTGGCCCCCTCGCCACCTTTTCGCAGCATGACATCAACGGGAGGAAATCGGTATACACTACCTCATTAATACTAGTGTGTGGTCGCCGGATACCAGTAAGGCCAAGGAAAATATCCTTGGCCTTCTTTGTTCCCTGGAAATCATTGAATACGTTGTTCAGAAGCGAACGTTCGCATAGACACGACAATTAAAGTTCCACATCCAGCTCATTCTGGAAAATCTGCTGCAGGGTCTGCTTCTTTCTGATCAACACCAGCTCCCCACCCTGCTTCTTCATGACTGCCGGCGGCTTGCGGTGTGAGTTGTAGTTTTCCGGCGACATGCTTTCGGAATAGGCGCCGGTGCCGCCGATTACCACGTAATCACCGATTTCCGGTTCAACAATCATCACCGGCACGATATTGCCGTCACCGTCCAGGCGGACCGAGTCGCCGCTTTCACAGCAGCGGCCGACAATCCCGAACGGCTTGGTGCCGCTGGCCGGGATGTTATCGTATTCGCTGGAGAGGAGTGTGCCGTCCTGGCGCACGATGGTGATCGGGTGCTCGGAACCGTACAGGAGCGGTCTGGTCAACAGTTCCATGCCGCCATCGACGATCAGGAAGTTCAATTCGTTGGTCAGCTTCTTGTCGATAATGCGGGTGATGATGTGTCCCGAGTTGGCAACCACAAAGGTGCCCGGTTCGATTTCCATCTTCAGCTCGCGGCCGGTGGTCTCCTTGAACTCCGCAATCCGCTGTGCGGCATAGGCTCCCAGCGAGGCAATGTCAGCCTGCTTTTCACCCGGCATCCTGGCAACCTTGAGTCCGCCGCCAAAGCTGACCCGCACGGCATCGGGAAACAGGTCGCGCACAAAGCCGAGTTCACGGTCGATGTTCTCGCGCCATTTCTCCGGCGCACCGCCTGAGCCGATATGGACATGGACCTGGGTGAAGCGCAGTCCGAGCTCGTCCGCCAGCGCCTTGACCGTCGGGACATCGTTCAAGTGTACGCCGAAGCAGGAGTATTCGCTGCCGGTATCGCGGGTCTGGCTCTCGCCGCCACCGGCTGCGCCGGGATGCACCCGGATGGAAAGCTCGATACCGGTCTGCTTGGCAAAGTCCGCAATCAGGCGGAACTGGGTCAGGGAGCAGACGTTGTATTTCAGGCCGGCGCGGATCATCTCTTCCAGTTCTTTTCGCTCGTCGCCGGTCGGGACTTCCTGGGTGGTCAGCATCATCCGGCTGTAGGGAATACCGGCGATATGGGCCCGGGCAGCTTCATCCAGGGAAGAGCAATCCAGGTCGAGTCCCTTGTTGGTTACCACTCGCAGCACCGTGCGGTCGGAGTTGGCTTTCATGGCGTATCTGACATGCAGCCCGAACGGGTTCGGCATGCTCAATAACTGTTCGCAGCTGTTTTCGATAAATTCCTGATCATGCAGATAGAGTGGTGTGCCCCATTTACGGGCTATTTCCGGTACCAGCGTCGCATCAAACTTTGTCGGTCCAAAATGTTTCACGGTCATCTGTTCTTCCTTGCTCTGTGTGAGATGGTTTCACCGGTTTCGATTTTTCGAAACCAGTGCAAAGGTACATTTTTGAAATTGCAAATATTACCCTGCTCACCATTCATTTTCTACTTTTTTCTCGATGCAACGTAAAAAAGGGGTTTGAAAGATTGAAAGCCGGATCTTGATAGGTTACCTGGCGGGGAATGTGTCGAATAACCGGATATTAATCATGAAAACCGGTCACCATCAATTTTTCGCCTAACAGCAGATCCATTACTTTGACAAAGCTGCTGTTATTAAAGGTAAAAGATATGGAATATTCTTTTTGTGGCGGTGTTGTTTTGGTAATGCCAGGGGAGAGTGTTACTTCCTGTACGCACTCCTTTTTCTCAAGCCAGGTTTTGATGGAATCGATTTCCGCGCCATACCCTGAATAAAAATCAGCCGGGTTATAGTGGGGGGCAAGCTCCGTTATCATACTGTTTACCAGTTGCTCTGCCTGGTTATAATCATTGAGGCTCACGGCGTCACAAAATTGGTCCTGACTTTGTACCTTGTTTGACGTGTCACCACATGCCGCCAAAAACATGAAAATTACAGCGATACCGATAGTGTAGCGACTCATGTTACCTCCCTTTGACTGTTCTGTAGTAAACGCCCCCGTGCGGGGGCGTTGTTTTAGATGTTATTATTTGTGGTGTGGATACTGGCTGGATCTCCAGGAGGATTGCGCTCTTGCGATGATTCAGATCCCGCTTTTGTCGAATACCTTGGCATAGTTCAAGGAATTCAGGGAGGTCATGACGATGACCTTGGTCGGAGTGACAAATACATGCCTGGGACTGCCGAAAAGCTGGACAGGTGGTCTGGGTGCTAATGCGTTTTCGACCTTGATCAGTAGGAGAGGGTATACAATATCTTGTACGACATATATCCGATTTTGGGTTTCATCGACGGCAAGGTCGTTGAACACTGTTATCCCCAACTCTTTACTGTAAACGAGATCCTGTTCGGCGATACTTGATGAGGAAAAGACGTTACCTCCTTCGGCTATCAGTTGGCTGCCGTTATTGATGAACCAGCGCGGTTCTCCGAGGTGGTGATTACCTGGGTTGGGTGCGCTGGCAATCTCGCTGATAACGCCGGTTGTCAGATCAACCCTGATGCGGAACATCTCGACGGGGGTGGCGAGGTTGCTCGACGTATAGACGAGACCGTTCACCTGATTGAATATAAAATTACTAAAAGCATGGTTAGACTCTTTCGTGTCCAGTACCTGGCCGGTGACAAGATCCAAGGTTTTGAGGCTGCTCAGGAACTCCCCCTGGGAGCTGATCAGGGCGATCCGGTTCCCCATCGCCAGGATGCTCTTCACATTCATCTGGGTGTCGCCAATCAGTGTGGTTGCGCCGGTGGAGAGATTGAGTTGGTATATCTGGCCGCTGGAGTAGCCGAGCAACAGAGCGTCTTTGTTAACTGTTTGGGCCAGTGTGGTGGGAGCTGAAGCAAGGGTGATGTCGCTTGTTCTGGCCATGGTGTCGCTGATGTAAACGCCGATGGTCAGGGTGGTCGCATCATAGATATAGAGCTTACCGCCGATCGGATCCTGGAAGATGTTTGTGATCTTCTGGTTGATGGCGGTATAGCCCGGCATGGGATTGATCCCGGCTGTTATGGCCACTGATCCCGTGCTGGACGGCAAAACTGACGGCTCAAACAGGATGTTTACATGGGCAACTACATCGGGAAGAATGTTGGCATCGCTGCTGCCACTGTAAATTTCTGTTGTGTCTCTGAAAATATGGACAGTCACATGCCAGTACCCCAGCTCCAGGTTGTCGATCTGGCAGGAAGCTATATTGTTGCTAATGGTCATGTCTTGGGTGATGCTCAGATAGCCTGCCCGCGTCAGCTCAATCGTGGCCGAGGTGATTGCGGGAGCAATAGCTTGCACGCTCTTGGCAGCGCTCTTGCTGGTCAGGGTTTGTAGGTCGATGGCAAGTGCCATAGTCCCTTTGCCGTTTGTTTTGGTGTTGTCGGATGTGCCGGAACTGCCGCCGCAACCGGCAATCATGAGCATGCTCAGGATCAGGAGAACAACCAGTTGTAAACTACTTTTTTTCATTTTCTACCTCCCTGTGAATTTGAATTATACCAGCCTGGTGTAGCAAGGTCATCTCCCTTATCACTATTCGTGCCAACCGCTCACAACCTACCAGGATTGGGTGTATGGCAACGAAGGGTGGTGTTTGGGTGAGTCTGGTCGCTATGTTTCATCGGTTAAAAGTGTAAAGAAACTTTACGATTCAGAAGTCAGATCGTGCAACTGCTCGTTATTATTTAGTTGTTGTGTGTGTAAAACTTCTTTGCATCTTGCGTGATTGAGTATGGATTCGCTGATAAATCGGGGTGTTACAGGTGTAAATAATTTTTGCACCCGGCAATGGAATGCCAGGCGAATACGCCGCCCTGGTTGTCATCGCTATAGATGTTTAAATAAAATAGTATTTCTATAGACAAACAAAAATAATCTTGACAAGAATGGTTTGGGTTGGCTATGCTCATGCCTGTCCGCGTGCAGGTTGATGGTAGCGGGAAGATTGGGAAGGATGGGCAGGTAACAAGATGACATCAGCAACAAAACAGGTGGTAGTTGCCATGAGCGGCGGGGTTGACTCATCGGTCAGTGCGGCGCTGTTGAAGGAACAGGGGTATCAGGTCCGCGGGGTGTCGCTGCAGCTGTATGATCCGATTCCCCGGGAAGCGGGATGCCGGATCAAAACCTGCTGCTCGCTGGACGATGTGCTGGATGCCGGCCGGGTGGCTAAAAAGCTTGGCATTCCCTTTGACGTGATCGACATGCGCGCCGAGTTCAAACAGCTGGTGATCGATTACTTTATCGCCGAATATGCGGCCGGTCGCACCCCCAATCCCTGTATCCGCTGTAATCAACTGATCAAATTCGAGCTGCTGTTGAACAAGGCTAGGGAGATGGGTGGCGATCTGCTGGCTACCGGTCATTATGCCCGTACGGCAGCGGATGCGGCCGGCAATCTCCAGTTGTTGAAAGGAGTTGATCCGGCCAAGGATCAATCCTACTTTCTGTTTACCCTGACCCAACAACAGCTGCAGCAGGTGATCTTCCCGGTTGGCTTGCTGGAAAAAACCGATGTCAGGAAGCTTGCCGCCCGCTTCGATCTCCCGGTGGCGCAAAAACATGAAAGCCAGGAGATCTGTTTCATTCCTGACAATGATTACGTCAGGTTCCTGGAAAGTCACGGGGTGGAACAGAAAGCGGGGGATCTTGTTACCGTTCAGGGAAGCGTGATCGGTCGTCATGGCGGATTGCATCGCTATACGATTGGTCAGCGCAAAGGGCTCGGCATCGCCTGGAAGCAGCCGCTGCATGTCACTTCCCTTGACTTGGAAAGGAACCGGGTGGTGGTGGGCGAACGGAGCGATTTGCAGCGATCGTCGCTGACAGCCGCCCATGCGAGCTGGAGCGTCACTCCGGCGACGCCGGTGTTTCGCGCCACCTGCCGCATCCGCTATCGTCACCAACCGGCGCCATGCCGGGTGACGCTTCTGGAAAACGACCGCTTTGAAGTTGAATTCGATAATCCGCAGACTTCGGTGACGCCGGGGCAGGGAGCCGTACTCTATGACGGCGAGCGGGTCGTGGGTGGCGGCTGGATCGAGTAGCGGGGTACGAACTTACGCCGCCGTGGTGTTTGTAAATGAATTTGCGGATAGACCAGAAGCAGAGGGGGCAATAAGAACGCAGTTGCTTCGTGTTCTTGACCTCCATTTTTATTTCGAGAAGCACGCAGCCCGGTAACTGCTTCAAAAAATGAATCGTTTAGTGCTATTCTGCCGTCGTTGTGTTGCTATGTTAATCTGTGTCGTTGAAGGAATGGTCGTCATGCTTACCTGTCAAAAAAATGCCGTGGCACTGTTTGTCAGACATCCGGTGCCGGGGCTGGTCAAAACCCGGCTGGCCCGTGACCTGGGGGATGAAAAGGCGTGCAGCTTCTATCGGGCCATGGTCAGTGACATTATCAGCGCCATTACCGTTAATAAGCTGCCGCTTCAGCTGTTTCACGATGGGAATGACGCTACCGGCTTGCCCCAGTCGTGGCTCAATGCCGCCACTACTGTGGTGGCACAACAGGGGGAATCAATTGGTCAGCGGATGGCGGCTGCCTTCGCTCACCTCTTCTCGCAGGGGTACCGGCAGGTTGCCTTGCTGGGGAGCGATATCCCCGGCCTGGAGGCTACTCTAATCAGGGACGCCTTGCAGGCGCTAGAGAGGGATGATCTTGCCATCGTGCCGGCGACCGATGGAGGCTATTGCCTGATTGCCGCACAACAGGATCGTTATCATGAGCGGATTTTTGAGGAGATTCAATGGAGTACCGACGGCGTGCTGCAGAGCACGCTTGAACGTATCGCGGAATGCGGATTGCGGGTGACGCTGCTGGCACCCCGGCAGGACATCGACACCTGTGACGATCTTGCCGCATATTGTCGCACCCCTGCCGTTTCGGCTCGTGCAACTAATCAATGGCTGATTGAGTCGGGGTATCTATGCGCTTCACACTCTTCATACCACCAGACAGCGGCATGATGGTGATCTGGTAAATCGAGTTGGATTCTGGTATGAGAGGGAGCTGTTGTGATTACATGAATCTTCTGAAAGGGGTCTGTCATGAATCTGCCGGAACTGCTGCAACTCTCGGGAAGCTACTGGAACGCATGTACACTCCATGCCGGAGTCAAACTGGATGTCTTCAGCCACCTCGATACCAAGCCGCTGACGGCAAACGAACTGTCACAGCTTCTCTCTGTTGATCAGCGGGGTCTCGATCTGTTGCTGCATGCCCTGACCTCCCTCGAGTTGCTGCACAAGGAGGATGATCGGTTCAGTACCACCGGGTTCAGCACTACTCACCTCTCCAAGCGATCCGACTGTTATATGGGGCATATCATCATGCACCACCATCATCTGGTGGAAGGGTGGAGTCGCCTTGATGAAGCGGTCGTACAGGGCGCTCCCGTCCGCCGCCGTTCGTCCCACGAGGTGGATCAGGCGGAACGTGAAAGTTTCCTGATGGGGATGTTCAACCTGGCAACGTTGCTTGCCCCCCGCATAGCTGCGAATATTGACCTGAACGGCCGCCAGCGGCTGCTCGACCTGGCAGGAGGACCGGGGACCTATGCCATACATTTCTGCCGGCAGAACCCGCAGTTGCAAGCAGTAATCTACGATCTCCCCACCACTCGCCCGTTTGCAGAACAGACCGTGCAGCGTTTTGACCTTTCCGACCGGATATCATTCGTTGCCGGTGACATTACCCGTGATGATCCTGGCAGTGGTTATGATGTGGTCTGGATCTCCCACCTGTTGCACAGCGAGAGTCCCGAGTCCAGCGCCGCAATTGTAAGCAAGGGAGCCAAGGCGTTGAACAGAGGAGGTTTGTTGCTGATTCAGGAATTCATCCTTGATGACAGTAAAACCAATCCGCTTTTCCCGGCGCTTTTCGCACTGAATATGCTGATCGCGACACCTGCCGGTCGCTCATATTCTCAAGGTGAACTCGGTTCCATGATGTCTGATGCCGGTTTGACGGATATTCAAAGGTTGCCGATCGAACTCCCCAATGGCGCCGGAGTCATGGCAGGAGTAGTTGGTACATAGGTTATGATGGCCGGTGGGAGGTTGTTCGTATTCAGGAATAAGAATATGAATAGAAAAAGAAGCAGGTTACATAACAACAGCCACATCTGCATGAGATGTGGCTGTTGTTATCTTTGGAGCGGAAGATGTCAGTTACAAATAGAAATTATGATGGGCGCAATAGCAGGTTGACTCGCAGGGGAGTGCGTGAATACACTCTGTATTGATCTCTTTGCAGACCAAAACACCGGCGATTAGTGGTGAGTAGACCGCAGCACTACAGGTGGTCTCTTCAGAATTGATAGAATGTTTGATTGATGCGGATGCAGTCATGAAAATATAATCTCCTGAGTTTAGTCAACAAAAATGCCCGCATTTCATGGGAATGGAGGCATCCGGACAAATGATGGGGTGCTGTTATGGAAGTGAATTGAAACTTATACATTGGTTGTATTCAATAAGTCAATTCATAAGGTGGGTGATCGTAACATTTTCAGGGTAATGCATGTGTCTGATGTTGGGTGTGGGATCCTTGTGATGACGTAGTTTGGTGGCTGCGCGTTTTTGTCAAAACAAAAAGGAGCTACGACGGTTGTCGTAACTCCTTGTCATTGTTGGTCGGGATGACTAGATTCGAACTAGCGACCCCCTGCTCCCGAAGCAGGTGCGCTACCAGGCTGCGCTACATCCCGAAGAGTGCTTTTTCTAGCATCTGTGAGGCGTTTTTGTCAAGCGGAAAGACAGGATGTGGCTGGCGATGAGGTACAAAACTCGCGTCAGGCAGGAATTCCCCGTTCAGGAATATGCAGCAACCATCCATTGGAAGTGTGTCGTTGAGGTGTGAGGGAGAAGAGGACCGGAGTGGTGATTTGGTGGCGCCTACTTTTCGCTGATCTCCTTCATAATGTTTGAAAATTCTGTAACAATTCCCTGATAATTGTTGTCAAGTTCTTTAAACATATCCTCAAGTTTACCTACTCGTTGAGCATCAATCCACGAATCACCACAATCAAAAAAACGTCCCATGGGCACATCCAGTGCTGCAGCTATTTTCTCCAGACGATCAATTGTGGGATAACTCTTTCCTACCTCTAACCTACTGACATGTTTCTGATCAATACCAATAAGTTCGGCCAGCTGTTCCTGTGAAAGGCCACGTGCTTTGCGGAACTCTTTAATACGCAATCCCAATTTTTCTTTGCCAGATTTCATTGTATCGCCTCGCGGATAGTATTGAATATTCGCGAGGGAAATTAGAACATCCTGTAATGACGTATGATATGTATGAGGCTTGACTAATCGTCATTATATGCGTACTTTATGCGGCATAATAAATTGAACGCAATCATAATGCCGTATGAAATGAGGATATATGAACGAGAAGTTTAAAAATATAGCCGAAAAATTCAAGGGTGCGGTCAATACAACAGCTAACCTTTTGGGTGACTTGAACGGAGATGGTAAGGTCGATCAAGAAGATGCCAAGCTTGCTGCTGAATGGGCGAAGAAGTGTGCAAGCACGGTTGGTGATGAAGCGGCAAAACTAGGAAAAGAAGCCATGCAGTCGGAAATGGTCAAAGATGCGGCAGCCGGTGCGGTAGTAGGGGCAGCTATTGCTATCCCTGTACCGCTCATTGGGCCTCTCGCTGGTGCTGCTATCGGAGCAGGACTTGGCGTGTATAAAAACGTCATAAAAAAAGAGTCTAATTCACATCAAGCAAAGAATCAGGCGTTAGTTACTAAAGACGCTCATGCAGAACTACTTAATTTAATGAACTTAGACAAAAGGGCATAATAACTGATGCTGAGTTTGAGATCCAGAAAAACAAGCTTCTATGTGAATAACGTGTTTCACAGAATGCGGAGATATACATGCGATCATCAATTTACCGATTTATCAATGTTGCAACTCTTTTAATGGCTTTAATATTTATTGGTGGCTGTGGAACTTTAACCAATGCTGGCAAGCAATCAATTTATGTTCAAACCATACTTAATAATAAATTAGTTGATGGCGTTGACTGCAACATCAAAAATAGAGCTGGATCCTGGCACGTAGTTTCTTCTAATGATATTATTTTGGAAAAAGGTTTGGGCGAACTAATCATAGAATGCCAGAGTAAAGATAAAAAATACGTTGGAAAAGAAATAGTATCGTCTGAAGCAAACGGTTCGATATGGACTAATATTTTTACATTAGGAGCAGGGGCCGTTATTGATGCGGTCTCTGCTTCAGGCTTTGACTACCCGAGCAACATTATAGTTGTTATGAAACAATCCATCCCAGCAGGAGAAAATGTAAAATGAAGAAAATATACTATATTGTTCTACTACTTCCAATTCTTTTGGCGTGCACATCGAATCTAGCTGTAGTGGCAACCGGAAATGGAGGTGAATATTTATCAATAGGGCGCAATATGGCCGGCCCATTTTCAAGCTTAGAACGTGCACAGGTGGAAGCAATTAAGAATGCGACTGAATTTTGTGAAAAAATGGGTTTGACATATAAAAAGAAATACGCTGTTGACCGTCCAATGGCTATAGCTCAAGCCCCCGAGTCATCACTTTATTTTACCTGTGTAAATCCCAATGATCCTAACAGTGTATCAACTACATCTGATTCAGTAAAATCTGGTATCGCTGATGAAATACAAAAATTAGTTTCACTAAGAGATAAAGGTGTTCTGTCAGAATCTGAATTCCAGGCTGCAAAAAAGAAGTTGCTTGGTCTACAGTTGTAAAACAAACTAACGTCCATACCCTGTTGGCTGTCAACTGGTTTAGAATTTGGACCCACCTCAGAAGTAGTTTTCAACTTGTTAGTCCAGCCAAAAAGCAAATACTTAGCCCCTTATCCGTAATCATTTTGGTCACCATATTAATGAATATTTCTACTCCCAGACAGCAATGAAAGGAGTCTAAGGCAATGCGCTTTATCATTATCCTCGTTTTACTTTTACTATCATACACAAATGAATGTATTGCAGATATCAGTCGATATACAGATGATGAGGGGATTATACATTACACTAGTGCTCCTACAGACAGTCGATACAAGTTGTTCATGATCAATAAGGAGGATTTACTTTTAATATCAGTTCCAGATTCAGGTGAGAGTAATAAGTCAAAAATTAAATATCCGCCGAAATATTCTGGTGATAATTTGTTAAGAGTTGTCGATAAAATGAAAAAACTCAGTAAAAAAGCAAAAACGAAAAGTGAGTTTGAAACGACAAAAGAATATCAATCAAGGTTGCAAAAAATTATTGAACTTAATAAAAACGAAAAAGACATCTCTTTTGTATTCAAACCACGGAGCTCCGAACTCAAATACGACGCAGATAAAAAGGTGCTGTCAATATCTATCAAGAATTATGATTATAATGATAACTATGAGAGTTTTGTTTTAAAAGATACTCGTAAAATAACAGGTAGTTATGTCTCTTCAAATGGCTTTGGGGTTAAAATAAAAGTTACTAAAATAGACCAAGACTTGATCCAGTTAAAACACAACACATCAGAGATATATAATGCTAGCGATATAGACTTGTCTATGGATACTATTAAAGTATTAGTATCTCCAGAAATAGCAAAAAAAATAATGAGTACTATTGCCGTATCTTATACGGCTTCACCGATTCCGCATTATTATGTATTTGAAACCCAAAAAAGTTGGCCGACATTTAACGACCCTAGAGAAGTAATCTTGAAAAAGCATACTCTTTATGTAGAATTCAAGAAAATAAGTGTTTTCAATAAGCTAACAGGTGAGATATATGGATCGCTAGACATAGAAGAACGCCTGAAAGCCGCTAGCCATTCGTCGAACTAAGCCTAAAACAACCTATTTTTAAGTATTTATTTCAATCCCCATTGGCATCCAGCTAGTGGGGATTTTTTAAGCCCCAAAAAATGAATGGAGGAAAATCACATGAACCATGCAGAAATCATATCCCGCCTATCATCCAACTCCGCTGTAAACCCCTCGGAAGTCATCTTCTGCATCACCACCCAGGACATACTCACAGCCATTACTCGCAGAATGGGAGAAGAATCACTCACACTGTCAGCCGAAGATCTGAAGCTGGCACGGGAGGAAGTGAAAGATGCCATCAACCACCACCTGGACATCCGTGAGTATATCAACATCGGTCTGGACAGTTGGGAGGTGATCCGCCTCCTCTGACTGTAACAATCAATCAAAAGCAGTACCGTCAACCTCCAATGCCTTTGGCTCTGGGGGTATTTTTTTGTCAAAAATCGAAAGGGGAACATTCAAATGATCTGGATCGTAATGATTGTAACTTCAGTGTTGATGTTCAAGCTGGGAATGCTGACCGTAATTGCGGGGATGCTCTCAGTAAGTCTGAAGGCTGCACTTTTTGTAATCATAATTTTTGTATGTCTTGCTGTATTGCGTTGGTTCCGTAGCAGAGGGAGGCAATCATGAGCCAACCAGACTGGATAATAGAAATGCTGGATCGTCTTGAGGTTGACCTTCGGGAAGAGTGGGAGGAAAGAGCAGCCATCATGCACATAGACGGGAAAATGGAACGTGACCACGCCGAGCTTTTAGCGTTGGTATGCCTTCTTCGGAATCACCCTGATGCACTCATTCGCAAAGGAGAGGATCTTATATAAATACAAAACAAGAGGAGGATAGATCAATGAATGAAAATGAAATGCGTATTTTGAAAAAGGGATCATGCCCATCACTATCAGGTCGGTCAGAATTGAGCTATCACATAGGATGTGACGACAATCGCCAACCGTATATCCAGATATCAAGCAATACAGGCAAAGGGTTGTACCTAAAATCCCCAATTCCTTTCTCGCAGATATTGCCACCTGATGACAAACCATTCAGTTCCGGTACCTATCAGGCATTGTTCAAGGGGAGGTCAGTGAATACCGCTGGATTTATTATAGCCATCCTCAAGCATCTCAATCTGGTACAGAATGTCCAGGGTAGCAGCAGGAGTTACATCCGATGTGATTCTTCTGCCTTCAATGCTGAAATGCAAACGCTGATGGACGCCGATTCTCCGGCTGATCAAAAGTCACCCGCCGTCAAGATCAGAAAGAAGGTCAACTAATGTGGACTATCGCGTTCGTTGCCTTCATGGCGTTCTTGATCAAATTCAGTGAGGAGCGGTGGTGGTTGGCCTGGTTTACGATCATGGGCCTATTGGTACAGTGTGGCTACAAATTCAGTGTCGTTGGTTTAGCTGTATCGATGGGAGCTTCCAAAGTGTTGAAAGATATATTTCAAGCAAGGTAGCCGATCACAAGGTGGGTCAAAATTGGACGCCTATTCGCGACAGGTATCTCAATCGAGGTACCTATTTTTATTTCAAGGAGAAATACAGAAATGACAAGAATAGAACTGAACAAAGATGAACGTATCAACTTCCCCGCCAGTATCTTTGGCGTGAATTTCCCGAGGCTAGTAGAGCCTGTCATATATTCCACCGCCAATAGCCTGTCATGTGATTACAACGGGGGATATTGGAATATGTATCGTCTTGAAGACAATGGCTTCTACATGGCACCGGATGCAGATACGCCATTTTGCATTGAATGTATGAACGGATATGTGAGGTGGCCGGGGTTTGTGAGACAGCCTGAGGGGTAAAATAAGCAATGTACCG
>DAINBV010000066.1:0-29662 GCA_036732725.1 Geobacteraceae bacterium | reverse complement strand
TGACGGGTATTACGTACCACCTCGTCTCGGACATCATCGATCCCTACCAGATTCCGGAGATCAAACAGATGGGGATGATGTACTGGTTTCAGACATGCTTCCGCCTGTTCCCAGCGAAACGCCAGGTGTTCGGCAAAATCAGGCGGAGCCGCAACCGGCGGAACCAGCCTGTCCAACAGCGCATCAATTTTACGAACCAACAAGGTGACTTCTTTGCGTCTGAGACCGAATTTACTCATCTCCTAGCAGCCGCAACCACAATTATGACACACCTTGCGAAATTCATCGGCCGGCGGGATTGTCTCGGGAGCAAACAACAAACGGCGCAAGGCAACCTCGATATCTTCAAACAGGTCGAGGTGTTCACTCTTGCCAATACAGTGCCCCACACAGTGTGTCCCCTGGCTTGAGGGGGTCGATAGCTTGACACAGTTCAGGAGATCGGTATAACTCCTGACCGTAATGGTAAGATCCGGATTACGGACACACACCGGCTGATACCCGAGCAAGGCCAGATCATTGCTGATCCGGCTCCAGAAAGCATCAAATGCAGGTCCATTAAAATCGACCTGCCAATCGTTTTTTTCATACTGCTGACCGACAATGGTCAACACGACTTTCAACGGAGTTTCCCCCATGATCACACCTTCCTCTTCACGCACGTAGCGGTGGCAGTTCCGCCGCATTCCAGGAGACAAACCCATCCCCGGCGATTGCCAGAAAACTTTCGATGCGCTGTTGATAATATGATATCTGAGACGCTTCCGCCTCCATGGCCATCAATTCGTCGGCCGAGATATAATGACGGTGGTGAAGAAAGCGATAGAATTTTGCAATCGCTGCCAGCTGTTTTTCCAGTACCGTCAGATCAGGATCTATAGAATGGGTTATGTACCAGGATGCGGCAAAGTAACGCACAAGTCCCGGTTGCGGACGCACGACATTATGACGACAGAAATCAATCACATAGTCACGCAGATAGTGGTCGGCAGCGTAGGCGCATTCGGATGCCACCAGCTCGGAACCATCCTGGGCGATCTGGTGAAAATAAAACTGCTGCAACAAGGTCTGACAACGGGCATCGACGGCCAGTTCATCTTCCAGACTTTCAAAATCAAAATCGCCATGTTCAAATTCAATTGTTGCTGTTTCTGTCATAAGCTGTGCGTCTTCCTCCTGCAAAAATATGAACGGCAGACTTTACACGAATTCCCCCGCTTCCCAAAGAAAAAATTCGTTAACTCCCCTGCCGGATACGAGGGTCGGCCAAAGCATAACTGATATCGGCAATCAGATTGCCGATCAGCGTCAGAAAGGCACCAATCACCAGAATCCCCATCACCACCGGATAATCACGTGACATGGCCCCCTGATAAAACAGTTGTCCCATGCCGGGAATCGCAAAGATGGTTTCAAATATCACACTACCGCCGATCAGCCCGGGGAGTGAAAAACCGAGCAGGGTAATCAGCGGCAGGAGTGCATTACGCAAGGCATGCTTGTAGATCACCACCCGTTCCGTCAGCCCTTTGGCGCGGGCGGTGGTGATATAATCCTGGCCGATGACGTTGAGCAGGGAAGAGCGCATATAGCGGGACAATCCGGCCAGACTGCCGAACGATGCCACTGCAATCGGCATCACCAGGTGCTTTGCCAGATCAATCAGATAGCGCAAGGTACCGTAACCGTCACTTCCCAGGGTGTGCAACCCGGAAATCGGGAGCCAGTTGAGTTTGACACCGAACAGATACATCAGCAGCAAGGCCAGCCAGAAGGTCGGCACGGCAAAACCGATGAACACGAACAGGGTAATTCCCTTGTCAATCCAGCTGTCGCGGTGTGTTGCCGCCATGATGCCGATCGGGATCGCCAACCCGAATTCCAGCAGGAGCGCCACCAGGTTCAGTGACAGCGTAACCGGCAACCGTTCCTTGATCTTATCCACCACCGGCCGGTTATCGGGCGAAAATGAACGCCCCAGATCGAGTTGCACCAGTTTTCCAACCCAGGTGATGTATTGTTCCGGCAACGGTTTGTCCAGACCGTAAAATTTACGCAAGCGCTCACGGGCATCCTTGCTGACCTTGGGATTCATGGCGGTCTGCATCTCCACCGGTTCCCCCGGCGCCAGATGAATCACCGTAAAGGTAATCAGCGTAATCCCGAACATCAGAGGTATCAGCGCCAGGATTCGTTTCAACAGATATTTTTTCATACCGCTTTTTCCTTTTCAGAATCAACGTCAACGCCGGTAAATATGATAACAGTGTTAGCTGAATATTGACCAAACGCCACAAGTAGAGTAGTTTGTTCTATTCGCTGCACATGGAGAGGAATGTTGTATGGCTCGCCCATCCTGGGATCACTACTTTATGGATATCACCGCACTGGTGGCAACCCGTTCATCCTGCCTGCGCCGTCAGGTCGGGGCATTATTGGTAAAAGACCGCAATATCCTGGCAACCGGCTACAACGGAGTCCCCAGCGGCATTTCCCATTGCGAAGCAGTCGGCTGTCTGCGCGCCAAGCTAAATGTACCATCAGGGGAACGCCACGAACTGTGCCGCGGCCTGCACGCCGAGCAGAACGCCATCATTCAGGCAGCCAAACATGGCGTTTCCATCAATGGCGCCGTGCTGTACTGCACTACCATGCCGTGTGTCATCTGCACCAAAATGTTGATCAACGCCGGCATCTCCAAGGTGGTATATGGCGAAGGGTACGCCGATACCCTGGCACGGGAGATGATTGCTGAATCAGGGATTGAGATAGAACAGTTTGAACGGCCGGATTCTGCCATCCCTCAGCCACCGGTTGAAGGATGTTGTTGTTCCGGTCTGTGTGAGTAGTAATAAGTAGCATATTTGTCCGGTTTCTGTGTGAAAAAAATAGGGAGTACTGACCATGAAATGCCCTTTTTGCGGCAATCCTGACAGCAAAGTGGTTGATTCCCGCCCTGACAAGGGGGGGGCAGCGATTCGCCGTCGCCGGGAATGTGAACAATGCGCCAAGCGCTTCACCACCCACGAACGGGTAGAGGAAATGCTCCCGCTGGTGTGTAAAAAAGATGGGCGGCGGGAACCATTCGACCGGATGAAAATTGTGGCCGGGATCAAGAAGGCATGTGAAAAACGCCCCATTTCCTTTGAAACGATTGACGGCTTGATTGATCGTCTGGAACTACGCCTGCAGGAATCGGGAGAGAAAGAAATTTCCACCACCACCATTGGCGAATGGGTGATGAATGAACTGCATGGCATGGATGAGGTTGCCTACGTCCGTTTTGCCTCGGTTTACCGTTCATTCCGTGACATTGGTGAATTCATGCAGGAATTGCAGGAACTGTTGAAACGATAAAAACCAGGGAACAACATGAACCATCTTGACATCAAATATATGAAACAGGCCCTGACTCTGGCACGCAAGGGAATCGGCAAAACATCACCCAACCCGGTTGTCGGCTGTGTGATCGTACGTGAAGGCCAGGTTGTCGGCCAGGGATGGCATAAAAAAGCAGGGGGACCCCACGCTGAAATTCATGCGCTTGAACAGGCCGGCGAAGCTAGCCGCGGCGCTGATGTTTATGTTACGCTGGAGCCATGCTGTCACACCGGTAAAACACCACCCTGCAGCGATGCCCTGATCCGAGCGGGTGTGCGCCGGGTAGTGGCCGGCATGTCCGATCCCAATCCGAGCGTCAACGGAGGTGGCCTGGCAGCACTGCAAAAAGCCGGCATAGAAACCGTCTGCGGCGTTCTGGAAGAAGAATGCCGTGCCATCAACCGCCCTTTTATCCACCAGATTACCACCGGTCTCCCCTACCTGATCTACAAGTGTGCCATGACCCTGGATGGAAAAATCGCCAGCGTTACCGGAGAATCCCGCTGGATCAGCGGTGAACAGTCCCGCAAATATGTACACCAGTTACGATCCCGTTGCGATGCCGTGATGGTCGGAGTTGACACCATTATTGCCGACAACCCGCAACTGACGGTCCGCCACGTCAAAGGGAGAAACCCGCTGCGCATCATTGTGGACAGCACTCTCAGAACACCGGAAAGTGTTTCGGTGCTGAGCGGAGACCTGGCAAAAAAAACCATTATTGCCACGACCGAACAAAATCCGCGGATTCACCTGCGCTATCATCAGAGCGGCGCCACCGTACTGGTTTGTGAGGCGATCGACAAGCGAGTTGATCTGCACGACCTGCTGCTCAAACTGGGCAAAATGGGAATTCAGTCAATCCTGATGGAAGGTGGTAGCCGTCTGGCTGGGGATGCTTTGCGTCACGGCCTGATCGACGAATGTATTTTCTTCTATGCTCCCAAAGTGATCGGCAGCGACGGTTTTTCTCCCTTTAACTTCACCGGAATCACCACCATGAGCAAGTCGATCAATTTCAGCAAACCCCACATTACTACCATGGGAAATGACGTGGTTATTACCGCCTATCCGGAGAAGCAATGTTTACAGGATTGATTGAAGATCGCGGGACCGTGGTCGCCTTAGCCCGCTCCGGCGCTGCAGCAACCTTGACGGTTTCAACAAATCTTCCGCTCCATGAGGTTCGTATCGGCGACTCCATCGCAGTTAACGGCGCCTGCCTGACGGTCACATCCCGGTCGGGAGCACAGCTCTGCTTTGATGTTTCACCGGAATCGCTCTCCTGCACCACGCTCGGCGCTCTCAAAAGCGGCACCCCGGTCAACCTGGAACGCGCCCTGCAGTTGGGGGACCGACTGGGAGGACATATCGTCACTGGCCATGTTGATTGCATTGCCCGGATTGCCACGATCAATGAGTCGGCCGGCAACAGAATCATTCACGTTTCACTGCCGACAGAAAACGCCCGCTACCTGATCCCCAAAGGTTCGGTCACCATTAATGGCATCAGCCTGACCGTCAACAGCGTGTCAGACAGCGGTTTTTCGGTCAACATCATCCCGCACACCGGCTCGGTCACCACCATTGCCTTGCTGAAAACCGGTGATCAGGTCAACATTGAAACCGATATCATCGGCAAATATGTGGAACGCCTGACCGCTCCCTGGCAACGCAACGGACAGCTGACCATGCAGACCCTGGCTGAAAACGGATTTTTGTAAGTTAAACCATTACCCGAAACATGCCAAGCTATCATACTTAAAAAACGCATTTAACCGAAAGGGATCCCATGCCAACGGCAAGCATTGAAGAAGCAATTGAAGATATACGTCAGGGAAAGATGGTCATTCTGGTGGATGATGAGGATCGTGAAAACGAAGGGGATCTGACCTTGGCAGCTGAAGCTGCCACGCCCGAAAATATCAACTTCATGGCCAAATACGGACGTGGCCTGATCTGCCTGACCCTGACACCCGAAAAATGCAATGATCTCGGCCTGCGTCCCATGGTGCGGGACAACACCTCACCGTTTGAAACCGCCTTTACCATTTCCATCGAGGCGCGCAAAGGAGTCACCACCGGCATTTCTGCGGCTGACCGCGCCCATACGATTCTGACTGCCGTGGCAGAACATGCCAGCGGCAAGGATCTGGTCAGTCCGGGACATGTTTTCCCGTTACGCGCCCGCCCCGGCGGTGTCTTGGTGCGCACCGGCCAAACCGAAGGATCGGTCGACCTGGCCCGCCTGGCAGGACTCAAGCCGGCCGGCGTGATTTGCGAAATCATGAATGACGACGGCACCATGGCCCGCATGCCCGAATTGCGGATCTTTGCCAAGGAACATGGTCTCAAGATCTGCACCATCGCCGATCTGGTTGCCTACCGCCTGAAACACGAACGCCTGGTACGGGTGGTGGCCGAAGCACGCCTCCCATCCAGCTACGGTGGTGAATGGCGCGCCATCGCCTTTGAAAACGACATTGACAAATTGGAACATATCGCGCTGGTCAAGGGAGAACTGGATCCGTCACAACCGGTTCTGGTGCGAGTCCACTCGGAATGTTTAACCGGCGATGTTTTGGGAAGTCAGCGCTGTGATTGCGGCGATCAGCTGCATCATGCCATGCATCAGATTGCCGAAGCCGGATCGGGAGTAATCCTCTACATGCGTCAGGAAGGACGCGGTATCGGCCTGGTTAATAAACTGAAAGCGTATGAACTACAGGATCAGGGGCGTGATACGGTGGAAGCGAATCTGGAGCTCGGCTTTAAAGCAGACCTGCGTGATTACGGCATCGGAGCCCAGATTCTGCTGGCGTTGGGGATCAATAAAATCAATCTGTTGACCAATAATCCCAAGAAACTGATCGGCCTGCAAGGGTACGGCATTGATATTGTCGAACGGGTCGCCATTGAATCGGAAGCAACCGACAGCAATCGTGACTACCTTGCCACCAAACGGGATAAGATGGGACATATGCTGGAGAACCTCTGATGCGGGTCTTGTTGCATACCTGCTGCGGTCCCTGTGCCCTCTTCCCGTTACAGACCTTACGTGCGGAAGGGCACCAGGTAACCGGTTTTTTCTACAACCACAACATTCACCCATACCAGGAATATGTCCGCCGCCGTGACACCGCTCGTCAGATGGCTGAGCAGGAAGCGCTCCCCATGATCGTGCGCGACGACTACAACCTGGAAGAGTTTTTGATGAACGTGGCGGGCGACCCGGCCAATCGATGCAGCTACTGTTATGCCTCACGCCTGAAAGCAACGGCACAGGTGGCACTGCAACAGGGCTTTGACGCTTTCAGCGCCTCGCTGCTGTACAGCCGTTACCAGAAACATGACGAGATCAAAACATTGGGAGAACAGATCGGAATTGAGACGGGGGTACCATTCTTGTACCACGATTTCCGCCCCGGCTGGCAGGAAGGAATCAAACGTTCAAAAGAACTGGGACTGTACCGGCAACAGTATTGCGGTTGTATTTACAGCGAAAAAGATCGCTATCACCACACGACCTGAACCATGGGTAACCTTGGCAAACAATTGATCATACTGGGTGGCCTGTTGATCCTGATCGGTCTGTTGCTGACCCTGGCCCCCCGTTGCGTGAACTGGCTGGGAAGACTCCCGGGCGACATCACCATCAAACGCGAAAATTTCAGCTTTCATTTCCCGATCGTCACATCGTTACTGTTATCAGCGCTGCTGTCGCTCATTTTGTGGTTTTTCCGACGGTGATAAAAAAATTGCAATAAAAAACCCGCCAATCGGCGGGTTTTTTATTGCAATCGGATGCCGTTAATTAGGCATGAATAGCTGACACTGGGCAAGTGTCAACACAAGCGCCGCAATCGATGCAAGTATCAGCATCGATAACACGCTTTGCACTCTGCTCGCTAATAGCGCTTACTGGGCATGAATCTTCACATGCTCCGCAGTTTGTGCAATCTTCTGTAATTGTATGAGCCACGTTATATCCTCCTTCTAAAATTTGTTTCCCTCAGCGGGAATTTGCTGAGACAATTTACCACACCGTTTTAAACAATGTCCAGCAAAGAATGAATATTGAATTGCGGGAAGCTGCGGGATCAATTCCTGACAACAGCACGAACCACGCTCAATGGATCGAATAATTGGCAGGGTCGGAAAACAGTTTCCGCAACAGCTGGTTATTCAGGTAGTGTCCGGTTTTGTGAGCTTCCACCTTGCCCATGATGCGATAACCGCTGGTGTACAGATCGCCGATCAGATCGAGAATCTTGTGATTCACCAGTTCCTTGCGATAGCGCAGTCCCTGGGGGTTGACAATTTCATCATGTCCCACCACCACCGCATTATCCAGCGAGCCACCTTTTGCCAGACCGGCTTTTTTGATTGCTTCAATTTCTTCCTGCAAGGTAAAGGTGCGGGAGTTGATGATGGCAAAGGCATTTTCCACGTCAGAAACCCGTTTTTTCTGGATTCCCACCGGTGGCCGGAATTCGATCGTCATGGAAATATCCAGGGTATGATGGGGCTTGATGCGCACCCAGGCATCGTTGTTGGTTACTTCCACCGGTTTCAGCACCTGGAGATAGACGTTGCTTTCGGGAAATTCATAAACCCCTGCCTTCCACATCCCCTGGTAAAACTCCCAGGCCGAACCGTCCAGAATCGGAACCTCCGGCCCATCGATATACACCAGACAATTGGTAATGCCGGAAAAATAAAAGGCTGCCATCAAATGCTCGATGGTGGAAACCGAGGCAGAATCCCGGGCAATCAGGGTTGAAAGGCGCGTATCAGCTACCTGGTCATAACGGGCCGGAATCGTTATGCCGTTATACACAAAGGCAATTCCCGGTTCGCGACGCGGGAGGAATTCCAGGGTAACCGGTTCCCCGGTATGCAAGCCGATCCCGGTAATTTTTACAATCCGGTTAATGGTAGTTTGTCGTTTGATCATTGCCCTATCCTGTCAATATGGAATACCACTCGCGCTTGAGCGGCGCTGCGGCGTGACACCTAGAAATAATAACTGAAATCCTTCATTTCAAAGGGTGAATCATTGATACATTCGATGAACACATCCACCAGAAACGGATCAAACTGTGTCCCGCTCTGTTTTTGCAATTCACGAACACAGGTTTCCTTGTCCAGTGCCGAACGGTAGGAACGGGCGGAATGCATGGCATCAAAAGCATCGGTGATGGCGACAATCCGGGCATGCAAAGGAATCTGTTCCCCCTTGAGACGTCCCGGATAGCCGCTTCCATCCCACCGTTCATGGTGATGGAGTATGGTCGGGACGATATGGCTCAGGTTTTCAATTCCGACGATAAAGAGCGTCCCTTTCAGCGGATGTTCACGCACCAGCGTTTCTTCACGCCGATTGAGACTGTCCGGCTTGTTGAGCACATCGTCATCCGTTCCGATCTTGCCGATATCATGCAGCACGGCGCCGAGGTACAGATCCCGCATTTCCACTTCGCTCAGATTGAGCTTGCTGCCGATACTCAACGAATATTCCGTTACCCGCTTGGCATGCCCCTGGGTATAGGTATCCTTCATTTCCAGAGCACCGACCAAGGCCTGAATGGTACTGTTAAACAGGCGCTGATCCCACACATCCTTATTTTCGCCATCGTTGAACAGCATGGATGACGCCACCGATTGGGCAACCTCGCTTCCCACCAGCGCCGTAATCAGCTCAAACGCAAAACGGTGGGCCGTACCCGCTCCCTGGCTGGTAATCAGATTGCCGTCACGAACCACAGCCAGATCGGTGTAATGCGCACCGCCAAGCTTGTTGCTGTAGGTGGGATAGCAGGTCGCCCGCTTGCCATTCAGCAATCCATCCACCGCCAGCACGCTGGGGGCGGCACAAATGGCGCCTATCAACTTGCCGTCGGCGTGAAACCGCTTCACGACCTGATGCACCATCGGGTCGGCATTGAGTGTGTCAGTCCCCGGTTGTCCGCCTGGCAGCACCAACATGTCAAATTGATCAAGATCAACCTGATCAAGCGTGGCATCGCTGACAACCCCCACATTGCGGGCGCTGGTCACCACTCCCGGCTGTAATCCGGCCATTACGACCTCAATCCGGGCACGTCTCAGAATATCCACCGTGGCCAGCGCTTCGATTTCCTCAAATCCATTTGCAAGCAGCATCAGTACCTTTGGCATGCTACACACTCCCTTTTCACCCCATCATGATCATGATGGCCGGTTGCTCCTGAATTCGGCAACTGCAGCTGCCTTCAGGTTTATTTTTTACCTTCCGCCATGCGGACACTTGCAGGGTGCTGCCGCAACAGCCACATACAGAGCGGCCCTGCCAAAGCACCCAGGCCAAGACAGGTAAAGGCTACTCCCCATTCACCATTGATGCCGGGAAACGGTTGCCAACCTCGGCAGCGATCCAGTGTCCAGCCAAAAACAGTCGGCGCCATCATACCGAATGAATAACCGACCAGTGACTGCAACCCCATCGCCCCCCCCAGATAACCGGGGGCCACCAGTTCGGTCAGGGCAGTGGAAAACACCGGTGATTCCGCCACGATCAGGTAGCCATACAGCAGGCCGACAGCCAGCAATAACGTCAAATTGGTATTGATCAGCCATCCAAAGCCACAGGAAAGGAGCGCAGCGGCGATCATGACCAGGGAAACCGTGGCGGTGCGTCCGTAACGATCCGAAAGGGTACCGGTAATGGCGGTTGAAAAGGCGCCGATTCCGACCAATACGGCGGCTATCGTGGCGGCATATCCGGTGGCGCGCGACGTTTCCACCCCCCATCCGATCAGGGCAGCGGTCATGAACGGCGCCAGCCAGCTGCGCATGCCGTACATTTCCCACATATGGGCGGCGTAACCGCCAATCATCAGCAGGGCCGGACGGTTAGTCAGCACCTCGCGGGTAAATCCATCACCTTTTTCAGCCGCCATCACAACAGGTTGAGTGCCACGAAACAGATAGAGCGAGAGCAGCACTCCACAGAAGACGCTGGCCGAACAGACATAAAATGCCACCCGCCAACCGTACAGACCGGACAACCATCCGGTTACGGCCAGGGAAAGGGAAGCACCCAGCACCAGCGAGCCAACATACATGCCGATCGCCCTGCCGCGCTGGCGGGGTTCAAAGCGTTCCGCCACCAGCTTCAATCCCGGCATATAGGTTCCCCCCATGCCAAGGCCGGTCAAGCCGCGCAGAATCATGGCGCTGGTAAAATCATCGGCATAGCGGGCGAACAACAGATTGGCCGTGGCCGACCAGAGCGCGGAAATGATAAAGATCCGACGGGTGTTGATCCGATCGGTCAGACAACTTAACAGCACCCCGGAAGCGATATAACCGAGCTGGTAGACCGAGAAAATCATCCCGGCCCGGGTATTGTTCATCCCCCACTCGATCTTCAGGATCGGAAGGATGGCAGAATAATTGATAAAGACCAGCATGATGCAGACTTGACACAGACACATGAGCAGCAGCCAGCGGCCATGGCCACCGGCAGTCGCTCCGGACCGCACAGCCTCACTCATGGGTAAACATCCGCATCCTTAAAGCGTGTTCCCTGCTGATCCTTGTCGGAAACAAGCGGTTCACCCGTAAGCGGCCAGACAATTGCCAAGTCGGGATCATTCCAGGCGATACAACGCTCATGCTCCGGCATCCAGTAATCGGTGGTCAGATAGAGAAATTCGGCGCTTTCGGATGTGACACAGAAACCATGGGCAAAACCGGCCGGTACCCACATCTGGCGCTTGTTTTCAGCCGAAAGGGTGGTACCGTACCATTGTCCGAAGGTCGGTGAACTCTTGCGGATATCAACCGCCACATCGAACACCTGGCCGCTGACGACCCGCACCAGTTTCCCCTGGGGATGCTGGATCTGGTAATGCAGACCTCTCAACACATTGCCGGCAGAACGGGAATGGTTATGTTGAACAAAATTCACTTCACAGCCGGTCAACTGCTTGAAGACCCGCTCGTTGAAACTCTCGAAAAAAAAACCGCGCTGATCACCGAAAACTTTGGGTTCAATGATCAAGACCTCCGGTAGTGTGGTTGGAACGACGTGCATGCCTATAACTCCTGTTGGTTAAATTTGTTATCCCACATCCTCATAATTCCTGGCTCGGAACTGCGCTCCCAACGATTCTGCCAGGCGCTGACACGCCTGCATATCAATACCGGGAATGGTTACTGCACTGGCAATCGTGTGCGGGAAAAGCTGTGCTGCTTCTTTGATAAAATCGCAGACTGCCGCAAAACCGGCTGCTCCGAAAGGAGTGTTGCATAATTTGATATAACTGTCAGCATCGGGCGCATTCAGGCTGACGGAAAAATCATCCACCAGGCCAAGCAGCTCGGGCAGCACATTACGGCCATGCACCAGATTGGCCTGACCATCGGTATTGACTCGTATCCGGTAGCCGCGCTGTTTCAAGATTCCCGCCACCTGCTTCACCAGATCGAGGCGGGTCAGCGGCTCACCGTAACCACAGAAAACGATTTCCTCAATTCCCTCCGGCGTACCGATGGCCGCCAGCAACTCTTCAGCGGATGGCTCATGCTGTAACAGCAGGTTATGCCCCTTGACCACGAAATCATCGAATTTCGGGCAAAAGGTGCATCGGTTGGAACAGTGATTGGTGATGTTGAGGTAGAGTGAATTGCGAATCCGGTAGGCAATCTTGGCCGACTGATCCCACAGGGAGATACCAAACAGGTCACCGGCATTTTTCGTGGTAATACGGGCCACATCCTCCAGGGTCATCCCCTTGATCTCGGCGATTTTCCGGGCAGCCTGTTCCACAAAAGCCGGTTCGTTGCGCTTGCCGCGATGGGGCACCGGCGACAGATAGGGACAATCGGTCTCCACCAGGATTGACTCCAGCGGCGTGGCGCGCACAACCTGCCGCAGCGCTTCGTTGGAGGGGTAGGTAACCGTGCCGGGAATTGAAATATACATTCCCATTGCCACTACTTCCGTTGCCATATCGGCGTCGCCGGAAAAGCAGTGCAGTACGCCACGCCGGACAGCAGAGTTGCGCAGCAGGGTCATCACGTCGTGGTGGGAATCCCGGTCATGGATAATAACCGGCTTGTCAAGCTCGGCCGCCAGCTGCAGAAAGCGGCTGAACAGCTGTTGCTGCACATCGCGCGGCGAGCGGTCACGGTAGTAATCGAGCCCGATTTCACCGATTGCCACTACCTTGGGTGAAGCGAGCGCCAGTTGACGTATGGCAAGAATATCCGCTTCGCTGCAGCCGGCAGCATCGTGGGGGTGCACGCCAACCGCAGCATAGAGCTGCGGGTAACGTTCGGCCAGTTCAACCGCCCGGCGGCTTGACTCAAGGTCGGTACCGACCACCAGCATGGCACACACCCCCGAATCGGCGGCACGTGCCAGCATCTCCTCAAAATCAGTTTCAAAATCAGAGTAATAAATATGGGTATGGGAATCAACCAGGAGCGGTTTTTGTGACATAAGATCAGTTATCCTTGCAACTCAGCCTTTAATCCTTCAAGTACTGCCTTAACTTCTTCAATCATCTCTTTTGCCTGGGGAGAACGTTCATGCTTCAGATAATTCTGAAAACATTCTACCGCATCCTGTGGCCGTTCCATATCCATGCAGATCCCGCCAAGGGTCAGATAGGCCATGCTGTAGGTCGGGTCGAGGCGTAACGCTTCGCGGCATTCTTCATCCGCTTCTTCCAGATCATCCATGTCGTAGTACAGCTCTGCCAGGTTGAAATGAGCAGCGGCATCTTCCGGGTCAAGATCGATCGATTTCTGAAAACAGTCAATTGCCCCCTGGGCATCCCCTTTGCCGTAGAGCGCATCACCCAGGGCATTGATGGCAAATACGTTTTCCGGTTCCAGTTCCAGCGCTTCTTTAAAAGCACGAATGGCATCGTCACCACGTTCCTGGTTAGCGTAGACCAGTCCGATACTGACCAGCGCATCGGAATCCTTGGGGTCAAGTTCATGGACACGCGAATAGCAGACCAGCGCCTCTTTTGAATTTCCGACTTCAAAATAGAGATCACCCAGAGTCGTCAGGGCATCCAGATCATCCGGAGAACGGGAAAGACCCTGCTTATATATTTTGATCGCCTGTTCCAGCTCTCCCGCTTCCGACAAGGCGTCGCCATAATAAAACCAGCTATCCGGATCATCCGGGTTGGCATCGCAGTACCCTTTCAGGGTAACAATCGCATCAGCCGTATTACCATCTTCCAGTTGTTCAATACCTTTTTCCAGTTCTTCCGTACGCTCGCTCTGTTTCACAAATATCTCCTTTGATTACAACAACTAGTATGGTGAGGCACAATAACAGACCCGGCCGCTATTTTCCAGCGATATAAACAACAATTGTATCTTGAATGTTTGCATTTACCCGGTTATGCCAGTATAGTTTCATGCATTTAACCATAAGGATGCCGCCATGAAAGAATCGCACCATTCCATAGGATTACGCACCCTTGAAGATATCAGTGCCATCATCCTGCACTCCCATGACCTGCAGGAAACCCTGGACAATATCGTTACCATCGTTGCCAAACGAATGGGGACCGATGTCTGTTCGATCTATCTGCTGGAAAAAGATGGCGAGACCTTGATGCTGAAAGCGACCAAGGGGTTATCACGCTCATCGGTCAACCGCATTTCCATGAAAGTCCACGAGGGTCTGGCCGGCCTGGTATTTGAGCAACGGGAAATGGTCATGTCGGACAACGCCCCGGAACACCCGCGCTACAAGTATTTCAAGGAAACCAAAGAAGAAAAGTTTCTTTCCTTTCTCGGACTGCCGCTGTTTGAACATAAGACACCGATCGGCGTCATCATTATCCAGACTCGCGAGGCACGGCACTTTAACGATGATGAAATCAGTGCCTTGCGCACGATTACCTTCCAGATCAGCAGCATCATCCACAATGCCCGGCTGCTTGATTCCATTCAACACAAAGAGCAGGAACGGGCCTGGCTTGAGCAGGAGCTTGCCAAAATACAGCAAACTTCCCCCCACACGGGAACAAAAGCACCCCCACCGGCTCTGACATCAGCGCCCAAAATTTCCATGATGACCGGCACCCCGGTTTCAGCCGGCTTCAGCCATGGGCGTATTTATATACTCAACCGTTTCAGTGACAAGGTGATCAAACTGGCAACCGTCGGCACGATTGAGGAAGAGCACAAGAAATTCAGCATTGGCCTGGAAAAAGCCAAAATCCAGACTATCTACATGGAAAAACGGGTCAGTGAGACCTTATCCGCCGACGATGCTTCCATTTTCCACACCCACCTGATGATCCTGGAAGACCGGGGGTTTTCCAGCAAGGTAGAAGTTCATATCAATAACGGCACCGGCGCCACCAAGGGGGTCCATGATGTGGTGCAACACTATGTCCAGGCGTTTTCGGTCATGGAAGATCCCTACCTGCGCGAACGCGCCGCGGATATGGAAGATATCGGCCGCAGGATTATTGACGCCATGGAGGGGAATGATACTGACCGGGTTCAACTGAAGGAAAAAAGGGTATTGGTGGCCGAGGATATTTTCCCGTCCGACCTGGCGATGCTTGATCATGACAAGATTCTCGGCATAGTCACCGAGAAGGGAAATATCTATTCCCATGCCGCCATCATGGCAAAATCGCTGGGAATCCCGGCAGTGCTTGGGGTAGCAGGCCTGGTGGATGCTGCCAATGTCAAGGATGAAGTCATCGTGGACGGTACCTCGGGTCATATTTATCTCAACCCGGACAGCACCATTGTCAAGGAATATACCCGACTGGAAAAAGATCGCACAGTCCGCCTGAAAGAGCTGGAAGGATTGCGCGAACTCCCGGCCATCACCAAAGACGGCGTTTCCATCAGGTTAAGCGCCAATATCGGACTGATATCAGATGTGAAGGTAGCAGCCGTGAATGGCGCCGAAGGGGTCGGACTCTACCGCACCGAGTTTCCCTATATGGCGCGCCATACCTTTCCCGACCGCCAGGAACAGGCGACCATCTACCGCAAGATACTGCAAGGATTTCCCGGTCAGCAGGTCAATATCCGTACGCTCGACATCGGGGGGGACAAGGGGCTTTCCTATTTTACCCATCCGGCGGAAGAGAACCCGTTTCTCGGCTGGCGTTCGATCCGTATTTCCCTGGAACAACTGGATATATTCCGGGAACAGCTGGCCGGTATCCTGCTGGCGTCACCGGCCGGCTCCCCAACCATCATGTTCCCCCTGATCACCGGCCTGGATGAAATCCGGCAAATCAAGGAGATTCTGGCAGCAGTGCGGGGTGATCTGATCCGCCAGGGACACGACATACCCGCCTATATCCCGCTCGGAATCATGGTTGAGGTACCGGCAGCGGTCCAGTTGATCGATTTTTTAATCAAGGAGGTTGATTACGTCAGTGTCGGCACCAATGACCTGATCCAGTACACCTTGGCAGCTGATCGTAACAACAGCCACGTCAAACAGTACTACAACCCGCACCACCCGGCTGTGCTGCACTCGATCAAGAAAGTTGCCGATGCCGCCGCCAAAGCGGGTAAAAAGGCCTCGGTCTGCGGCGAGATGGCTGCCGAGCCGATCAACGCACTGCTGCTGATCGGCATGGGAATCCGCGATTTCGGTCTTTCCGCCCCCAGCATACCGTTGGTCAAGCAGGCCATCCGCGCTCACACGCTGTCCGAATGCCGCGCCCTGGCCCGCAAGGTGCTGGCCTGCCGCACCAGTGCCGAAGTACAACTGGCACTGGCCCAGTTCAGTCTCTGATCGGGCTGCTCATTCCCTGTTCCACCCTGGAATCCGATACCTGCCTGCAGGTATCGGATTTTTTTTGTGCGACCTCCCCTTCCCTGCTCCCCCTGGGGAAAGTAATTCAATTCCAAAGGAGCGGGTGAGGGAGATTTGCGGTTGCAGGCATTATCAAGGCAAAGGGGTGAGTTATGATAACAATCATGTTGTTTCAATAAGTTGCAAATTATTTGGCTTAAAAACGGGTCAAAAAAATATTTGGGCTGTTTTTCGATGTGAATTGTTATAAATCAGGTTGTTACGCCGAAATTCCGGACGGCCGAAGTTTTGGCGTAACAGTGTGTTGGTGGGGTGAAATGAAGAGGCGAAAATGGGACGTCAACTGGGCGCTGCGTGAAATCGGCAAGCGCAAGGATCTGGCAGGAGCCACGGCGCTGGCGGAAGAGCTGGCCGGCACGGCATCGCGCAGCGCCCGCTGGATCGGCAGGGATGGCCTGCGGGAATTTGCCCTGCTGTCGCAGAAGAAGCATCTTCGCGCCGTTACGAACCAGGATCATTTTCATGTAAATTCACGATTGAATACTTAATTTGCAGAATTCAGCCTTGCCTGGCTCAGCATCCTTGAAACCTGACACATCGTATTCCGGCTCACCCCACACTTTCCCAATTTCGGGAAGCGATAGCGAACCTCATTTGGTTTTCGACGGTGAAGGGGCATACATCCGCAGCGGGGTGCGGGTAACCGGCTGGCGCGGAACTGGTGGCGGCAGAAGTCGATACCACGTCTTGAATTCTTTCGTGACATGCAGGAATGTGGAGGGGCGAGTCACGACTCGCCCAAGCGCAGTTTCATACAGGATCGCGTTGACTTGAGATGAGAAGTGCGTACTATGTGTTGCGCGCTTTGGCGACCAATGGATAAATGTTCCATTTGGGAAGATCACCGGTTCGTGCGCGCAGTACAGGTCAACAGGAAGTTAGTCGCCGACTCATAGAACATCAGTAAATTTCTGAGAAATGAGGAATATATGTACCTTAAAAAAGTTATTGTTGAAAATTACGGCCCCTTTCATAGCCTAGACATCTCGTTTAACTTTGATCAAAGTGAAAATCCTCTGCCTCTTGTAATCATTGGTAAGAATGGAAGCGGGAAGACCATTGTGCTTTCTCACATTGTAAACGCATTGATTGCAGCCAAACAAATGATCTACGAGGATTGTGAGGTCGAGCAAGGCAAAGTTTACAAATTTCGAAGTGCAAACTATATCAACTCAGAAAAGAAATTCTCTTTCTCAAACGTCCAGTTCTCAGACGAGTCTTTTGTGAAGGAATGGCAGCTTCGCGGCACACGAACTGAAATAGAATCCGCTTCCGAATTCATACAACCGCGACCAGAATGGCAAGACATTCAACCTAATGAGAACTCGCACTTCCAGTCATCATTCAGCGAGGAAAGCGCAAATAAACTCTATAAGAAACGATGTGGTTTATACTTTCCTTCAAATCGCTTTGAAGAGCCTGGATGGCTAAATATGGACAATCTTGTTAACCCCGTCCAATATCAGGACCTAAAAAGAGTAAAGGGCATTTCGAATCGATCAATAATTGCTGTTTCGTCATTGAAGGACTGCCAGAAGTGGCTCTTAGACATTCTTCTAGATCGAAACACACTTGAAATTTCAATCAATAAAATACCTTTAACCATTCAATCTGGTCAACTCGTTAATATTCCGACCTTTGGTGGATACAATGGCCAAGCTTCTCATATTTATGAAGAAATTTTGAAACTACTCAATGTGTTGTTTAGTGAACCAAATACCTTAAGGTTTGGACTTGGCACAAGAAAGAACCGACAACTTTCGATCATGAAGAATGAGCAGCTATGGATCCCAAATCTTTTCCAACTTTCATCTGGTGAATCTCTGTTATTGGGGCTCTTTTTCACAATTATTAAAGACTACGATCTAAGCGGGGCCAACTTTTCAACTCTAGCTGAAATTGAGGGAATAGTGATTATAGATGAAATCGATACACATCTGCATGGGAAGCTGCAAAAAGAAGTTCTTCCTGGGCTGTTGAAGCTATTTCCAAAAATTCAATTCGTTATAACAACGCATTCACCAATGTTCCTTCTCGGTATGGAAATTACTTTCGGAAACAAAGGATATGACATAATTGAGTTTCCATCAGGGTCTACAATTAGTATCGAAGGCTTTTCAGAGTTTGTGGATCTTTTCGCTGCAATTAGTGCCACAAAAAGCCATGTTGCTTTGGTTAATGAAAAAATACGAGAGTCACAGCTCCCAATTGTTTTTGTAGAAGGCGATTACGATATTAAATATTTGTCTAAGGCAATCGAATTTATCCACGGAGTGGAGCTTCTCGGGAAATTCAGATTTGCTGACGGCGAGGGGTACGGCAATCTTGACAAAATATGGACTTCAATGAATAGCCGTGTTGCCGGAGTCTTAACTTCAGAAACTCTCTTGCTTTATGACTGTGACACGAAAAAGGTTAATAGTGATAATGCAAGAGTTCACAAACGAGTTATTCCATCAAACGAAGAAAACCCCATCAGAATTGGAATAGAGAATTTACTTGCATCTGAAACAATTGCGAAACTGGAAGCTGAAAACCCACGATACATTGATATTAGTCCCGCCAGACAAGAGCGAATCAGGGGCGTGACAAGAGACATTCCAGAGCTAAAAAGTGTCAACAAGGACGAGAAGCGGAACATATGTGATTGGCTTTGCCAAAACGGAACCATTGAAGACTTTCGTGGTTTTGGAATAGCTATTGACCAAATATTGGAATTTTTAAGCACCATTGAAAACGCCTAATCGGGTAGCCCGGGGTTTTTCTCCCCCTAGCCCCCCGTCGAGTAGCGCAGGGGAATCTCAGCCTCACGCTCTCACAGAACCGGACGTGAACCTCTCGGTTCATCCGGCTCCTATCGTCCAGCACCTGCGTGAAGAAATTGCCAGTGAGTAAACAATCCCGGCTGGTTCAACTGTATTCGCTTCAGCCATTGACATGCTCTCCGCTGGTGTTTCTTCAGCTTCTTGTATTTCCTCATCGCCCACCTCACCAGTATTCGGTCAAGATGCTGCAATGTTGGACATATTGCTGATTTGCAAATAGTGAAGAAAGCTTCAGCGTCATGCGGCATACGTAACTATCAGTGGACGGTAATTCGTTGGAATTCAAGCTTTGATTGACCGATCTTGCCATGCTGTTGGGACGGGATATATCGGCACTTGGTAAAGCTGCCCACCCAATGGCCGGTGATGTTACTACGCGGCGGTAAATATTCGGTAAATATTCCCGCAATTTTTTTGACACTATTTCTTATAAATCAATTATTTACGCCGAAATTCCCGCATGCGGGAATTTCGGCGTTTACGTATGCCGACCGGTGGAATGAGAGCCGGAAAAAGATGGTTCGTGAACAGGTTGTATATAAAATTTTGCTGCCCCATCTTTACAATGCTCCAGGGGCGGCTATCATACAGTAGCTTTAATTTTATTTTATTATACACCACACACCCGCTGTCTCGAAACATGGCAGGATACGTGGCAATAATTTCACCCTGCATCCCCTGCCGTTACCAAGCCGTTGCTTGATGCCGTATTCTATGAAAACGGCACAATGCATGAATCCCGGAGGCTGCCAACATGTGCACTCATCCCCTGCTGAAAATCTGTTTCATGCTGGTTGCCGCGGTAACGGTTGCCGGTTGCAGTAGCTCATCAACACCGGCGAGCTCCTCTTCCAGCACGTATTCCGCCACCATCGCCGAAGGGCGCGCTGCCGTGAAGGACATCATGGCCGAAAGCAACGCCAGCTCGATTTCCGTCGCCCTTGTGGATGGCGAACGGGTGATCTGGTCGGAGGCTTTCGGCAGCGCCGACAAGGAGGCCGGCCAGAATGCCACGAGCGCCACTCTCTATGGCGTCTGCTCGGTCAGCAAGATGCTGGCCACGGTGGCGACCATGATACTGGTGGACCGGGGACAAGTCGCTTTGGATGAACCGGTAACCAGCTACATCAATAATTTCAACATGCCGCTTGATCCGCGCTACCGGGACATAACCGTACGCATGCTGCTGAATCACTCCTCCGGCCTTCCCGGAAACGATGCGCGGGGAAACATCTCGACAACTCCGTTTACCGGCTATGCAGCCCAGGTTATGGAAGGATTACGCTATCAGCGCCTGAAAAACGCACCGGGAACCATCAGCAGTTACAACAATGATGGTTTCACCATGATCGAAAACCTGGTCAAGGCGGTCACCGGACAGGAGTTTCCGGACTTTGTCCGCCAGAACATACTGATACCGCTCGGTATGAACTCCAGTCAGTATCAGACCGTCCCCCTTGCCACGGGATCGTATGCCGCTGCATATACCGGAGATACCCGTCTTACGATGTATTCCCTGAATATATACGCAACCGGCGGTCTCTTCTCCACCCCGGAGGAGTTGTCCCGTCTGGCCTCGATGATCATTAACAAGGGGGTTTACAACTCCCGCCGGATTCTCTCGGAAACGTCGGTGGCGGCCATGGCGCAGAACCAGAGGCCGGAAGTGTCTAATCCCGTACCGTATGCGGAGAACCGTTTCGGCCTGGGGTGGGATACCGTGGCCCAGCCCGGATTGGCGGCTGCCGGCATCACGGCCTGGCAGAAAGGGGGTGACATGCAGGGATATTACGGCACCAGCATTGCCGTGGCGCCGGACGAGAAACTGGGGGTCGTGGTGTTTGGCGCTTCCAATGGTTTCGATTCTTCCTCAGCCGTAAAAATCTCCGAGCGGATCATGCTTCGTGCCCTTGTGGAACGCGGCAGGCTGGCTGATATGCCGCACCAGCTTTCAAACGCCCCGTTACCGCTGAAGGTTGTGTCTGCTGAGGGAAAAAACCTCTTTGCGGGATATTACGGTTCCGGAACCACGGCCTATCGTTTGAGCTTCGCAGCTGATGATACCCTGTCAGTTGATGAATTCAGGACGGATTGGACGCCAAAGTACCACAATCTGAAACTGCGCAGCGACAGCTGGTATGCTGCCGATGATGACCCGATTACGGCGGTGCGCCTGCTGACCTGGGGGGGACACAACTATTTTGCCGTCCGTATGAAACGCGGCTATGGGCACTACAGCATTACCTTGATGTTCGGCCAGCAGCTGGACGGCAAACCGACCATATCCGCGCCCTGGCTGACGCGGCTGAACGAAAGATGGCTGCCGGTAAATGACAACCCGGTCTATTTTTCATTCGGTGATCGCAGCTTCCGCTTCAGAACCATCAACGGCCTGACCGGCTATCTGATGGGCAACAAACTCCTGCGTGACATGACTCCTCCCACCGGGGACAGACTGGACGGCATGTTCCTGGCGCTGCCCGACGGCCTGCGAGACCTGCAAGACGCCAGCATGGAAAGCTGGAATGGTCAGAACTGGCTGCGCCTGGGCAGCTATCTGTATCGTCCCCTGTCAGGCATTGCAGCAGCTGTTGCCGGGCCGGCCACGATCGCCGTCGCTAGTGACGAATTCACCGAATGGCGGCAGCTTCCTGCATCGGGCAGACTCTCCATCAACGGTACAACCAGCTGGTTTCTGTATGATGCGGACTTTAAACAACTCGCTTCCGGCACAACGAGCGGTTCTCCGTCGTTTTCCGGCAGCGGGGCAAACTATCTGGCGCTGTTCGGCGCACCAGGCGCAACGATCAACCTGAATCTTGCGACACCGTAACAAGAGCGAGGAATACAATGAAAACGACACGTTTGTTCATATGTTCCCGCTAGGGATAGCGGCGAACGGAATCATAACTTAGATGATAATGCCAACTTGTCTGATCAACATCCGTGGGGCCGTTATTATTTGACATGATCAAGGAGAACGTGATGAAAAATTTTACCCGTCGAGACATGCTGAAAATTACAGCCGGCACAGGGCTTGCCGCGCTCACCACTCCCTTCTTTGGCTGCAGCAGCGACTCTTCCGCGGCAGAGAGCATTCCGTTGCGCGTCCCATTCGATCCCGTACCGGTAACGCAGATGGGGCAGGTCGTCTATGGTTACGAGCTGTACATCGGCAAAGCGCTTTCACTCAATCTTTCCGTAGCGAAAGTCGATATCCTGGCGGACGGAGTGCTCGTCAAGACGTATGAGGGGAAAGAGCTTACCGAATGCCTGATCAAAAAAGTTGATCCGTTTTCGGCAGAGGAAGCCGTCTTCAGCGGTCGGGATTATGATATTCTACTCGTCTGGGTTGCATTGAGTCTCTCCCCTCCCCTCGCAGTTCTCCCATCGAGTCTATTTTTCTGACGGCCTGGTTGCCGAAGGAGGTCGTGGAGCAGTGACAAGCGCGACTACGCTCATTGCGCCACCGGTCAAGGGCGACCGCTGGTGGGCCGCAAACGGCCCCTCCAACTTTGACCGCCATCACCGGAACGCGATCATCGATTTCGCTTCTAAATCGTACCTCGCCCAGCGCTTTGCGACGGACTGGCTGACGTTAGGCCCGGACGGCCTGGTCTTCACGGGTGACGGAACACGTTGCAGCGATTATTACTGTTACGGGGCCGACCTGCTCGCCGTGGCAAACGGGACCGTGATTGAAGCCCGGGACGGAATCCCCGAAGGTGTCCCCCCGAACAACTATGCCAAGACCACTATTCAAAACGTATTCGGAAACAGCGTGATCCTTGATATCGGCGGGGGGAGATATGCCGCCTATGCCCATATCATTCCGGGAACGGTATCGGTCAGGATCGGGGAGAGCGTAACCCAGGGACAACTCATCGGGAAATTGGGGAACAGCGGCAATTCAACCGGTCCACATCTCCATTTTCACCTCTGCAACGGGCAGGACGGAATCCTTTCGGAGGGGCTGCCGTTTTCATTTGCATCGTATGATCTGCTCGGTTCCTACAAGAGCGATGACGCCCTGGAAATCGGTAAACCATGGACGCCATCCGGTTCGCCGCAGCTGCGAACAGCGGAGATGCCACTGTACGAGCAGGTGGTAACGTTGTATTGACAGACCAATAATAATTGACGCTGATCCTGATTCTGATAGTCGCCGTTGCTCATCACAAGCGAAGCCCCACTCGGTTTAAAAAATTGTACATCTACAGCTCCCGTTCATGGTTCGACAAGCTCACCACGAACGGGAAAAGTTCAGCGTTGTCCGGTTTGGTCTCTGCATAACGTTAAAAGCGCCCCTCATCCGCCCCTTCGGGGTATCTTCTCCTAGACCCTGTGGGGCCCGATGGAGAAGGGACAATCAATCCCCTCGCCCTGTGGGAGAGGGTGGCCGCAGGCCGGGTGAGGGTATAAGGCAGTGATGTTAGGTGATGGTGCAATTACCTGACCGGACATCGCTCGGAAAAGTTCAGTTTGTGTATGCAAGCCTGCTTACGGGTGAGACAGGATAGGCGGATCAATACGGTACCAATCGAGCCCAGAATATATTCCTTTAGCAACCGCAAACAAAAAAACAATTCTGACCCGGGCTCTCGTTCTCAGACATCTCAACCTGCGTCGTGCCGGAGTCAGCGCAGCTGCCGGACGAAAAGAGACGATAGTTCAGACAGATTCATCGCTTTTACGGTTAGTTGACAAATAATAGAATGTCCCTGGATGCAGCGGTTCATTGCCGGGTCACCCTTCGCTGCTGATCCGCCAAGATCGCAGCGCTACCCGGCACCATCCGGCCTTTACGCCAGCGTAAGATATCTCCCCGAGTCTCCGCTTCCCGATCACTTTTTAAATTCCCCACAAAAAAATGTGAAATATTCGAGTTATTGTGTATACACTATTGCACTAAAACATTTTTTTATTATACTAGAACAAAAGCATATCAGTAGCATGGCGCATTTAATGGGGATTTTATCACTCCACAGGAGAAAGGGGTTTAAACGTGAGCAAACAAAAGGTTGATCAGGTAAACAAGTCATTAGAACATGATTTACCGGAACATGACATGCCCAAACGGGATGGAACGATCGGCGACATTTTGCGGGAGCGGGGCGTAACACGCCGCAGTTTTCTCAAGTTCTGTTCTGCCATGACAGCTGCCATGGCTCTGCCGGCAACCATGGCACCTAAAATTGCCCAGGCGCTGGATGAGGTCAAGCGCCCTACCCTGGTCTGGCTGGAGATGCAGAGCTGTACCGGCGACAGCGAAGCGCTGCTCCGCTCCGCCAACCCGACCGTAGCCGAAATTATCCTGGATATTCTCTCGGTCGATTATCACGAAACCATCATGGCAGCGGCCGGTCATCAGGCAGAGGAAGCGCTTGACCAGACCATTACCAAATACAAGGGGAACTACATCTGCGTTATCGAAGGATCGATTCCCATGAAGGATGGCGGCGTGTACGGCAGCACCGGCGGCAAATCACACCTTGACCGGGTACGTCAGGTTTGTGGCGGCGCAGTGGCGACCATTGCCGTTGGCACTTGTGCTTCCTACGGCGGGATTGCCGCGGCAGTTCCCAATCCGACCGGCGCGGTGGGAGTCCAGGATGCGGTACCGGGAGCGACGGTGATCAATCTCCCCGGTTGCCCGGTCAATGCCGACAACCTGACAGCCACCATCGTTCATTACCTGGTGTTCGGCAAGATTCCGGCCCTGGACAGCAAAGGGCGTCCACTGTTTGCCTATGGCAAGCGAATCCACGACAACTGTGAACGCCGGCCACATTTCGATGCCGGTCAATATGTGGAACAGTGGGGTGATGAAGGGCATCGCAAAGGTTTCTGTCTCTATAAAATGGGGTGTAAAGGGCCAGCAACCTTCCACAATTGTCCCAGCCAGCGCTATAACGAGAAAACCAGCTGGCCGGTTGCCGCCGGCCACGGCTGCGCCGGATGTTCTGAACCGCAATTCTGGGATACCATGTCGCCGCTCTACAAACGGCTCCCCAATGTCCCTGGTTTTGGAATTGAGGCAACCGCCGACAAGATTGGCCTGGGACTGCTGGTCGGTGCCGGCGCCGCCTTTGCGGTTCACGGTGCGCTGAATGCCCTGCGTAAAGACAAAGAACCTGTTGAAGAAACCAAGGAGGGATAACTGACATGGCTAAAATAGTTGTTGACCCGATTACCCGCATTGAAGGACATCTGCGCATCGAAGCCGAAGTTAACGGCGGCAAAATCACCGATGCCTGGAGTTCTGCCACCATGTTCCGTGGCATCGAGAAAATCCTGAAGGGACGTGACCCACGGGATGCCTGGTTCTGGACCCAGCGTTTCTGCGGTGTCTGCACCACGGTACATTCCATTGCCTCCATCCGGGCGGTTGAAAATGCTCTCAAGATCAAGATCCCGCCCAACGCCGAATTGATCCGTAACATAATCATCGGCATCCAGAACGTGCAGGATCATGTGATTCACTTCTACCACCTGCACGCCCTCGACTGGGTTGACATCACCTCCGGACTCAAGGCCGATCCGGCCAAGACCGCCGCGCTGGCCGCCTCGCTCTCGGACTGGCCCAACAATTCCGCCACCTATTTCAAGGGGGTCCAGGACAAGGTCAAAGCCTTTGTCGGTACCGGTCGGCTGGGACCGTTCGCCAATGCCTACTGGGGGCATCCGGCGTACAAGCTGCCGCCGGAAGCCAACCTGATGGCAACCGCCCATTACCTGGAAGCTCTGGAGTGGCAGAAAGACGTGATCAAGATTCACGCCATCCTGGGCAGCAAGAACCCCCATCCCCAGACCTTCCTGGTGGGTGGCATGTCGATCCCGATCGATCCCGATTCCCAGAATGCGCTCAACGCCGACAAACTGATCGAGATCAAACGCCTGCTGAAAAAAGCGCAGGATTTTGTGGAAAAGGTCTACATCCCCGACCTGCTGGCAGTGGCGTCCTTCTACAAGGAATGGGCCGGGATCGGCGGCGGTGTTGGCAACTATCTCTGCTACGGTGAATTCCCCGACGCCAGCGGCAACCTGTGGTTCCCGTCCGGCGCCATTCTCAACAAGGATCTATCCAAGGTCATCCCGGTTGACCAGGGGAAAATTGCCGAATACGTCGATCACTCCTGGTTTGAGAACTCGAAAGGGAGCGGCGCCGGGTTGCACCCCTTTGATGGAGAGACCGAAGTCAGCTACACCGGCCCCAAAGCCCCCTATCAGTTCCTTGATACGGACAAGAAATACTCCTTTGTCAAGACACCGCGCTACGATGAAAAAGCGATGGAAGTCGGACCGCTGGCCCGGGTGCTGGTTGCCTATGCTTCCGGCCACAAGGAAACCAAGGCGGTGGTTGATCTGGTGCTCGGCAAACTCGGGGTTGGTGCCGATGCGTTGTTCTCAACCCTCGGCAGAACAGCGGCACGCGGCATCGATTGCCTGTTGGTGGCCCGCCAGACCCCCAAATTCCTCGACCAGTTGATTGCCAACATCTCCAAGGGTGATCTTCGCATTCATAGCGGTGAAAAATGGGATCCGGCCGAATGGCCGGCAGAAGCAAGCGGCTACGGTTTCCACGAAGCGCCACGTGGAGCACTGGGGCACTGGATCAAGATCAAGGACCAGAAGATCCTTAATTACCAGGCAGTGGTCCCCTCGACCTGGAATGCCTCCCCCCGCGATGGCAAGGGGGTACGCGGTCCCTACGAAGCAGCCTTGGTCGGTACTCCCCTGGCTGACCCCAACAAACCATTGGAAATCCTGCGCACCATCCACTCCTTTGACCCCTGCCTGGCGTGTGCCGTACATGTGCTCGACGCCACCGGCAATGAGGTGATCAAGGTCAAGGTTTCCTAGAAAGGGGGACGATCATGGCACAACAAGCAAAATACAAACGCTATATCTGGGAACTCCCGGTACGCTGGTGTCACTGGGTCAATGTGCTCTCCATCGTTACCCTGGCAATCACCGGATTATTCATTGCCAAGCCGTTTTCCATTGCCAGCTCCACCTCTTCCTATGTCATGGGATGGTTCCGGTTTGTACATTTCACCGCCGCCTATTTCCTGGCAGTCAGCCTTGCTTCACGGGTACTCTGGTCGTTCATCGGCAACAAGTATTCCAGTTTCAAGGCCTTTTTCCCCTTCGTTACCGCGGCAGGACGGGAAAAAATGGTCAAAATGATGCGTTATTACATGTTTATCGACAAGGAAGTACCGGAAACGGTTGGACACAACCCGTTGGCAACCACCGCCTATACCGTTCTGTTCGGGCTCTACATCCTGATGATCACCACCGGTTTTGCGCTCTATGCCCAGCATGCGCCTAACGGTATGATGCATAAATCGCTGGGATTCATGTACGCACTCTTCAGCGACCAGGGAATGCGCCTGACCCATCATCTCAGCATGTATCTGATCTTCGGCTTCGTGGTCAACCATATCTACAGCGCCTGGCTGATGGATATCAAGGAGCATGGCAGCGAGATTTCCAGCATGTTCAGCGGCTACAAGTTCACGGTTAAAAAAGAAAAGTAATCTCGTTGAATGCACCACGCCCCCTGTAACTATCACTACAGGGGGCGTGGTATATTTTCCCGTGCTCCGGTCGAGAGTCACCTGAATGGGAAGGAGGTTGCCTCAGAATACGCAGCACTGAAATACGTTACAGATTCTGCCGTTTTCCGGTCTGGATTGAAATCAGCTGCAACGCCAGACTGTTTCCCTCAGCGGTGCGGAGTTCGTAAAAGGTCAGTTCCGGTGCGTCACTGGATGCTTCCGCACGCTTGATCGACATGCGGTCGACATAGATGGTTGTCCGCTGTGGCATCAGGTACTCTTCCGGGTTTCCCAGCACATCGGCAACAATATCCAGATAGATCTCAAGCATACCATCATCCCCGCCAATCTCCTGCAGCTGCGCCTCGATCGTTCCAAGCTGCTCCTCCACCGCAGCAGCATCAAGCCTGTCAACGTCATCGGGAGCGTTAAACCCCCAACCGCCCCGCTCCAGCAGGCTAAGCTTGGCCTGTAGCAGCGTGCGCCAGCGTTCCAGTTCCTTACGTTCGGATTTTACGTTAGTGAGACGCCTGAGCGCCTGGCTCAGCAGGTAGTCAAACGCCCTGATTTTGAGGTGACGGCGGGCTTGCTCCTCATCCACCGAGGCATCGTAAAATCGGTTTCAGATATGAAGAATCTCTTTAAGCGCGGGTCATCGGCATAACAGTCCAGACAGATCGGCATGGGGGGCGGCAATCTGTCCACCAGCCCCACCACGTGGTCCATGGCACGCAAAACAGCCGGTCTCAGTTTTTTCTTATAGCCGGATACGGCACGCAGCCACGGGTCGGTTCCGTCCACCGCCCGTTCGATGGCCAATTTAACCAGCGACTCAGGATAGTTGCCCTGTTTTTCGCCTCTAAATATGGACTGCAGCAGTTTCAGCAATGTGCACCTCGTATAATTATCCGATTTCAGTTTTACCAGAGGTAAGGTTGATTATACGTCATGATCATATGCGATTTCTGTTCGTCGGGCCGGGACTTTGCCTGCGGCTTCCTTCAGATTCCACCTCGCGACGGATTACTCTATCTTTGGCGCAGAGCGCCTTAGATAGAGTTAGTAGTTTCACCACACCCTTGCCGTCCGGCTAACGGTTCCCACCATCAGGGTCCATAGAGGACTTACATCTCCAAGTCAATAATCAACCACCACAGTTGATCATACGTCGCTTACGCGACACGCGCCATGCTGGGCGCACACGGGGCTGAGGCTGACCCGCCCTCGGCGGGTCTTGCCGATGGTTGAGTCCTCGATTTTTAACCTTTACATTTATAACATGCATGGTATATTAAAGTCATGGTTTACCGCCTTTCATATTACAATGAAACTGTTGAAGCAGAGCTTGATGCTTGGCCTGTCGGCTTGCGTGCTCGATTTCGAGCATTGTCTGTACGCATGGAGGAATACGGTCCCAACTTGGGAATGCCGCATACTCGTGCGCTTGGTAGTGGCCTTTTTGAGATCCGCGCCAAGGCAGAAGAAGGAATTGGAAGGGTATTTTTCTGCACCATGGTCGGACGAAAAATCATAATTCTCCACAGCTTCATTAAAAAGACGGATAAGACACCAAAACGAGAACTCGATATAGCGCTCACACGGCAGAAGGAGGTAATTAGTAATGAGCTATAAACCTGTTTCGTACGATCCCAAGAAAAAATTAGAGAAAGACCTGCAAGACCCCAATTTCAAGAAAGCATGGGAAGCCTTGGAAGATGAATTTGCCGCACTGGATGCCCTACTTACGGCACGTCGGCAGGCAGGGATGACCCAAGAACAAGTGGCGGCTAAAATGGGTGTTTCTCAGCCATCATTGGCGAGAGTTGAAGCGACACTCGGTTCTCACCGTCATTCTCCGTCTCTTGAGATGCTCCGCAAGTACGCTGCCGCTGTCAACTGCAAACTAGAGATTCGGCTGATACCGCAGCATTCGTGATGGTTTGTCCGTCTACTTCCGCGTGTGCCGGAATTCCGGGGACAGTATATCGAACTATTTTACTTTTTGTTTTGGCCCTGGCTTC
>DAINBV010000065.1:0-29808 GCA_036732725.1 Geobacteraceae bacterium | reverse complement strand
ACGCTAGCAAGGGGCGAGTCTTTTTTTTTATTCTACTGGCGGACATTATGTCTAACCTGACCCCAGAAGTTTCCTTTTAAAAGAGTAACGGCAGTGTGGATTCAGGTATGCTAGTAAGATCTTTGTGGTTGCTGAATCAAATAACTATTACGGAGCAGGCAAATGACGTCACAAGTTGATCCGGAATTGGTGCTGCTGCTGGATTCTTGCACAGGTGAAATAGTTATGGAGGGGATTTCTGGTGATTCTCAGCGGACTGTTTCGCAGCCCGACAGTATCAGGGCGTTCCGTACCGGCTTGATCTATGATGAGAGCGTCGCGGCAAAAATCAAATCGGCACTTACCAAAAGGGGGGTAAAAGTTACGTGTGTGCCAGGAAAATGCATAAACACTTCAAAAGACTGGCTCGTCCAGATTTTGATTATTTTATATCATGGGTTAGATCATACCGTGACAGACCGCCTGGAGTACTTGACAAACGCAGCCAATAATAATTCTGAATGGAAAAACAACCCCGGGATCGAATTTCAAAAACGTAAGGAAAATGAATATTGGAACAAAGTAAAACAATTTAACCGTACCAAGCGAGTCAAAACAGCATCAGATCAACATAGCCAGCCAAAGAGCCATGGCATAAAAACATTGATTGTAGACGACGAATTGCTAGGTAGTAATATGCTTGCTCTTTATATTGCTCCGCTGGGTGAGTGTGATCTCGTCAATAGTGGTGCTGAAGCGATCAAAGCGTTCAACAAGGCCATTGATCAAGGGGAAAACTATGATCTGATAACTCTTGACATCGTGATGCCGGAAATGAGTGGTGATGAGGTTCTCAAACGTATTCGGAACATAGAAGAAGTGCAGGGACTTGCTTCTACCAAAATCATCATGATCACTGCAATGGATGATGCCAAGGTTATCATCTCTGCTTTCAAAGAACAGTGTGACGGCTATCTTGTTAAGCCTATCCGCAAAGTTGACTTGATGAAACGCCTGTGCGAGCTCAACCTTCTAGATTATTAAAGCTTCATCAGAGAATGACCAGCGATGTTGCTTTCTTCTCTTCAACTAGTGCGGCAGTGATTACGAAACAGCTGCTCAGTGAATCGCGACTGTCGTAATGGTATCCCCCGCTGCAATCGTTCCACCCTGCAATACCTTGGCAAATATTCCCTCCTTTGGCATGACACAGTCGCCGGCCTGGTAGTAGATGGCACAGCGGGTGTGGCACTCCTTGCCGATCTGGGTTACCTCAAGCAGAACGTTACCGACCTGCAGGCGACTGCCGATTGGTAAGTTGACCAGGTCAATACCACTGGTGGTTATGTTCTCGGCAAAGTCGCCGGCACTCACATCCAGGCCGAGTGCCGTCATCTTGTCGATGCTTTCCTGAGCCAGCAGACTCACCTGGCGGTGCCAGTCGCCGGCATGGGCATCGCCGACGATGCCGTGATTCTCACGCAGTTCCACCGATTCGACCGGCTTCTTGCGTTCCCCTTTATTCTCACTGATACAGACTGCCAATACCGTAGCCATACTGTTATCCTCCTATCTGTGACATGGTAAAATTAGTGTGCGTATAACCATCCGGGGAGATTGTGTGCCGTTCCGGTTTGGTGGCCACGATCCCCTTCAGTACCTCAGCCAATCCGGCACGGTCCGGTGGCCGTAACCAGGGAATCAGGTCTGTTTTGGTATCGCTGAAGAGACACCCCTTGGCCTGACCGGTGGAGGTGACCCGGATGCGATTGCATTCGCTGCAGAAATGGCCGGATACCGCAGTGATGATGCCGATGCTCCCTTTGGCGCCGGGAATACGAAAATCCCGTGAGGGACCGGCAAAAGCCCCCTTGTCAAGCTGTTCAAGCGGGTAACGTTCAGCTATCCGGCCAAGGATTTCTTCACCGGAGATGCAGTAGCGCTGCCAGTCATCCTGCTTGATCGCCGGCATATACTCAATGAAACGGATCGAATTACCGTGCGACAGGGTCATGTCGGCAAAGTCAAGTATCTCGGCATCGTTGACCCCGCGCATGATGACGCAATTGATCTTGGGAGGAGGAAATCCGGCTTGCTCGGCTGACTCCAGCCCGGCCAACACCTGCTTAAGATCCCCGCCACGGGTGATGTCGCTGAAGGTCCGGGGATTGAGTGAATCCAGGCTGACGTTCAAACGCTGCACACCGGCGCGATACAGGTCAGCTGCCATCTCAGCCAGCAACAGACCGTTGGTGGTCAAGGCCAGGTGCTTCAGTCCCGGGATGGAGGTCAAACGTTCCAGGAAACCAACGATGCCGGCCCGGACCAGTGGCTCGCCGCCGGTGATGCGGATCTTCTCGATCCCCAATGCCACGGCGGTCTCGGCGATCAGCAGCAGTTCTTCATAACTGAGTACGGCAGCGTGCCCTTTGTTGATGATTCCTTCCTGTGGCATGCAGTAAAAACAGCGCATGTTACAGCGATCGGTCACCGACAGGCGCAAATAGTTTATGTTTCTTCCGAGAGAGTCGGCTAGTTTCATGGTTGGCTGAGTCATGGCTGACAGTAGATGTTCACGAATGCGCCAATTGTTATCAAGCTTGATCCTTCATCCATTTTGTCGCTCCTTATCTCAAATGGTTACCGTAAGTTCCTCACGATGACATCAAGTTCTTCCTGCTTCAGCGCAACCGGTCTCATGGTGGTGTTAGGCCGTATTGTACGCGGATTCTGAAGCCATTTTTGCAGGTTGTTCCGATTCCAGCGTTCCTCCCCTCTGAAGTTTGCCGGATAGAATTCAGAGAAAAGTCCTGATAAGTTGGGCCCGATATCTCCACCTCCCAATCCACCTGAATGTGTCGAGAGGAACTTGTGGCAGCCGCCGCAGTTTTTTTCAAAACTGTTTTCATTCTTTTTCCCCATCCTTGAAAAATGGATAACCTGTGGTGTCTCTTGCCCTCTTTTTCCTGCTGCTTTACCTGCAGCCTCAATGGCATTCACTATCTCTGTCAGTTGCTGCCGATTGAAACGGAAATCAGGCATCTGCTGGGCAGGGTATCTGATGGCGTGCTCAATCATTTGTGGTGATGATGCTGCGAAAAGCAGGTCAAGATTGGAGGCCGCCTTGTTACCCGTGCCGAAGACGGAATGACAGCGGCGGCAGCCCAAATGATCGATCAGCTGTTTTCCGTTTCGAACCTGGGCGGAAGCACTGAAATTGAAGAATGCATAGCTCCCTGGAATCAGGTTGGTATGAGCGATGTTTTTTCGGATCGTGCCCGGATTGCCGTGATGACAATCGCCACACGTACCACGTTCACGATAGTGGGAAGCATGGCAAGAGAGACATTGAGATCGGGGGGGAGCTGTTCCGGCAATAAGCTCCCCCGCTAACCCGCACAGCAGTATCAGAATCGCAACATTAAAGCCCAATTTTCCCCCCTGAATAACATGGCAATCAGCGTCAGGATCACGATTATGACAAATATGACCAGGCTCAAGCCACCAGCCAGCCGGTTCCCTTTCCGTAGCCAACCGGCATGATTGCAACGGTAACCGGAGATCCAGGGAAGTGCCAGTCCGATCAGAGCCAGCAATGCCACACCATAGATCAGCCGTTTATCGTATCCGACCAGCTCCTGAATCCAGAGCAGAAACCAGGCTGATTTTACCGGATTGGGAACCACGGCGATGGAACCCTGTTCCTGCAGCGGCGCCGGTATAAGATAGGCCAGGAGCAGTAGCAGGGCGCTGCCGAGAGACATGGCGATCAGGATCAAACGGAAAAAGGTCGGGTTGCTTTTGACATATCCTTTCATAAATACGGCAAGACCCCCTTGCGCTTGCGTATCTGATAGAAATGCAGCGCCGAGAGCGTCATGACGGTCATCGGTAGCAAGGCGATGTGCAGCGCATAAAAACGAACCAGCGAAAGCGCTTCACCGACGCCATCCGGCACCAGCAGTTGCCGTAGTATTGTTCCCCCGGGGGCCATCTCCACCAGCTGCATGCCGGTTTGGGTTGCCCAGATCGCCAGTTGATCCATCGGCAACAGATAGCCGGTGTATCCCTCGAACAGTGCCAGACAGAGCAGTAAAAAACCGATGACCCAGTTCTTCTCCCGCGGTTTGGCATAGGCGCCGGTCAGGATAACCCGCAGCGTATGCAGGAAAATCAGTATCAGGAAGGCGTGCGAGGACAATCTGTGCAGACTGCGGAGATAGCGCCCGCCAAAGACCGAGCGTTCCAGGTAGAGAATCGACTCAAAGGCATCGCCCGGTGAAACCCGGTAATAGAGCATCAGCAACAGTCCGCTGGCGATCAGGAGCAGGAAGGAGGTAAATGCCAATCCTCCCAGACAGAAGGTATAGGTTATGCGCAGATTTTCTTTCAGCACCACCCGTGGAAAGAGATGTTTAAGGAAATCGTTGATCATCGCTGCTGTTTATCCTCATCAACCATGCACATATACCTCATTCCCTTTGATTTCCACTTCAAGGCGTGCCAACGCCCGATCGGCCGGTCCTTTGAGAAGTTCTCCCCGCAGGTTGAACCGGCTGCCATGGCATGGGCAGATCATTTCATCCGGTGTGACCGCCACCGTACAGCCAAGATGGGGGCAGATCAGGCTCAAGGCGCTGACCCCTTTTTCATCACGCATGAGCGCAACTCTTGCTTCGCGGAACACCAGGGCGCCGCTGACCGGAATATCGTCCAGCACGACCTTGAGCACCGTTTTTTTAGCGACTGCCGCAGGCTTCAGATAACGCCACAATCCGCTGATCAGGAGCGGAAGTATGATCAGCGTTCCGATGAAGCGTCGACGCGATCCAGCAACTGTTTCCATTTTTTTACCTGACCTCGTGAATAGGTGTTGTTTTTATGACTGATGCGCCGGTAGCGTTCCGGTGATACGAAATTACCGTTCACCACCCGTTGCCCTTGCTGTGACCAGAACGATGGCAGCGTCATGCCGTCTTGCTGCAGATTGTAAATCCGCATTGCTTCAGGCTCCAGCAAAAAACGGCTCGGGTTGTCATGGCACCCTTCACAGGTGACACTGCCGCGCTGGATCGTATGGGGGAACCAGGCCCGCCATTCCGCTGCCAGCAGGATGTTTTCGGGACCACGGTTGCGGGCGGCCATAATGTCCGTGTAATAGGCAATATACAGGGGGCGGATCGGGCTGATCATCCCCCGGGAATTGAGTCCGAGCATCGGTGCATCCTGGCGTTTCAGGTAGGCGCTCTTCAGGTATTCCAGGCTGGTGCCCGGTTTCAGGTCAAAATCCTCTTTCATCTTCTGATCCCGAAAGCGTAGGTAGAAAGTGCCGTATTCCTGGGGAGCCCAGGCGGAATGACAGGCATAACACTCCAGTTTCCGGAGATGGGGCGTGATCGAATGCTCCAGTACCGTTGAGCGTACCATGTGACAGTCGCGGCACCCTTTGGATGATTTTTTACCGGCTGCCAGACTTGCCATGGAATGGCATGCGCCGCAGGTGATCCCCTTGGAATAATGTACATCCGGGAGCATTTTGAGAAAGGTTTCCCCCTCTAGTACCAGTCCCCGCTGATAGCGCATGTTATCCTCGCGGGGAGCCCGCCCGGAGTAATCCCAGCCGGTATAGTATCCCTTGTGGCACGTTTGACAGGTCGCCACCGTCGGTTTCATCACACCCTGATCGGTCGGGTGACAATCGAGGCAGCTTGTCAGATGGCAGGCCGAACAGTTCTTGTCCCAGAATTGCGAGTCTACCCGGCCATAGCTGCGCGCCACGAACGCTTTTTCTCCCGAGCGGGTTGACATGGCGTGTTCAAAGATCTGTTTTTCCGCCGGATGACAGACCAAACACCCTGAGCTTGCTTGATTCGCCTGACTACGGTGACACGACAGGCAGAATAGTCCGCCATGGCCGGCAAAGGCGACTGAACTAGCGATCAGAAAGAAGCTTGCGATGACGAGAATCGGTAAGCGCACGCAGGTTGACTCCTTTCCGGTAGATCGGATCGTGTGCTTCTGAATGACAGGGGAGGCAGAGATTGACTGAAAGCGCCCGTTTGATTTCAGCGCCATTCAGAGGACGGGCATTCTCCCGCACCACTGCGGAATATGCCGCTACTCTCCCCTGTTTCATGCTCACAAAGCCATCCAACGGCTTTGTGTCCGATTTTTCGCACAACAGGGTTCCCTTGATGCTGTTCCCTTCCACGATGTGCTGACCAAAACCGAGAAAGGCCGGATTGGCATGACATTCGGTGCAACCGATCGCTTTTTTGCCGCTGTTGTGGGAATAAAAGGGAGCAAAACGGAGCTGCTGACTCCCCTTGAACTTTGAAACGTATTCGCTCTTGGAGAGCGAGCCATCCTTTTCAGCCACTGTCACAAAGGTTTGGCACCCGGGAGTAACCGGCGAAATTTTCCCCCGCTGGTTGAGCGCCAGCGGAAAAGGGTAGAGCGTGCGGTAGTCCTCACTCTCGCTGAACGCGCCGGGAGTTTCCTCCCCCTTGATGAAATCCATGGCCGGTTTCCCCTTGTCGTAGCGGGTATGACAACCATAGCATTGCACCGAGGTATGGGAGTGGCAACTGTAACACTCCAGTCGTGCATGCCCTGCGATGCGATGTTCCGGTGTGCCGGTGATCACCTTGCTCCTGTGCAGCTTGCCGCTACGCTTCCCCTGCAGCCAGATCGTACCATTCTGGTAATAGACGTTGGAGTAGTTGCGCCCTTTGGAGGTCTGGATCATTTTTGCGCCGATGGTGAGCGGTTGTTTGTAGGAACGGGACTCGCGCAGCGCTTCATCATTTTCACTGTTGATTTCACGATAGCGGGGAGATTCGTCGCCGCTGCCGTGGCAGTCCTGGCAGGCGATCTCGGTCTGCAGATACATGTTACGATACAGGAAACCATCCCCCATCACATCCCGCGAGGTGTGGCAATCGATGCACTCCATCCCGGCGGCGAAATGAACATCCGGGGTGATGCGGGTCAGGTTGCGTGCTCCGCTCCCCATTTCAGGTCCCGCTTCTCCCCCCCGGGTCGGCACGAGCCCGTTGTTACCATCGTACAACCCCTGGTAGGAATAGCCGATGCGGCCACTGCGATTGTGGCAGCGGGTGCAGACCTGTGTGTCGGGAAGCGCCGACATGGCGTGACTGGCCGAGTGTCCGGCTCTCCCGTGCATCGTCTTGTCACCTCCCTGGTAGGTGGCGGTGTCATTCCAGGGGAAATGGCAGGCTGCGCAACCGGTTCCGTGGGCAGCAGAGTAGGAATCATTGTTGCTGCCGCCGATATGACAGCGGGAACAGGCCTTACGGTACAGTTCGCCGGAGATATGATCAAGCTCTTCCACTGCAACAGTTTCTGACGGTTTTCCGGCCGGATCGTACCCCTTTTCTCCGGTAGTGCTGTACTGTTTTCCGTCTTCCCCCTCCCAGGTCAGTTGGATGTTACGGATCATCCCCTGGTTGGTTTGCATAATGGTTGACTGCACCCGTTCCAGTTGGTAGCGATGGCAGCGACCGCAGCTCTCACTCCAGGTTTCGGGCGCTGATGGGTTGGCGGAATTTTTCATATCGGCATGGGCCCGTTGCTTGTCGCTGGATAAGGGATCACCCCCATGGCATGCTACACAGCCGGCATGACTTTTTGAAGCGTGCTCCAAAGCGCCATGACAGGAAATGCACTGTTCTGTGAGGTGATCCGGATTGGTACAGGCAGGAAGAATCAAGAAAAACTGGAGACAGAGACAGAGAGAGAGGAAAAACCTGGATCTTCCTCTCTCGGAGATTTGTAGCACTGCTCTCATCAATACTATTTGTAGATACACTACATTAGAGCCTGAAACGATCAACGATCCGTTGCAGATCGGCTGCGAGGTCTGAAAGCCGGGCTGCTGCCTGGGCTGTCTGCTGGGAACTGCCGGCTGTTTGTTGAACGACATCGGTAATGCGCTGCAGATTGTTACTGATCTCGTTGGTAGTGGCGGTCTGTTCTTCAGCTGCGGTGGCAATCTGGTTAATCTGCCCGGTGACCTCGTTAACCTGCACCAGAATTTCATTCAAGGCTTCACCCGAATGGGCAGCATCGACCGTACCTTTTTCAACCTCATTGACACCGTCTTCCATGGTTGTGACGGCATTACGGGTTTCGGTCTGAATCGACTTGATCATATCGCCGATTTCACGGGTGGCGCGGGTGGTGCGCTCTGCCAAGGCACGTACTTCATCAGCCACCACCGCAAAACCGCGTCCCTGTTCACCGGCGCGGGCCGCTTCAATGGCGGCGTTCAACGCCAGCAGGTTGGTCTGATCGGCAATATCTTCAATGGTGCTGATGATTGCTCCGATCTGCTCCGATTTTTCTCCCAGGGTTTCCACCGTGCGGGCAGAATCCTGAACCCGTGCGGCTATGCGCGCCATTCCCGCCACCGTTTTCTGAATGATGCTGGCGCCGTTGTTGGCTGTCTGGGATGCATGATTGGCGCTTTTAACAGCCATGGAGCAGTTGTTGGCGATTTCATTGGAGGTGGCCGCCATTTCCTCGCCGGCGGTGGCAACCGTAGCAGCTTCGGCTGCAACATGATCCGAGCCGTTGGCAATCTGTTCCGCATTGGCCCGCAATTCAATGGCTGCATCGGCGACATGGTGGGCGCTGGAGGCAACCTGGGTGACAACACCGTGCAAGGTGTCGGCAACCTGATTGAAGCAAATACTGATTTCACCAAGCTCGTCATGGCTCTGGACGTTTGATCGGCAGGTGAGGTTACCGGTTGCCAGCTTGGCAGCGGTATCTTTCAGTTGCGCCACCGAACGACTGATGGAGCGCGCTATTATCAGGCCGATGGAACCGCCGATCAGGACAGCCAATATAATGGCGGAAATTATAATGTTGCGGAAAAATGAAGCGCGGGCCTGGGCGTTTTCATGGGCCTGTTTAGCCAGGGTAACTTCATACTGGGTCAAAACGTCCAGCGATTTGTTGGCAGCCTGAATGGTCGGGTTGATCACCTCGAATGTGATGCGGTAGGCTTCGTGAAAGTTGTTGTCCAGCACCGCTTTACCGGCAGACTCAAGTCCAGCCTGCTCGTATTTCATGCGATCCTTGTGAAAGGTTTCCGCCAGATCACGCCCTTCTTTGGTGGTAATGGAAGCAGTGTATTCCTTCCAGGCCGACTCAGCTTCTTCGCTATACTTCCTGGCAAGATCCGTGTGGTTGCTGGTCGGATGCTCATGGAGTGTACTGAATTCACTCTTGGGGTCATGCTGGAGGGCGAGCAGCATTTGAATGCGGTTGGCACGCATTAATCCATTAATTTTGTTCAGGAGGCCACTATTCTTCATGTTGACCGAATATACGTGCTGCAAAGCCTGATTGCTTTCACGAAAACCGACCAGCCCGATGGCGCCGATCAGGATCATGAGTATTGACATGAAAGCAACACCAACAACAATTTTGTTTTTTATCAGCATATCTACTCCTGAACACTCCCATCATACTATGTCAACTTCATTGAAAGGCAAGACTATCACATTACCGGAATTGATTCTACTTGAGTATTCCTTTGGCTTTCATCATATCGCAGGCATTACGTCTCATGACCGGTACGGGAACACCCTTTTCCTTGGCGCGATCTTCCATTTTCTTGTGGTGTTCTTCCACATATTCCTTACAGGCCTGATACTCGGTAAAACTGCGCATCTTCGTGCGATGTTCGGTCCGTTCTTCCGGTGTCATCAACTGCCATCCGGCAGTGTTTTTCTGGTTAGCATCCCAACGCCATGGGCGGGCAAAGGCATTTGATACAATTAAGGCAATTGCGATGGTCAGGGTAACGGTCGTTATGATTCGTTTCATGGTGTTCCTCCTTTTAATCGGGAAAGTGAGTTTTTCGTACAGCCTGGGTACGAAGCCATTGTTTCATGCGATTTAGGAAATTAAACCTGCTGAATCTACAACAATCCTTTAGGTGGCATATAAACCGCAAAAGAAAAAAAGAGGCACGCTAAAATAACATGCCTCCTCTTATGGTTTATGAATTCGTGCCCTTAACAGCCGGAAACTTCTTTTTTACCTTTGGCAGCCGGTTTTGCTTCATCTTTCTTGGCGTCTTTCTTTACCTTTTTTGAGTCTTTCTTTACCTTTTTAGCGTCTTTCTTTTCTACTTTTTCTGCAGCAGGTTTTTCAGCTGCTTTTTCTTCCGCTGCAAAGGCAACCATTGAAAAGCTCATTGCTACCAGCGCTGCTACCATCATTGCGACCAATTTTTTCATACGTGTATCTCCTTAATCGGTTATTTTCCGGTCAGCCGGAATTCAATTATTCAATTATTAGCATATAGCATGCCTGTGTCAAGTAAAGCTTGTAACTATTGTTTGAACCGGTACTACACGATGTAATAAACTTGCGGTTTTGTCCCCAGTTCTTCCTTGTATTTGATCACATTTGATTTGGAAATCAGGCGGGTGATCAAGGCCTGCGGGTCATTGATATCGCCGAAATAGGTGGCATGCCCAAGACAGGTGGTCGTACAGCGGGTCAGTTCACCCTTTTCAATCCGATGGATACAGAAATGACATTTACGGGCATTGCCGATCGGTGACCGCCAATGGCTGGTGCGTTTTGATGTTTTACCATATTCGCCGGAATTCTCAACTTCATAGGTTTTATCGTGAAAATCACCGGTATAATACTGTCCCACGTCTGCCGAGCGGGCTCCGTAGGGGCATGCAACCAGGCAGTAGCGACAGCCGATACATTTTGCATAATCAACCACTACCACACCATCATCCCGCTTGTAGGTCGCCGTTACGGGACAGACCTGTACGCAACTCGGCTGGTCACATTGCATGCAGGGGCGCGGCAGGAACTTCAATCCGGTATTCGGGTATTCACCGACTTCTTCTTCCTTGACAGGGCGATAATGCATGTCCGGAGGAGTTAAATTTTCCGACATGCAGCCAGTAGTACAGGCATGACAACCGATACATTTTTTCGTATCAATCGCCATTGCCCAGCGACGTTCCTTGCGAGGCTTTTTAAGAGCACGCTGGAGATCGGCGCGCATAATATCCAGAATATCTTTTTCGTCATGAGCACTCATATCAGTGTCTCTCCTTTCCGGCTATCTCAAACATACCGGTCTTTTCCCAAACCAGATAAATGATGGTGACCAGTGAAATCGATGCCAACACCACCCCGAATTCAAAAATCGATGGTGTGTAGGTCAAACGATCTGGCATGTCGTATGCCTGAAAATTCGGTATCCTGAAGCCGGAGACCACGTTGTCAAAACGGACCCAGTACTGTGATATCAGGATAATGGTGCTGGAAAGGATGATGCTGCCGAGAGAACGATTGAACAGGAGTATCAGGTACGGCACAACCAACCCGATTACGATACCAAGTACAATATTTTGTCCCAGAAGTTCACGATAGATTTCATACCCTTTGACACTACTGGTAACTCCTACGAACATGCGACAGCTGGTTAATACAAACAACAAACCAAGCCCGATTTTCTGGAGTGTGTAAAAGGGGGCTATCAGTTCTTGATTACCTGTTTGTTTCGTGAGAATTGCCACAAAAATTGAACAGAGCGCATTGCCGCAGAGAAATCCAGTGGCCAGGAAAATAATCGGTAATAGTGCACTATAAAAGTAAGGAACCGTGCCGACGGAACCAAGCAGGCTCCCCAGGGAACAGTAGGTAATTACCGGGATGATAAAAGCGGTATACAGCAACGCTTGCGAATGATGGTGGCGCTGGATATTGACATATTCAACAAGAATTATGGCGATATCAAGGCTGTACCAGACACTCATCCAAAACATAGGGGAAGCAGGGTTGGGTGAAATCATGAAATAGAACATCCGTTCCGGATGTCCAAGTTCGGTCAGAAGCGATACAAATCCGGCGATGGCAGTGATCAAGCCCATGAAAAGCACTCGTGATGCGACCTGACGGTACGTTTCCGGAAAAAACATCATGCCGATGAAGTTGGTAAAGATGCATCCGCCACTCACCAGGGCAAAAAACAGGTACGTCGAAATTTGGAGACCCCACGGAATCTGGCTGGTAGTGTTGATTGTGTGCCCATGCCCCATGATAACGATGCTGGCAATGGCAATGCCGCCAAGCAAAAGTCCCAGCAGCGCCAGATAGGCAAGCGCACCGGCTTTGCCTTGCACAACACTTTTTGCATAGCCAAGCAAGCTTTCCTTTTCAGGAATTAATAATCCGAATATTTGCATGTCAGGCCTCCTTCAGAATCTTGACAAAGTTCCTGCGCATGGCAGTTCCTCCCATGATCGGGTCAACCACCACATTGGTAATCAAGTCATCATCCGCAATACCTTGACCGTTGGCACGGCTCATTGCCTTGGCATGTACACCAAAACCGTGGTTCATGTAGACAGCATCATCACGCATACGTTGCGTTAGTTTGACTTTGATACGCCCCGGTGATTTGACGCCATCCACGTTTGCCAGCGAAACATAATCGCCGTTTTTCAACCCCAGTTCCTTCCCTTTTTTGGCATTGATCCACAGGTAGTTTTCCTTTTGCAAATCGGTCAGCATAAAGTTATTGGTGGTGCGGGAGAAGGTGTGCAGAGGAGAACGCCCAAACAACAACCGAAAGGTACCCGCCGGTGGCTGGGGATGTTTGGTGTATTTGGGAACCGGATCAAATCCCTTTTCTTCCAGCTGTTTGGAATACAGCTCAATCTTGCCTGATGGTGTCGCAAACTCGGGTGGGCTATCAGGAGTGATGTAGGGTGATTTCCCTTTGGTGATAATGACACCGTCCCGCTTCAATTGGGCAAAATCAATTCCACCTGCTTCGCATCGTTTGGCCAGGTATTCTTCGCCATCCTTCCAGGGGAAAAATGCCGAAAGCCCCAGTTTGTTCCCCAGTTCCTTGGTCATCCACCAGGAAGGCTTTGATTCCCAGAGCGGCTCAACCGTTGGCTGACGAATGGAAATTTCACCTTCGCCTTTGAACTTTCCGAGATTTATTTCATCATAACGTTCCATGTAGGTACATTCCGGCAATACAACATCGGCGTAGTTGATAAAGTCAACCGGCATGGTGTCGATCGCCACCAGCAGATCAAGATTTTGGATAGCCTTGACTGTTGCACCCTTGTCCGGCATGGTTTTCATCAGGTTTGAGCCATAGACGAACCACGCCTTGATTGGATGTGGTTTGCCGGTAATGGTCGCCTCCTTGATGGAGGTGGTTGTCTGCAGCATGGCAAAAGGGTAGGGGGCATCCAGCTTGGGCCCTTCTTCCGCATGTGAGGGATACTCGGGAACTCCGGGGTAGGGGGGAACTTTGCCACCGGAGGGGAAAAAGTAGCCACCTTCGCGCCCCCAGGTGCCAAGCAGGGCATTCAAGATAGCTATGGCACGGCTGCGTTGGGTATCATCGCCATACCAAACCGCATATCGCCCGGCGCCGATACAGACATTGGGAGCGTATTTACCCATTTCACGGGCCACATCCACAATTACATCGCTGGCGATGGAGGTTTCCGCTTCTGCCCATTCGGGGGTATACTGCTGTACTGCAGCCCGCAACTCATCGAATCCGATGGCATATTTTGCCACGTATTCCTTGTCATACAACCCTTCTTCGATAATGATGCGAATCCACGCCAGCAGGAGTGCCAGATCGGTTGCCGGCCTGATCGGCAACCAACGTTCACCTTTGGAAGCGATATTAGAAAGTCGCGGATCGACAACCGTAAGTTTGGCTCCGCTGGAAAAACCTTTCACGATGTCCTGTACCTGGCTGTTATGGGCGTTTTCACCCAAATGGGAACCGAGCAGCACAATATACTTGCTCTTGCTGAAATCGTAGTATTCCGGTGAACCAACGTCAGCACCGAAGGTCAGTACAAAACCGATATCACGCGGTCCACGACATTGGGCAAAGGATGGGGCGGCAAAGGTCGTGACACCATAGGCGTGCAAGAGATGTTTCCAGAAGGCTGCTCCGGTGCCATGGTAGATCATGGCCATCGCTTCGGTACCATACTTTTCCTTAATCGTATTCATCTTTTGTGCGATCAGACCAAGTGCTTCATCCCAGGTAGCCCGTTTCCAGACCGGTTCACCCCGCTTGCCGATATTGATCAACGGAAATTTAAGCCGATCCGGATCATAGAGCGCACCCAGGGCTGCATTGCCGCGTCCGCACAGACGTCCGCGACCACGCAGGCTCAACGGATTGCCATCGATCTTGACAACTTTTCCGTTCTCAACCTTTGCGATCAGTCCACAGTTCCAGAAACAGAGCTCACAAAACGTCGGTATCTGTTTGAGATCTTTCTGCCCGGTTTCTTCAGCCCAGGAGAGAAATTTCTTCGGCATGGATGTAGCGGCCGCCACACCAGCCGTGACGGCACCGGTTGTTTTTAAAAATGTTCGGCGAGAGAATTTCATAATTTAATCTTCCCCCTTTCCAGGAGACTTACGAATATAAAACCATATTATATATATTACTGAATATGTGGGTCGTAAATAACGGCGTGTTTTGCCAACAACACGCCGTTAAGCAACACTCAATCTTTAGATATCTTGTAGCTGCCATCTTTTTCAAATGCAAACTTGGCATTAACAAACTTCACATTGGTATAGCCCATCTCCTTGAGAGCGTGATACGCCATTTCAGCGCGCACGCCGGTGGCGCAATGGGTAACGATCAGTTTGTCTTTGGGTATTTCAGCAGCACGATTCTTCAATTCTTCGGCCGGAATTGCTTTGGCAGTTTTAAGCATCCCGGATTTCACCTCATCACTGTTTCTGACATCGATGATCATTACGTTGGAGGGGAGATTCACGAGGTATTTCTGGAATTCTTCAAAATTTATCTCACCAGCGCGAGGTTTGGGCACATAGAGCACTTTGGCTGATAATTTCCCTTTTTGAATCTCATTTTTGGCACTCAGCCATCCTTCAAAACCACCGTTCACAACCAGCACCTTTGTGTATCCTGCTTTAACTAGTTTTAAAGCAACAGACTCGGCATCTTTGCCACCTTTTCGGTCATAGACCATGATCGGTGCATCTTGCTTCAGGTCCAGCCCCTTGATAAGTTTGTCGGACTGTTTGAGCGGGAATGCAACAGCACCCTTGATGTGCCCTTTTGATGCATCCTTGCTTGTACGCACATCCAGCACTACATGGGGGAGGTCCTTATCAAACCATGCTTTCTTCAAAAACTGCGCTGAAATCAGGCCGGCATTCTTTTTCAACCAGGCCGGCATACCATCCTTGTAGACTTTGAGATTGGTATATCCCAACGCCTTTGCTTTGGCGGCAGATCCGGGACTCAGGTTGCAGGTGGGACCGCCACAGTAAAAGATTATCAGAGCATTTTTGTCTGCTGGCAGAAGTTGAGGAGCCAAGGTATCAAAATCGCTAAATGGCAGGCTTGTGGCAGACGGAATAAAACCTTCCTGGAAAACGGAAACGGGTCGGGAATCAAAGAGATAATATTTCCCTTTGGCAGGTCCTTTTGCGACCAACTTTTGCAGATCTTCGGTTTTCATCAACATTTCTTCTGAAATTTTTACCGGCGGTTTTTCAATCAGTTTGACCGCTGTTTTAACACCATCTTTTTCCACATACTCAACGCTTACTGCATGTCCTCTGGCAACCTTGTTGTTTTTTAACAACTCGCCATCACCGGTTTTACCCTCTTTATTAACAACTTTGATATCATCCTCGTCAAATTTCAAGAGATGGACAGCATCATCGACCTTAAGTTGGATTGTTTTTGATTTAAAGGCAACACTGTCAAATGAACCACGAATTATATTCTGTTCTGCTTTGTGGCAACTGATACAACTTTTGGCATTGGTCGGTTTGGCTGTTGGTAGTGCATCAGCAGCAAATGCAGCACCTGATGAAACAAACGATAACGCTGTTAGCAACAAGATCTTATGCATATCCTAACCACCTCCATGAAATTTGAACTAGCAACCGGCTGTTTTCTTGAACATTTTACTGATATTTTTACCACCTTCATTGTCGTACTTGGTGCGGATTTCATCACCATCCACGATCCGTTTGTCCTTGAATTTGTCAAGGGTCAGATCATCGGTAACCGTAATGGCAATTTCGTTTCCTGATTTGCCGTCTTTGACTGTTGCAATAGCTGATTTGCCATCGGCAGCCAGTTCGATTTTAGATATGACACCAGTTATTTTGATCTCTTCTGCACGGGCTGTATCAACAGCAGCAAGGCTGGCAACAGCCAACAGTATGGTTACCATAATTACCGAGAATACTTTTTTCATACACGGTCTCCTTTAGAGTTGTGCGTTGTGGCGTGCATCAGCTAGCTACTGCACGCCACAACGCTGTGAACTATTGGTTAAAAGTGAACTTCAAAGGTAGCATAAACGTCATGTGCTACTTTCATCGGGGCCATCATCATCAAATCGGTCGGCTTGATGTCGGAAATTTTCTGCGGAGCGCCAACCCAGTTGTTACTGCCGGTATATTCAAAATCATAGTACTGGTAGCCGAGCTTGAAGAACGCTTTGGCAAAGTAGGATGACAACGGTTTCAGATTAAGTTCCTGGATGATGTACGGCTCATACACATTACCGCGGGTACCGACCTTGCTGGTCCACATGTCATCGGCAGATGGTGCAAAGGTGATCCAGTCTTTGGAACCGTGGTTGAATTCAAAACCAAGCTTGGTTTTGGAAGGGAGGTCATAGCGAACGCCGGCATACACTGCCCAACCGGTGCGGCTGACCGGCGCTTCCTGGGCAAAGAACTGGCCGGTCATCAGCCCCTGGAATCCTGCGTTTTGAGAAACGGAATTATTGGGATGAGTAATGCTCAAACCGAAATCGGAGAATAATTGCAGCGTGCCGGGGCCGACATTTTTGAGGGTACTCATGACACCGGTACCGTACCAGTCGATCGAACCAAGGTTGACTGCCGGAGCAGTATTACCGAACATGGTGTTATTCATGGCAGGGAAATCAAAAATATCAAAACCACGATTCCACTGCAACCAGACCCGCAGCGGGTCGGTATCAACCGGAATTACTGCGATACCAAGCATATCAGTATCTTTGATGCTGTTTGATGAAGTTTTAATACCACTATCAAAACCACGACCGTAACAGACCTTGGCATAGGCGCCGGGGAGTGCGTCGATATCCGGTGCATAGCCGAGCGTCATACCATCAAAGGCGTAATCGACCAGCAGCGCCGGAGTGCCACCATTGCCGGGGCGTTCATTATTAAGACGCAGATTCGATGGAGCGCCGTTGGTGGAGGGACGACGGCCGACCGAGAACCATACCGGTTGGTCGGCGATATTACTCCAGGTTGCGTAGGCGCGATCCACATTCAACAGGCTGTCGGAAGGGATATGGCTGAGCGTGCCATCGAATACACCGACCCGGTCAGCAAAGTAGTTACCGGTTACCTGCGAGGCATCCTGGGAGCCGAATGACTTATACATATCCAATTTGGCATGTACTGTGACGTCCTGCAACGGTTTGGCGGTCAATTCAAGGCCGAATTTATTGGTGTAAAGGGTTTCGTTTTTAGGCTTGAGAGCGGGAACTAATGCCAGGTTACCACTATTGGCACCAAGAAAATTCTGCATTAAAGCGGCAAAAGCCATTTCCTGCTGTTGCTGGCTCATTCCGCCAAACATCGCTTGCTGTGCCGGGGTCATCATTTTCAGCAAAACACCCGGATTAGTGGGTGCTCCAACCAGCTTTTGTTGCAATGTGGTCAAAATTGTTTTTTGTTGCGGTGTCATGTCAGCAACCGCATTTTGAAAAGCAGCGCCATATTGAGCCAATTGTGCAGCTGGTGTGGCAGGATCCATCATGGCACCGAAAACAGCGCTGATGGAACCGGTATTTGGCACAAAGCGCCCATTTGTACCGACGGCAAGGGGAGTGTTGGAACCAAAGAAAGCGCCATACATTGCGGTTGGCATATATTTGTTCAAGATGGTATCAAATTGAGCTGGAGTGAATAACTTTCCAGCCTGTCCCTGCATAATAAATTGCGTGGCAGTCGGAGTGTTAATCGCTTTTCCACCGGAATCAAGCATTGCCCCCATCGGCGCTCCCGCAACACCATTGGGGCCGGTAAAGCCCCCCACCAGATTCATCATTGTGCCAATTGCATCGGAATACGGAACTGTTTCGCCATGCAGAGAATCGACCCGGAAGCGATATTCACCGCCAATGGTCAGCCATTTGCCGATGGACTTTTTATCGGTCTTGTCAACCTGGCTTTTCAGGGCGGCAACTTCTTTACTCAAAGTTTCAACTTTTTTTTGCAAATCATCGTCTGCCGCTTGAGCTGCAAGTGGAAACAACATTCCAACAACCGCCATACAGAGAAGTTTTCTAGCCATTTTCCGTTTCATACTACCTCCAATAACATTTTTTTGTACTTCGTCTAACGATGTCTTGCTTCGTAACAAGCTGATACTCTTGCAAATATCACCTTCCTTCGTGGTATGACATGTTTTTGCCATAATATTCTGATATATGATTTATGCAATAAATCTACCAGATATGATGGTAGCAAAATATATAGTTTTTTATATGTAGTATAAATACCATTCATTTATCAAATGTCAAGGCGTAGTCATGGATTTCAGGGTGTAAATATTTACACTTACAATTATATTGACATTCATATTATTGGATTATATTTTGTGCATTATCACAATAAACAGGGGTAACTATATGAAAATTTGTTTTCCGGTTGAAGAAGGCCAAGGTTTGGTAAGTCAGATTTTTGGTCATTTCGGTTCTGCGCCGATGTTCGTGGTAGTCGATACCGACACGAATGATATTGAGACAATTCACAATCGCGACCAGATTCATCAACATGGCGCTTGTAATCCAATCGCCGGTTTGGCCGGCCATCAGGTTGATGCAATTGTGGTGGGTGGTATCGGTGGGGGAGCACTTTTCAAACTAAATAATGCCGGTATCAAGGTCTTTAAGGCACAGGATGGAACCATTGCCAGAAATATCGAGCTGTATCATTCAGCTGAATTGCCGCAATTTATGCCGGGACACTCCTGCGGCGGACATGGTAGTGCTCACGGCTGTTCTCACTGATCATGGCGCGTCCACGTAAGCCGAGAAACTGCAGTTGTCCCCAGCGATCTTCATATAATACCGTATTCAAACCGGCGGGAATTCCGCTGGCGGATCTGGCACTGATACCACTGCAAAAGGACGAGTTGGAGGCCTTTTATCTCTGTGACGGCGGTGGTAAGACCCAGGTAGAAGCGGGAGTTTGCATGGGAATTTCCCGTGGTACGGTACAGCGCCTGTTGTCTGCCGGTAGAAAGAAGATCGCTCACGCCTTGGTGCATGACATGGCATTGGCAATTGGCCGTAAGGATTGGTGATGAAAGAGCTGCTTGAATACAAGTTTCTGGTTCCACTGGCATTATTGCTTGGCTTGGCACCATTTTTACCGCAGCCCCACATTACAGAAAAGGCGAGCATGCTTCTGGCAGGGGAACTTAAACGTCCCATCGATATTTTTGATCTGTTTTGGCATGCTTGGCCATTTGTATTGCTTGGAGTCCGGATTATACGGGATATATCTTCGCACTAATAGATTCACACTTGAAACTGAAAGGATTGAACATGAAAACAGTACCATCATTGTTGATGCAGATAATTATGGGCGGAATCGCAGCATCGTTTGCCATGGCAGCCACCGATCACTCGACGCTGGTCAAGGGGCCATTCAAAACAGGTGAAGAGGTTACCAAAGTCTGTCTGCAATGCCACCAGAAACAAGCAGATGAATTTATCAAAACCACTCACTGGAAGTGGCAAGGAACACCAAATCATCTGAAGGGGAAAGAAAACAGCAAGGGGGAGTTTGGCAAAGCAAACATGCTCAATGCCATTTGTACCTCGATTGAAGGTGGCAAGGACGGGGTGGTTCATGAGCAATGTTCCAAATGTCACGCCGGTTATGGATGGACAGGTACGAATTTCGATTTCAAGAATACCGGTAAGGTTGATTGCCTGATCTGCCATGCTCAAAAAGGTAATTATTCCAAGGTGCTTGGCGGTAATGTCAACAAGCAGGCGATGGAAAAAGGTTCCATGAATCTCGAGCTGGCAGCTCAGAGTGTTGCTGTTCCAACCCGCACCAACTGCGGTTCCTGCCATTATTTTGGTGGTGGCGCCGATTCGGTCAGGGTTCCGGGGATTGAGTCAACCCTGGAAAAAAAGGATCGTAAGCTGGATGTGCATATGGGGACCAAAGCAAGTGGTGGTGGCGATTTTTCTTGTCAAGCCTGTCATACCACCAAGAATCACCGCATCGCCGGAGCTGCCAGCATGACGGCCCATTTCGATGAGCGGGTCAACTGTGACCAATGCCATACCGGTGCCAAGGCGCCACATCAGAAGTCAAAATACGGAGCCGTCATTGCCAAGCATATCAAATCGGTCGCCTGCCAGACCTGTCACATTCCGTATTTTGCCCGTTCACAGGCCACCAGAATGGAGTGGTACTGGTCTGATGCCGGTAAGGATAACATTAAATCCGAAGATCAATTTGACAAGGAAACCTACGTCAAAAAAATGGGGCGTTTCCGTTGGGGGATGAACGAAAAGCCGGTGTATGCCTGGTATAACGGCACAATGGAGCGCTACATGAAAGGGGATGTGATCAAGGATCCTTCTCAACCGGTGGTGGTCAACAAACCGGCCGGCAGTATCAACGAGAAAACCGCTAAAATATATCCCTACAAACTGTTTATTGGCGATCTTCCCATGGATTCAAGCTTTAAATACTTAAGTATTTTTCAACATTATAAATCGTTTTGGGTCGACTTTGATTGGCAAAAGGCGCTTAAAGGTGGCGCAGAAGGCTCGGGCTTGCCGTACAGCGGCAAATTCCAGTTTGTAAAAACCGCCTCTTATTTCGGATTAAGTCACGAAGTTGCTCCCAAAGAAGAATCGCTTTCCTGTAACGATTGCCATGGCGAGGGAAAACGGATGGATTGGAAAGCGCTTGGTTATCAAGGTGATCCGATGAAAGTTGGCGGACGTTTTGGGAACCCATCCAAATAGAATCAGATACAGGTAAGGAAATAACATGCATGCACAAGAACTACTGAAACGCCTGAGTTTAAAAAATGACACCATTGTCCTTGATGTCCGTAGCGGCATGGAGTTCAATTCCGGGCATATTCCGGGAGCCATCCATGCGCCAAATTTGAAATTACTCTTCAATATGGCCAAATTGCCGGAGGATAAAACTACGGAGCTGGTAATTACCTGCGAACATGGTCCCCGCGCCCAGATGGCGCAGGGGGTACTGAGCATGTACGGCTATAAAAACACCACACTGCTAGAGGGACATATGTCCGGTTGGCGCAGAGCGGGACTGAAAATCGAGAAATGATTGTGAAATCAAGGGTATGAACTTCAAGGAACTACAGAAATCGATGGAAATTCTGGGGTTGGAAGACCGGGTCACCATGCAGCAGGTTAAAACGAGGCATCGTGACCTGGTCAAACGCTTTCATCCCGACTGTGGGGAAGTCAACTCCGATCAAAGACAGATACAGAAAATTAACACTGCTTATCAGGTCCTGCTGGAATATCTTGCTTCGTACCGTTTTTCATTTTCGGAAGATGAATTCTATTTCCAGAATCCTGAAGAAAACCTGCGACGTCAGTTTATGGACGATCCGCTCTGGGGCGGGAAAAGTGAACCATAATACACAGTTTTTAAACAAGCTGGATGAGGAGAAGCAGATGACACAACAACGTGATTTTGATGCAGCAGCTCACACCTGGGATGAAGAACCGCGACGGGTAAAACTGGCGGGAGAAATTGCTGCTGGAATCATGGCAGAAGTCGAGCTTTCATCGCAATGGGATGGTCTGGATATCGGCTGTGGAACCGGTTTGGTGACTCTGAATCTGGCGCCACATCTGCGCAGTATGCTTGGTATCGACAGCTCCTGCGGAATGCTGGACAAGCTTGCCGAAAAAGTGAAGGCAACCGGCATGACGAACATCAAGACCGCTTTATGCGATCTTGCCAGCGGAGAAATGCCGGCCGGTACGTTTCATCTGATCACCAGCGCCATGACCCTGCATCACATCCAGGAACCATCCGCTCTGCTGGCCCGGCTCAAATCACATGTGTATCCAGGTGGAATGGTTGCCTTTGCCGATCTTGATGCAGAGGATGGCAGCTTCCACGATGACGTAACCGGCGTCTACCACCATGGTTTCAGTCGAATCGAATTGACCCGTCTGCTGGAATACGCCGGGTATGTTTCAATTTCCGTGAAACAAGCTGCAATCATCGAGAAAAATGATCGATCCTATCCGGTGCTGCTGGCCGTTGCACAAGCATAAACTCACCGTCAGTTCTTCGGAACAACACCAATAATAAAAGGAGTCAACACCATGAAACAACGCCTTATCACTCTGCTGGCAGCTCTTTTCATCACCACAGCTACCTTTGCCATTGCTGCCCCGAGCGCTCCCTTAAGCACCCCGGTTCTGCAACAGAATATCGGCAAAGGAAAACCGACCCTGGTCTTTTTCCAGAACCCCTTTGGCGGGCCGTGCAAGGCTCAGAAACGGGAGCTGGACAAACTGACGGAAAAACGGAAGGGGAACTTCACAATTGCCCCGGTCAATGCCATGGATCAGAATGATCAGAAGGCATTTTATGACTACGGTGTCCGCAGCCTTCCCTCGCTGGTACTGGTTGATAAAACGGGTAAAATCAGCAAGGTTTTCCCTCCCGGAATCCAGAGTGTCGAGACCCTTTCTACTGCACTGGACGGTCTGAAATAATGGATTTCAGCATCGTTACTATCGGGATGGCAATCGGCGCCGGGGTAGCAAGTGTGCTCTCTCCCTGTGTTTTACCGGTGATTCCGATCATCATGGCTGGTGCGGAGCGGGAGGATAAATTGCGCCCCCTGATTGTTGTACTCGGTCTTGCCATCTCGTTTATGGCAATGGGTGCCATCTCATCGCTCTTTGGGGCGTTATTGATCGGCAAAACGCGCTCGATTGAAATTGCGGGTTCCGTTATCATTGTCAGCATGGGGTTGATGGTCATATTTGATATGAGTATCTTCAAGCGTTTCTATCGTCTCTCCAATTTCCGGGTCAAGGGTGAGGGACGATTCGGAGGGTTGATTCTCGGTATGGCGCTTGGTGTCATCTGGGTTCCTTGCGTCGGTCCCTTTCTCTCCAGTACGCTGACCATGGTCGGAACCAGTGGTAAACTTTTGACCGGCATTGTTCTGCTCGGATTTTATTCACTCGGTCTGGCGTTGCCAATGCTGGTAGTCGGCTATTCATCCCAGCTCCTGCAGAATAAAATCAAAGGGATTCTGAAACATGATGCGGCATTGCGCTACGTCACCGGAGGAGTGCTGGTCGTATTTGGCATGTATTCCATCATCAAGGGGAATATGGCCTTCTGAGGCGTGCAGCGAAGTGCAACATCTTCTTCTGAAGTGCAGATTCTGCACGATAAATTGATGGGTAGAGCGCTGTTAAATTATTTACTTACGCAATTATAACAGGTTACAAGCTTGGCATGGAGCCTGCTCTTATCAAGGTTAGATTGACTATCTCACCAATTGAAGGAGCAGATCATGAAAACACGGATCATCACCATCGCAGCAGTAGCAGGGCTTCTGGCAGCATTGGCAACCGGCGACGTCTTGGCAGCAGGTCGCGGCAACGGCGGAGGCAATGGCAAACGCAACGGTTCCTGCATGACCAACCCGGCTGCAACCGGTGGCACAGCAGCTGTCCGTCCGACTGGTTCACAGCGCCGCGACGGAACTTTCCTGACCACCGGCACCACAGCCAACGGTTCCACCACCCGCCAGGGTAAGGGAAACGGCGTAATGAACGGATCTCGTCTGACGCCTCCCGCGGCAACCGGCACAACTCCCCCGGCGTCCACCACAAACCCGTAACAGCTTCTTTCTTCTCCGGCCAGGCAGAGCTGTCTGGCCGGAGCATTACTCCAGGATAGCGCCATGAAATATATAACGATTTTGATTGTCTGTATTCTTCTCGGCAGCAGTCAGTCTGCACTTGCTTTTTGGGGGAACGATTCCCGCGAAAAGGGGAGCGGACTTGATTTTGCTGCCGGTTACGATGCCAATACGGTTACCACTCTGCAAGGGAAAGTCGTAATTCCTCCCGCTACTCGCGAGGGGAGTCAGCACACTGAAATGACCATCACAACCGGGCAGGGAAACGTTACGATCATGCTGGGACCGTGGTCCTACTGGCAACGGCAGGAATTTCCTGTCGCCAAAGACCAGGAAATCAGCATCACCGGCTCCCGTGCCGTGGGAAAAGATGGGGCTACCTATCTTTTTGCCCAGAAACTGGAAATCATGGGTTATGGCAATCGCAGCATCACCCTCCGCTCCGAGTCAGGGGTTCCAGCCTGGTCGCGCGCTGCTTCCGGCGGAAGAAACGGCGGCGGTGCAGGATATGGTGGCGGCATGAGGGGAGGGGGAAAACGATGAGACAGTACCTCACAGTAGCTGCTTGCATGACTGTTCTTCTCTGTATGGCAACCGTTGCTGATAATTGCTGGAGCAGTGAACAGGGGGAGAATCAACCAACGGCTTCCATCAGTATCGGCGCCGAATTCAGTTCCGGAAGTTACAACAGCAGTACAACCACCCGCGCCGCCTACCTGCCGTTGATTATCAGTTGGTATCCAAGCGAGCGTCTTGACATGAGCATGGAACTTCCGTTTGTCTATCAGAGTAATTCGCAAATCACCACCTCCCTGTATCAAAATGGGGTTGCCAGCAGTTCACAGACCGTCGCCAGATATGGCGGACCGGGCGGCGTGTATTCCACAACCAGTAACAGTACCACCACCAACAACAACCGGGCGGTTTCCGGATTGGGCGATATTATCCTTCGTGCAGGTTATATCCCGTGGTTTGAAAAGGGTGGCATACCGCAGCTGCGCGCTTCACTGTATGTAAAAACACCGACAGCGTCTGCATCGGACGGACTTGGCACTGGCGAGTTTGATTACGGCGGTGGTATCGATCTCTCCAAATGGTACGGCGATTTTCATCTGGCCGCTGAAACGACCTATACCTGGCAAGGAAAGGTAAGCGGTTTCGGTCTAAAAAACTACCTCAGTTACAATGCCACCAGCGGCTATCAACTGACACAGAATCTCCAACCAATGCTGATGGTCAAAGGCGCCAGCGCCCCTTCAACGGCATCCGACAATTTATTGGAAGTGCGAGCGCGATTACTCTGGAATCTCACTACACGTACCATGCTGGACGGTTTTGTCTCCCGTGGCCTGAGCGATAGCAGCCCCGATTACACTACTGGTCTCGCGATGATCTACTACTTCTGATGCGAAAAATTGAGCGCCTACTGATAGCTGTTCCGCTCTGTTTTACCCTGTTGGTAGGTTTTTTCTCATGGAATGCCTACCGAACGGCCCCCCGGATTGCGGCAGAAAATCTCAAGGGGGCTGCCCTTACCATCTCTTCAGCCATAGAACAGCTGGCGGCAGTTGATGCTGATTTTACCCGCCTTGCCAGCTACACCACACCTGATATCGCCTACTTTTCCCTGAGTGATCATCAGGGAATTACCCGTTTCCACACCAATCGTTCGCTTATCGGAACTACTCTCCCGGAACCAGTGACAGACAGGAAACTGCATGATGGAATAATTGAAGAACGCAAGACACTCGGGACCGGTGAAGAGATCTATCTTCTGCAGACCCATGTACATCCAAACGGAAACGACTATCTCCTGACCTTGGCGTTACACACCTACCGGGCCGACGCTGTTATCCGTCGGGCAAAAAGCGTTGTTGGCATGGTTGTTTTCCTGACCATGTCACTCTTGCTGGTAACCTGTGTGGTATTCTTGTTGTTACGGCGTGAAGAACGGCATCGTGTTGAAATGCGGCGCAGGGAGGAACTGGCCCGGCTGGGGGAACTGGGTGCGGTCATGGCACATGAGATCCGTAATCCGCTGGCTGGGATCAAGGGGTTTGCCCAACTGGTTGAAGAGGCTACCGAGCTGGATCAGGCGAGGCTGTACGCTGACAGGATCGTCAGCCAGTCACTTCGCATGGAAACATTGGTGAATGATCTGCTTTCATTTGCCCGGGAGGATGGTAATGAACGGCAAATGATCGATCTGGCTGAATTGGTGCGGGATTGTGTAACCCTGATTAGTCAGGAGGCCGCGTCTGCACGGGTGAGTATCACCTGTGAACTGCATGAAATTGTAACTGTCATCGTGGATGCTGACCGGATCATCCAGTTGATTTTGAATCTGATGAAAAACAGTCTTCAGGCCATGCCGGATGGTGGGGAGCTTTCAGTGTGCCTGGAAAAGCATAAGAAGGATGCGGTAATTTCTGTACAGGATAGCGGTATCGGCATATCACCGGAAAATTTGCCCCACATTTTTGAACCGTTCTGGACCAGTAAGGCACGCGGGACCGGCCTTGGTCTGGCCCTCTGTCGCAAGATTGCTGAAGAACATGGTGGGCAGCTAAGCGTTGCAACTGTTGCGGGAACCGGTACAACGTTTACCCTAAGCTTGCCTCTGGAGGAGTAACGTCACCATGTCTGCCACCATACTGATTGTAGAAGACGATGCCATCTTTCGTGAATTGTTGACCACCATCCTGGATAGCGCGGGGTATACCGTTGCTACTGCAGTCGATGGTGGCGAAGGTCTGCGCCGAATTCAGCGGGAACGCTTTGACATGGTAATTTCAGACCTGAAAATGCCGGTCAGGTGCGGCTTGGAACTTTTTCAGCTCGTTAAGGGAGACGCTCATCCGCCGCTGTTCATCTTTATCACCGCATTTGGACGGGTTGATGAGGCAGTAACTGCCATCAAGGATGGAGCCTTCGATTTCCTCACCAAGCCGCTTGATAGTCCGGCAGCCTTGCTGGCTACCATCAAGCGGGGGATGGAACAGGTTGAACAGCAGCGGATGAGTATTTCCCTGCATGATCTTGAGGCCGCCGGTCTACCGCCGCGTGATCTGGTCTTCAGTGGCCGGGCAATGGAACATGTTGAAAAACTGGTGGCTGATGTGGCAAAAACCCCCGCATCCGTTCTTCTCACGGGAGAAAGCGGTACCGGTAAGGAAGTAATTGCCCGTACAATCCATCTGGCCAGCTCCCGTAAAAACGGTCCGTTTATTCCGCTTAATTGTGCCGCGATTCCCGAGAACCTGCTGGAAAGCGAGCTGTTCGGCCATGAACGGGGAGCTTTTACCGGGGCAGTCCAGGCTCGCCGGGGAAAATTTGAACTGGCGCAGGGGGGGACGATTTTTCTGGATGAGATCGGCGAGATGCCGCCGCTGTTGCAGGCAAAATTGCTGCGGGTTTTACAGGAACGGGTTTTTGAACGAGTCGGCGGGAGCATGCAGATCAAGACGGATGTGAGGGTGATTGCCGCCACCAATCGGGATCTGGCCAAAGAAGTGGCTGAGAAACGTTTCCGTGAAGATCTTTTTTATCGTCTGAATGTATTTCCGATTAATCTGCCGCCGCTACGTGAGCGGATTGATGCCCTACCATTGCTTGTACGGCATTTCTGTGCCCGTTTTTCTTCCAGCTCAGCTGTTCGCCGTACCATTGCTGTTTCCGGGGAGGCACTGAAACTGCTGGAACGTCACAGTTGGCCCGGCAATGTTCGCGAACTGCAGAATGTCATTGAGCGGGGCGTCATTCTGGCGAGGGGGGAGATAACTCCCAATGAACTGCCAGCCGAAATACAGGAACTGAATCCGGATCATGAGTCAAACCAAGGGGTGCTCAAACATCGCGAACGGGACACTATCCTGAAGACCCTGCAGCAGTGCTGCGGGAACCGTCGACAGACAGCGGAAACACTCGGCATTTCATTGCGCACCTTGCAATATCGCCTGAAAGAGCTTCGGCTGCTGGTCAAGCAAGATTCGTAACCCCCTTGGTACATCACCGCAAAAAGGAATCATGTTATGGAAAAACGTCCATTGATCAACCGAGCCCTGATATCTCTGGTCACTGCATTAAGTTTTGTAGCCATGTCTCTTTCCGGTATCGCCGCTTTCATGGTTCCCCAGGGTAAGGTTGCCTACTGGACAAACTGGACGTTTCTTGGTCTTTCCAAGACTCAGTGGGGCAATATCCACATTACCACCAGTGTTCTGTTCCTGATTGCCGGTATCTGGCACACTTGGTACAACTGGACACCTTTGATGCAGTATTTGCGTGGTATCCCCGGTCGTGTGACAGCAAGTTGGCGTGATCTGGCCTTTGCTATTTTGATTTCAGCATTTTTTACAATTGGCGCAGTCACAAAAATCCCTCCACTCAATTACATTCTCACCTTCAATGCCTGGCTCAAAGAAAGCTGGATCAAGACTCCGGCAGACGATCCACCCTTTGGACATGCCGAATTGCTTTCATTGAAAGGTTTTTGTAAAAAAATGTACATCGACAGCGGCGAAGCGCTCAAGGAACTTCGTCAGGCAGGTTTGAGCGTTACTGATCAAAATATGACTATTGAGCAAATCGCCCGGATAAACAGACTGACTCCTGCCAATGTCTATCAGTTGATCAAGAAGCTGGAACAACCCGAGGCACCGTTACCGCCTGTTGTTACATCTTCAGCAGTTCCGGCCACAACTCGCCCGTCTTCCGCAGTAGCGATTAGCAGAAGTAAAAAAACGGCTGCGCCACCTGCAATCAATGAAGCCGTAGAGCCACCCCGCTATACCGGTGATGCCGTGGTGGAGCGGTTCGAAGGGAAGGGGATCGGCAAAAAAACGCTGACCACCATCTGCAAAGAACTTAATCTTGATTCTATGAAGGTAAAACAGAAGCTTGATTCCAAACAGATAATGATCAAGGATGATGAAACCCTGAAAGAAGCTGCCACACGATTGGGAGTTGTTCCGATTGAAGTGCTGAAAATTATTCTGGTAGGCGAGCCAATGTAACCTTGGCTCTGCCGGAAAAACAATGGAGCTTGGAAATAGCAGAAATGTTCTTTATTCGTCAACCGGGTGCTTTGCGTGATCATCTCTCTCCCACTCTCCACCGGCTACCTTCATAAATGCAGAGAGCAACGGTGTACAGCGACTCTCACGGCGTTTGAGCATCATAAGTGAACGATCAAGCTTCAGAGGACTCGCTACTTCAACCAGCGAGATATACTCAAGCTCCCGATGAACGGCAACACGGGAAAGACAACTGATCCCAAGCCCGGAAGCAACACCATTCTTGATCGCTTCGGTATGCCCTAATTCCAGAGCTATGGCATACCGAACCCCGGCTTTCTCCATGGCGTCCTCAAATATTTCACGGGTACCGGAACCTTTCTCCCGCATAATCCAGGGAACCCGCGCCAGCATCTCCCGTGTGGCACTCTTTTCACCAGCCCAAGGGTGCTCTGGCCCGACTACCACCACCAACTCGTCATCACGCCAATGCACAGCGGTCAGCTTCCTGCTACGGCATGGTCCCTCGACAAAGGCAATATCCAGCTCACCGTTTTCAAGCCATTCGGCTACCTGTTGAGTGTTTCCAACCCGTAACTCAACTCTTGTCTTGGGATATAATTTGGCAAAAGTGCCCAAAAGTGACGGCAGCAGGTAGTTTCCGATTGATATGTTTTATAAATACAATTCGTTTATCTTTATATTCAGCTTTGAATATAATATCAACACTGATATGTCCGCCAGTAGTCAATAGAAAAATGTAGTCCCTTAACACCGGTTTTC
>DAINBV010000064.1:0-30639 GCA_036732725.1 Geobacteraceae bacterium | reverse complement strand
AAGTCCGGTTCTTAGGGGGGTCGGGAGCTGAGAGGCTCCCCTCCTACCCGGTTCGAAAGAGAGGAAACAGAATGCCAGGGAAATTTAACTCAACGGACAGGAAGATGGTGATCAACTATATTCAAGCTTCCTCAGCGAAGAGCCTTCAGAGAATCAATCCATTTCAGAAGTACCTTGAAGATGAATCTGGTGAGAGGTACTGCATATTTAAACCTTAATATTTTACCGCCTGCACCGCACCAAAAGGCGAGATATAACAAGGCCTCGGAGCGTGACCGGGCAAAAACCCGCCCGGCAGCTCAAGTCCGGACCTGCTGGGCCGGATCAGACTAATAGAAGGTCACCGTGAGAAGGAGGGAAAGATTATGATTACGAGACGTGATTTTCTGAAAGGTGCAGTGATCGCGGGCGGAGCGTTTCTGATCGATCCCCGTATCACGTACGGCTCGGACAGCAGCTGGTACGATATCGTTATCCGCAACGGGATGGTCTATGACGGAACTCTGGCAAAGCCCTTCAGGGCTGACATCGGGATTCGCGGCGACCGGATAGCAGCCATCGGCAGTAACCTGGATAAAGGTACACATGTTATCGATGCCACCGGTTTAATCGTAACGCCTGGTTTTATCGATGTTCACAATCATGGCGACCTGACCTTCCAGCGTCTCGGGAAGGACCCGGTAACTGCTGCCTCCAAAATTCCCAGCCTTGCCGGAAATCACAGCTATCTTTACCAAGGGGTAACCACTATTGTTACGGGGAACTGCGGGTTCGGTTATACCGATACCAACGATTTTCTGGATATCATCGGCAGGGTGAAATTCGGCAGCAATGTTTGCCATCTGGCTCCCCATGGGGCGATCAGGGAGGAGCTGTTCGGCTATAATCAGCCACAGAAACTGACCACGCAGCAACTTGAGGCAATGAAGAAAAGGATAGCCGAAGAAATGGAAAAGGGTGCCATAGGCATGTCAACCGGTCTGGAGTATGCCCCTGGCGCGCTCACGGACACGGTGGAACTGATTGAACTGGCAAAAATAGTTAAGAAATATAACGGCATCTATGTGTCCCATATCAGGGATCTGACGGGGAAAAGGTATGACGACGGGCGCTTCGGGGTGCTTGAAGCTCTGAAAGAGGCGATAGAGATCGGCAAAAAGGCGAATGTCCCGGTTCAAATATCGCATATTCAGATCAATGAACCGATCACGAGCATGACGGCAGAGCCAATGATCCAATTGATCATAAAGGCGCGGAGCGAAGGCGTGGACATTACCGCCGACGCCTATCCGTACGATGCCGGCGTTACCTGGCTGACTATGCTTACTCCCGCAAAATACAAAACAGACAAGGGCATCAGGAACGAATACAAAAATGCCAGCGGCAGGGCGGAGCTGAAAAAAGCGGTTGAAGAAACATTTACCTATCTTGCGCCCGAGAGGACGATGATCATCATATATCCTGAACGGCGCCATTATGAAGGAAAAAACATTCGGGAAATTGCCGACATGGAGAAAAAGATACCTTCAGACATGTACGTGGATATGGTCTGTTCCAATGATGCGCCGCAGGCCATCATGAACGATCAGGATATGCGCAACGTACGGGCCTTCCTGAAATGTACCGACTTCGTATTTCCAAGCACGGATGGCTGGACCACCATCAAAGATTACGGGAAACCGCATCCGCGATGCTACGGCGCCTATCCGAGAATGATCAGGAAATTCGTGGTGGAGGAGAAGGTTCTGGAGCTGTCTGCCGTTATCAGGGCCATGACCTCGCTGCCCGCCGACAAGTACCGGATGAAAGACCGGGGGAAACTGGCAGTGGGGTACCTTGCGGACATTGCGGTTATAAACCTGCAGAATTTTGCGGATCATGCGACGTATACCAACCCCCACCAGTATGCAACAGGAGTGGAGTATCTTTTCGTCAACGGAACAGCTTCCATTGTCCGGGGCACAGCCACAAATCAACGGGGGGGAAGGGGTGTGAAAAGGCTGGTGTAAAAACCACTCATTCCCACCCATAGGGTCGCTGAAATATTTGGCCCTTTTTTCGACATGATTCATTGTAAATCAATATGTTATATCAAAATTCCGGCATGCCGGAATTTTGTAAAAACCGGGGATGTTCCGGTTTAGCGTTGGATGGTTTCAAAAATGTCGGCAGCGTCCCTGGCTTTTCCGGACGGCAACAGATACGTGGCAAATCAACGAGGAGATACGCTACATGGAAACGTCACCCGGCTTGATACTGATTACCGGCGCCACCGGCTTTATTGGCCAACGCTTGACTCAAAGACTGATCAATGACGGTTTTTCTGTGCGCTGCATGGTGCGGCAGACCGCCTCTGGCATCCCGGACGGCGCCGAAATCGTTCGGGGAGATCTGCTTGAACCGGCTACACTCGACTCAGCAATGGCCGGGATTGATATTGCCTATTATCTCGTTCATTCCATGTCTGGTGGCCGGGCCGGCTTTGAGAGGCGCGACCGGGATGCTGCCCGTAATTTCGTTGCTGCCGCCAACAGGGCTAAGGTACGGCGTGTGATCTATCTGGGAGGGTTGGGGGAAACCGGGGATGACCTCTCGGAGCATCTCAAAAGCCGCCTCGAAGTGGCTGATATTCTCAAGACCGGTACGTTTGCCACTACCTTTCTCCGGGCTGCCGTCATAATAGGAGCCGGAGGCGCTTCATTCGAGATGGTGCGGGCGCTTGTGGAACGTCTGCCGCTCATGATTACCCCGCGCTGGGTGTCAACCCGCTGCCAACCGATCGCCGTAGATGATGTCATCAGCTATCTGGCTGCCTGTCCGGCCGATGAGCGGACCAGCGGAAGAACCTTCGACATCGGAGGCCCCGAAGTGCTGACCTATCGGGAGATGATGGAACGATTGGCCCGTATCGAGGGGAGAAAACTTTATATCATTCCGGTACCGGTGTTGACTCCGAAGCTGTCATCATACTGGGTCGGTTTCATAACCCCGGTATCTCCATCAGTGTCAATGCCCTTGATTGAGGGATTGAAAAACGAGGTGATCTGCCGTGAAAGCGCAATCCGCGACCTGATTCCCGTGCGGTTGACTCCCTACGACGAAGCGGTTCAAAAGGCGTTGATCGGATCATGACCGTATCTGGAAAAGCTGGGAACTCTCACCTGTTTGCCGTTGGATTACCTCAAAAATAATGGGCTGTGTCCATTGATCTCGTTGCCTCTCCACAACTATTTTACTGCTGCCGATTATATTCAGCTCTCTGTACGAATTTGTTGAATTGTAAAACAATGTTAAATAAGTCGCAAAATGTGTAGTAATTAGGTGGTGGTTCTGATATGAAACTCGCACAAATATTTAATTTTGAAGATTTTAACAAGCATTTTGCCGTAGAAAATAAAAACAACTAAGAGGAGACGATCAAAATGTCAGTAATACCAACAGGTGTGAATAAAACGGCTGTAAATCTGATGTGCTTCGCTTTATTCAGCACTGTGATCATAGCAGGTGCCTGCTTTGCAGACGATTATGACAATGATGCTCTGCCCAAAAAAGCCTATTCTCTCGGTCAGGAACAGCCGAAACCAAAGCCAAAGGTTATTATTAAGGAAAAAATAGTCATTCAATGTCCGCCAGGATCTCACTGGAATACGGACGTCAAGCGCTGTCAAAATGAAGATGGTGAGGATATAGCTCCTGCGGCAAAGAAAAAATCTCGACCACGGATGGCAGAAGAAACTGTCGAACCGGCATCAAAACCAGCATCAGGAAAACAGGTTTCTGCTCAACGTGATGAGCGTTATGTTTACCCGAACTCAAAGCTGCGTTTCAAAATGGTGAACTGCTCCATGAAAGGAGAAAGCGTTACCTGTAAGGTGCAGTTGACGAATACTTCAGAAGGCAGCACAAAAATCCTATTTGGTAATTTCAGCATTACCGATGAAAATGGTAGAACATACAAGAGCAAATCAAATTATTGCACTGAGCATATGAATAGTGCCTACACGGTGGGGTATGGTGATAGCAGGGGCTTTGGATTTGTTTTCCCCTTGGTGGATGCTTCTGCAACAACAATCAGGTTTTCGGGCTCGGTAACTGCCAACCATGGCAGTGATGCACTGTCATTCGAGAATATCGCTGTTTTTATGTAAGCAGCAACCGGGAGAAGCGCGAACCAAGGGGGCTGGACTCCGCTTCGCTCCATCAGAGTGCTCTCTATCCGTTCTTCCACCATAGGAGACCAAACATGCACGACATTCCCGATATCCTGGAAACACTCAGACGCTCCCCCAATATCCTCACCCGGTTTGTCCACTCCATCCCGGAAAACAGACTGGATCTGCGCAGGGGTGAAGGGTTCTGGACGATTGCTGAACATTGCAGCCACCTGGCCCAGGTGCAACCGATGCTCCTGAAGCGGATCGAACGCTTCCTGAACGAGGATGCCCCCGAATTCGTTCCCTACAATCCGGGGGTGGGAGCGGAAGAACCGGCCACTCCTCTTCGCATGAACATGGAATCGACCCTGGAACAGTTTGCCCGGGACCGGGAGGCTCAAATCAAACTGCTGGAAAGCGCCGATGAGTTGTGCTGGAAAAAGCAGGCGACCCACCCGGAATATGAACATTACTCGCTCTACATCCTGGCCCGGCATATCATGATGCATGATCACTGGCATATGTACCGGATGGAAGAATTGTGGCTGACCAGGGATGCCTATCTGACACTGCTGACATAGCGAAAACCATCATCTCCACGCAGGTCATGTCCCACCTTCCGATGCTGCTCTTTCCCCCCACTGTTCCCGCTCGCCCCGAAAGTGCAGATAGGCCAATACCAACGCAGCGCCTTGCAGCACGGCACAGAAATACATCGGTGCGCCGATCCTCCAGTCGCCATGGGGAAGATGCGACACCAGGGAGAGCAGCGGCGTACCGCACAAGGGGGCTACCACCGCCATCAGGCTGTTGACGGAACTGACCGCCCCCAGTGTCTGCCCCTGGTTTTTGGTGTCAGCGGCGCTGGAAATAATGCTCTGCAGTGTGGCGGTAATCGTGTAGCCGAATACGTTCAGACAGACTACCGCATACATCATCCACCCTTGGCTGGCGGCGCCCCACAAGGCATAGGCCAGTGATGATGACACCAGGCCGGCTACCGCCAGTCGCCGGGGAGTGAAGCGCTTGAGAAGACGCCCCAGCAGGAAGCCTTGAACGATCAATGACATCATGCCGACTGCCGCCAACGACCAGCCGTTTTCCTTCGGTCCCCAGCCGAATTTGAAGGTCGTGTACAACACCCAGCTGGTGTAGAGCACGAATTGGGCAAGTCCGCTCAGGGCCACCACCGCCACCAAGCGGCCGACGCCGCTCAGACGGGCCAGCTCGCGTAGCGATGTCAACGGGTTGGCCGCCCGCCAGTGGAAGGGGCGGCGCCGCTCAAGCGGCAGCGACTCGGGGAGCACAAAATAGCCGTAGAGCCAGTTGAGCAGGGCGAAACCACCGGCCACGAAAAAGGGGAGCTGGATATTGATCGCCCCCAGCAGTCCCCCCATCACCGGGCCGATGATGAAACCGAGCCCGAACATGGCGCCCAGCATGCCGAAACGCTTGGCACGCTCTTCGGGTGGGGTGATGTCCGCCACATAGGCGTTGGCCACGGCTGCGTTGGCCTGCATCGCGCCACCCACCAGTCGTACCGCGATCAGCATCCAGAGGGCGGTCGAGAGACCGGTGGCGAAGAAGTTGAGACCGAGTCCGCAAAAGCCGAGCAGCAGCAATGGCCGGCGCCCATGGGCGTCGGAGAGCGCACCGAGGATCGGCGAGGCGATGAAGTTGGCGATCCCGAAGGCAAATACCACCACCCCATACCAGAAGGCCTGGTCAGCGTGCGAAGCGGTAAAGCTGCCGACCAGGGTCGGCAGTACCGGGATGATCAAGCCGATCGAGACTATGTCGATCAGCACGGTCAGCATGATGAACGGCATGGCCGCAGTGCGGTCGGCGCGGCGTGAAAAGAGTTTGAAGTCGGTCATGGGTAACGGGTTGAGCCTCTTGTTTGCTGTTGGTGAATACAAACGTGGGATGACAAGGGAATGTGCAGAGTTATTGTGGGACAGGAAGTTGTTCTGTTTATCTGCCAGAACTGCAAGGATATTTTATGAGGCATAGCCGGGGTGTGTTGCTCGATTGATGGCGATCATTGCATACCCTTTGTGCTGCCAGCCAAATCATTCCACGGCCACTGTTTTCCTTTTATATTGTGCGTAATGTTCGTTAAAACATGCCGGACAGAGGCCGTGGCTGAATTGCGCATCCGAGTTATCGGAGATGTATTTCTCCAATTGTTCCCACGATTGATCTGCCGTATGGATTTTCTTGCAATGCATGCAGATGGAGATGATCCCTTCCAGACGTTTTGTCCGGGCCAGCGTCGCCTGGAGTTCCTCTTTCTGGCAGGTCAGTAACTCCTGTTGACGTTTCTGTTCCGTTATATCGGTGATGGAAAACACGGCATAGGCCTGGGATCGTTCCGGGAAGATCGTGGTGCCGTGATCCAGCGCCCAGAACGGTTCTCCATTCTGGCGAGCGTACAGCACTTCTCCTTCATATCGCCCCTTCTGTGCAATCTCACCATAAATCTTTTTGCCGTATTCATGGAAGGTCTGCTCGCTGCCGTACAAACAGCGCACCGACTGTCCCTGCAGTGTTCCGGGAGCGAAACCGTAGATTGCTTCCAGGGCAGGATTGCAGCGATAAATCACCCTGTTTTTAACGATACATAATCCGGTCGGCAAGGTTTCCAGGATGGCATTCTGCTCCTGTGATAGTTCAAACAAGTCACGATCGGCTTTTTCCTTGCTCAGCAGTAAGGTGCCGAACCCATTGACCAGGAGCAGATAATATAATGCAATGAATGCTGAGTATTGAACCGAGTTATTGGTAAAGAGCGACAAACCGCTTGTTGGTGATAATGCCAGAGTCCCCCGTATCAAAACGATCAATACCGCCAGCCACATGCTCCAGCCGATGGCAAGGCGCAGTGGTGATCTTTTTTCAGCCGATGTCAGCAGAATCCAACCGGCCGGTGCAAACAGAATCACGGTAACAAACGAGGCGGCGGCAACCCGCCCAGAGCCGGAGAACGGCGTAGAGGCAACACAAATAAGTACTATGGAGGATAGTGTCGTAATCTGGAGTAATTTGCTGACGGGACGACCGGAAATGTGAAACATGGCGCAACTTTCATAGGCAAAGCCGGCCAGCAAACAGCTGTTGCCGATGGTGTAGCTTAGAAAGTCGGGGATCGCTCCACGCTGGTAGAGCAGCAGCCATCCCGCGAACTGCAACAGCTTGGCAACGGTCCAGTACGTGTTCCGCTCGGCTTGATCCTCATGCAACTGGTAGAGGAACAGCACCACACCAAAAATAATGTTGCCGATCGCCAAGGCAAAGATAAAGGTTTTTATATCCATTCGCTCAGCTCCGTTTTCAATGAAAGCATCATGAACCCTGCGTAGTGGATAATGGGCAAGTTCTGCGCTGTCGTTGTCTACTGCATAGCTGTGAGATTGTGCTGTGTCAATATAAATGTAATTTTAGAAAGTCGGTAGCTGTTTTGGGTGCGACATGGCTGGACATTAATAAAAGATCAGTCCTTTTGCTTACTCAGCTCCACAAGGCGAGTCATGGTGTTAAAGTTCCGCGTTGTGGACGCAACTTTCAGTTTGCTCTCGAAAAAGTTGTTGGTGAACCTGGAGTCGCTCAGTTTGGTGGCGTAGAGCGTGTAGATAGTGTCGCCAACCACCCGTATGTTGTCGGGAGTGAAGTCGAGGGCGGAAAAGGCCTCCAGGAACTGCGGGGAAGGCGGCGCCGACAATAATGAGTAATACAGCCGCGACAAATCTGCTTCGGGGAAGGGATTTTCGTCCAGAATGCGTTGGAGCTGCTCCGGAGTCCTGGTGATTACCGTGATGTCGGCGCCTATTTTCAGTTTGATCGTTTCATGGGTCAACTGGCTGACAGCGGTATGATCCAGGATGGATCGAGCGATGACATTACCGCTCTGAATATAGGTGCGGACATCGATCAGACCGGCTTCGGAAAGGGCAACACGCAGATCCGCCATCGGCACCTTGTTTTTTCCGGTCGGCATGACGCCGCGCAGCAATATGACATAGGTTTGCATACGGTTAGTGCCCCTTTGAGTAAAACATGAAACTACCGCCACCCGGTAATATTTCTATGTATGCCGAATGACATTGAAACCTTCATCCGGAGATGGTGGCACAAAGTAGTGGTAATTTCTGGTAAAGGTTGATTTTCCCGAACCAATTTTTCCGCACACGAGATAGAGGAGCGGCGCCGATTCAAGCCGTATCAGTTCTGTTCCGTACGAATTATCGACGACGCAACGCCAGACACCAGCAGAATCCCGATTACTCAGTGCAAAAACAGCCGCACTCCCGTGTGAAACATAGCCATGCCATACTGCTCCGCCGCCACGGTAACCTCTTCATCGCGCAGTGAACTACCTGCATGGGCCACGAACTGCACGTTGCTTCTGCTGGCCCGGTCGATATTGTCACGGAACGGGATGTAGGCATCGGACGACAGGCAGATACCCGGAAACTGCTTCACCCATTCTGTCCGTTCCTGGGCGGTGATCGGGGGAGGGGATTGTACCAGGCCGGAGAGCATCTGCTCTCTCTCCGGCTCGGAGAGCTGATCCCAGAGCAGATACTGATCCACAATGTTCGCCTTTTCCGGCTTCTTCAACCCTTCCTTGAATGGCAGGTCAAGGGTCTTCGGATGTTGCTGCAACAGCCACTTGTCGGCCTTGTCACAGGCAAGCCGGGTGCAGTGGACCCGTGATTGCTGGCCGGCGCCCATGCCGATGACCTGCCCCTGGTAGGCAAGGCAGACGGAGTTGGATTGCGTGTATTTGAGCGCAATAGTTGCAACAATAAGTGTCTCAAGCACGTCGGACGGCACCGTCTTGTTGGCGGTCACGATGTTCTGAAACTGAGCCTCCGAAATCCGGGCCGTATTCCGCCGTTGCTGAAGCCCGAACCCGAAGAGCTCGCGGTACTCAAGCTCAGGGGCCTCATAGTCCGGATCAATCTGGAGGATGAGGTAGGTGCCCTTTTTCTTTGCCATAAGGATTTCCAGTGCGGCCGGTTCGAATCCCGGCGCGATGATGAGATCCGAAACCTCGCTTTTCAGGATGTTAGCCAGCGATACGTCCACAACGTCGCTGACGGCGGCCACATCGCCAAAGGAACACATGCGGTCGCCGCCCCTGGCCCTGATGTAGGCGGAAGCTACGGGAGAAACGTCGCTCTTTGTCAGAAATTGCGATGCGAGGTAGCTGTCCGAAAGGGCTCCGGCCACGGCGGCTCCGGCGGGGCTGGTATGTTTGAATGACGCTGCTCCCGGCTTGCCGGTGGCAATCTTGAGTTCGCGGGCAAGCTGCCATGCACCGAGAGCGTCGAGGATATTGATATAGCTCGGCGTGCCGTTCAGTACCCGGAAACCGGAGTTGTCGGGAACGATCATCTGCGCTGGTGTTTGCTGAGGGTTGCAGCCGTATTTGAGGGCAATTTCCATTTGTTTCATCCTTTCGTAATTAAACTGCGCGTGAACCGGTGATGTCATAGACGGTGAACTTCCGGTCGAGCAGACCGCATGCACGGGCAGCAATCCGCCACGGTTCAATGTGCGGAGCCTGAAGATGCCGCGCGAGGGTTTCGTGATCCGGCCATAGAACTGAAATTTGTGAAAAAATCAGGTTAAATATTCTTCTTTTAACGGTAGCGTGGCGCACCGGCGGAGCGCACAGCGAAGACAGCGTGCTGTCGAGTTGTTAGATGTTCTTCAGTTCTTCTTTGCTGCCTGTGTAAGATCTTCTAGGAACTTCTTAGCTTCAACATGGCCTGAAATTACTGGGTACTTGTCGTTGAACTTGTCTAGTAATTCTTTCGCATTTTGTTGTTTCCCTTGTGCGATGAGGCGGCTGACTTCCGCTGTAAAGACTGTAACGTCATGAGCCTCAGATTTTCTTTGGCCGATATTTCCTTTTTCATTCATGAGCTGAAAAGAAATAAAGAGGAATACTCCAAAGAAACAAATGCACAGGCCACGTCCAAGTCTTGCCCATTTTTTTGATGAAATTTTTGGCGTTGACAGTCCCAAAAATATTAGGAATGCAAAAACAAGGGGGAATGGTGTGGAAAATAAAAATCCCATTTTTATTTCTCCATCTAACGGGGTGCCCGGTTCACCCGCTTCGCCCAATTTCTCTGGGCGGGGCGGCGTGCAACCGGCTGGTTGGGATATTATCTGCCGCCATGTCTCTTCGGCGGCAAATACTCTGCTTTTCTCCGGCTGTCCATGCCAAAGCTGATGTCAGCGGCGTCTCCGGTTTTGCAACTTCCAGTTGATTCCTCTCTTGGTTTTTCCGCTCTTTCCTTGCTGCTCCACCAGTTTGCTTCACCGGTAAACGTCTGCAACACGAGATGTTTCCTGGCTTCTCAGGTTTTATGCTTTTTCCGCTCTTTCAAACTACTCCACCAGTTTACTTCTCCGCTGCCGAACGCGAATAGGGCAGCCCATGTGAGTAAGAAAGGTATGACTGTCACCGCAAGTTGCGGTACGATCCATTTCTTTATCGGGACCACCCAGCGGCCACCTTCGGCTATAAATTGAAGAATATGCCAAACCGGGGTCAATAACACAAAGGTCGGGACGGGAAACATGAAATACCAGTACAACCCTGGAGAAAAAAGGGCCGCCGTAATGCAGGTTTCAAACAACCGTCGTTTGACACTTCTTGACGCTGTGCGTCGCGCCCGTCGATACAGCAAAATCGCCATACAGAGATAGAGAAGGTGGATGGCAAGAAATACGACGAGGGGTAAGTTGATGCTCTTGTTCATCATGGTTTAATCCTTACTGCTCCACCAGTTTACTTCTCTGGTGAAATGTCTGCGACACGAGATGTTTCCTGGCTTCTCAGGTTTTATGCTTTTTCCGCTCTTCCAGACAACTCCACCAATTTTCTTCTCCGGCTTCGAACGCGGCACCAGTAAACTCATCTTTGTTTTCGCTGCCAGCGCTGCCACGCTTCTGCCATTCCGGGCACCTCCGCCAGCAAGGCCGCCATACTCCACGGTTTTTCGTCGTCCAACTCATTATTGACCGGTTCACGCGCGAGTGCGCGTGAACCGGTGATCTACTCAAATGGAACATTTATCCGGTAAACTTTACAACAAGAACCGAGCCCCATCACAGCAAACTTACCAGCATCTTGGTTCCCATCACAATCAACAGCAGGGCAAAAATCTTCTTCAATTTGTCAATCGGCAGGCTGTGCGCCAGCTTGGCACCGAGCGGAGCGGTGACGATGCTGGCTGCTGCAATGCCTATTAACGCGGGGAGATAGATGAAACCGAGGCTGTAGGGGGGGAGGGGGGCTGACAGGCCGTTGACTAGATAACCGGCTGCGCCGGCCAGGGCGATCGGGAAGCCGATGGCCGCCGAGGTGCCGATGGCGCGGTGGATGGCCACGTTGCACCAGACCAGAAACGGCACCGACATGCTGCCGCCGCCGATGCCGACCAGGCTGGAAATACCGCCGATCAGGCTGCCGACGCCAAACATCGCTGTCAGGCCGGGGAGCTGGCGGTGCGGCTTCGGCTTGATGTTGAGCAGCATCTGGGTGGCGACGTAATAGAGGAATACGACGAAAAAACCTTTCAGGAAACGGGTGGAGAGCTGGGCTGCTACCCAGCTGCCGCCAAAGGTGCCGGCCATGATGCCAAGGGTGATCCGCCGCACCACCAGCCAGTCAACGGCGCCCCGCAGGTGGTGAGCCCGCAGGCTGGAAACCGAGGTAAAGATAATGCTGGCCAGGGAGGTGCCGAGGGCCAGGTGGAGGATATGGGCCTCCGGCAGTTGCTGGGCGGTGAAAATGAAGGTCAGCACCGGCACGATCACCAGACCGCCGCCGACACCGAGCAGCCCAGCCAGAACACCCGCGAATGCCCCAAGGGCGATATACATGTACCACGCCGTCATTCAGTTTGCTCGGGATCCGGGTTGTAGATACAGGAACGCTTGCCACCCGGGCAAACCGGGATGGTCGAGCAGCTCCGCAGTTCTTTGGATATCTGGCACTTTCTGCAATTATCGGCCCAGCGGATCGCTCCACCCCCGGCTTGTTTGGCGTTGTACATGGCCTGATCAGCGTCAGCCAGCAATTCGCCCGGCAGATTCTCACCGTTTCCGATGGCAATGCCGATGGAGACTCCCAGATGGCGCAGCTCTCCCTTCAATTCAAAGGGAGTCTGGAATATCTCCTGGCATTTCCCGGCCACCGCCGCTGCTGTTTCCAGTACCTGGTTTCCCTGGTCGGCCAGGAGAATTACGAATTCGTCTCCGCCGACGCGCGCCAGGGTGTCTTCGCAGCGCACGATCTTGTGAAGGCGGGAAGCTACCTGGCGTAAGGCCTGGTCGCCGGCATCGTGTCCCAGTTCATCATTGATCGGCTTGAAGCCATCCAGATCGAGAAACAGGAGGATAATCCGCAGGCCATTGCGTTGGGAACGGGCAAATGCCTGCTTCATGTTATCTGCCAGCAGTTTCCGGTTGGGGAGGCCGGTCAGGATGTCATGGTGAGCAAGGTGCTGCATCTCCTCCCGGCTTTCCAGCAGCTTGGTCAGGACCCGGTTGAACGCTTTGGTCAAGTGGCCGACTTCATCATTGCGTACCACCGGCAACGGTTCCAGTGGAATTTCCTCAAGCGTCATCCGGTCCGCATACTGGGCGGCATGCCGTAAGGGACCGAGCAGGTAACGCAGTCCGGCCACCAGAATAAGGACGGAGATAATCATCATGATGCCGGCATTGCCGATGATAAAACGTTGCAACCTGGTGATTGGTTCGTAAACTTCCTTGGTTGGCAGACGAGCAACCAGGAACCAACCGCTGCTTGGCACGGAAACAACGGCCGCCAGTTCCTCCTCTCCGGCGAGGTTGACATCGATCCCGACACCACGAAATCCCTGCATGGCCCGGTCATGTTGCCGATGTTGTCCCTTTTTTGGGGTCGGTGTCAGGGAGAGATCCCGGTGTGAAGCTCCGACGAACAATTCGTCCTGGGGCGATACCAGAACCAGACCGCCATCGTTACCGACGCGGGTTTTTTTCAGCGCATCGAGGAAATTGGGAGAATCGAGCGCGCTTACCCCCACCAGAACCGCGCGAATCTTTCCCTGTTGATCGCGGATCGGCATCCCCATGGGGAGCACCGGCAATTTAGACGCCCGCCCCAGAACCGGACGGCCAATGGCCAGCTGACCCTGTAGCGCTCTGCGGAAATAATCACGATCAGCAAAAGAAGTTCCGACACGTCCAGCTACGGCCGGGTAGTCGGTCAGAGCGATACCGTTTGTGTCCAGCACCAGAAAGCCCAAGGAAAAGAGCGGATTGATCTCATGTCGTTCTGCCAGCCACTGCCGCAAGCGTTCCGGCTTGTCCAGGTAGTTCAGGGGGAGTTTTCCTGCGCTTCGTTTCAACAGCTCGCAACGCTCGGTAATATTGTGGTCGATGTCTTGCGCGGCATACTTGGCAAGTGTCAGCAATTGGGCCGAACTCATTTTGACGATGTCTTTGCGCAGGTAGTTGCCAAGCAGCAGTGTTCGACCGATGGTGCCGACACACAGGATCGTCAGGCCGAATATGATCAGGCGGGACATGATGCTGGTAAGGTTGGGACGAAACTTGGTCACGTTGTTTTCTCTGTTCTCGTGATGACCTCAATGAGGTTGTCGTGCCTGATTAATCATTGAATGCTGCGATCAGATCGTTACGGTCAAGTGTAATCATGGCGGACGTGAAGTGTACTTTTTTACAGTGAATCGACCGGCGGTTGACAAGCGCCGATAAATGTGAATACTTAACCAGCTTAACCGATAGTTACGGAGGTACTTACCATGGCGCTCGTGGAATGGCAATCTTGTTATAGCGTGGGGAATGAACGGCTTGATCAGCAACATCAACGGATTATTGCCATGATCAATCTGTTGGGTGAAGCAATGAATTCGGGAACCGAACGACCGACTCTGATGAAGATCTTCTCCGATCTGGCCGGGTATACCAAAACCCATTTTGTGGAAGAGGAAAAATTGCTGGAAGAGCATGGCTACCCGGCGCTTGTCGAACATCGTGAACAGCATGGTATGCTTACCCGCCGTCTGGCTGACTTCTATCGCAACTTTTATATCAACTCCCGCCCCCAGACCGATGAGGTGATGGCCTATTTGCAGAGCTGGCTTTATGACCATATCCTGGCTCAGGACAAACGCTATCAGCCTTTTCTGGTGGAAAACCAACCGCAACCATAGTCATCCCCCTCGCGTTTGCTCTCTCCATACGCCGTGCTAGACCCGGACAAAGCGTGGCGCAGCTGCCGCAGGTGAGAACCGTAGCGGTTTACCGCCCGGCAGCTACCCCATCTGGATCCCCTTGATCGGTTCTTCGGGCGTTGCCGAACGTAACGACTTGTCCGCTTTTTCCAGCAGAATTTCCATGGTCATCCCCTGCTTGTCCTGAGAGGCGTTAAACCCCGCAATACCGAAATTCATGGTCACCTTTACCACCTGGCCATGCAGCGGGATCGCCAGGGAAGCAACTCGTAATCGCAACCGTTTGGCCACAATCATCGCCTCCTGCACACCGGTTTCCGGTAGTGCGATCAGAAATTCACTCTCCCCGTAGCGAGCTACCCAGTCCACATCCTTTCGCAACGCTTCCACACAACAGGTGGCAACTGTCTTGAGCAGTGTATCACAGGCAAAATGCCCGTGGGCTTCCCTGAGTTGGTCAAAGTTGCAGATTCCGGCAATGTTGAGTGACAGAGGGCGCTGGTAACGATAGGCCCGCGTGATTTCCTTGTTCACCCGATCTTCCATGTACGCGCGGTTATAGACCCCTGAAACCGGATCAACCAGAGAAAGACCCCTGATCTCGGCAAGATGGCGTTCCCGCTCCGCTTCCAGCTCCAGAATCCTGCGCGCGGTCTTGAGCCGGGCGTGCAGTTCCGGTTTATGGATCGGCTTGATCAGGTACTCGTCTGCTCCGGCCTCCAGTCCGGCAATGATATCGTTCTTGCTCTCCTGGGAGGTCAGAATGATCAGGTAGGTGTAACCGGAAGTGGAAGCATCCTTTCTGATCGCCTGGCACAGTTCCAGGCCACTCATCTCCGGCATGATCCAGTCGGTTATCACGATCGGATAGTAGCCGGAACGGTACAGCTTGAGGGCATCTTTACCGTTCTCGGCGCTGGTCACCGGGTAGCCGGCCTGTTTCAGTGTGTCTTGCAGCACGCTTCGCAACAGGATGCTGTCATCAACGATCAGGATCGGTGGGCGGCTTTCAGCCGGATTTGATGAGTCTGACATGCATCCTCCGCAGATATATGATGTCGTGCGACTTGTACAGCGGGTACGCCGGTTGGCGCTTGTCAAATTTTCTGGTAACAGGTTGCATGTTTAACAGAAACTCAAGGCAGGCGCAAGGAATCGTCAGGAAAGGTAACCTGCTGCCACTGTTTTACCACCTGTACAAAAATGAACAGGGGGATCGTTGCGGCACTATTTCCCGATACATGAAAAAGGAGCATGGAGAGTTTGACTCCCATGCTCCTTTTTATTCCGGTCTCTTCTTCTATTGCCGATCAGCGAGCGAGGTGTGATTTTAAGAAATATGCTATCCGGAGGATGGCATGATTTGATCCGGCGTTCCCCCGCAATCAACGAATTTGAGCCCGATGTGGGATGCCGTGATGTTGGTGACATGACAGGTGATATCATCACGTCCATCGCCAAAATGCAGGGTACACTGGTCGCCTGGTAATGTCTCCTTCAGAAAGCCCAAACAGTTGACTCGTGCGCCCGAAGCAGAGATGTTCTCGAGCCTGCATTCATGAATTGAACCGCTCAAATCAATTTTGCAGCTGTAGCTGGAAGCTTCTCTTGTGTCGTGTCTCGTCGGCATGGCAATGGTCCCTTTCCGTCTGAATCACCAGTTCAATTGTTTTGCTGTGGTGACCAGCGACTTCAGGTACTTGACGAGTGATGCCATCTCGGGAGAATCGAGTGGCAGGGGAGGACCATCAAGTGATGCATCAATGCAGCGATTGATAATCAGCTGCAGTTTTGCATCATCGTAGTTGTTGATATTTTCAAGCCCCTTGCCGTTCTGGTGGCAACTGGCGCAACTCTTGCCATTGGTGCCGAGCGTTGTACTTTCGAATAGTTGTCTGCCTTGCTCGCCTGAAGGCTGGTCGGCAGCCATAGCCATCGTTGCCGACAAAGCCAAGGCCGTTAGTGTCATGTGCCATATTTTCATGATCTGTTTCCCCCTTTTGTTTGGTATGATTCAAGTCTACCCAATCAGGGGAAAATAGATAATCAGCGTTTGTCTTATTTTTACCTCGGTTTTGGTTTCAAGGGTGTCAGCGGATCTCCTATTCACCATCAGTTTGTTCTGATCAGTTATTCCCCCTGCCGTGTTTTTTGTTTTTTCCTTTACCTCGCGGATTATCTGATTCATCTGGTTGACCGGTAAAGTGCAGATTACCGCTTTTGAGGGCATGAAATTCAGCTGAGCCCGGTTTGATTCCCAGTTCCTTGGCAATTGCTCCCCATCCTTTTTTCTTGTTGGGCGTATAGACATTCATGACCTTGTCCGGTTGTTTCCCCGTCATCTGGCCAAGCTGAAAAATCATGAACGCATCGGCCGGTTCCTGAACTGTCTGGATAATCGCTTGTACTTTGGGAGCAGGAACACCGAATTGTGTACTGATTTTTGCGGAAAATCCCGGCAGGTCGGCACGTGCCTGAATGTTTACGTTAGCCAGGAAATCTTCAAGACCACCGGCAAAAGCAAGTAAAGGTGAAAGAAGGAAAAGGGAAATAGAAAAAAGGATCAAACGTTTCATGGTGTTACCTCCAGGATATGATGTGTGCTGCCGTGAATTGTGACGAATCGGTCAGGTGGCTTCAAAGAGTTGAAGCGTAGCACGCTCTTACCCGATGTCAATCATGGTCAGCTTTTCGGAGGAGCTGAGTAGACAACGCCAAGCTTGCTGTGCCGGATATGAAAAGGGCTGACAGGTAATATATCTGTCAGCCCTTTTCATATTTGATGTAGCCGTTCTATTATTGTGCTGGCGGTGGATCAGCCGGTGGCGGTGTCGGCGGCGGATCGCTTGGTGCCGGAGTTGGTGGATCACTTGGTGCTGGAGCAGGTTCATCATCAGCATACACCAGTGGTACCGTAAAGGCTAAGAGGCTACATAACGTTAGTAAAATAAATAAACTACGCTTCATTGTACTCACCTCCTTTTGCAGGTTCTGTGCTTATGCTTTACCTTTTTGAGCTTCACGCAACTTTTCCGTTGAACTTTCTTGAGCTTCCAATGCGCTCGGGTCTCCATCGCTGGCGAGCTGCTGCGCTTGTGGTGACAGTGATACCGTGTCTGTCTTTGGTGCCTGTTGGGGTGCTTTCGCTGGTTGCTGCACTTGCACTGCCGGTGCCGAATATACTGAAGCCAGGTTGCCTGATGATAGAGCTGATATGTTCATGGGAGTACCCTCCTGTTATCCATAGATACAATCTTTGATTTGATTATCAATATATCGGCAGACAATGTAAAGGATAATTATTATCTTATTTGTCTGCTATCAATTAAAGAAATAGCGGACGCCAAAGGTCATGGCGGAACTCATCGGGTCGAAGTGAGCGGCGTGCTTCCCTGCGATCTTCAGGTCCGCATCGGGAGCCACTACCATCTTCACTTCGCCGTTCAGCGCCACCCGTTTCGTTATGAAATAATCAACGCCGGCGCTGAAATGTATGCCGGGCACCGTATCCACATCACCCTTGAGTCCGTTGTGAGAGGTGAATTCATTGAACAGGATGTCAAGACCTCCTCCCACATAGGGAGTTATATGTTCCACTGGATTGTTGAAACGGTACTGGGCGCCAAGCGATAAGTTGATGGTTTCAAAGTTGCCGAAGGGAGCTCCCGACACATCCGAGTCGAAATCGGTGTGGGTAATATCCAGTTCCAGTGCGATATTCTTGGTAATGCCGTAGATGAATCCGCCGCCACCGATGAAACCGACATCGGTACTGATGTTGTATGGCCCGGCAACGGTTTCACTCTCGGCTGGCAGCAAGAAACCGAGCCGGCCGGTTACACCGATTCGCTCCTTGATACTATCATTCGCCTCGGCAGTTGCGCCGGTACAGGCAATGCCGGCTGCCAGGCAGATAACGGTCAGTGAAGCTTTAATTGTCCTTGTTTTCATGTAATACCAACCTCCAGGTTTTACTTGAACGTGTCAAGTTGTTAGAATTGTTGTGACAATAATGCATTGCTGTTTCAATGTCAAATACGGGATAGCTCTGCCGCAGCCGTGTGAGGGGGGCGGCGTAGCTCCCTTAGTCTGATCATTTCCAATCATGGCTCACGTTCAGCTAAAAAAAAGGCCACCCGATTTCGGGTGACCTTATGAGTCCATGTGGATAGTCTTGCTCTCAAGCGTAGGTCGAGAATCCTTGCGAGGAATTTTGAGATGGCTGAGGAATTTGTTTTGCATTTTGTGCAATCATGTTGGCAAGCTGATCCATACTCTGGGCGTTAAGCTTGATCATCGAGGTGGAAAGTGCCTGCTGTGTCTGGGAAGATTGCATCATCGTTGCTGCGCCTGCTACTGAACTGACATCCATGGCATCACCCCCGTTTGTATAGCTAAACTATTACACTCTCCCACAAGGATTGCAAATAGATTCTCACTCTACCTGCGGTTACAATGATGGTCATGCTTTCCCGCTCCATTACCCCATAATCTGATTCTCGTTGTTTGTGGTGCCAATGATTCAGGCCAGTTTTTTGGCAATGCCAGCCACATGACTGCCCTGAAAACGGGCCCCAGCCAGTTCGTTGGCTGACGGAGTCCGCTCTCCTTGTGTGCCGGCAATCGTGCTGGCGCCATAGGGGGAGCATCCTGAAATTTCTTCGTTGCTCATCTGCCCACCAAAGGAATAGGGAAGGCCAACCACCACCATACCCTGGTGAAGCAAGGTGGTGTGAAAACTCAGGATGGTTGACTCTTGTCCGCCATGCTGGGTTGCCGAACTGGTGAACACACTCCCGACCTTGCCGACCAATGCACCTTTCAGCCAGAGCTGGCCGGTGGCATCGAGAAATTGCCGCATTTGTCCGCACATGTTACCGAAGCGGGTCGGGGTGCCGAAGATGATGGCATCGGCTGAGGCCAGATCATCCATGGTTGCCACGGGGATATGGGCCATGTTCTTCTGCGCCTCAAGGGCACCCATGGCTGTTAGAACCTCCGGCGACAAGGTTTCGGGAACGCGCTTGATGATCGCCTCGCATCCGGGAATTTCACGGACACCGGTAGCAATAGCTTCGGCCATTTTGTTGATGTGCCCGTACATGCTGTAATGAACGATTAACACGTTGATCATGATCTTCTCCTTTTGGCTGGTTGGATGCAATTTGGTTGATGACAGAATCGGATGACTGACTCACACCAGCTGGTTTTCGATGGCGTAGCGGGTTATTTCAGCATTGTTTTTCATGTTCATCTTGCGCAGGATCAAGCTGCGGTAGGTGCTGATGGTTTTGACGCTCAGCGAGAGTTCGTCAGCAACCTTGCCGACCGGTTTACCGGAAGCGATCAGGCAAAAAACCTGATACTCGCGGTTGGAGAGGTTGTTGTGTGGTTTTTCCTGGTTGGCATTAGCCAGCCCGGAGAGGAAGCATTCTGCAAATTTCGGGTTAATGTATTTTTTCCCCATGGCAGCTTTTTGAAGAGCATTGATTATCTCGCTTTTGGGACTCATTTTGGAAATGTAGCCAGCGCCACCAGCCCGGTAGACCCGCAGAGCGTACTGTTCTTCCGGGTGCGAACTCAGGATCAGTACCGGCAGTTCCGGTTTGATCCTCTTGATTTCCGTCAGGATATCGAGACCGTCGCGTCCGGGCATGGATACGTCAAGCACAACTACATCGTAGGAATTCTCCCGGATTTTATTGAGCGCCTCCTGGCCGTTACTTGCTTCGTCGGCTACGATCATGTCAACAGTCGAGTCCACAACCTGCCTGAGCCCATCTCTCAAAAGGACATGGTCATCTGCTATCAGTACTCTTTTCAGGTTGATCATACGGTTCTCCTTCGCGCGGTGATGTCATATCCGTCAATATTCCGGCAGTCGGATTCTAACTGCCGGTACCTGTGATTACTATCATTTGTTCCTGGCTCAAAGTGAAAAAAAGATGGTCGCGCCGCGCCCTTTTTCTCCCTCAGCCCAGATTCTGCCACCATGGCGTTGAATAATTCTTCCTGCCGTTGCCAATCCTATGCCGAATCCTTCAAACGCGCCCTCAGGTTGCAGGCGTTGAAACGGCACAAAGATATTGGCTGCTTCCTCCGGCTCGAAACCAATTCCATTATCCCGGACATAATAGACCAGCTCATCCGCCATGTTGCTGACACCGAATTCGATACAGGCGGCATCATTATGGGCGGAATACTTCCAGGCATTCCCCAGCAGGTTCTCCAAAACAACGTTCAAGAGGATCGGATCTCCGAATGCTTTTATTCCATCGCCGATGATAAAGGAAACCTGACGTTGCGGTTCCCGTTGCTGCAAATCAGCTTTGATTCCGTAGGCGATACTACTGAGATTGGTCAATTGTTTGGCAACACTTTTGCGAGTGTAACGGGAAAAATTAAGCAGCGACTCGATCAGGTTATGCATGCGCATGGTTTCCGAATAGATCAACTGCAGATACTTGTTGCTTCTTTGATCCACATCTTCCGTTATCTGATCCAGCAATGACTGGGAGAAACAGGCGATACTGACCAGGGGAGAACGCAAGTCGTGAGCCACGGTGTAGTTGAATGCCTCCAGCTCCATATTCAGAAATTCCAGTTCCTCGGTTCTGGCCGAGAGCGCTGTATTAAGATCGCTGATCTGCTCATATTGATCCCGTAGTTGTTGTTCCTTCCTGATGGAACTGATCGATTGTTCAATCACGGAGCAGATCCGATCGTAATGGATCGGTTTCATGACGTAATGGGAAATACCGATCTCAATGGCCCGCATCAATTGCTGGGTTTCGGAATGGGCTGTCAAGGCGATGATGATGGTTTCCGGCGCCATCGACTTGATCATGGATGCCATGGTGATGCCATCCATTTCCGGCATGGTAATGTCGGTGATAACGATGTCGGTGGGGCGTTTCCGGAACAGTTCCACTCCCTTCAGACCGTTGTCGGCGGTAAGGAAACACTGCTCGGGAAAGCGTGGTGCCAGCATTGAGAGCAAGGTCTCCCTGGTCTCTTGCTCGTCTTCGACGTACAGAATCGAAATACTAGCTTTATTTTGTCCGATTGATGTCATGTTCATTCTCATGGGGTAAGGTAGCCATCATCTGGTATGGGATCTGTTCTCTCTGGTTGCATCGTGTGCAATCTTCAGGGAGCATGCTGTTTCGAAAAGGGAAGCACGGTTTTTGCCCAGGATGAATACATCGCTCCATCTTTCTTTTCCATGGTGTAGACAGCACCAGTGGATGTGTTCAGCAGTTGGACGGTTGCTCCTTGTGAAAACAGTACAAACCTGCCGATACTGCTCTGATTACAATACCATAAAGTAACAAAGCCAACCGCAACGAGTGCGATGGTTGTCTTGAAAATGTAATCAAACATTGTCGCTCCACGTGACGGAATGATATCGGTTTTATGTGCTGTATCTTCTTTATGGTATGGGGAAAACAACGGTGAATATGGCCCCGCTGCATTAATATCAAAGTCCACACCATAAAAGTCCTGGTTAAACGTGTAAAATGCTTTCTGGTAAATCTCTTCAAATTCAGCCCAGGTAGTTGCATAGTTCTCAGCCCGTTTTCTGGCATCCTGTACATCGGCATCAAATTTTCTGTTTCGCCATCCTTTGGGGCGGAAATTAAGCAGCTGATCGTAGCGTGATCTTTTTTCGGGATCAGAAAGAATTCTCCACGCCTCAACTAGCTGCACCATCGACTCATGGCTTCCACCCTTATCCGGGTGACATCGGCATGCCTGTTTCCAGTAGGCTTTATGGATTTCACTGAGAGTGGCACTTTGTGGCAGTCCCAACAGGCGATAGTAGTCTTTTAATTCGTTGTCGAACATGGTGGCACCTGAACAGGCTTTAGGCCGGCAGTTCGGCCGGATGCTCCAGCAGCCGCTTGAATTCATTCAGAAATCCGGCGCCAATGGCACCGTCGATGATGCGATGGTCACAGGAGAGTGTCACCGTCACGACGGGTGCTGTTACTATCCGGCCATTATGAACTACCGGTCGCTCTGTTATGGCGCCGATTCCCAGGATAGCGGCCTGTCCCGGCATGATTATGGATGCCAGGGAATTTACTCCGTACATACCAAGATTTGAAATACTGAAGCTCCCCCCCGTGATTTCGTCTTCCTTCAGCGAGCCTTTGCGGGCTTTTGCAACCAGTCGGGCCACTTCAAGCGACAGCTCACGTACCCCCATCAGTTCAGCCCCTTTGATCACCGGCATCTGCAGGCCATCATCCAAGGCAACGGCAAATGACAGGTTGATGCGGGAATTAAGGATGATGCCGGACGGTCCAAAACTTCCATTGAGCGCGGGAAAACTGGTTAAAGCAGATGCCGCGGCAACCATGATCAGCGAATTAAGTGAGACCTGTTCACCTTCTTCTGCAAGCCCTTGGATAATCTCAGCTGTCTTGTCCATCTCGATATCGCGGGTCATATAGAAATGGGGGGTGCTCTGCCAGGCTGTCACGGTGGTGCGGGCAATGGCATTGCGCAGGCGGCTGACCGGCTGTGCTTCCGGTGGGGTAACAGCCGAGGGGGGCTCTGCTGCGGCAACCTCCGGCAGGCTGCCGGCCGGCATTGGCCGTTGCAGATCTTCGAGCATGATTCTGCCACCAGGACCGCTCCCTGTCAGAGTATGCAGATCAATACCCAACTCTGTGGCGCGGCGACGTACCACCGGCGATACCTGGATTTCACCCGTACCGGGCCTGGCGAAAGGAGGCGATACGCCGGTGTCGCTTGTCTCCGTTGCCGATGCCGCTACAGCAGCGATACCTGGTGCCGTTACGTTTGCCACGGCAGGCGAGGGCGCCTCGGCAAGCATGTCCGTTTGCCTGGTTACCATCTCACCCGTTTCACCAATCAGGCCGAGCACGGTGCCGACCGGCACCAGTTGCCCCGATTGTACCCGCTGTTCCAGTAAAATGCCGGAGGTAAAAGCCTCCAGATCCATGACCGACTTGTCGGTCTCCACTTCGGCGATAACATCACCCCGTGAAATCCGGTCACCGACGTTCTTGAGCCAAACCCCGAGCTGTCCCTCGGTCATGGTGTCGGATAATTTGGGCATGGTAATTTCGCTTGCCATAGCTTCTCCGGTTCGATCATTTTCAGAAATAGTATCCGTGGTAGATACGTTGTAGAAGGACAATTCAGTGCTCGTGCGTGCCCCTTACTGCATGACTTCCCGTACTGCCGCCACAATGCTTGCCACCTGCGGGATACAGATCCGTTCAATTTTGCGGGAATAGGGCATCGGCACATCCAGGCCGGATACCCGCTGTACCGGAGCCAGCAGAGATTCAAAACAGGCCAGGTGGATGCGGTGGGCGATGTCCCCCCCCAGACCGGCGGTGCGCCAGCATTCCTCAACCACCACCGCCCGTCCGCACTTTTGTGCCGAACTGATGACCGTATCCATGTCCAACGGGCTGAGGGTACGCAGGTCAATTACTTCACATTGTATACCATCCTTTTCCAGTTCCTCTGCTGCCTGCAATGCCAGCACACTCATGCGGGCATAGGCCACGATGGTCACGTCCTTACCGCTGCGCATGATGTTAGCCTTGCCGAAGGGAACCAGAAATTCGGGATCCAACGGCACATCCCCGGTGCTGTTGTAGAGTAGTTCGTGTTCAAGGAAGATGACCGGATTGTTATCGCGAATGGCACTTTTCAGGAGCCCCTTGGCATCGGCAGCGGTGGCCGGATAGGCGACGTACAGGCCGGGACAGTGCATGAAATAGCTTTCCAGTGATTGCGAGTGCTGGGCAGCCAGTTGACTCCCACCGCCACCCGGCATGCGAATTACCATCGGCAGAAAGGTCTGTCCGCCGAACATGAAGCGGATCTTGGCCATGTGATTGATAATCTGATCCATGGCCAGCAGGGCGAAGTTGACGGTCATCAGTTCAGCCACCGGCCTCAAGCCTCCCATGGCAGCGCCGACTGCCACGCCGACAATGGTGTTTTCGGAGATGGGGGTGTCTTTGACCCGTTCCTCACCGAATTCTGCCAGGAGTCCACGGGTGACCTTGAAGGATCCCTCGTACAGCGCCACGTCCTCTCCCCACAGCACGATTGATTCGTCGCGGCGCATCTCTTCCTTCAATGCCAGATTCAGGGCATCACGGTAGGTCATTTCAGGCATGACACACCTCCAGGATACGGTGATCATACGTAGATGTCATCAAACACCTCCCTATCCTCAGGCCAGGGTGAGGCCTCGGCGAATTGCACAGCCTCCTGCACCACTTCCCGGGCTCTGGTAAGAACCTGCTCAAGTTGTTCAGCCGTGGCGATCCCTTCCGCGATCAAACGTTTGGCAAAATTGGGAATCGGGTCGCGTGCTTTCCAGACCTCATGCTCGGCAGCCGAGCGGTATTTGGCTGGATCAGCCATGGAGTGGCCGCGGAAACGGTAGGTGACTGCTTCGATAAAATAGGGGTGCGAGGTCTCACGCACCTTTTCTGCGGCATATTTAACCGCCTTGTAGACAGCGATCACATCCATGCCATCAACCTTTTCCGAAGGAATATCGTAACCGCAGGTACGCTTGTGGATGCTGGAGAGCGCCGAGGAGCGGTGTACCTCGGTACCGATGCCGTAAAAATTGTTTTCGCAGATAAACAGTACCGGCAGTTCCCACAAACGTGCCCAGTTAAGTGATTCATGGAAGGTACCCTGGTTGACTGCTCCATCGCCGAAGAAACAGGCCGCAATTCGTTCCTCCCGGCGGAACTTGGCGGAAAATGCCAGCCCGACGGCGATCGGGAATTGTCCTCCCACGATGGCATACCCCCCCATGAAGTTGAGCGAGGGGTCGAACAGATGCATGGAACCGCCTTTCCCCTTGCAGATACCGCTGCTCTTGCCGAACAGCTCTGCCATTACCCGGCGCGGTTCGGCGCCTCTGACAATCGCCTGGGCATGTTCCCGATAGGCCGAGAGAATGTAATCATCACGGTGCAGACCCGCCGTGGCGCCGACTGCCACTGCCTCCTGTCCGCTGTAGAGGTGCAAAAAACCGGTAATATGTCCTTTGGTGTACTGCTCGGCGCATGATTCTTCGAATTCACGTGATTGAACCATCTGTTCATACAGCTTGATCAAGTCATGATCGGGCAGAACTGTTCTCAACTTCGCTTCCATGTTGCCCCCCGTCGCTGTTCTGTTCTTGTTGAGGCAGAGTAAAGTAGATACAGGCCCCTTTGTTGACCTCCCCCTCTGCCCAGGTTCTGCCGCCATGCCGGTCAATAATGCGCTGAACAGTGGCCAGGCCGATGCCGAATCCTTCAAAATCGTCAGCATGGTGCAGTCGTTTGAAGGTTTTAAACAGGTTGTCGGCCTTGCTGTTGTCAAAGCCGACTCCGTTATCGCGTACAAAATAGGTCGACTCGCCATCACAGTCGGTTGCGCCGAATTCCACCCGAGCCTCCTGCACGGGAGCGGTGTATTTCCAGGCGTTCCCCAGCAGATTCCAGAGCACAATGCGCAGTAAATTGCTCTCCCCCACGCAAGCGAGTCCCGGAGCGATGCTGCACGATACCTGGCGTTGCGGATACTGCATCCCGATTTCAAGCGCTACCATTGAGGCCAGCATACTCAAATCAACAACCTTGTAACTGATCTCCTGGGATGAGAGGAGCGAAAACTTGAGTAAGGTCTTGATCAGCCCATCCATCTTCTTCGCTTCATTTTGAATGGTTTCCACATATTCACGGCCACGATCATCCAAATTCTGCTGTTTTGCCAGCAGAACAGATGTAAAACCGCTGATTACCGTCACCGGAGTCAGCAGGTCGTGGGAGACGGTGTAGTTGAAGGCTTCCAGATCCCGGTTGGCGGTTTCCAATTCCTTGCTTTGTTTCGTCAGCGCGGCATTAAGCTCCGCGATCTCGATTTCAGCTCTCTTGCGTGTGGTGATGTCCTCTTTGACAACTACGAAGTGGGTGATACACCCTTGGCTGTCATGGACCGGAGAAATGGATGTCGACTCCCAATACGCTCCACCATCTTTGCGGTGGTTGCACAGCTCACCACGCCATTCCCGTCCGGATTCAATGCTGTTGCAGAAATCTGAAAAAACTGCCTGGTCAGTATGCTCCGCTTGCAAGTTCCGGATATTGGTCTCTCGTATCTCCTCGGATGCATAGCCGGTCAGAGAGCTGAACCTGGGATTGACGTACTCGATCCGCCCTGCCTGGTCTGTGATCACAACGGCGTGCGGACTTTGCTCTACCGCCTGAGACAGTTTATTGATGTGTTCCGCTTGATTCTTATACTTCTGATTGAGCCGTACGGTGGCTATTGCGTGGTTGACTATTTCAATAAATTTCTCAAAATTGAGCGGTTTTAACACAAAATTGTTGATGCCGATTTCAATTGCCTTTAATAAAAAACTGGTTTCTGAATAGGCTGTTATGGCAATGATGATCGTTTCCGGCGCTTCAGCCTTGATCTTTGCTGCCATCTCAATGCCGTTCATGGCTGGCATGCAGATATCTGTCAACACTATTTCCGGACGGTGGGTACGGAACTGTTGCAGGCCATCACGACCGTTGTCTGCTGAAACCAACAGGGTCTCCGTAAGGATGGTCTCAAGCATGGAGAGCGTGATGTCCCTGCTGGTGGCTTCATCCTCAACATACAGGATGGTTACTGGTTTTATAGATTGATCCATCATACCTCAGACCTCGATCCTGAATTCGGCGCTGTCGCTCTCCTTATCAAGCAGCTGCAGCCCGAATGTGCGGCAATGGTTTCGGCTCACACACATTTTGCGGATCATTGGCCAGGGCGCCGCAATTAACGCATTCAACCGTGGGTTTGTCGGTAAGCGAGCGGATACATTCCTGATTGTCCTGTGATTGCATGGCGCACAGGTGCATTTTATGTTCTTCCAGGCTACAACTCATACGCTCTCTCCTTTGATTGTGTTTTCAATGGGTTAAGAAGTCTTTAGGGATTGACGACAGATCTATAGCTGCTCACTCAGGTAGTTCTGGATGTTCATCTGTTTGATTTGATCGATCTGAGACTCAATACTATCGATATGCTCTTCTTCTTCCCTGAGGATTGACTCCAGTAATTCACGGGTTCCGTTGTCACCATGTTCGGCCGCAAAACGGATGCTCTCATTATAACCGGCGATGGCGGCTTCTTCGGCTGCGTGGTCATTGTTGTGCATTTTCGAGACTTCGTCACCGATATGGATCTTATTCAGGTTGCTGACCATCGGGGTCCCTTCCAGAAAAATGATCCGGGCGATCAATTTTTCAGCGTGTTTCATCTCCTGAATCGAACGCTTGAATATCATGTCGTGCAACTTGCCGTATCCCCAGTTCTCGCACATTTCGGCATGCACAATGTATTGGTTGATGGCGGTCAACTCTTCTGCCAGTCTTACATTCAGCTGGTTTATGATCTGTTGATTACCTTTCATGGTCGGCTCCTTTTCTCTGATATGGCTAACGTTGCGGGTGGTTATTTCCAACTGATGCAAGCTACCGGACAAACATCGATAGCCAGTGACTGAATATCCTCTTCCGATGCTCCGTTCGGATCGATACACTCTGCCTTGCCATGGGCGCCAAGCTGAAAAACGTTCGGCAAGTTGGTGATACAAATTTCACAACTGATGCAGATGTCAGGATCAACATACGGTATTCTGGCCATGATAATTCTCCTTTGCGGGAAGTGGTATGTTTATGCGGTGCTCGATATGTTTATGCTTGAAGCAGGAGAGCAGATTGTGTGCCACTATGGATATCTCTTTGTAGTTTAACAGTATCAACAGGTTACTGCTTTCTTACGCTTCGTGTGAGAAATAGGTGCAATAAATGTTGTAAGGTGATGTGCTGCGAAAACAGGCATGATTCCCCGTATCAGTCAAATGTATGATCTGCTACCGTTGTTGCATTAGCAATATTTGTTGCTGACGTGTTTGCGAGTGGTACATCGGAGTGAATGTTGAATGAGAAATCAAGAACAGTTTCAATATGTACGGTGAATCTGGTCAAAATCTGGGGTTGCATCGTTTGGCTGTTGCTCAGTGAAGAGTTGTTCCGTACGGCAGCATCACAGTTTCTGACTACCGATCCGGTCAGCTGAAATCCACTGCCGCTTTCGAGGTTGAGAGCCACAACAGAGACGCGAGGATTTTCAACAATATTTTGCAGGGTGGTTGGACAAAAACAATTTTCCAGTACCAGCAGGCTTTCACCAGCAAGCGCGATATGCTCACCGATGGCAAGATGCGGGGAACCGGAACGATCTGCGCTGGCAATAAACACAAAGCGGCGACTCATGATGAATTGCTGGAGCTTTTCCGTGATTTTCATGTTTTTCCCGTCCCGATGCCCGGATTCAGAGGCTGTTGCCGCAGTAGATCGTGCAGTTACTGTGTGTCTCAGCAAGAGCAGAAACTATGCCAATTGATAGCGGATGATGAGGCTTGTGATATTGAATGGTTATGGTGACGGACGTCAAAAATGCCATTAAGCTGCTGCAATGTTTGTTGCGTGATTATGCGGAACGTTTTGGAGAAAACAGGTGGGGAAGGGGATTATAATCCGGGCAGACCGGTTGCTGCGGCAATCGATGTTGCAGTTTCAGTCGCAGGAGAGGGGACATGGGCGCTATGGTAGATTGCCAGATAGGTATCAATGGATGCCAGAATTCTTGCGAAATCGATCGGTTTCGGGATCAGGTCGATCCTGATTTCCGCGGAAGCGCATTGATCGAGGATCAGCCTGTTACTGTGGGCGGTTACCACAATAATGTGCGACCCAACCAGATGTGAACGGACTTCCTTAAGCATGGTGATGCCATCGGTATCAGGGAGGCTTATGTCGGAAACGATGATGTCCGGCTGCTGCTCAAGTATGAACTTTTTTCCCAGGGCGCCGTTTTCGGCACACGTGATTACCGCTGACGGATACTTGATAGAAAATAAGGAATGGAGGATTTCGCAGGCATCGCTCTCATCTTCGATTATCAGCATGGAAAGAGTATGTTTTTTAATCATGTTATACCTCGATTCTGAATTCGGCCCCTTCACCGGTGTTACGGGCGGTAATTTTTCCCCCCATGTTCTTTTCAATCATGATTTTGGACATGTACAAGCCAACTCCGGTCCCTTGCTGTGGCCCCTTGGTAGTGAAATACGGTTCGAAGATCCGTTCGATGATTTCATCGGGGATACCGCCGGCATTATCGGTAATGGTGACAACAGTAACATCGTTTTCCGTTGAGACGGAAACAATTAAGCGGGGTGAGGTGATGTGGCGCTCGTTGACGATGTCCCGGACATTGATAAACAGATTAAGCAATACCTGGGCAAATTCGTTCTGATAACCATGGATGGTAACATCATCCTGAAGTAATATACGCTCGACCTGTATCTGGCGCTCCTTGAAGCTCGCCTCAACCAGTGAGAGCGCTTTGCCGATGGTTTCAGCTACCCTGAAATATGTTTTTTCGCGATCAGGTGAGAAAAAGTTTCTGAAGTCATCGATGGTGCGGGACATGTAGTTGATGATGTCCATCGACTTGGTGACGGAGTCATCGAGAAACTGTTTGTCGAATCGGTCGGATCCGTAAAAAAAACCGATCCGTTGCGTAAACAGAGCCAGGGTATTGAGCGGCTGTCGCCATTGGTGGGCGATATTACCGATCATTTCACCCATGGCAGCCTGCCGGCTCTGCTGGATCAGCATTCGTTCCTGCTCCCGCAGCATTTCAGCGGTCTTGATCCGTGCCTGGGTTTCTTCCAGTAAATTATCAATGGCATCTTCCAGTTGCTGGGTTCGTTCGATGACACGCAACTCCAGCTCTTCATGGGCCTGCCGCAGCTCTTTTTCAGCCTGTTTGCGCCGGGTAATGTCGCGAATTACGCTCACCAGGATGCGGGTGTCACCCAGGTCTGCTCCCCGCGAGCTGACTTCCACCGGAAAGGTGCTGCCATTCTTGCGTCTGTGGAGCGTCTCAAAAAGGATCCCTTGGGAATCTGCATCCTCCATCTGACGGTCGGTCAGCTCACTGTTGGCTTCTGCGCGCAATTGTTGGATCTTCATTTCCATTAGTTCGGCATGGTTGAAGCCATAGGCTTTCACCGCGGATTGATTGGCTTCCAGCAACCGGCCATCATCCCGTCTGACAAACAGTATGATGTCCCGGTTGTTGCCGGCCAGCAG
>DAINBV010000063.1:0-31222 GCA_036732725.1 Geobacteraceae bacterium | reverse complement strand
GAGCAGATCGACTCCAGCCGGCCCCGATCAGCGGGGGAGTACTGGCGATACCCCGCCTCGCTGCGCTCCGATGGCGACAGCAGGCCGATGCGATCGTAGTAAAGCAACGTACTGCGGGAGAGGCCGAACTGCCGGGCCAGTTGGGAAATGCGGTACATACTACGCTCCAAAAGGCCCCCGGCGCTGTGCCGGGGGCGAGAAAATATCAGGCGGATTTCGCCCTGATGTCGCTGATCCTGTCCGTCGGCAGTTCCAGCCACTCCAGAAAGCTCTGATGGCCGGCCGGGTTTTCCTGTTCAAACAGGCGGTGCCATCTCTCCATTGCCGCCTGATCCAGGCCGATGGCCTTGAAACGGGCTACCCACTCCTCCACGGTTACGGTTGGTTTCATAGTTCGTTCTCCTTTACAAGTATGAGTGATGTATGTCATGGCCATGACAAGGACAACGCTAAACCGTGAAGTAATAGACGGGTCAAGATTTTTGTTCGGGAGACTCCATGTATACATTATCCGGTTACTGATTCCAGTATTTGGGAGGTAATGTTCGGATTCTTACGGACATGTGAGAGTTGGGGAGGGAGTTTGATTGCTTGGGTTCAGTCAGTAGTTGAGGGGGGATCAGCTCCATAAAACAGGGGCATTTCCTTTGAGAAAATGCCCCTGTTGGTAGATGGCGCGCCCGGACCGATTCGAACGGCCGACAACCTGGTTCGAAGCCAGGGACTCTATCCAGCTGAGCTACGGGCGCTTATGAGGGGATGGTACGAAGAAGAAAAAACATTGGGCTACGAGCGGATCGTAACCCATTGTCTGTTTGCTGTGGTGGGCGCAGCAGGGTTCGAACCTGCGACCCCTGCCGTGTGAAGGCAGTGCTCTCCCGCTGAGCTATGCGCCCTGATGTGAAAGAGTACTTACCAGATGCAGCTTGCCCCTGTCAAGTGATTCATCGACAACAAGACTCTATCGGTCTTGTTTTATAGCAAAATTGAAGGGATAGATAGTATACCGTATACAGTTTTTGGTTGACGGATAGTATCATTGGTGGCAGAATCCGGCGTCGATTATGCCTGATATTTAGTCTTGCGAAACCTATTCAATGAATGAATCGGTACATCAAACTTCGAGGAGGAACAATGAAAAAACTGGTTTCAACAATGAGAGTCGTGCTGGCTTCAGTGGCAGCGACCGTCGCCTTGGCTGCATTTGCTTTTGCTGCCGACCCGGCTGAAAAAGTGGCGCTTTCCGTCAATGACTGCGTCAAGTGTCATGCGGCACAACCTGCGGATATTGCAGCAGGTGGTGGTAAACACAAAACCGAGATTTCCTGTCAGGATTGCCACGCTGGTCACCGTCCGTCCGTGAAAAACAACATTCCCCAGTGTAATCAGTGTCACAGCGGCAAGCCGCACTACAATCTGACTAACTGTCTCCGTTGCCACACCAATCCCCACACACCGAAAAACATCAAGCTGGCCAATAACGTCACCGATGAATGTCTCACCTGCCACACCCAGCAGATTGTCAAGCTGAAACAGGTACCGAGCAAGCATTCCAAGCTGGCCTGCAGCTTCTGTCACAATGTGCACGGAAAAATCCCCCAGTGCACACAGTGTCACAAACCGCACAGCCCGCAAATGACGGCAACTGACTGCAAACGCTGCCACCAGGCACATATGCCGACAGCGGTTACCTACCCATCCGATACGCCTAACGCAATGTGCGGTTCATGTCACAAGAAAGCATTTGAACTGCATAAACAGACCGATACCAAACATGGCGCCGTGAACTGCGTAACCTGTCATAAGGATAAGCACAAAATGATTCCGGCTTGTCAGGGTTGCCACGGTTCACCACATCCTGCCAGAATGCTGGCACGCTTCACCAAGTGCGGCGATTGCCATAATATCGCCCATGACCTGAACCGCTGGGATGCCGGTACCTTGAAAAAAACAGGCGCTGATACCGATGCGCCGATCAAGTTGCCTGCTAAATCCAAGAAAAAGAAGTAAGTTGAATGGGTGACGTGTCGGCTGTAGGCGACACATCACACTGCAGGAAGATCAAGAGGGTCGGTGAATTTTCGCCGGCCCTCTTTTGGTTTGTGGAACTATCACTATCCGGTAATTTATGCGTAATCATTATGTTTTCAGGAAAAGGTAACCAAGCATGGCTCTCCCGTCTACCATTTATCGCGCTACACTGCAGTTGTCAGACATTGATAAAGGTGTCTATGAAACAATTTCGTTAACCGTTGCACAACATCCTTCCGAAACAGCGGAACGAATGGTGGCACGCATTCTGGCGTTTGCGCTCTGGTATGAACCGGAACTGGTTTTTACCAAGGGGTTATGTGCGCCGGAAGAACCTGATCTGTGGGTCAAGAGTCCTGACGACCGGACAAAGCTGTGGATTGAAGTAGGCTTGCCCGAATCAGACCGGATCAACAAGGCTGCTCGTCATGCCGAACAGGTTAAACTGCTGGCAAGCGGTAAAGCCTTGAATATGTGGGAGCAGAACCATTTGCCCTTACTCGGTAAACTTAAGAATCTGACGGTGGTAACCATTGATCATGCCTATCTTGTGACCCTGGCAAACACGCTTAAACGGGTTATCAACTGGGAAATTACGATTACGGAAGGGATGTTGTACCTGAATTGTGGCGGTACGACCTACGAAACTATGCTGGTCGTGAAGATGGGAACCGTATGAGCCAGGATCACTTGCAACCGTGCCTGCCGTGTGCCGGTGACGGTCAGGAGTTGATGAAGCTGGCTGCCATGCGGATGCCGTTTGGAAAATATCAGGGATGGTTGCTGATTGATCTGCCGGAGCCGTATGTGGTCTGGTTTGCCAAAAAAGGATTCCCTGCCGGAGCTTTGGGTAGCATGCTGCAAACGGTGTACGAGATAAAGGTAAACGGGTTGGAGTACCTGTTTGAGCCGTTGCGCAAGGGAGTAGAGTGAGTCGGTAGTAGTAAGCAAATGCCGCCGGGTGCCACGCTGAGTGGCACTGATTATATTGTTACTTCGTTTGGAAACTGTCAGTGTCGAACCGTTGGGGGGAGGGGTGAATATCATGAGTGACAATGAAATATTCTGGAAAGCTGATGATCAGACGGCGCGTCTTGAGGAACTTACCAGCAGCGATACAGAGTTGCGGGAAGTGCCGTTGCGGCGTGATGTTCGCTCGTTGGGGCGTCTGCTGGGGACGGTTATTCGGGAACAGGCCGGAGAGCCCGCGTTTGTGGCAGAGGAAGAGTTACGCCACCTCGCGATCAAGCATCGCCAGATAAATGATGAGCAGAGCATGGCCGGCCTTGATTTTCCCGGCGAAGTTGAACTCCAGGAGCGGGCTGTTCAGGTCATCGCCCGGATGACCATCGCCGAGACCTACCAGATCGTCAAGGCATTCTCCACCTATTTCGAACTTACCAACCTTGCAGAAACAAACCACCGTAAACGCCGGAGACGGGCGGCTTCCCTTGCTTGCGGTGAATTCGATAAGCCAGGTTCGCTGCGCGGCACCCTTTTGCGTATGAATACGGCCGGAATATCGGGTGATGAGGCGCTCAAATTGCTGCGGCAGGTGCAGGTCGTCCCGGTGTTTACCGCCCATCCCACCGACGTTGCGCGGCGTGTCGTCCATTTCAAGCAACGGCGCATAGCGCACGAACTGGAGGCGCTTGACCGGCTGCCGCTCACCGACGCCGATGTCTTGCAGAGCCAGAATGCCATTCTTTCCGAGGTTACCGCCCTGTGGCAGACCGACGAGGTCCGCCGCCGCAAGCCGACGGTACTGGATGAGATCAAGATGGGGCTTGACCACTATCCCGATTCGCTGATTACGCCGATTAATGATCTGTATGTGGATATGGCGGCGGCGTTCCGGGAAACCTATGGCAGTGAAATCCCACCCGGTGAACTGCCGACCGTTGTCCGCTTCGGTTCCTGGATCGGCGGAGACCGGGACGGCAATCCTTATGTTACCGCCGACTCCACCCGTGAGGCGTTGCAGAAGGCGAGAGAAACAATTTTAGGGGTGTACATTTCATCACTTGAAGAATTGCGCCGCCTTCTGACCCCCTCGGTGTGCCGTAAGCCGGTTACCCCGGGACTGGCACAGGCCGTGGCTGACTATCAGGCGATTCTGAGCACCAATGGTGCGGAGAATGCTTCGATTCCGGAGTGTGAGCAGTACCGGCGGATGGCCGGGTATATGCTGCACCGGCTACGTCGAACCCTGCTTGAGCCGGACCACCCGGATGTCTATCCCTCTGCCGCTCATTTCGGGAATGACCTGCGGCTCATCAGGGATAGCCTGGTTGCCGAAAGAGGCGAACGGCTGGCAAGCGCATTGATCGAGCCACTCCTGCGCCAGGTGGCAACCTTCGGGTTTCACCTGCACAGCCTCGACATTCGCCAGCATGCCAGGATTCACGCGAAGGCGGTCTCCGAACTGGCGGCAGGCTGCACTACCTGCACCACCCCGTCAAACGTACTGCCGGCACAGCCGAGCACGGAAACAATAGAACTTCTTGATACGCTGCGGGCCATTGCCGCCTTGAAGCGCCAGTATCCTCCCGAAGCACTGCAGAGCTACGTCATCAGCGGCGCATCCGGCGTCCAGGATATTCTCTCGTTGATCTGGCTTATGGAACTGTGCGGCGTACGGGTCGCGGCGGATGGACAGGGCGACCCAGGGCTGATGCCGGTTCCGTTGTTCGAGTCAATTGAGGATTTGCGCAACGCCCCTGGCATCTGCCGTACCCTGTGGACCTTGCCGGAATATGCGCCTTTCCTTGACTCGTGGGGGCGCAGGCAGGAGGTTATGCTCGGCTATTCCGATTCCAACAAGGATGGCGGCATGCTCACCAGCTCCTGGGAGATTTATAAGACGCATCAGGAATTACACCGGGTGGCGATGGAATGCGGAGTGAAGCTGGTGCTGTTTCACGGCCGTGGCGGTACCGTTGGTCGTGGCGGTGGCCCGACCCATCGGGCAATCGTCGCTCAGCCGCCCGGCGCCTTCAGCGGTTCTCTCAAGATTACCGAGCAGGGTGAGGTCATTAACTGGAAATACTCGGAAGCCTCCCTGGCCCAGCGGAACCTTGAACTGATGGTGGCGGCATCGCTCGAAGCCCTGGCGCGTCCCGGTTTCACGGGTGCAGCATCGGATTCCCGGTGGGAACGCGCGCTGGACGAGATCTCGGCAGATGCCTTCCGTTTCTACCGTGCCAATATCGCCGAAAACCCCGATATTATCCCCTACTTTGAGCGGGGAACGCCGGTGCTGGAGTTCGAGCTGGCCAAGATCGGCTCACGCCCGGCTCGCCGGGGTGTTACGCGCGATCTTTCCGATTTGAGGGCTATTCCGTGGGGATTCGGCTGGATGCAGAGCCGCCTGGTAATTCCCGGCTGGTTTGGCGTCGGTCATGCCTTGAAACGCTTTGCGGAAAAAGGGAACGAGGAGAAAAAGCTGCTTGGTGACATGATAAACAACTTTCCGTTCTTCTACGACGTGATCCGAAACGTGGAACTGGCCCTGACCAAGGTAGACCTGGCGCTGGCCCGCCTTTACTCCAATCTGGTGCCGGATAAGGAACTACGGCAACGGGTGTTTGGCATGGTGGTCGAGGAATATCAATGCAGCCGCAGGATGGTGCTGGAGATTACCGGTCAGTCACGTCTGTTGGAGAGCAATCCGCCTCTGGCGCGCTCCCTCCGCCTGCGAAACCCCTATCTGGATCCGTTGAGCCTGATTCAAATCGAATTGCTGCGAAGAAAACGGGCGGGGGACGAAAGCGAGGAGTTGAATTACGTGCTGGCTGCGACTATCAGTGGTATTTCCGCGGGATTGAGGAATACGGGGTAACAATGTCGCATCTTGATCTGTCACAGCATTGGTGCACAAGGGAAAAAACTACGACGACTTCGCATGGCATTTCCCCCCTGTTGATTACCCTTCGGGCCTTTCCTCTGGAGGAAGTGTTGCTGAAGCGGCATAGCCTTCCGAGTGCATGTACCATTTTGCGCATCACTCGGAAATAATGGTCCATTAAATAAAAAAACGCACCTAGCAATGTCAGCTAGATGCGTGAATTTTTGGTGGAGCTGAACAGGATCGAACTGTCGACCTCCTGACTGCCAGTCAGGCGCTCTCCCAGCTGAGCTACAGCCCCAAAACAGATGCACAAAATACTGGAAATGTGCTTGGATGTCAATAAAAAAATTACGGTGATTGTAATAAATCGTTGGCCAGTAGTGCATCCAGTTTATCTTTGTTGAGCAGTAATAATTCACGCAGCTCCTCGGCCGGTAACGGTCTGCTGAACAGATATCCCTGCACCTGGTGACAGTTGTTTTCCTTTAAGAAATCGAATTGCGCCTCTGTTTCCACCCCTTCAGCGATGACGTTCAGGTTGAGGCTGTTCCCCATGGCGATAATGGCGGTGGCAATGGCGGCATCGGTGGAGCTTAGGTCCACATCCCTGACAAACGATTTATCGATCTTGAGGGTGTTGACCGAAAAACGTTTGAGGTGGGCCAGCGACGAATAACCGGTGCCGAAGTCATCAATGGAAATATGAATTCCCATGTTGCTGACCTCATTCAGAACCGATACGGCAAAATCGGGATTTTGCATGATCACGCTTTCGGTTATTTCCAGCTCCAGATGGTTGGGGGACATGCCGGTTTCAGACAAGACCCGGCGAATGGTTTCCAGGAGCGCGGTATGCTGGAGTTGGTAACCGGAAAGATTTACCGCCACCCGCATGTCAATCAGTTTTTCAGCCTGCCATCTCATGTTTTGTGCACATGATTCCCGTAAGACCCATTCTCCCAATTGCATGATCAGCCCGTTTTCCTCTGCCAACTGGATGAACTCAATTGGCGAGAGCAGCCCCAGCTCTGGATGTTCCCAGCGCACCAGTGCTTCCATGGCGACGATATGACCGTTGGTTACATCGACTTTCGGCTGGTAATAGACCCGGAACTCATGCTGTTCCAGTCCGCGGCGCAGGCTGTTGGAAATCATGAAGCGTCGTGAGGCGTTCTGATCCATGTCGTCACTATAAAATTGCGCGTTGTTTCTCCCCAATGCCTTGGCATGATACATGGCAATGTCAGCCTTTTTCATCATGTCATCAGTACTCTCGGCATCCTCGGGATAGACGCAAATTCCGAGGCTGGTGGTGATAAACAGCTCATGATCCCGCAGTTTAAAGGGGAGGGTCAGTGATCGGGTTATTTTGTCCGACAACACCTTGATGGTTTCCCTGTTCCTGGTTTCAAGCAGCAGGATGATAAACTCGTCACCGCCAATGCGCGCCACGGTGTCTGTCTCGCGCAGGGCAGACTTGAGGCGCAGTGCTACCATGCGCAGCAGTTCATCTCCAATGGAGTGCCCCAGGGTGTCGTTGATGATTTTAAAACGATCAAGATCGAGAAACAGCACGGCAAACAAGCTGGCGGTGCGGTGTGCCAATGCTTTTGCCTGCTGCAAACGGTCTTCCAGCAGCACCCGGTTGGGAAGTCCGGTCAGGATGTCGTGATGGGCCAGTTTATAGAGTTCGTGCTGGGCAATTTTACGTTCGGTTATGTCGCGGCAGACCCCCCAGACAACCGTAGTTCCCGTGTCCTGTCTGCTGGATGACAAGCTCATTTCCACAAATATGGAATCGATACCGCTGATCGAAAGCTGGAGTTCGATGTGATGTGAATGCTGTTCATTGAGGACTCTGAAGAAGTGTTTATTGAGTTTTTCCCGGTACTCATCGGTGACAAAATCAAACAGCAGGTGGTTTCCGTGTTCAATATGTCCAAAGTTGAGCATGTCGCGACAGATTTGGTTGGCGTAGATCAGCTTGCCAGTGGAATCACAACAAAAAATCAGGTCATTGGCGGTATTGATAAAACCGTGCAGTGCCTCTTCACTCTCTTTGACCATCTGGTGGTTCCGGCGGATGATCTCCATCAGAAAGGCACCGATAAAAGCGACGGTGGCATTCATGCCTGCCACCCAGAGCCATTGCAGGAGTTGCAACAGAGATGAATGGTAGAGCGAGGAGTCGATAAACGGCATTTTTACCGGCGGCAGCACTCCGAATCCTTCGGCTACCAGAAGTGAACCGTAGAGTACTGCTCCCAGGGTGCCGCTCAGCCAGACATCGCGCTTGTCTTCAAACAGAAAGGCTGCTTCCAGGGTTACCAGCAGGTAGACCGGCCAGAACCAGCTGATGATGCCGCCGGTAAAGTGAATCAGAACCGTGACAAACAGGAGGTCGAAACCAATCTGGATATGGATGTGACTTGAAAAATGTTGCATGAAGACACAGGCTTTACTCAAACCGGTGTTATAGAGCATGACCAGTGCAAAGGTGAGAAACAGGAAAAAAGTTTGGCGAGTTGAGAAACAGAAGCCGATGCTGCTCATGGAATAACTTGTGGCAGCTATTATGGCGTACACCGCCACCACGCAGAGCATGATCCAGCGGGTGCGGGCAACCACCGCAACACGGGTACAGCAATCATCGAGATTAAATGACGAACTCCCCGCTCCCTTGTTGCGCATAACAACCATCTTGAGCATGGAATCTTTCCATGCGGTTTTACTATGTTTCGGATCTGTCATGGAATCACCGTGCTGCGGCATGGTACGGGATATGTTACGTCATTTCCCGTTAATGCACGTATCCTGTTTATCAGGGATGGCTGTCAAAAAAACAAGTTCAGGGATGGCTGGGATCAAGCCGGCTTGGAACAATTTCTCGTAATACAGCTGTAGACCGCAGACTTGTTCCTGATCCAGTTCGTAGGAAATGTTACTGCGCCAGTAGTCGATCAGCGCTTCCCTTCCCATCCAGGCTACTTCGGGAGAAAGCTCTGCGCTGCTTTCATATTCAGTGGCTGCCAATCGTTTGGCCTGTTCCAGTATTTGATTCAAAAAGCAAAGCTCATGCCAAGATTTTTCAACACTGGCGCGCGAGCAAAGCCACAGGGCAAAGACAAACGGTAAGCCGGTCCAGTCATGCCACAATTGACCAAGATCGTACACATATTCATGGCTGGGGGAGAGTGATTGTTTCAGTGCGGCATCACCGATCAGCAGCATGGCGTGATGGGGGGGGGCAAGATGTGGTGTTTGTTGGATATAATTGCAGCTGCAACCGATATACTGTTGCATCAGCACTTTTAACAGGTTGACCGAGGTTGCCGATTCTGTGCTGACGCAGATCGTAGTGTTGTCAAGCTGATGGATCGGGCGTGATGAAAAGAGCAGCACGCTTTTGACAGCACCGCTGCTGCTGATGGAAAGATGGGGGAAAATCTGGTAGCGCTCGGGGTTGAGCGCGTATTCAAAGGAGGAGGAAGGGCACACATCAATTTTGCCGGTGCGGAGCATGGCGTTGAGTTCAGCCGGCACACCATGGACAAATGAGTAGCCGGTAGTGGGGAAATGTCTCTGCAAGGCCAGAAAAAGCGGGGTGCAGTTTGAGTATGCGATGCGGCCAATTCTGAGCATCAGCGTACCGCCGAATACAGCTTGTCGGAATCCCCCTCAACAACGGTGATTCCTTCACGATCCAGCAATTCCCCCGTTACCTGCCAGAGCTGTGTAATGGCGTTGTTATACCCCACCAGTGCCGTTAATTGGTCGATTTTGGCGTTGGCCAGATCATTTTCCACATCAAGCACATCTTTGGTGGTTGCCAGACCAACTTCGTTTTTACGCATAAAAGCGCGTAAACGCTCCTCTGCAAAGGCACGGCCACGGTCGGCAACTTCAATCTGTTTGTAGCCGGTATCCAGATTTCTGATTGCGGCACGCACTTCATTGCTGGCAGTTTCCTCCAAGCTTCTGATCTGCAGGCGGATCTGCTCTGATTTCAGCCTGCTCTTGCGGTAATCATTTTCAGCCGCGTTGTTCCCCAAAGGGTAGTTCAGGTTCAGGCCGATACTCCAGACCGGGTGATTAAAGGTTGTCAGGTCTTCAAAGTTGCGCTGATAGTTCGATTCCTGCCCGGTGACACCGGCCGAGGCTGACAGGGAAATATCCGGTTTGAGATTGTTGCTGAAAACGCGGCTCTGCAACTCCGAGATTTCCAGATTACGTTTGGATTCACGTATTTCCGGGCGGAGCAGCGCCCTGGCGGTCGCATCCGCTTCTGAAACAGGTATGCGCTCCTTGGTGGGAAGATCGGTGGCGATGATTTCACCATGACCTTCCAGTTGCAGAATCAGGCGCAGTGTGTCGATCTGGTCTTTGACCGCTTTTTCTGCCGTGATCACGTCCTTTTCACGGGAGGTCGCCCCGAATTCGGCATTCAGAATCTCCATGGCCGGCAGTACTCCGGCTGCCACCCGTGCCTTGGTCTCCTGCAATATTTTTTGTGCCAGTGCCAGGGATACTTTTTTGACTTCCAGTTGCTCACGAACGGTGGAAAGTTTGTAATATTCGTTTTTTACCTGGGCAATCGTAGTTATCAGCTTTGTTTTCAGTCTTTCCAGGGAGGCATACTTTGAAAGGCGTGATACGTTGATCGTTATTTCAGTCGTTTCGCGGCCACTGTTTTTCAGTAACGGCTGGGTAATACTCCCTCCCAGTTTACTCTGCCAGCGACTGCTGCCACTGGAGCCGCTGTAGGCGTTGCTGAAGGAAATCGCACCAGTGCCGCCGGTCCAGAATTGCTGGCTTAAGGAACTGTTCAGGTTAAACTGGTCAACTTCGACGGAGCTGTTCCAGTTGGTTGCATCGGAGCCATAGCTGGTCTGGAGGGAAAGGAGCGGGTCGTACAGCGACAGGTTACGCCGGATGTCGGCTTCAAACTGGGCGGGATTATAACGCTCGGCGCGTACGTCAAGATTTTTCTCGGCTGCCATGGTTATGGCTTGCGCCAGGGTGAGCGAGTAATTTGACTCTGCGGCTTGTGCCATCACCGGCAGGCTTAATGCCATGCTGCAACAAGCAAAAATGATACGTTTCACGTCATTTTTCCTTTCATAAAAAAAGGCGAGATGAAAATCTCGCCCACACTATCATATTTTCAGATTATTTCTAATCACTGTTTTCACAATAGTCCGCATAATCGTCGGCAGACAGGAGCGTTTTCAGCTCCTCCCGGTCGGAAAGCTCAATTTCCAATAACCATCCGCCGTCGTACGGGTCATCATTGGCTAGGGATGGGGTGTCAAGCGCCTCCTGATTGACGCTGACCACCGTGCCACAAAACGGAGCATAGATGTCGGCAACAGTTTTATGTGCCTCAATGGAACCGATGGAATCATCCCGTTCGATTTCATCACCATCTTCCGGTAATTCAATGCCGGAAATTGTTCCCAGTTCCTCCTGGGCAAAGTCGGTAATGCCGATCACGGCGCGGCCATTCTCGACCCTTGCCCAGATATGTTCTTTTGAATACAGTAATTCTTCAGGGATATCCATTGGTTACTCCAGTACAATCCGTTCGAGAAACGAAGTGTCAATATTGCCTTCAATAAAATCCTTATTGGACATGATCCGCTTGTGAAAAAATATCGTTGTTTTGATCCCTTCGATAATGTACTCATCCAGCGCCCGTGCCATGCGTTTGATGGCGTCTTCGCGGGTCTCGGCATGGACGATCAGCTTGGCAATCATGGAATCGTAATGCGGTAAAACCGTATAGTTGTCATACACAAACGAATCAACGCGAACACCGAGTCCCCCCGGGGTGTGGTAGGCGGTTATCTTGCCTGGGCAAGGGGTGAACTTGAGGGGGTCTTCCGCATTGATCCGGCATTCGATGGCATGGCCGCTGATCTTGATGTCTTCCTGCTTGTAACGCAACGGCAATCCGGCTGCGGAGCGGATCTGCTCCCGTACCAGGTCAACCCCGGTGACCATTTCGGTGACCGGATGCTCAACCTGAATGCGGGTATTCATCTCCATAAAATAGAAATTGTTCTGCTTGTCAACCAGGAATTCCACGGTTCCGGCGCTGTTGTAGTTAACCGCTGCAGCCGCTTTGACCGCTGCCGCCCCCATGGCTGCCCGGAGTTCGGGAGTCGAAATTGTGGAAGGCGCTTCTTCCAGCAGTTTCTGATGCCGGCGTTGGATGGAGCAATCCCGTTCTCCCAGGTGGATCACATTGCCATGCTTGTCACCCAGGACCTGGATTTCGATGTGGCGCGGTTGCTCGCAGTATTTTTCGATATACACTTCCGGATTGCCAAAACCGGCCTGCGCTTCGGCGCGGGCCGTGGCAAAGGCGTTGGGGAGCGCAGCCTGGGAATGGACGATCTTCATGCCACGCCCGCCGCCACCAGCGGTTGCCTTGATAATCACCGGAAAACCGATCTCCTTGGCAATCTTGACCGCCTCGTCAACCGAGGTTACCGCTTCCTTTGTGCCGGGGAGGATCGGGACACCCTGCTTGATAACCGCCTGGCGGGCGCTGATCTTATCCCCCATGATCCGCATGCTTTCGGCGGTCGGGCCGATAAAGGTGATGCCGCATTTTTCGCAGATTTCGGCAAAATTGGCATTTTCCGACAAAAACCCGTAGCCGGGGTGAATCGCTTCGGCATCGGTCAGTTCGGCGGCGCTGATGATGGCATTGATATTGAGGTAACTCAAGGTGCTGGGAGCTGGTCCGATGCAGACACTTTCATCCGCCAGTTTGACGTGCAGCGAGTTGCAGTCAGCCTGTGAATAGACCGCCACGGTTTTGATCCCCAGTTCCTTGCAGGCCCGAATGATACGGACCGCAATTTCGCCACGGTTTGCTATCAGGATTTTATGGAACATGCTACGCCCTTTCAATGACGAACAAGGGGTCGCCAAACTCGACAGCCTGGGCGTTTTCCTTGCAGATCTGGACGATCTTGCAGCGGAATTCCGCTTCGATCTCGTTCATCAGTTTCATTGCCTCAACAATGCAGAGAGTTTGTCCTTTTTCCACGATTTGACCTACTTCCACGTAAGGGGCGGCGTCGGGAGCCGGTGCCCGGTAAAAGCTGCCGACAATCGGGGAGTTAATGGTTTCGCCTGCCGGAGCTGCGGCGGCGGTTGCGACCGGAGCAGCGGACGCAGCAGCTGGCGCTGCCATGGTGGCCTGGGGAGCGGCGGCATACATCGGTGCCTGAGCGGCTACGCTGACGTATTCGGTTTTGGGGCCGCGGCGGATCACAATCTTTTCTTCGGCGTTTTCAATCTTGAATTCGCTGATGTCGGTTTCGGTAATTGTTTTTATTAATAATTTAAGATCCTTGATGTCCATCGCTGTTTCTCCTTTTATGGTTGTTGATAGCATAGTTACAAACAGATCAAGTCTTTGGGCATGCTGGTAAGAATCGTACAACCGGTAGCGGTTACGGCCACCGTATCTTCAATGCGTACTCCACCGCGACCCGGAAGATAGATTCCCGGTTCGATGGTGATGACGTTTCCCTGCTCCACCACGGCGTTGCTGCGTGGCGACAGGGTCGGTTTTTCGTGAATATCAAGCCCGACACCGTGACCGAGTCCATGTCCGAAATATTCGCCGTAGCCGGCTGAAGCAATGTGCTGGCGGGCAATGGCATCCAGCTCGCGGCAACTGATTCCCGGTTTAACCGCCTCAATCGCCAGGTCATGGGCCTGTTTGACAATCCGGTGAATGGCCGCCATCTCAGGATCCGGTGTCCCCAGCGCCACCGTCACGGTTTCGTCGGAATGATACCCCTTGGCAACTGCTCCGAAGTCAATGGTTACCAGTTCTCCCGCTTGCAGAAGCTTGCTGGAAGCGACTCCGTGGGGGAGTGCCCCACGTTCACCCGAGGCAACGATAAATTCAAAGCCGATGCTGTCAGCACCGCTGCGGCGCATCTCAAATTCAAGTTCCCGGGCCAGATCGCACTCGCGGATGCCGGGGCGGATCAGTGGCAGAATCGTGGCTAATGCGGTGGAAGCGAGGGTAGCGACCTGTTGCAGCAGGTCAATCTCCTCCGCATCTTTGCATGAGCGGATGGTATGGAGCGTTCCTTCAAAGGTTGTCAGAGCACAGGGGGCGATCCGTTTTGAAAGCTGCACAAAGTCCGTTACCGTCAGATGGTCACCTTCACAGGCCACCCGCTGAAATTTTTCTTCCGTGATCAATGTACAGAGCGCTTCATATTTGACCGAAAACTCTCGTACTGCCACTCCCTGCACCTCGCGGGCCGCCTGGGTGGTGTAGCGGGAATCGCACAAGAACCACCCCTGTTCCGGTGTCAGCAGTAATACTCCTTCGGAACCAGTGAATCCGCACAGATAGCGGATGTTTTTCAGGTTGGTCACCAGCAGGGCATCGGCACCGGCTGCCTGGAAAAATGGGGTGAGTCGTGAGCGCCTGTCTTTTAGCATAAATGAAACGTTCCCGCCAAATAGTTTTTACGAAAAGTGAGATGGAAAGAAGTAAACATCCGGATTCAGCCGATTATGGCTGGTGTGTCGCAGATTTACTGGCGCTAAAAAGTGCCCGTAAGCCGAGCAGATAACTTTCGTGACCGAAACCGCAGATCTGTCCGATCGCCAGGGGTGCGGTCAGACTGATGTGGCGAAATGATTCACGGCGGTGGATGTTGGAAAGATGGACTTCCACAAAAGGGATAGCTACTGCAGCCAGTGCATCGCGCAGAGCAATGCTGGTGTGGGTATAGGCGGCAGGATTGATCACGATGCCGCTGTATTTTCCGTAGGCCGCCTGAATCGTATCAACCAGGGCTCCTTCGGAATTGGACTGGAAAAAATCGAGCTGGCAGCCGAGTTCGCCTGCCAGATCAGTCAACGAATGGTTGATCTGTTCCAGGGTCAGGGCACCGTAAATTTCCGGTTCGCGACGACCGAGCATATTCAGGTTGGGGCCGTGAAGTACCAGGAATTTCATGTCAGGAAAGCTCCCTTGCCATGTCACCGGATTTCATGCGCAGCAGATAGCGCCCTTTGCCAAAATTGCCGTCGCGCTTCATGATCAGTACCGCAAACAGTTCGTCGTTGATCACGCGGATCATGACGCAGGTCTGTGAGGTGGTGATGGAAACTTCTTCCAGGTCACCGGCTTTGATGACCTCCACCGCCCGCTTGATTTCCTTGAGGACGGTTGCATATTCAACCGACAGCAACTGCATGTCGATCTCATTCTGTTCCCGGCTGATTTCATCAATCGGAATCCCGTCGTAGGCCATGATCATGACGGAAAGTGCCCCCTCAACTGACGAAAGAATCGTCTCCAGCATAGATCTTAGCGGCATGATGTAATCCTCCTGATATTATCCAGCCATGTGGTAAGGGTCGCTATGGCAGCATCGGCTCTGCCGTTCGTTGGCAGATCTGTTTCCTGTCCGATCAGGTTTTCCTCTGTCACCAGTTCGCTAATGAACGGGGAGGGAGAAGGGGTTTCGATCGGCAGCATATCCGCAGCCGCCGCTTCCGGCTCAAGGAAGAGCGGGGGGACGCTGGCAACGGTCTCGCTTTCGATCTCCGGCGCTGTTGCAGCAGGAGTTGCAAAGGTTGCTTCCAGTTGGGCTATCCGCGCCTGTACTTCCTGGTTGCCCGGGTTATCGGCCACCACGGCCCGATAGATGATCAGCGCCTTATCCACAAAGCCCTGTTTGACGTACAGTTCCGCCAGGGTGACGGTGGAGAGCGGGTCGTGCTGCATGGCTGGCGCCGGAGTTGCCGCTACAGCCGCTACAGCAGGAAGCTCTTCCTCGCTCTCCTCTTCTTCGATCAGGTCGAGTTCATCAACCTCAAGTATGTCGGCCTCATCCAGTTCTTCGATGATTTCTTCATCTGTAGCTGTGGTTACCACAGCCCCCACTGGTTGCAGTGCCTGCAATTCAAACACTGCCTGGCTGTCATCGGGGGTAAAATCGAGTATGGTCCGGAAACAGTGCACTGCCGCCGCCGTATCCCCTGCTTGCAGATAGAGCTGCGCCAGCATCTGCTGTGACTGACGGTCTTCGGGAAGTGCTGCTGTGACCTGCTCCAGGGCAGTGCAACATTCGTCCTGCAACCCCTTGGCATGGCACGCCATGGCCAGGGTGCGTTGTCCGGCCAGGTAGCGGGGGTGGCGCCGGGTACCCTGGCGGGCTAAATGGAGCGCTTCATCGGTCATGCCGACCTTGAGATACACCTCGGCCAACTGTGCAAAACAGAAGGAGTCGGGGTTTTCTGCCAAACGGGCATCCAGTGTTTTAATGTCAGACCAGAATGAGGTAGTATCCTGTTGCATGAGTTACTCCTAGAGACCGCACAAGGTCAGAAGCTCGTCAGGGGTGCGTGGAATGACCGTAAAGTGGCCAATCCCCTGATTGGCGATGAAATTGATGGTTCCCCCCCGACTTTTCTTGTCAGTGGCAATGGCGTGGATCAGTTGCTGGCGGTCCGCATCCGGTATCGTGGTGGAGAGCCCGAAGCGGTGCAATAATGCTTCGATCCGTTCGGCATCCTGGCGGGAACAGAGTTCGAGGGTGGCGGAGATACGGCTTGCCAGGGTCATACCGATGGCAACCGCCTCACCATGCACCATTTCCCGGTATCCGCACAAGGTCTCAAAGGCGTGACCGAGGGTGTGGCCATAATTGAGCACTGCCCGCAGTCCCGCCTCTTTTTCATCCAGTTCAACCACCTGGGCCTTCAGCTCACAACAGCGTCTGATCACGGTTGTCAGGCATTCACGGTCCATGGCGACGATTCGTTCAGCATTCGCTTCCAGATACTCGAAAAATACCGGATCAAGCGCCACGCCGTATTTGATTACTTCGGCCATGCCGGCCCGGAATTCACGGAGAGGAAGAGTGGTCAGGGTTTCCGCATCGATCAGCACCAGTTTCGGTTGATAAAAAGCACCGATCAGATTCTTACCGCGGGGGTGATCGACCGCTGTTTTGCCGCCGACGCTGCTGTCAACCTGCGCCAGCAGGGTGGTAGGAATTTGTACGAACGGGATGCCGCGCAGATAGGTGGCAGCGGCAAAACCGGCCAGGTCACCGACCACGCCGCCACCCAGGGCAACTATCGATGATTTCCGGTCAAGCCCTGCCTCAATCAGCTGGTCATATACCATTGAGAGTGTGGACAGATTTTTGTGCTCTTCACCATCGGGGATTTCAATCGTGGTGACATGGCACCCCGCCTGTTGCAGGGATGTCCTAACAGCGTCACCGTAGTAACCATTGACAATCGGATTGGTAATCAGGGCCACCCGGGAACTGCAACCAAGCGGGGAACAGAGTTCACCCAGTCGTGGCAGGTTGCCGCTGCTGATATGGATATCGTAGCTGTTTTCAAGGAGATTTACGCTGACAATGCTCACGATGGGAGTTCCTTTGGTGCGCAAGATATGTTGTGCTTGGCGCTGTTTGAGCAGGCAATGGAGCGGTTAACGTAACCTGGCCTGATCATCAGCGGAGATCAGGCAGAGAATTTCGGCGACCACATCTTCCACAGATTTTCCGCTGGTGTCAATTCTTATATCTGCATCGGCATACCACGACTCGCGTTCCTGCATCAGGGCCGCTGCCCGTGCTCCCCCTTCATCTCCTGCCAGGAGTGGACGGTCATTGGCATGCTTCAGGCGATCGAGCACCTGCTCCAGTGATACCTGCAGGTTGACTACCAGGCCGTGACTGCGCATGAAACGACGGTTTTCGGGATTAATCACCACCCCGCCACCGGTGGCGATGACCGCTTTAGCGGTCGGGGTGCAAGCCTGCAGTTGCTGATGTTCATATTCCCGGAAGCGGGCTTCCCCCTGGGAGGCGAACAACTGATTGATGCTGCAGCCGGTGGTCTTGACGATCTCCTCATCCAGGTCGAGGTAGGGCACCCCCAGGGCTGCCGCCAGTTGTACCCCGACGCTGCTCTTGCCGCTCCCCATGAAGCCGGTCAGAAAAATCGGACGATCAGCCACGGCAGAGTTGCTCCCGGTAGGTGGCCATGTTGCGCTTGATTTCAAGCAGCGAATCGCCGCCGAACTTTTCCAGCAGGGACGATGCGATTTCAATTGCCACCACCGCCTCGGCCACCACCAGCGCGGCCGGGACGGCGCAGGTGTCGGAACGTTCCACGGCTGCTTCAAACGGCTCATGGCTCTGCATGTCCACCGAACGGAGCGGCTTGTAGAGCGTGGGAATCGGTTTCATGGCGGCTTTCAGCAGGATCGGTTCACCGTTACTCATTCCCCCTTCGATTCCGCCGGCGTTGTTGCTGCTGCGGAAATAGGGGGACGTGGCGCCGTTGGCGCAACGGTTGCTGTCGTAGCCGATTTCATCGTGCACCTGTGAACCGGGGCGACGGGCGACTTCAAAGCCGATCCCGACCTCAACCCCCTTGATGGCCTGAATGCTCATCAGTGCCATGGTCAGGCGTGCATCCAGTTTGCGATCCCATTGCACATAACTGCCCAGTCCCGGCGGGCAGCCGATTACCTGGACTGCCACCACGCCACCCAGGGTGTCGCCGCTGTTCTTGGCGGTGTCGATGGCTGCTTTTATGTCCGCTTCACAGGCCGGATCGCACATGAACAGCTCCGATGCAGCTGCCAGTTGCCAGCGTTCTTCCAGTGTCAGGTTGCTTTCCGCGGCGGCTATCCCGCCGATTTCGGTGACATAGCCGCCAACCGTAATGCCAACCTGTCGCAGAAAACATTTCGCCAGGCCGCCGACCGCCACCCGGGCGGCGGTCTCACGGGCGCTGGAGCGTTCCAGGATATTGCGTACATCGGAGTGCCCGTATTTCTGGGCGCCGGTCAGATCGGCATGTCCGGGGCGCGGGCGGGTAACGGCCGGCGCCGCACCACGATGGATCGGGTCCGCGGACATTTTCTCATCCCAGTTGACCCAGTCCCGGTTCTCTACCATCAGGGTGACCGGCGAGCCGAGGGTTTCACCCCAGCGGACGCCGGAGAGTATCCGTGCCGTATCGGTTTCGATCTTCATCCTGCCGCCGCGGCCATACCCCTGCTGCCGTCGCGCGAGTTCACCATTTATGCTGGCGGCATCAACCGTAATGCCGGCCGGAAGCCCCTCGATCAGAGCGGTTAATTGCGGTCCGTGTGATTCTCCCGCTGTCAGATAACGCAGTATAGCCACCGTGTTGTTTCTCCTCGGATAAATTTTGCGTAAACTATCATTGACCATCGCGAACGGCAAGCAAAAGAAAACAATCCAACCCCTTTGACACCCCTCCCGTAGTCATGTATCATCCCGGCCGATGAAAAACCGTATTATCAATCTCTATATCATTCGTGAAATTACCCACCTGTTTCTGCTCGGAATCTCCATCTTTACCATGATTCTCCTGATGGGGAGATTGATCAAGCTGACCGACATGGTACTGACCCGGGGCGTGCCACTGGCCGATGTGGGGCTGATGATCGTCTATCTGCTCCCCTCATTTCTGCTCTTCACGATTCCGATGGCCTTTCTGCTGGCGGTGTTGCTCGCCTTCGGCCGGCTTTCAGCCGACAACGAAATCACGGTGCTCAAGGCAGGGGGGATCAGTCTGATCCAGCTGCTGCCGCCGGTACTGCTGTGTGGCGCCTGTGCCGCCATCCTGGGGGTGGGAGCTAGTCTCTACGGTGTGCCGAAGGGAAATGCCGCCTTCAAAAAACTGAGCGTAGCGGTGGTTACCCGTAATATCACCGCCACCCTGCGGGAAAAAGTGTTCTGGGATGCGCTGCCGGGACTGATACTCTATTGCGAACAGTATGATGACCGGAGCAAGTCGTTGCGGGGGGTCCTGATCAATGACGGGCGTGATCCGTCACGGCCGCTGACGATCTTTGCTGCCAACGGACGTGTGAGTGGTGGAGCTGCCGGTGAACCGGTGATGCTGATCCTCTCCCAGGGGAGCATCCATAGCGCCTCCGGTGGTAATCAGTACCGTTTGATTAATTTCGGCGAATACGCCATGACCGTTGCCAACGGAGGCAATCCGGCTGGTGGCGGGCTTACGGAAATCGACATGGGAGTCACTGAACTTGCCCGTCGCAGCGGGGACGTGGCTACTCCGCTCCCCCAGCGGCGCAAGCTGGCGGCTGAATTGCACAGCCGTTTTGCCCTGCCGTGTGCCTCGCTGGTGTTTGCCATTGTCGCTGTGCCGCTCGGTATCCAGAACCGGCGTTCGGGAAAATCAGCCGGTTTTTCAATCAGTATTGCTCTGCTGCTGGCCTATTATCTGCTCATGTCGTTCCTGCGGACCGTGGTTGAAAAGGGGGCGCTTCCTGCGGCGGCCGGAATGTGGCTGCCGAATCTCCTGTTTGCCGCCTTTGGCTGCTGGTTGCTGTGGATGGCGTCCCACGAAAAAACGGTTGATTTCAGCGCACCGCTCACCTGGGTGCGTAACCTGTGGAAACGGAGCTGAGCGTGGGGATTCTGGGACGCTATATCGCAGTTGCCTGGCTTAAAATGGTCGGGCTCTGCCTGGGGAGTTTTATTTCCCTCTATCTTGTGCTGGATATGATGGACAAGATTCCGCGCTTCTTGAAGGCGGGGGGAGCGCTCCCCGACATCCTTATTTTTTTCCTCTACAAAATCCCCGAGATGATTGGCCAGACCGCGCCGTTTTCGTTGCTGATGGCAACCCTGCTGACCCTGGGGATTCTCTCGCGTAACAGTGAAATCATCGCCATGCGTAGCTGTGGTGTCAGCCTCATCCGTATTGCCCAGCCGATGCTCCTGCTCGGCGCGGCAGCCAGCGTGCTGCTGTTGTTCAATGCCGAAGTGGTGGTGCCCGACAGTTATCAGCAGATGGATTATATCGAACGGGTTAAAATAAAAAAACAAGGTGAAAACGCTGTGTTCCGGCGCAACAACATCTGGTTTCGCTCCGATGCTCAGATCGTTCAGGCCCAGCTGTTTGATCCACCCAGCAAGACCCTGGGGGGAGTGGTGGTCTGGAGTCTGGACAAGAATATGAATCCGGTCAGCAGGGTTGATGCGCCCAAGGCGAGCTACCGGGAGGGAGTGTGGCGACTGACCGACGCGGTGGTCAAAGACTTCAGTGCCGGGCCCGGTTTTGTTCAAAAACAGGTGGCGCAGATGGATCTGCCGCTCAAGCTTAAGGTTGATGATCTGAAAGTGTTGGATAATAACGCCGATAACCTGAGTTACCAGCAGTTACGGGAGTATGCGGAAAACCTGGCCAAAGGGGGGTATCACGCCTATCGCTACCAGACCATGATGCACGCCAAGTTTTCTGCCCCGGTTGCCGCCTTTATCATGGTGTTGCTCGGTATTCCCTTTGCCATCAAGAACAGCCGCAGTGGCGGTATCGCCCTGGGAATCGGAGCCAGCGTTGCGATCGGATTTGCCTTTTTCGTGGTCAATGCCGTGCTGCTCTCCTATGGTCGCAGCGGCGTCATTCCTCCGCTGCTGGCAGCCTGGAGTCCCAACCTGATCTTTAGCGTGGGGGGAATCTGGCTGGCGTTGAAGGTGAAAAGCTGATTCTCTAACCGTGATAATCAGGATTGATTTCTAACGTACTAAACTTCCGAAATATCACTCCCCATGATTTCCACCTCCGGCCACCCCTGATAGATCCACTCTTCCAGACGTTCCAGCAGTGTGCGGGCGACTCCCTTGTCCGGACTGACCGTCACGAATGCCAGCACGGCCACCGTCGGATTGTCCTGGCGGTCAACTTCGGCGCAGGCGGCGTTGAAACGGTTGCGGGCCCGCCCCAGAATGCTTTTGACGATCCCCCGTTTTTCTTTCAGGGAACGGCACGGCAGGGATAGGTGGATTTCAAGGCAATAGATGAACATGGGTGAGTTATATGAGTTAGTGAGTTAGTGGGTTAGCCGGCTGTTCCAGGTGGGTCAGATAGAGCCGGGTGTCGAATTCCAGCTGATGGTAGGCCGGTTCCATGTGGTGGCACAACTGGTAAAAAGCCTTGTTATGTTGCTTTTCTTTCAGGTGTGCCAGTTCGTGCACCACAATCATCCGGAGAAATTCCTGTGGTGCTTGTCTGAAGAGCGCCGCCACCCGGATCTCATGCTTGGCCTTCAGTTTTCCCCCCTGCACCCGTGATACAAAGGTATGGCTTCCCAAGGCATGCTGAATGACGTGGATCTTGCCATCGTACGCTACCCGGCTCAACGGTTGAGCCGTGCGCAGAAACTCATTCTTGATGGCGATGGTGAAATCATAGAGTGCCTTGTCGGTTCGGCAATCGTGTCCGGCCGGGTATTTGTGCGCCAGGTAGCTTCCGAGACGGTTTTCCGCCACCAGTCGTTGCACCTGGCTGGTGATCTGTTCCGAATAACAGGCCAGATATTTTAAATGTATTCCCCCATCTGGCATCGTCACCACCCGCTGCCGATTCCGTGCAGATCCTGGTAGGCCGAGAGCGCCAGGGCCCGCTTGGTCCGGGCGATAATCCTGAGCGGTCGCAATGGTTTCGGGATGATGTCGATGCAGCCGCCTTCGATGGCTCGTTTCTCGTCTTCACCCGAATCCTGGGAGGTGAGCATGATCACCGGAATCTTGCTGGTACGCTGATCGGCCCGTAGTTTGCGCAGCAAGCCGAAACCATCGATGTGGGGCATGATGGAGTCGCAGATCACCAGATCCGGCATGGTCTCCAGGATCAGCGGCATTGCCTGCACAGGCTCGATCACCGATTTTACCCTGATTTGTTCCGCGATCAGCGCCAATTCCACTGCCTGGAGATCCATCAGGTCGTCATCGACCACCACCACCGTTTTGATTGAGTCACGGACGGGAACACTGGTTTGATAGTGCAGTTTGATCGCTTCCATCAGGTCGTGGCGCGTTGCCAATACCGGGGTGACGATCCGGTTATTGCGCTTCCCCAGCAGGTCAAAGGTCTCCAGGTCAAAAGGGTTGTTGGAGGCCAGAAACAGTTGCCGCTCATCGACCCGGATCGGAAACACCAGCTTCTGGATGGCAATTTCCCCTGGTACCATCTCCAGTAAGCTCTTGGCAAAGTGGTGGTTGACGATCTTCTCAACCCGTTTGAAGTCGAACTGCTGGGAGAGGGCCAGCATCAGCTCTTGATCGGTGATCACTCCCATGGACTCCAGGACTTCCCCCAGCATCCCCTGCTGCTGCTTCTGCTTTTCGAGAGCGCGTTGCAGGGTCAGGGTGGTGATGATGCCTGCTTCAACCAGCAGTTCTCCCAACTGTTTTTTTAGTTCCACGTCACGCCTCCTCAACTCTGTTCACGGTTCCCCGTGCAGCACACGATAGTATAAAAAACTTCCACGGTCAATTTTCCCGGCTGTTCCCGTTACCCCAATAAAAAGTCAAAATCTTCCCGCGTCAGTCCTGCTCCGGCGCCGCCGGCTCCATCTTCCAGAATTGCCTTGTAGAGCCTGGTCTTCTGCTCCTTCAGCGCCATCATCTTTTCCTCAATGGTATGACGCATGATCAGGCGGGTAATGGTAACCTGCTCGGTCTGGCCAATGCGGTGGGCGCGATCGGAAGCCTGATTCTCCACGGCCGGGTTCCACCACGGATCAAGGTGGTAGACGTAGGTGGCGCGGGTCAGGTTGAGTCCTTTTCCACCAGCTTTGAGACTGATCAGGAATACCATGGGAACAGTCCCGTTCTGGAAACTCTGTACCAGCTGTTTGCGTTGGGGAACCGGTGTTGAACCATCCAGACGGAGGCAGTTGAAACCGGCTTTCAACAACCCGTGCTGCACCAGATCGAGATAACCGGTGAACTGGGAAAATACCAGTACGCTGTGCCCCTCTTCCCGCAGTTCGGCCAATTGTTCGGTTAAAAACAGCAGCTTGGGTGATTCATCGCTGGCACCGGGGGAGGCGAGGGCCGGCGCCAGGCAGATCTGGCGCAGCCGCAGGATGGCGGTCAGGGCGATGATGCGCGCCTGGGCCGGAGCGTGGCTGTCGTAAGCCTCTTTGACCTGGCTGCGCACCTCCTCGACGGTGCGCTGGTAGAATGCTTTCTGTTTACTGCTCAGCTCCAGTGGGATATCGATCTCGATCTTGGGGGGGAGCTCACTGGCGATCAGCTGCTTGGTGCGGCGCAATACAAACGGGCGGGTGCGCCCGATCAAGCGGTTGGTTCCGTTGGCCTCATCCTTGCCAAGGGTGCGGCTGAATTCTTCCCGCGTCCCCAACAGGCCGGGGAGGCAGAGATCCATGATGGCAAAATATTCCCCCAGATGATTCTCCACCGGGGTGCCGGTCAGCGCCAGGGTAAATGCGCCGTTGAGTTTGCGCACCGCATTGCTGGTGGCAGCCTGGAGATTCTTGACGCTCTGCGCTTCGTCGAAAATCATGATGTTAAAGCGGAGTTTGGCCAGCAGTTCGGCATCACGTTGTACGATGCCGTAGCTGGTGATGATCACGTCGAAGTTGGCGAAGTTGTCACGTCTCCGCCCACTGCCGGTGTAGAGCATGACCCGTGCGGTCGGGAGAAAACGGGCCAGTTCCGCTTCCCAGTTGAACAACAGTGAAGGTGGCGCCACCACCAGATGGGGGAGGGGGGAGGGGAGTTGTGATCTGATTTCACCTGACATCACCCCTGCCAAAAGCGTAATCCCCTGGACGGTTTTCCCCAATCCCATGTCATCTGCCAGGCAGGCTCCAAAACGATGTTCATACAGAAAAGCGAGCCATTGCCATGCTTCAACCTGGTAATGGCGCAGGGTGGCGTTCAGTGCTTGCGGGAGCCGACGGTCAGGAATGGAGGAAAAATTGAGCAGATTTTCCAGCAGCCGGGCATCCTCGGGAGCCAGTTTGATCTCGACTCCGTGTTTGCGAAGCTGCAACCAATCGAGAATCTGTAGGCGTGGCACCCGCACCAGATCCTGTTCCCCCTTGCGTTTTTTCTTGCCGGCCAGCGATGGCATGGCGCCGGTAAACATCGCCAGTACCTGGGCGCTGATCTCATCCAGCAACATCAGCTTGCCATCACGTTCCAGTAAGCCGTTGCCGGTCAGCAGCCGCTGCATTTCCTGAGGTGTCAGGGTGGTGCCGTTACAGCGGATTTCCGGCTTGAGTTCAAACCAGTCCAGGGAACTGCTGGTGGCGTCGAGGGAAAACTCCCAGGTTGCCATGGCTGTTGGCTGACTTCCGACGCGCAGTGAAAAACCGTGCTGTTGCAGTTCTGTCATCAAGGTTGGCAATTCCTTCTGGCAGATCTCAAGGGGAACTTCCAGCGCCCCTGGGAGTGTAGCTTTGAGGAAAGGGTCGAGTCCGAACCGGTCATAGAGTATGCGCAGTAGCTGGATTTGCATCCGGCGATCTTCGTGGATGAAAACCCAGTCATGTTCGGATGGGAGCGCGATGATCAACGATCGGTGCCAGCTCTGCTCCAGTTCCAGCAACAGCTGTTTCCCCTTGCGCTTGATTTCACGCTTGGCAAAATCGGGTGACGAGGTGATGGAGCGGATAATCCTGGTGCGGGGCGTTACCTGCTGCTCATTCATCAGCATGAAGGCCGTTTCCAGGATCGCTTTGATCCGTTTTCTGGTTTTCAGCGGCGCCGGGAGGCGGGAGAGAGGAGCCGAATTGAAATACCAGCAGACCGCTGTCGGGAAATGGATCCGGATATCATGGTAGGTAAGCAGCGGAATCAGGGTGGACGTGCTATTCTGCACACCTTGGGGGATGTCTACCTGGTAGGAAGGTAGGTGCGGGTGGCTGGAACTGTCGGCAACTCCATCAACCAGAAAATGGCAGTTAGACGAGCTCGGGTCAAGAATGGCTTCGCTGAAGCGGATGGCAGTGGAGATAAAATGATCCCGTGATACGACCATGCTGTGCTGGCCACGTTTCATGATGCCGGTCCGGCGTTGTTGTTTGCTTTTGGGCTCTCGGGTCTGGTCACGCTCGTCGTCAAAATAGAGGTTGGAAATGCCGGACAGCTCTTCACAAACCACATTCCAGGTGTTCCACGCCTGGTAATCGGCAAGCCTCAGAATGACGCCTGCGTCGATATCGTACAGTAAGTCACCGGAAATAATGGCGCTTTCCGGTAGTGTCGTGCCATGCTCCAGGGTGCGTGCAATCTGTACCGTTTCTCCTCGCAGGTCAAAGGTAATGCTCGGCTGCCCGGTTTGATCCTGCTGGTAGCTGAGGGGGGTTTCCCTGCCGCTGGGGTGACGGAACAGAATCGGATAACCATGACCGGTCAGCTGTTGGAACTGTTCCAGATAACGGGGTGAACCATCAAACAAACCATGGATCGACAAAAAACTTGCCAGGTCGGCCGGTATCTCCATGGCCGTTCCCCCCAACACCCGCTCCAGGCCGCGCCGGATCGAACCGTTGACACCGGAACCGTAGATGCTTTTCTCCAGCACCAGGCGATAGGTGGCGAGGGGAGTCGCTGTCGTTGCGTATGATCTGACGGGACGTGTGACATCAAGGGGGGATGAACTGTCGCCGGATTCTGCCGGCAGCGGTTCTTCCCGCTCTGCCGGCTGCTCAAGCCAGGTTTTCATCTCTTGCAAGAGGGTAGGATCAAAGGCGATGCTGTTAAAACTGTTGGGGGTGAGTAATCGCTTGAGGGTGGCCCAGACCAGCACCACGTGGGGGCAGTTGCGGGCCGGTTGCCAGATGCTGCAGCTGCAACTGGTTACCACGCGCATCCCGTCCAGCTGAAATGTTGTGGTTATCCCCCGCTTGAAGGAAACGTCCAGGGCGGTTCGCTCCTCGTTCCAGCGCGCCTGCCGCAGCGAATTGCTGCGGCAGGCCTGATATCCCTTGGTCAGGTTCTCTTTTGTGGCGGAAATCAGAATAACACCGACAGTGGTGATCCTGATCCGCTCCAGCAGCGGTGATGGTGGCAAGTCTTGCTTTTGGGTACTCATCCTCAACTATGTGTCAAAAATCGCAGCGTTTGTCAATGAGCCAGATCCAGCAAGACATCCAGGCTACCGGTGAGAACCACGGTGGAGTTAGCTGTGGTATCGAAGCCGACTGCTTTTTTGATCGCAACCGGGTTGTTAAGCGTCCGTAGTTCGCTCAGGGTGATGTTGGTTCCCGGCGAGACGGTGCAGACCAGGCGGATGAACTCGCCGGAACGGTACTTGTCGCTGGTGGTTGCCATGGATAGATAGACTTTTCTGGTTGACGCCGAGTAATTTCCATATGCCAGGTTGGTGCCGGTCATCCCGGTTCCCGGTAGTACCGATTCGGTGACAATTGCGCCGGAAGCCCCTGTTGCCGTGGCCACGCTTATTCCCATGGGAAGCTTGAACGTGAGATCGATCCCGCTGATCGGTGCTGCCAGTTTGGCAGTGCTGTATGCCGAAAATGCCAGAATGTTTTTTCCCGCCGGCAGCACGGAGCTGCCCGAGGTCGTTGTACCACCACCTCCGCCCCCCCCGCCGCAGCCATAGAACGCCACCGATACCAGCATTGCACAGATACATGTTCGAAACGTTTTCATATCATCTCCTTTGTTGCTCTTGAAGTGGTATTTCAATGAATAAGTCCTATGGCCATGCGCAGGATAACAACTGCATCCTCGATATCAATGTTTCCGTCGCCAGTCGAGACACCATTGATCATCGGCGCCACATCGAGCCGCAATAACTGGCCGGCGTCCGGTTTCATGCTTCCAACCGACATCTGCAAAGCCTGCAGGGCGTCAACAATGGTAAAGGGAGCGGAATTGCCCTCAGCTACTTTTGGTACCGCATGGATAATATTGCGCTGCACGGTCAGGCTGTTGCTGTTCTGGTCAACACCGGTAATCGCCACTGTGTAGACCTTGTTTTCATCAAAAGTCAGCTTGTGCTGGAATTTGCCGGCAACGACTGCTGGAGTAAAAGTCTGGTTGTCCACGTTAATCGTAATGCTGACCGGTGTGGTGTTGTCAATGACACTCCCTTGCAGCAGGTAAGAGTCTAAAGCAGTCCGGATGTCGGCGGCCGGATCGGTGATCGCCAGCGTGAAGGCCGGCTGATAGCTGAGAGTCCGTTTGGCTTCGACCTTTTGTCCGGCGCCGTTGGATGCAAAAACCTTGATGGTGTTCATCCCGCTGTTGAGATCAACGGTGAAAGAGTAATTTGTATCGGTCAGGCTGGCGTTTTGTGGTGTCGAACCGTTAATCGAGTAACTGACCACCAGTGTCGGGTCAAGTGCCGCGGCGGCTTGCTTGGCGGTAAGTTTGGATGTGGTGTTGAACAGAGATTGAATCGTACCGGTTACGGTGGTGAAATTGTTGATGATGACACTATTGTCCGGCGGATAGGTAACCGTCAGGTGTGGTGCGCTGCTGTCCAGAGTTATGGTGCGGATATCTGAGGTGCTCAGTCCGGCATTGCTGGTGGCTATTGTGGTGATGGTGTTGGCTCCGGCCACCAGTTGGACCGGATAACTGAAGCTGCCGTCAGGATTGACCTGAACCGTGATCCCGTTGACATTCAACGATTTGATGCCGCTCGGGTCGAATGTTATTCCGCTGATATTCTGGGTTGTTTCGGTGGTGACGGCGTTATCGGAGAGCGCCGACACTATCAGGGATGGTGGTGTGCTGTTATACGCCACTGTCAGAAGCTGGGTGGCGGATGTGGCCAGATAACTGTCAGAACCGGACTGGCTGACCGTAATGAGTGTGCTGCCAACGCTGACTGGATGAATTTTGCCATTGACGATGGCTGCCACAGCAGGATTGGAGCTTGCGTAACTCAGGGGAAGCCCAGTGGAAACGCTGGCAACCGGCGCAAGATCGCTATCGCCGAGTTTTAGGGGTGCTAAGGTATCGAAAGTGATGACTTGACTCCCCTTGGCAATTGTCAGAGTTGCATTGGCGCTGCCGGTATAGTTGGTATCATTAAGTGTGGCGGTAACCTGATAGTTCCCGACAGCGCTTGGCGGTGTGCCACTTCCGTCGTAGGTCAGAATGACGGGAAGTCCGGCCGGCGTGGTGGTTACCGCTATTGGTTTGGGTGTGCCGTCATAGTGCTGGTTCAGATTACCGAGAACGATTGTTGCCATTGCATTTGTGACCGACAAACTGACAGTTGCGCTCTGGGTGGTGTAGTTGAGCGTGTCATCGGGAGTAAAGGTTACGGTCAATGATTGAACTCCGCTGTTCAGAAGCGCTCCATGTGCCGGGATGTAGCTATAGCTTCCGATTAGGTTGGCGCTGGCATTAAGTTGGTCATTTCCCAGCGTTGTACCATAGATAATCGCCGCCGGATTGTTCCAGGCAAGCAACGGTGTTGCCTTGGTAATGGAAAGGGTGCCGTTCAGGTAGCTGAAATCGTAGTTGTTGGAGAACAGGTTTCCGACCGAAACCGTGATCGGGTAATTCCCCACCGGAGTATTGCTGTCAGCGTTGCTGGCAACGGTTGCCGCCCCGGAAATGCTTGCAAGTGTCTCGTTGTTGACAAAACCGCTGTAGGATGCCGTAAATACCGGGTTTACAGCACCGTAGACCCGGCTGGCATTATTGGCGCTAACTGTCAGCTGAGCTTTGTTGATTGTCAGGAGCTGTTGTGTTGAGGCCGAGGCATAATTACTGTTGCCATTCTGGTTGGCGGTAATCACCGTCTGCCCGGCGCCGACGATGGTAACGCTGTTTCCGTTAATAGTTGCCACAGCCGGATTGCTGCTGCTGAACGTGACCGGGTTAGCCGAAGCGCCTCCCGTGGCGCTCAGATCAAACATGGCGTCCCCGTAATTCCTGGCCGGGAGCGCCGTAAACGTAATGGTCTGGCTGGCAAGTCCGATTGCCAGTGTAGCGGGCACGAAGGTGAAGTCATAGTTATCTGCCATTAGAGTGCCGATTGTCGCGCTAATCGGGTAGCTCCCCACCGGACTGGTTATGGTGGCAGGTGAATCAATAACCGCTGCGCCGGTAATCACGGTCTCGGTTTCATTATTGACAAAGCCGCTGATAGTGCTGCTGAAGGCCGGGTTGGGAGTAGCATAGGGGCGGCTGGCATCCTGGACCGTGACGGTCAAGGTTGCCTTGTTGATCGTCAAATCCTGCTGTGCAGTGCTTGATGCAAAGTTACTATTGCCGTCCTGGGTGGCAGTGATGGTCGTCTTGCCGCTGCCGACAATGGTGACGGTGGTTCCGCTGATTGTTGCGACCGCCGGGTTGCTGCTGCTGAAGGTCACCGGATTGCCTGATAATCCACCACTGGCAGAGAGATTGAAATTGCTGTCGCCGTAACTCTTGGTTGCCAGCGGGTTAAACGTAATGGTCTGGCTGGCAATGCCGATTGCCAGGGTGCCGTCAGCAAAGCTGAATCCGTAGTTTGCTGCCGCCAGGGTGCCAATGGCCACCGTGATGGGGTAATTCCCGGTTGGGCTGTTGTTTGTTGCCGTGGTTGAGAATACAGGAGCCCCGCTTAAGACGCTTTGGTTCTCACCATTGACAAATCCGCTGTAGGTCGCCGAGAAGTTTGGATCGGTCGCTCCGAAACTTCTGCTTTTGTTATCAGCTGTTACCACCAGACGGGCTTTGTTGATGGTCAACGTCTGCTGTGCCGTAACCGGAAGATAGGTCGCGTCACCAGCCTGGGTGGCAGTGATGGTTGCCGATCCGGCAGTGACAATGTGGATCAGGCCGGCTGGCGTGATGCGGGCGACTGCCGGGTTATCGCTGGTATAGCTGATCGGCAATCCTGACGAGACAGTTGCTCCGGGGCCGAAATCGGCATCCCCGTAGCTCTTGGTGGTGCTTGTTGCAAACGATATGGTCTGGCTGGCTAGAGCCCGTGTCACATCCAGCATATAGCTTCTGACAGTCGTCCCGTCCTGAGCGGTGACAAGGATCGTAATACGATTGCTCCCGATCGAGAGCGGAATCGAACCGGATGCATTGCCACTGGTGACGGTTGTGCCATTGATTGTTACGGTGGCATTGCTGTCGGCGGTCGCTGGTGTGATGGTCATGGATGAGATCGCATTATCGACCGCGCTGCTGTAATTGGTGATTGCTGCATCGAACAGTGGCGCCAAGGTGCCGTTCGACAGGCTAAAAGCGTTCAGGTTGGCATTGGACGAGTAAGCGCTCCACTTGGCATACAGGGTGGTGTCAGCCGTGATGGCAGTGGTGAAGTTAAATGCCGTTGTCAGTCCACTGTCGGAGTACCAACCTCCGAAGGTCGAGCCGATTTTGCTCGGTGCTGTTGGAGTTGTGGCGCTCGTGTTGTAAGGCACGCTCTGGCTGGTGACCGCACTGCCGCCGTTGCTGTTGAAGCTGACAGTGTAGTTATTGACTGTCCACTTGGCGTACAGAATGGTGTCAGCGGTGATGGCGC
>DAINBV010000062.1:0-32086 GCA_036732725.1 Geobacteraceae bacterium | reverse complement strand
ACGCAATCAGAGTTTTCAAAAGCTATCTGAACGACCAGGCTGACCATAGCGCCATTATGTTGACCGTCGCCCGGACCGCAAAGACCGGTGTTATCCGTTACCTCAAAAAGCGATCCCTCTACCACCAAACACATTTTGACATTGATGACTATGTTGACCGGCTGACGGCGTAACTGTTCGGAAGGGTCGCATTCGAAATGGCACCCTTTGAAACCTCACAACTTTATTCGTTCCTGCAATTAGAGGAACGGGCAGTAAATGCCAAAAAGGGCGAAAACCCCGCAACCGGGGAAAACCCGACAAGCATAAAACCGGAGGATACTACCATGATGATTAACGAACGACAGGACATGATGGATCAGATCAGCGAATATATTGACCAGCACCCGGACGGGATCACGCGCCTACGGGCATTTTTGGAATCCAGCGTGGATGACGACGCTTTGCTATGGGATACCACCGACATGATGGCCTATACCGGATGGGGGAGAACACACATTCTCCGATTATGCGCAGAAGGCAAACTTCCATATGTCCCCGGCAAGCCCCACAAATTTGTCCCGGCAAGGGTCCGGGAGGCGCTGGAAAAAATGCAGATCGGCGGCGGATACGGCAAACGGCAGAGCAAAATGAAGGCGAGAAAAATAGCGCGATGAGCGCAACCCAACCACAGGAGGCAATACCATGACAGCAGCAATTTTGCAGGAGCTGGACTCGATCAGGAGTATCAACGAAGTTTTGAGCATCGTGTTGGAGAACAACGCAGGCGTCAGGGATTACCACGGGCTGGCAGTGCTGGCCGGCGAAGCGGTACGAAAGGCCGACCGTGTGGTGGATATGCTCGATCGGGGAAGTGTGGCGTAATTAAGTTACGGTGTGCGAGGGGATAGGGTTCGATTTGAAATCGTATCCTTCCGCACTCCCTTTGCCTGCTTATGCGCGGGGAAGCGCTTGTAACTTCTTGAAATATCGGTGCCGTGTATCATTCTAGCGGATGGGCTTTATATCGCAATCGTAGGCAAATTCTACCACATGGAGGATACCACCATGACGACCGAACAGGAAAAACATAGGCTTTGTAAGCGCTTTGAGGGGGCAATTGTGAAGTTACAGCGGTTAGAGCGCAAATTGCTCAAGATGGCATGGAAACACCCGAATCACCCAGACGCGGAAAAATGGAGGAAGGGTGAACTTTGGTAACCAGATCATGGCACAGAAGCGGGCAATCACTGACAAAGCGGCCAGACACAGGGCGAAAGGGGGTATTCAGAATATGTGATTTTGACTCATTTATTGGGGAAGGCAGAGCGGATCAGGAACAGTAAAGACGAAAGCCGCTCCATACCAGGGGCGGCTTTAAATTGGTTGTTTTGTTATTTGTTGCCAACAAGTTCCAACGTTTTACTTGTCATAAAATGCCATATTGTAAGGCCATTACAGCACTTAACATAGTTTCAGGCTTGCCATTAACACCATAATAGATCAGTTCAACATATTTGGAACTACGGTTGAGAAGGAACTGAAAAGTTGCAGTTTGTTGTTCTCCCTTGTCAGAGGTTGTATCCACTACAGCTTGCACACAGCAAATATTTGAATTGTCCTTGTATTTATCAGTACGAAATGAACTCCATTTCGCAGTTCCGCTAACACCGGCTATTTTAGATATTCCTGAACCTATGGTCGCGGTTTGATCCATAGGAATGCCTCCAGTCAGACCTCCAATCAGACCTCCAATCAGTGGCGAACCTGGCACACTAGAACTCTTCACAATTTCAATGTCATGACCAGATTGGCCAGGAAAGAAATAAATAGTTGCGATATAAATAAGCCCGGCCACGACCAGTAAATCAACTACGATATTTAATAGTTTTCTTAAAATCGATGTTCCATTTAAGGGCTGAATGTTTGGAGGGGAAACATTGCCAACTGAATTCAACGTAGTAGATCCCTCTGACGTAACAGGCGTCCCTCCATTATGGGGTGGATTGCCTGATACGCTAGCGTGCTTGAACGATTCTTTCAGGTCATCTTTAAACCCCATAGATACCCCCATAATTAAAGCTGAATACCATTTGTGTAACAAGGCTGGCGGCATAGTCCCAAACCATTGGTGGTGTTGTCTGTTATGGAGATATACAGGCCGGTTTTCTAATGAACAAGGAAAAAGAGTGGATGGTCCTGCAGGGGAATGGCAGCCGTATAACAAAATTCTTTTGACGGTATTTTTGACGGTGACGCCTGAAAGTTAAACATTGAATTCGATGTAATAACGATACTTTACAAGATCAGTGTGTTACCGGCTTCGCACCAAAATAGATAAAGGCTTTGTAGGATTTCCTGCAATGCCTTTATCTATTTTAATGTTACCAAGCGCCGCAATCCGCTCGAACAAGACGGCATATTGAGTGTGGAGTAGCAATGTCCAACTTTGCCTTCCTGAAAACCGACTGGCCCGAACTGTACGAAACTGCCTGCGAAGCGGAGAAGAACGTCAACAGTGCCCCGCGGACCAGTTGCTTCTATGCCCGGCGTTCGCTGGAGCGGGCGGTGAAGTGGCTCTACGCCAACGACTCATACCTCAAGCAACCCTACGCCGACAACCTGGCAGCCCTGATTCACGAACCGACCTTCCGGGATAATCTCGAACTCTGTCTCTTCCCCAAGATCCTCACCATCCAGAAAATCGGCAACCTGGCCGTCCATAGCGACAAACCGATCAGCAGTAGCGATTCCCTCCACACCCTCAAAGAACTCTTCCACGTCCTCTACTGGCTGGCCCGCAGCTGCCGTTGTCACCAGCCACTTGACACTTTGTTAGCACTCTGCTAACTTTTATCCATGTTCACCATCGAATATACCAGAGACGCAGTCAAGGCCCTGAAAAGCATGCCGAAAACAACGGCCGTGCTCATCATGCAGAAAGTCTTCGCACTGGCCGTTGATCCCTTCGCGCCGAACAATAACGTGAAGAAACTGGTCAACAGACCGGAGTGCCGTTTGCGGGTCGACGACTGGCGGGTTCTTTACGCGGTACATGAAGGTAAGCTGGTAATCGAAGTGATCCGAATAGCCCCACGGGGAGGTGCATACCAATGACAACAGGAATCCAGTTTATAGAAAAGCACGGCAAACACGAATATGCCATCGTGCCGTTCCCCCTCTATCAGCGCATGGTGGAAGCCATGGAAGACCGGGAGGATATAGAGGCCCTTGAGCGCTTTCAAGCTGAAGATGACGGCTTCCGTATCCCTTATAGCATTGTTCAGCGAGAACTAATCGGTGACGAGCATCCGGTCAAGTTGTGGCGTGAGGAACGCAAGCTGACGGTGGAGGCGCTGGCTGAACAAGCAGGAATATCAAAGGCATTTCTTTCGCAAATTGAAAACGGCAAACGCCAGGGGACGGCTAAAACACTCAAAGCGCTGGCCGTTGCGTTGCAGGTTCCGCTTGATGTACTGATAAAAGAGCAGAAGTAATGTCCAGTAGAACCTGGCTTCGACTCCGCTCAGCCACCAGAAAGATTCGGTGTTTTGTACCACATAACCCCGATATAATGGTTTGTGTTGGTATAAAAGAGGTGTTGGTCATGAGCGGAAAAATAAAAGACGAGAGCGTTTTCAGGATGCTGCAATCAGAGCGGGACCGCTGCGCCCTCGTGATCGAGAAGATAAACAGCGAACTCAACAAATTGCCGAAAGGGTCTCTTGGGCAAAGGAAGGTGAAAAGCAACGGCAAGAAAACGGCATCGCATCCCTTGAAGTTCGTCTCGATCATGATACGGTATGGCTGACGCAAAAGCAGATGTCAGTTCTGTTTGGCAAAGATGTTCGTACCGTCAATGAGCACATCAAGAATGTGTTTAAGGAGGAAGAGCTTGATGAGCTTTCAGTTATCCGGACATTCCGGATAACTGCCGCAGATGGCAAAACTTACGATACAGCCACTACAACCCCAGGCCGGAGGAGAAAGAGACGATTGTCAAGGTGATTGTCAATCTGATTAACCGGAGCAATGACTAACCGTTTGAGTGTGGAGTAGAAATGGGCAATTTCACTTTTTTGAAATCTGACTGGCCGGAGCTCTTCGAAACCACTCGCAAAGCCGGGCAGAGCGTGGGTTCGACTCCGCTCACCCTACAGCTCAGCCACCGGTTGTATGCCCGGTGCTCGCTGGAGCGGGTGGTTAAGTGGCTCGACTCCTATCTCAAACAACCCTACGCCGACAAGCTGGCTGCCCTGGGCTTCGACTCTGCTCAGCCCCCGATAGATGCCCGGTCCCTGAGTCAAAGGCGGTCTCTGAGCGGAGTCGAAGGGGCCTCTTTTCCAAGATCCTCACCGTTGGGAAGTGTGATTCAAAAAAATCAGCTCAGCTTTACTCACTCTAAGATGATTTTTAATGTAAACTTTTGGCAAAATGATCGGGATACAGCTCTTTCATACAAGCAGGACAAATACCGTGGCTGAACATTGCATCGGAATGTTCAGTGATGTAAACTTCCAATTGATTCCAATAGCCTTGATCGTCCCGAATCTTCTTGCAATGGGCACAGATCGGAATGATTCCCTTCAGAACCTTGATCTCAGCAAGAGCCTTTTCCAGTTCCTGGTTGCGCTGTTCAAGAATATCCCGCTGATTTTTCAGCTCCAGATGATTGCGAACTCTTAACAGAACCAGATCTGGATTGAATGGTTTGGTGATATAATCCGCCGCCCCCAGCTTGAGTCCCTGTGACTCTTCTTCTGGTTGGCCGAGCGCCGTGATGAAGATGATCGGGATGTTTTTGAATTTATCTTTTGCCTTAAGATTCCGACAGACTTCAAACCCGTCCATGATGGGCATCATGATGTCCAACAGGATCAGGTCTGGTTGCAGTGATTCAATTTTCTGCAATGCTTCATTGCCATTCAGAGCAAAATAGACATCAAATTCTGCTTGAAGAACCTCATCAAGTATCTGGATGTTGGCTGGAGTGTCGTCAACTATCAATATTTTTGCAGTAGCTCTTGTCATCTCATTTCCCCCTAACCAGATCAAATCCATACATTTTGCCCGTTTGCTCCAGTACAGATTTAGCCTTCTCAAAATCAAGCCGTGCTATATGTTTGTGGAGTTCTTTCCATTCAAGGACCCCGATGTAGCCATTAAGGCGTTCAACGTGTTTCCGTGCCCCAAGTGAATTGTTGTGCAGCGACTCATACAGGTTCTTCATGAGCGCTTCAAGTTCATCTTTCGGTAACGGCATCATGGCATTGTCCACTTCGTTGCATAGGCGTGTTGCGCTCAGAATATCAATCGATGCGAACACTACTGATAATTGTTGTTCCAATGTTGTAAACAATGCACTGCAGGTGTCACCGGTTACCTCCTTGATGGCCTGCTCATATTCAGAGACGGTTGCATACAGATCCATCGCACCTATGGTAGCAGAGAGCCCCTTGAGTGTATGAATGAGGAAACGCACCCGCTCTGATTCGCTCTGTTCTAGCGAGGTTCGCAACTCATTGATCAGATTCCGGTTCTGCTCCCTGAAGTCTGCCAGGATCTGACAATAGAGGTGGCTGTTATCTCCGGCACGCATGAGTCCAGCTGCAATGTCAAGTCCTGGCAGTGATGCGGGCAGGTCGCCATACATCTCCGGTTTCCCTGCCGACGGTAACGTCGAAGCGTTCACAGGTGATGCAATGTTTATGGGTTTTATCCATCTGATAAGTGTAGCATACAGCGCCTGCGGCTCAACCGGCTTTGCCACATGGTCGTTCATGCCGGCCGCCAGGCATTTATCACTTTCTTCAGTCATAGCATGGGCTGTCATGGCTATAATAGGAAGTTCTGCGGCACCTTTGATCAGCCTGATCCTCCGGGTAGCCTCGTATCCGTCCATATCCAGCATCTGAATATCCATGAGTACGGCATCAAAGTACTCGCCGCTCTCGATTATTGTAACAGCCTTGCGACCGTTATCGGCGATGCTTACCAATATTCCTGCCTGTTCGATGATCTCGCGCGCCACCTGCTGGTTGATGCGGTTGTCTTCCACAACCAAGACCCGAGCCCCGCGTATTTTTTTCAAATCATCCATCTGCGATATATTAACTCTACTGTGGCGAACAGGGGGGCGGTCTCCGTAACCGAACAGTTCCAGTGCTGTATGTAACAGAGATGACGGTTGCACCGGCTTGGTTAGAAAAGCGGTTTTCTTCAGTTGCAGCACCTGCCGTCTCAACTCATCACCACCAAAAGCAGTAATCATGACGATAGCAGGCGGTTGGGACAGAGTGTTATCATCCCGAATGCGGCGGATGGTTTCTAAGCCATCCATCTCCGGCATCATCCAATCCATTAGCACCAATGAATATGGATCAGCAGTGACTACGCCGTTGCAAATCTCTGCCAGAGCAGCGACACCTGACCCCACTGCCGTAACCCTGAAGCGAAACGACGTTATCATGGTACTCAGGATCTCACGAGCGGCGGCGTTGTCATCGACCACTAGCACACGTAAACCGCGCAGTTTTTCAGGTATATCGGTCGGCTTCTGCAGTTGTTCCCGCGCTACAGCAATCCGGATGGTAAACGAGAATCTGCTTCCTTTGCCCGGTTCGCTCTCCACCTCCAAGGTCGCATCCATCAATTTGAGCAGACGTGTCACGATGGAGAGCCCCAGACCGGTCCCGCCGTACTTGCGGGTAATTGAACTGTCCGCCTGTGTAAACGCTTCAAATACCAGAGCAAGCTGTTCACGGCTCATGCCGATGCCGGTGTCCTGAACCGAAAATGTCAGGGGAATCATGTTGTTTTCGGGCGGACCTGCCTGCTCTACGGCAATGACAATATGTCCCCGTTCGGTAAACTTGACTGCATTACTGGCCAGATTGCCCAGTACCTGCCCCAACCGAAGGGGATCACCCATGAGGGTCTGCTGAAAGCCGACCGGTAACGAAAACATGACTTCAAGCCTTTTTTCCTCTGCCATACCGCTGCTGATGGCAGCAATATGCTCAAACAGATCTCCAAGCTCGAAGGGGATGGATTCCAGTTCCAGTTTGCCGGCCTCGATTTTTGAGAAGTCGAGTATATCGTTGATGATCCCCAGGAGCGATTCAGAGGCCTGCTGAATCTTGCTGACGTAATCACGCTGTTGGGAGTCAAGTTTTGTCTGAAGTGCCAGATAGGCCATGCCGGTAATGGCATTCATGGGGGTGCGGATTTCGTGGCTCATGTTGGCCAGGAATTCACTTTTTGAGTGACTTGAAGCCTCGGCGGCAAGTTTAGCCTGCAACAGATCCTGCTCAATTTTCTTTTTATCACTAATGTCACGAATTATCTCAATAGCTCCAATCCGTTTGTTTGCCAGGGAATACAAAGGTGCTCCTGACGCCCACAAACAGGCTCCTTTACCGTTGTATAGAAACGGAGCTTCCACCTCTGCTGAAAGTATTTCTCCCTTGCGGATGACCTGCTGATACTTTGACGCGAGTTCTTCATCATTGATGTCAAGCAGATCAAGCAACTGATCCCTGCGTACTCCATAGAAAGGAACCGTATAGGCGTGATCACCCTGTCCAAGCATCTGTTTCTTGCTGATGCCGGACATCTCTTCCATGGCGCGGTTCCAGGCTATAACTTTCTTGTCGTTGTCAATAACGAACGTGGCATCAGGGAGGAAATCGATGATATTTGCCAGTTGCTGCCGAGATTCCAGGAGTTCATGCTCTGCATGAATACGTTTGGTGATATCCCGATTGCAGCCACGGTTTCCCATAAAGGTCCCATCTTTTCCAAAAATTGGCTGACAGACATGTTCAATCCAGAGGATAGATCCATCAGGTCGCACAATACGAAACTCCAGATATTCCTGAACACCATCTCCCTTCATCACCTCATGACGGTGTGTGATGAATATCTTTTTATCATCAGGATGAATGATTTTACTGAACAAATCCGGATCAGAATAAAATGCTTCGGCACTGTAACCGGTAAGCTGTTCGCATGAAGGCGACGTATAGGTAAAGTGCCCCCTTGGATCCAGCCAGAATTCCCAGGCCAGGGTGTTTTCTGCAACAATCCGGTACTTTTCTTCCTGGAACACCAATTTTTCTAAAATAGCGTCTTCAACTTTTCTGGTCCGACAGAGCATTTTTACTGCAATTGACGAGGCAATGATTGAAAACAACAGCAGAAACACTGATTTGACGACGCTATCCCACCAATCAGCCAGATACACATCACGGGATATGCCAACGATGATATAGAAAGGCAGGGTTCCAATCTTCCTAAAGGTTACCAGCCGGGCGATGTTGTCTGAGCCGGTCGGTGTGTAGTAGGACGCCTCTGTTCGACCCTCTGCAAGCTGCTTGTCCAGATCTTTTGAAATCTGCTTTTTTCCGAGTGATTTTTCCGGAGTGCCAAGTTCCGGGTAGCGAGCAATCAATTCCATCTTCTCGTTGCGCAGCGAGATAACGCTCCCAGTTCCAAGCTTGATCGCGGCAAAAGCCTTGTTGAAAATTTCAACAGGAATCGATCCTATGACAACCGCAGACATTGAACCATCCGGGTTGTTGAGCCGGCGGGCAAGGATTATGACCCATTTTTTAGAAACCTTCCCGATTACCGGTCTCGAAACAACCAACCCGGCTTGGGGATTTTCACGGAGGAAGTCAAGGTATTCCTGGCCAAGCGCAATTTTATGTACAGGTTTACCATCGACTATTCCAGTGCCGTACATGACGGTGCCGTTAGAATCGGCAACCCGAAAAGCAACAACATTGGGAGCATGGACATTCAGGTTTCGGATGGATGTGTTCACGATACTTTCGTTGATGCCACCTTTTGCCAGCTGTTGCTCATACTCATCCTTGACCACAAGCAGCCCCATATCACTCTCTTTGATGATTCCGGAAATATTCTGTTCCAGAATCTGGCAGATGTTTTTGGTGGTAACAACTGCCTCCTCCTCATCCTGGCTACGTTGATTGTAGAGCGATACACTTACAAATATGCCAAGCAGCAGATTGATCAGCACGGCGCTTAGAATAAGGCGCTTGATAAAAGATGAGTAGGAAGTTTTTGATATTTCCAAATGACTTTTCATTGTGGCCTCACATCAATTACGGTCTTGTGTAACAGCCATGGTAACCCGATTCCTGCCAAGATCCTTGGAACGATAGAGTGCGCTATCGGCCCGGCCGGTGAACCATTCTGTCGAGTGTGTTTTGGATACCGTGCTCGAAACAACACCAATGCTGAGGGTGACACATTCTGCAACGTCTGAAAAAGCGTGGGGCATGGCCAGGTCATGCATTGCCCGACACAGGTTTTCTGCCAACTGCAGCGAATTATCGGCGGATGTCTCAGGCAGAATGATTGCAAACTCCTCGCCACCGTAACGTGCCGGCAGGTCCCCACCACGTTGGAACAGGCGCCGCAGCAGCGTACCAATTCCACGCAGGCAGTCATCACCGGCAAGATGTCCATAATGGTCGTTGTAGCGCTTGAAATAGTCAATATCACACATAATAAGTGACAGCGGTTTATGGCTGCGGATGGCACGCCTGATCTCGGCATCCAACGCTTCATCGAAAAAACGGCGATTGGCCAAGCCAGTCAAGCCGTCCTGCCGAGCAAGGACCTCCAGTTGGCGGTTTTTACGGGCCAGTTCTTCCCCCAACAGCTCCAGCGCATCGCTATGCCGTTTTAGCTCCAGATGGTTACGCACGCGAATCTTGACAACAGGCGGGCTGATCGGTTTGCTGATATAATCGATTGCGCCGATTTCCAGTCCCATAGCCTCTTCCTCGATGCTCGACATGGCTGTTATGAATATGACCGGAATCTTACGGGTCGCTTCTGCTGCCTTGAGCCTCAGGCATACCTGATAGCCGTCCATTCCTGGCATCATGATGTCCAGCAGAATCAAGTCCGGCTTCACGTTCCGGGCAAGTTCCAATCCTTTTTCACCGTTAGTAGCAAAGAATACGTGATAATCATTATCGAGAAATTCGCTCAGAAGCTGGATATTGACAGGAGAGTCATCAATGATGAGTATGGAAGCCTTGTCTCTGGTCATACTTCCCACTGAAGATTGATTTTGAGAAATTGTGCGGCACGTTCCAGTGCCGCCAGTGCCATTTCAAAATCAAGCCGGGCGATATGTTTATGTATCTCGTCCCGATCAGTTTTGCGGAGATATTGTTCTAATCTTTTAAAGAGCCTCTTTGCGCTGGTGGAATTGTTGCGCAGCGAATCATGTAGTTCTTTCAGGAGTTGTTCCAGTTCTTCTTTCGGCAGCTGTATCCCGTCAATGTCATGTGTCGTATTGTCAGGTATGCCGGCTAGGATGTCTGCGGCCTCAAAAACCTCCGCCAGTTGCTGCTCCATGTGCGCCGGAAGTATGATGGCTACTTCCGCATTTTTTTCATTCAAGGCGGTTTCCAGCTCAGATATGGTCGCAGCGAGGGAAGCAGCACCGATTGTTCCGGCAAGACCTTTAAGCGTGTGAAGCAGTGCTTTTGCATGTTCGCTGTTGCCGCTTTCAAGAGTACAGCGTAGTTCATTGAAAATGTTACGGTTCTGCTCCCGGAAGCTGAGGATGATTTCCCGTGCAAGAGTTTCATTTCCCCCACATCTTTGCAGCACTGAAGCAACATCAATCCCTGGCAGGCTGTCGGGGAAAATCCTGGGGGATTCAGTATCAACGGTAATTGTCTGCGAATTCAGCGCTCTTTTGACTTTTTCTGCAGACAACCATTTGAGCATGACTGAATACAATTGATCCGGATCTATCGGCTTGGCGATGTGGTCGTTCATTCCTGCTGCCAAACAACGCTCACGCTCTTCGCTGAAGGCATGGGCGGTCATGGCAATGATCGGCAGTTCAAGCTCCCCCTTGATCTGACGTATAGCTGTTGCGGCCTCGTAGCCGTTCATTTCCGGCATCTGGATATCCATGAACACCATGTCAAAGTCGTCACTGCCAAGGGCTGCAGTAACTCCTGTAACACCATTGTCCATTGTGACCACCACAGCACCAAAACGCCTCATGATCTCCTGAGCCACGATCTGGTTAACCTTGTCGTCCTCCACGAGCAATACTCTTGCATCGCACAGTCGTATCGGAAGGTTGCCGGCACTATGACCATTACTCTTCTGTTGCTCGAATTGCACATTTTCCTTACCAAAGGTCGTCATTATCCCATTTAATAATGTATAGAGATTGAACGGTTTAGTCAGGTAGGCACGGATGCCAAGTTTCCGCCCATCTTCCTGAATATCAGTTGTAACGTATCCGGAAATAATGATGATCTCCGGATAAACCGAAAGTGTGCAGTTCCGGATTCTGCGTGCTGTTTCCAAGCCATTCATGTCGGGCATCCGCCAATCCATCAGTATCAATCGGTACGGATTTTCATCGGGTGTTGTCGCAGCACGTTCCAACTCCTTAATTGCCGCATCTCCAGATTGAACAGATGTCGGCATGAATGAGAGGTTTGTGAGCATTAATTCCAGCATCTTGCACGAATCAATGCTGTCGTCCACAACCAGTACTCTCATCTGCCTGAGATCTTCAGGCGTGTGCGATGTTCTCAGTACGAGTTCGAGTGGGAGCCCAAACTCAACAGTGAAGGTAAACGTGCTCCCCTGCTCGGGCGTGCTGACAACTTCCAACGTACTCCCCATCAACTTCAGAAGGCGAGTTACAATTGAAAGGCCAAGTCCGGTGCCGCCGTATCGGCGGGTTATGGAATTATCAGCCTGGATGAATGGTTCAAAGATGTGTTGCAGGTGTTCGCTGTCCATGCCGATACCACTGTCGGTTATGGAAAACGTAAGGGCTATCCGGTCTGTTCGGGAATTTTCTCTACTCTGAGTGACCGTGACCAGAACACTCCCTTTTTCCGTAAACTTGATGGCATTACTGACCAGATTGTTGAGTATCTGCCGCAAACGGAGCTGGTCTCCAATCAGTACGGGAGGGATTTCGGGGCTTATCGAGAAGTTTATGTTAAGGTTCTTATCCTTAGCTCTGGCAGCAACAATGTTCTGAACAGAACTGAAGAGTTCATGCAGGTCGAAGATGACAGACTCCAGTTCCATCTTGCCAGCCTCAATCTTGGAAAAATCAAGTATATCGTTGATGATTCCAAGCAATGAGTCTGCTGCGCTGCGTATTCTTGCAACATATTCCCTCTGTTGAGGATCAAGGTCGGTCTGCTGCACCAGGTAGGCCATGCCTGTGATGGCATTCATGGGGGTGCGAATCTCGTGACTCATATTCGCCAGGAAGCCCGATTTTGCGCGTGTCGCTGATTCTGCGGCATCTCTCGAGCGGAGTAGTTCCTCCTTGATCTTCTCCTGTTCAGTAATATCCCTGGCGCTGATGCTAAAACATTCCACCCCATCAATCTCGACCAGTTCGAGTGACAACAGGACAGGGAAAATTTCACCATTCTTACGCCGGAATCGGGTCTGGTAGTTTTGCAGTCGTTTCTTGTCAGCCAGTTCTTCAAGCATGTGCTGCCGGAGTTCATGGGAACCCCACGTACCCAATTCCAATGCTGAACGACCGATAACCTCCTCCCGGCTGTAGCCGATAATTCTCTCAAAAGCGTCATTCACCTCAAGAAACCTGCCCGTGGTTTTTTCGGAGATGGCGATCACGTCTGGTGATGACTGGAAAATGGTGGAAAACTTGGTTTCAGAGCGCCTCAACATGGCCTCATTTTCTTTACGTGCTGCCTCCATTAATTTCTGCTGGCTGATGTTTTCAAATATCCATACGCTCCCCTCTGTAAGATTGTTAGGGGTTATGGCTCTGCCGGAGATATGGATCCAGATCAAGTTGCCATCTTTGTGCTTCATTTGCAATTCTGTCTGATATTCCAGCCCCTTGGCAAGCAGCGGATATGCCTCAGCTCCGAATCGCTCATACTCTTCATCCGAGGCGTAGAACATTCTGGTCTCAACTTGTGATATTTCCTCTGGTGAGTAACCAAAGATATCAGACATGGCAGGGTTGGCCCATACCTGGACACGGTTCCGCACCATGGTGATGCCGACACTTGAGTTGTCGAGGACGGTCTTTTGTTCGCGGGTGACTAGTTGCAAGTCATTCTCCAACTTCTTTCTCCCGGTGATATCACGAGTTACGCCAAGCAGTGCAATGATCTGCCCTTGCGAGTTTTTGAGGGGTACTGCATGAGTGTCCAGCCAGCGATCGCCACCCTTGAGCCCCCGTATCTCAAACTCCAGGCAACATGATTCCCCCATAAAGACTTTTTGTGTGAGCGCAATGAAGGCATCTCGATATTTTGGCAACACCAGTTGTGAAATTTTACGGCCCAGAACCTGCTCCAGAGAATCGGCCTCAATCATATCTAATCCCGCGCGATTCATACTCAATACAGCGCCATCTGCTGTCAGTTGTTTTACACATTCCGGTTCGGTTTCAATTATTGTGCGCAACTCCACTTCACTCTCTGCAATTTGTTGTTTAGCTTTGAGTAGTGATTCTTCAGCTTCTCTACGACAATCAATTTCCCGTTTAAGCCGTCTGTTCCAGATACTTGTAACCACTGTCAGCAGCGTTAAGGTTACTATTGGCCCCACAATCCAAATCAAAATCTTATTCGTATTGACGCCATATTCATATTTGACCGTAAACCAGTGACTGCTAATAGCGTTTTTCTCGCCATCCGGCATCGCCATGAGAGCCTTATTGATGATGCTTACCAGTTCCGGCCAGTCACTGCGCACTCCCATAGCCTGATCATGGTTTCCAAAGGGAGTGGGGGCTGCAATCTTCAGGTTATACAAGCCGCCATTCTGAATGAAATAGGTTGCAACTGTCAGGTTGCCGACATACGCATCGGTGCTGCCGCTGGCAACAGTTTGCAGCGCCTCAAGCGTATTTTTGACAACAACTAGTTTGACCCGGGGATATTTCTCCTTAATAAGCTCCTCAATTACATATCCCCGCTCAACTGCAACGTTTTTATCATTCAAATCATCCATTCTTGAAACATAGGGAGAATCGGTGCGATTGACGATTACCCAAGGGGCAAAAAGATAGTCCTGAGTGAAGGCAATCTTCTTTTCCCGTTCCGGAGTTCTTTTCATGGTGATGAGGAGATCATACCACTTGCGTTCCCCTTCCAGATCTTCAACTGATTCTTTCCAACGAATGGATTCATTGGCAATAAATTTGAAATTAATACTAAAACGTTTGCCTATCAGCTTCAGATAGTCTACCGAGATGCCTCGTGGCTCAGGGAGGGTCATCATATGCGGTGGAAATTCACTGATACGTACCCGTACGGTATGTTTCCGGGCGAGCCAGGCCTGTTCCTGTTCTGTGAGCGGAATCGGGTTGGAGAGGCCTTTCCCGACATTTTGATTGACCTGATGTGCGCTCTTGTCATCGGCAGCGAGTGTCGAGAGAGGTGGAATCAGCAGCAAGAGGAATAGTGCGATTTTCAGGAAACAATTCTTTACTTGAATGTTTCTCATGTACTGTCCTTTGAACCTTTTAGCCATTTGTTGCCCTCTCTAACATCAGGTTTAGGGGTACACATATTCAGAAACAGATTTACTGGATTGACTGTTTTACTTTTTGATTTTCCAGATAAATGCAGAGGAATGTTAACATGCATACGAAGCAATGCAACTTTTATTGATATTTCAATGATTTCTTACTACGTCGCGTACAACGTTCAATTGGTGCCACATCAGATTCGATTCCTGTGCTTGTAAATTGTGCTAATTAATGTCATATAGTAGGGAAAGATAAGCGTGACTGCCTGTTTTATCTATGGGGCTCAACCAACAGGTCGTACTTCGGGAGATACGGAATGTCGAATAAAGCATTGAGGCGGGTCGGGACGGTATTGTTTTACCTGGGCGGATTTGTGTGGGTGGTGTTTGCCGTTGCCAAATATCTGTTGGATTGGGATGTTACGGTCAGGCAGTTCCTGCCGTACCATTTGTGCGGAATCATACCAGGTATGCTGCTCAAGCATGGCGTGCCGTTCTATGAGCGGTTTGTAACCGGTAAGTGTATCAAGAACCCCTCCTGACATCTGGCTGGTTATACGGCGCGTGCAGTGCCGGTTACATAGCACGATTCTTAAAGGCTTGGCGGAGTTTTCCGCCAAGCCTTTATTGTTTGAGGGACATGACCCGGAACAGCCCGCTATCGTTTATCGGCGAACCGGTTTTCCCTTCCCCCCCCTGCATTTCGGGACGGACCGTTTTTTTTACTGCTTTGCTTGGGTGGCGCATGTTTTACCACGATCAGGCGCTCCCCGAGCATGGCTCCATCCAGGAGACTGATGGCATCTTTGGCTTCATCGTCACACGACATCCCGACATAACCGCACCCCCTGAAATTACCGGATACGGGATCAACGATCAACCGGACCGAGGTGACCGTGCCGGCCACGGAGAACAGTTTCCGCACTTCATCTTCCGTAACCGTACCGGAGAGGTGACCTACATAGACTTCCACACCCATCAGTTATCTCCTTTGTAAGTTGTTGAATCGGTGACAAACCGGCAAAATTCATATCAGAAACCGTTGGAAATAGCCACCGGAATGACTCTGTAATGGTACCGATAGAAAAATCAATACGCAACGATCGTGAGCGAGAAAGGGGGGCGCCAGCAGTGATATGCGTATTGACATGATTCGTGCATAGTTATCGTGCGTTGTCTTGAGAATTGAGTAAACCTGCGGCTCAGCATGTTTGTGAGTGAAAAGACGATACGTATAGCCTTCTTAGGCTCTTGTCATGCTGGCCATTACGCCCGACAATTTGCTTGATGTAGTTATTTGGCGTGTTGTGCCAAAGAGCTGGCACTATGAAAAGGTCTGACCATGATCAGTGACATCCATGCGGAAAACGACCCGGTCGCGATTGCAGCGCCGGCCGGCAGCTTGTTTAGAAAAATCGTCACCCTGGTCGCGCTGGTGGTTGGCTTCGTGGCCCTGTGTGGACTGCTTGGATATGTGTCGGGTCTGCGCTTGCTGGGGAGCATCCGGGGCGACTATATCCCCATGGCTCCCAGCAGCGCGCTCTGTTTTCTGATCTTCAGCGCCGTGCTGTTACGGGGCGCCCGCAGGCGCTTAGACGGCATATCCGGTGGTGTCCTGTCGTTGCTCGCTTTTCTGGCAACCGTGTTCTGCCTGTTGGAGCTGAGCGAACTAGTGGTTGGCATCGATTTGAATTTCAGTGATAAGCTGTTCCCTGTCAGGGAAAACGGAGGAACCTTTCCGGTTGGCAGGATGTCGCCGGTTACCGCAGCAACCTTTGCACTCTCCGGTCTGGCCACGCTGTTACTGATTTTTTCAAGCCGCAGCCAGTGGCGGAGCGAGCGTGTATGCAACTGGATTGCGGCGCTGGGGGCTCTGACCACGCTGACCGGTGCTACCATCCTGCTCGCCTATCTCTACGGCACTCCACTGATGTATGGCAGTGGCAGCGTACCGATGGCAGCCACCACTGCCCTGGCGTTTCTGCTGCTGGGAGTTGCCGTGCTGCTCTCCTCCGGTCCGGATACCTGCTTCATCCGCCGCATAACCGGCGATTCCACTGCTGCACTGCTGTCGCGGGTGTTTATTCCGCTGATCGTCTCTGCCATAATTCTGCAAAGCATCCTCACCCACGCTCTCTCGTCATTGCCGATGATCAACGAAGCCCTGGTCCAGGCGGTGATGGCGGTTATCACCGGCAGCATTACCGCCGCGCTGGTTGAGCGTGTGGCACGTTTCACCGGCCGCAACATCGACGGGATCAACCGGAAACTTCAACAAACTCTGGATGAACTGCGCGAGAGCGAAGACCACCATCGCGATATCCTGCGTACGGCCATGGACGGCATTATCCTGTCCGACCTGGAAGGACGTATTACGGAAGTCAACGAAGCCTATTGCCGCATGAGCGGCTATTGTGCTGAACAACTGCAGCAGATGAATATCTGCGATCTGGCGGTTTACGAAGATGCCGACGGCTGCGCCGCATGTATCAGGAGTATTATCGGACAGGGGGAACTCTGTTTCGAGAACCGGCATCGCCGCCAGGATGGGAGTACCTACGATATCGACGTCAGCGCCAAATATCGCCCTGCCAAAGGAGGGTACCTGGTACTCTTCTGTCACGATATTTCGGAACGCAAGTTACGGGATAGCGCCCATCAGCAAACCGGAAACCTGCTCCAGCTGGCCAGTAGCTACAGCGATCTCCATGAATGTATGTCCGCTTTGACGATCTCGCTGAAAAGCTGGTCCGGGTGCGAGGCGGTCGGTATCCGTCTGCGTGACGGCGATGATTTTCCCTATTTTGAGACCCGTGGCTTTTCGAGCGAGTTTGTGGCGTCAGAAAGCCGGCTCTGCAGTTTTGACGCGGCCGGCATGGTTATGCGTGATGCGGACGGTAATCCGGTGCTGGAGTGCATGTGCGGCAATATCCTTAGCGGACGATTTGATCCAACCAGGCCGTTCTTTACACTGCGGGGAAGTTTCTGGTCGAACAACACCAGCGCCTTGCTTGCCAGTACCACCATGGAAGAGCGTCAGGCGTACAGCCGTAACCGTTGCAATCGCGACGGGTATCAATCGGTGGCGCTGATCCCCATGCACGCCGGTGATAAAATTGTCGGGCTGCTGCAGTTCAACGATCATCGCATGGATCGTTTTACCGCTACCCTGGTGGATATCCTGGAAGATATGGCCGACAAGGTTGCCCTGGCTCTTTCGCGTCGTCAGGCCGAGAAAGAATTGCATCAGCGGGAGAAACTGCATCATGATCTGCTGAACAACATCCCGGACCTGATCTGGTTGAAAGACGTGGCTGGGGTATATCTCTCCTGTAACGCGACCTTTGAACGATTTTTCGCTGCCCGGGAAGCCGACATTATCGGGAAAACAGATTATGATTTCGTTGACCGGGAGTTGGCGGACTTCTTTCGTGAAAATGACCGCAAGGCCATGGCAGCCGGTAGGCCGACCAGCAACGAAGAATGGGTTACCTTTGGCGATGACGGCCATCGTGCCTTGTTGTTTACCACGAAAATGCCGCTGTATGATGGGGAGGAAAAGCTGGTTGGCATTCTCGGTGTCGGTCGCGATATTACCCAGCTCAAACAGGCGGAAGAGGCGGTACGGGAGAGCGAAAACCGGCTGCGCTACGCGCTGGAAGGGACCAATGATGGTTTGTGGGATGTGCGGCTGCAGGATTCCCGAACCTATCTGAGTCCCCGGGGATGCCAAATCCTCGGTTATGGTGAGGATGAGGGAGAAAGTGTGGCCAAGGTCTGGTCCGAGCTGGTTCATCCCGATGATCTGCCGATTACCGAGGAACGGCTGCGGGAACATCTGGAGGGGCGGGCGGCAATTTTTGAAGTTGAACAGCGGCTGCGGACAAAATCCGGCGGCTGGAAATGGATTCATACCCGGGGGAAAGTGGTCGAGCATGACCAGGACGGCACGCCACTCCGTATCACCGGCATGCACTCGGATATTACGGAAAAGAAACAACTGGAAGCCCAGCTGCATCAGGCCCAGAAGCTGGAGTCAGTGGGGCGCCTGGCGGGTGGGGTGGCCCATGATTTCAACAACATGCTAGGGGTGATCATCGGCCATGCCTCCCTGGCGCTGATGAAAACGACTCCGCTTCAGCCGATTCATAAACATCTGGTGGAGATCAATGCTGCAGCCGAACGCTCGGCCGATCTGACCCGCCAGCTGCTCGCCTTTGCCCGTAAACAGACCATTGCACCCAAGGTGCTTGACCTGAATGAGAGTATCTCCGGGATGCTCAAGATGCTGCAGCGACTGATCGGAGAGGATGTGCAGCTCTGTTGGCTGCCGGGGAACAAGCTCTGGCCGGTCAAGATGGATGCCTCCCAAATTGACCAGATTCTTGCCAATCTGTGCGTCAATGCCCGTGATGCCGTGGAAAACTTCGGCAAAATCATCATCGAAACCGGAACCATGACCATCGACAAGGTATATGCTGCGGGGAACCCGGATGCCGTCCCCGGGAACTATGTCTGGCTCTCGGTCAGTGATGATGGTTGCGGCATGGACAAGGAAACCCTGGCCCATATCTATGAACCGTTCTATACCACCAAAGGGATCGGAGCAGGAACCGGGCTGGGGTTGGCCACCGTGTACGGCGCCGTCAGGCAGAACAACGGCTTTATCAATGTTTACAGCGAACCGGGACATGGCACGACGTTTACACTCTACATCCCCCGCTACAATGGTCCGAACGAACAGGTAGCGCAGGAACCGGGCGTCGTGGCGCCCTCGCGCGGTCATGAGACCATCCTGCTGGTGGAGGATGAACCGTCAATTTTGGAAACTTCCTCCATACTCCTTGAAAATCAAGGGTATACCGTGCTGACGGCAGCTACTCCGCTTCTGGCGGTTCAGATGGCTGATGAACATTCCGGCGAAATCCATCTCCTGTTGACCGATATCATCATGCCCGAGATGAATGGCCGTGATCTGGCTGCCTTGCTGGCCAGAACCAATCCGCAGATCAAGCAGCTTTTCATGTCGGGATATACGGCTGATATCATTGCGCAACACGGAGTATTGGATGAGGGGGTGCAATTTATTCAGAAACCGTTTTCCCTGGCAACCCTGGCAGAGAAGGTGCGCCAGGTGCTGGATACTCCCTGAAACAATACTGCTGATCCGGCAGTTGAGAGTGCTTCATGCTCAATAAAAAACTGCAGCGGTTGGCAACCGGTGCAGCTTTCAACATCACAACAGATTCAAAACTCCTCAGCTGGCGCAGGTGCCAGCCAGTATCTCTTCGTTGCGTGCCAGGCGGATGTTGGTAACCTGACACTCAAATACCAACACCATCCCGGCCAGCGGATGATTCCCGTCGATCACCACCTTGTCTTCGGCAATGTCGGTCACCCGGTAGACTATTCCATCATCATTTTCAGCATCTTCCAACTGCATGCCGATTTCCACCGCTCCCGGAAAGGCGTTGATCGATTCGATGCTGACCAGTTCCGCGTCATATTCGCCATAGGTCTGATCCGGTTGAAGTCTCACGCAGACCGTGTCACCGATACCCTTACCCTCCAGCGCTGCTTCAATGCCGGGAAAGATGTCGTCATGCCCATGCAGGTAGTTCAACGGTTCCTGGCCGTCATCAACCGTAATGCCATCCGAGTCAGTCACCTTGTACTCAAGTGTGACAACACTGTTTTTAATAATTTTATTCATTGCATTCCTCGTCAAAAATTTGCTGTTCAACCATGGTTTTTAAGATATGACATACCGGTATCGCAAGGCAACAACTTTGCGAAGGTAACCTGCAGATCAACGGTATGTTTAGCGGGGGGAATCGGCCAATGACGACAGCAGAGCCACCATCTCATCATGGATCAGGCCGTTGCTGGCTACGATCCGGTCATTGAATATGTTGTAGCAGGACCCATCAAAGGTGCTCACCTTGCCGCCGGCTTCCTTCACCAGCAAGACTCCGGCCGCCACATCCCACGCCTTCAGCTTCAACTCCCAAAAACCGTCCAGCCTGCCGGCTGCTACGTAGGCCAGATCCAGCGCTGCGGCGCCGGCCCGGCGGATCCCCCTGGCGCGCTTTTGAAAGGCGATGAAATTGTCAAAATTGTTGGCTGGGTCGGTGGCGCAATCATAGGGGAAGCCGGTTGCCAGCAGTGCATTTTCCAAAGGCTTGCCGGCGGATACGGAGAGACGATTGCCGTTCAGGTAGGCGCCGCCTCCTTTGGTGGCCGTAAAGAGTTCATCATAGACCGGATTGAGGATTACCCCGGCTACCAGCTCGCCTTCGATCTCCAGGGCGATGGAGCAACAGAACCAGGGATAAGCGTGGGCATAGTTGGTGGTGCCGTCAACCGGATCGATGATCCAGCGGCAGGGGGCGCCGCTCTGTTGGTAATCACCCTCCTCGGCCACGATGTCGTGGTCAGGAAAACGGGAGAGCAGATGTTGCACGATCAACCGCTCCGATTCCTGATCGACCTCGGTAACCAGATTCTTGTCCCCCTTCATCTCAATGTTCAGCGTGGAAGCGAAACGGGAGCGCTGATAGTGACCGGCCAGCCGGGCGGCGGTCACCGCTTCCTGCAAATAATCGTGGTAGTTACTCATCGTGTTCCTGTCCGGTTTAATTGGTGTGGAATTTGTGGTGAGATTGTTTCCCTGGTAAACGAGGAATCCGGGCGGTGGTGCAGCTGGTTACGGTGCAACACAGTAACGGTTTTTCCCTTCCCGCTGGGCTTGCTGCAAGGCGGCATCGACGCGGACGATACAGTCGTTGATCGATTGTCCCTGCTGGTATTCACACACGCCGATACTGGTGGTGAGGCTGATCCCTTCCCGCTGGGCGCAGAAGGTGGTCATGGAAATCGATTCATGTACTTTCCTGGCCAGAGTCAGGGCGCCGGCAATCGGAGTCTCGGTCAGCAGAAACAGAAACTGTTCCCCTCCCCAGCGGGCGCACACATCCTCATGGCGTACGCATCCCATCATGACCCGCGCCACCTCCACCAGCACATCGTCACCGACGTTATAACCGTGAGTGTCGTTGATCAGCTTGAAGTTATCCAGGTCGGCCAGCAGGATGGAAAACGTTCTCTGGTGCCGTTGGGCTCGACTGTACTCCCGTTCAATCTTCTCCGAGATGTCGCGACGATTGGACAAGCCGGTCATGGGATCAATTCTGGTGGCCAGTTCCAGTGAGCGATTCATCTCTCCCAGCAAGGTTTCCAGATTGTGTTTTTCCTTTTCCAGCAGGTTGAAGCGGGACTTGAGCAGGTTGAACTCTTCGTGCAGCAGCCGGTATTCGGTCATCAGCGGATTACCCTCATGACGGCTATCGGTGATGATATGCTCGAAATGGGCGCTGTAATCGTGTCCTGCGGCATGTCGTGTTGTCATGGTATTTCCCTCCTGCAAGATTGTATACGGCGGCTCGCCGGCGAACTGGCTGGAATTAATTGAATGCGACAGATTAGCAGGATTTTGAACCGGTAATCAATCACGTAATGACGAAGTTGTATAAAAAGTTCGAACCATCGGGGCAGGTGCCTACCTCGAAACAGACGGTTAGTCATCTTTCCAGTAGGAGACAGCTGGCCGGAAGGCGAGCAGCAGAGCCGAGATGATGATTACCCAGGAATATTTCGTGACAGATTCGTGAAAGTATGCCCCGACCGCAGCACCGAACAGGAATGCGCACCACTTTAACATCCACAGATCCCGCCAGTGCCAGATTTTAGTCTTTAAGAGTTTCATCGTTATTACACCGAGGGGATCAGACGCATTTCCTGCTCAATGTCATCGCCATTAAACAGGGTCGCCTCTCCCTTGACCGTTTCCGTGCGGATCAACCCGCGTTCCACCCACACGTTGAGTTGCTTGGTGGAAAGTCCGTATCTGGACGTTGCTTCCTCGATAGTGTACCAGTTGTTTGTCAATGACATGACGCCACCTCCTGTACGGGATCTACTCATAAAGTATACCATATCCGATCGGTCGTGTCAGACGGTCTGCAGCACTCTTGCCAGTACGCGGGCAATCTGGGGCAGGGAGTACGGCTTGACCAATGCGGCACAGAAACCGTAGGTTTCATAATCGGACATGATCGGGTCATTGGAATAACCGCTCGACACAATCAGGCGTGCCTCGGGATCAATGGCCAGGATATGACGCGCTGCTTCCTTACCTCCCATGCCGCCCGGGATGGTCAGATCCATGATCACAATGGCATATGGGTTTCCCGATCTTTTGGCATCCTGATAGAATGCGATCGCCTCGCTCCCATTGACGCAGTTCTGTACCTGGTATCCCAGGTCTCCCAGCATCTCCGTTGCCAGCTCGCGGATAATATCATCGTCATCCATGAACAACAGCGAAATACCGCTCTGTTCCCCGGCGGCTATTGACGGTGCGCCGTTTTCAGCTTCCGGCCGTTCATGGCCGGCGGTTGCCGGTAAGAGCACAACAAAGGTAGTTCCATTGCCAGGCTGGGAATGAACCGTGATATGTCCGCCATGCTTGATGATGATCGAATAGGTTGAGCTCAGGCCAAGGCCGTTACCTTCGGTTTTGGTGGTGAAATAGGGATCGAAGATGCTGCTCTGGACCTCCTCGGATATACCGCAACCGGTATCAATAAAGCGGAGTTTGACATAGTCTCCCGGCGGGAGCGACATCACGTTGAATTTCTCAAGGGTAGTATTTTCCGCTGTGATGGTAATACTACCGCCGTTTGGCATTGCCTGGGCGGCATTGATGATGATGTTGTTGAAGGCCTGATTAATCTGTCCCTCATCAGCCTCGATCAGATGCAGTGCTTTCGGTATCTGGATCTTGCTGGCAACGTTGGAACCGCGCAGGGTCAGTGAAGCGGATGCCTCCACAATCTGCCGCAGGGAAACAATTTTCTTGATTGGCTGCCCTCCCTTGGCAAAGGTCAGCAGCTGGTGGGCCAGGTCGGTGGCGCGCTGGGTTGCTTTTTCCGTGTCCTGGAGGATTTTGAACGAGCGGTGTGAGGGATCGAGGAAGCTCAAGGCAAAGGAGATGTTCCCGACGATTCCAGTCAGTATGTTGTTGAAATCGTGGGCAATGCCGCCTGCCAGCACTCCCAGCGATTCCAGTTTCTGCATCTTGAGCAGCTCTTTTTGCATGAATTCACGCTCGGTGATGTCCATGATGATACCGTACATGACGATGCTGCCGTCGTCCCGTTGCTGTGGCTGGGCAGTGCCGTACAGCCACTTCAATCCCTGGCGGGGGAGCAGGACACGATATTCACATTCCCAGCGGGTAAGGTTTGCAATCGATTGTTCGATGCTGGCCACGATTCGGGCGTGATCTTCGGGATGGAACCTGCTGAAGAGCAGGGTCAGATCCTGCTTGATCTGGCCAGGGGAGAGCTCGTAGATATCATACAGTTTTTCACTGGCGTAGGGGGTGCAGAACTGTCCATCGCTTGACACGTCGGTTTGAAACAATACCCCTGGCACCTGTTCAGATAAGCTTTTGAGCAAGGCATGGCTCTGCTGGAGCAATTCCTGTGCCTTTTGCCGTTCCCGGATTTCTTCCGTCAAGGCCAGATTCTTCGTCTCAATCTCGGCGGTGCGTTGCCGGATGGTTTCTTCCAGCTGCTCCTGGAAAATCTTCAGCTCATGTTCCGATTGACGGCGAACCGCAATCTCCCTGGCCAGGCGACGGTTCCAGTAGAAAAACAGTGCCAGCAGTATCAGGACTGCGCCGCTAACTTCAATCAGCTCATGGTAATTGATCTCCTGCTCGGGAACCCCTTGGCCGGATTCCTTGTCAACCGGGGGGAGACTGAATGATTCCCCGGCCGCAAAGATTGCCGTCAGCGCAACCATGATGAGCAGAACTCTCAGAAAAACCGTGGCATGCCGGTGGTGTCCATTGGTATGGTTGTGCATCATGTGCGCCTCTGCCCAGTATGGAACATGGATTTATGAACGGGAAGCTGTCGTTTTGCCAGGTGTTGCTTCCGCAACTCCTGCTGCTCAGTTTTTCACGGCAGCATATTTTTCACGCAAGCTGACCTTGCTCACTTTGCCGATGCTGGTCTTGTCAATTCCCTCCACAAAGCGGACCTTCAGCAATACCACCTGTTTGTTGACCAATCCCTTGTCGGCATACTGCTTGACGTGATGGGTGATATCCTTTTCCAGCAGCGGAATGCCGGGACGTGGAAGTACCAATGCCAGTGGCCGCTCCCCCCACTTCGGGTCGGGAAGTCCGATTACTGCTACCTCGGCCACAGCGGGATGGTGGGCGATGATGTCTTCCAGTTCCAGTGAAGAGACCCATTCGCCGGCGACCTTGATGATATCCTTGGTGCGGTCGGTGATGCGAACATAGCCACGTTCGTCACGCACCGCCACATCGCCGGTATGCAGCCATCCCCCTTCCCACAAGCGTTCCGAGGCTTTGTGGTCTTTGAGATACCCCTGGGTCAGCCAGGGGGCGCGTACCACGATCTCACCGGCGCTGGCATTGTCACGCGGCAACTCGTTCATGGCGCTATCGGCAATACGCAGATCTACCAGCGGCAATGATCGTCCGGTCTTGCAGCGGATAACCGCCTGCTCCTCGGGAGTCAGTTTTAGCATTTCCGGTGTCAGGTGGGCCAGGGTCAGGATCGGGCAGGTTTCCGACATGCCGTAGCCGGTGAAAATGTCGATCCCCCGTCCCAGGGCTTCGACGCACAGGGCGCGGGACATGGCCGCTCCACCGATGATCAGCTTCCAGCGGGAGAGGTCGATGCGTTGGGAATGGGGATGTTTCAGCAGCATGTGCAGGATGGTCGGGACACAATGGGAAAAGGTGACCCCTTCTTTTTCAACCAGTTCCAGCAGTTGCTCCGGCACGTAGCGTCCCGGGTAGACCTGTTTGACACCGAGCATGGTGGCGACATAGGGGACCCCCCAGGCGTGGACATGGAACATGGGAGTGATCGGCATGTACACATCCTGGCAATGGAAACGGCCATGTCCCAGGGCGGAACCGAGCACCCCCATGGTTCCCATGGTGTGCAGCACCAGTTGGCGATGGCTGAAGTAGACCCCTTTGGGCATGCCGGTGGTGCCGGTGCTGTAAAAGGTGGTGGCGCGGCAGTTTTCATCAAAATCAGGGAAGTCAAACTCCGGTGCAGAGGCGGCCAGCAGCGCCTCGTATTCACCGGCAAAGGGAATGGTTGTGGGCGGAATTGCCGCTTCGTCATTCAACAGTACAAAGCTTTTGACCGTATCCATTCGTCCGCGGATCTGTTCCAGAATCGGCAGGAATTCGCCGTTGACCAGCAGAACATCATCTTCGGCATGGTCGATGGTGTAGAGGATCTGTTCCGGCGAAAGACGTACGTTTATGGTGTGCAGCACTGCGCCGATCATCGGTACGGCAAAGAAGCACTCCAGGTAACGGTGCGAGTCCCAATCCATGACCGCCACCGTATCGCCTGCCTTGACACCGAGACCGGTCAGGGCGTTGGCCAGGCGTTGCACCCGTTGACGCAACTCGCGATAGGTGTAGCGGAAGCTGCCACGGTAGACGATTTCCTGCTCCGGATTATCCACCACCGGACAGTACAGCAGGTTCTTGATCAAAAGCTGGTAATCATGGGCGGAAGGTGTGCGGGGGATGGTGGTGTCAGGCACGGTGGTGAGCCTCCTTGAAAAAGTCGGTGACAGAACATTCACGGATCATGTGAAATTACGGTGATGGTATTGGTTGAGGTTAGTTGTTTATCACAGAGATTGCTTGATGATCAAGCTTTCCACCTTTTCTGTCGATAGAGGTATCAGGAGGAACGTGTCATGAAAATTGAGCCGAATCATGGAATACCATGGCAACCAGCTGCGGCGGGTAGCGCCATCCACACTTCCCCTGCTGCAGTGGCGACCGCGAGCGAGAGGGATTTGCTGCAGATTTCCGATCAGGCCCGGGAACGGATTGCGGCTGGCGAGGCGGGTGTGGCATCCATGGAGCAGGCGGTGCGCGACTCCCGCCAGCAGGCGCGCCGGGGAGCCGTTGACAAGGTCAGCCAGGCCCACCAGTACCTGAAACTGTTGCAGCGCATGTCGCTTCCCGATGATCCGGCGGCTGCCCGTGAAGCAGCCCGTGTTGCCCGTGAGATTAATGGAGCCGCCGGTAGCTATCGTGCTGCAGTGACCAAAGAGGAACTGGTGGCTACGGGGTCCGATGCCAGCAGCTTTGTGTCCGAAGCGGGGCAGGGACTGGCAATTGCCAGGAATATGGTGGAACGCTATCTGAGCCGCAAGAAGAACGCAGAGGATGGCAAGGAATTGCGCGATGCGGTTAATGATGCCTACCGGTCGCTCAACGGCTTGGTGCGTGATGGAATGACAACCGGTTTAGCGGCGCTCGGTTCAGGCAGCGCCGGGACAAGGGCAACAACTTGATCAACGAAGAGCACGCCAGTATGAAGAATCAAGCGAGCCGTCCGGATTACCGGGCGGCTCGTTACATTTTGTTGCTGGTCAGCGGCCATGACAAGCTGGTGTGATCAGAGATAGCCGATGCAATCGGGAGAGTCGTAGTGGGGATTGTTGACCAGATCGGGAACCTGGCGAGAGGTCATCCCGCTGGCCGGGTATGGCTGATAGAGTGGCTGGAGCTGCTCCGGGTCATGCATGTTACGACTCAGCCAGAGGCTAAAATTGTCGGGAGAGAGAATTACCGGCATGCGGTCATGGAACGGTTCCAACAGCTTGTTGGCATCGGTGTTCACAATGGCAAAAGATTCCAGCTCGCTGCCGTCCGGCCGCTTGCACGACTCCCATATTCCGGCCAGACACATGGGGGCATGGTTCGCCAGTTGAATGTAGTAAGGGTGCTTTTTGCCGCTGCCGGGGTCCCATTCATAAAAGCCGGAGACCGGGATGATACAGCGCCGGTACTTGATGGCGTGGCGGAAAGCCGGTTTTTCTTCCACGGTTTCGCAACGGGCATTGATCAGGTGGCTGCCGGAACTCAGGTCCTTGGACCAGCTCGGTATCAGTCCCCACTTCAAGACGCCATAGCGGTTATGGCTGCTGTCGTCACCGCAGCGGATCACCCCCACATCCTGTGTCGGTGCAATGTTGTAGCGCGGTTCCAGTTGGGGGATCTCAACCAGCCCGAAGGTTTCCACCAGAACTTCCGCTGGTATCTCTGTTACGAAGCGTCCGCACATGTCCGTATCCTTTCCGCTCGGGGTGAATCAGAGCGTACCCAATTTTCTTTCCAGTCGAGTAATCACTTCCGCAATTGTCTCGTCCCTGTTATCGCCACGCACCGTAACATACACAAATTGTCCCGTATGATCGGACCAGTAAAGGTCTTCCACCGGCAGCGGTTCCAGTAGGGCAGCCATCTGCTCATAGGTAATGAAGGGGTCGCCGTCGGGCCATTTCCGGTCGAGTTTGGCCTGCTGGGAATTGGAGAGTGGAATCCGGTAGGTGATGGCATAGATCTCTGCTTTCATGACCGCTCTCCGGTGAATTGATTCAGCTGGTAAGCGAGATGTTTTCCAGAATCTCGTCCACACTCATCAGTTGCGCATACACTGCGCCCAGGGCAGCCAGGAACGCCCCATGTGCCTGGAACGCCGGGATGGTTTCGCCGTTGAAGACCAGATCCCGGGAAGCGCAGGCGTCGTGGGCAACTGTGCAGCTGAAGCCGAGGTCGAAGCCGGCTCTGACCGTGGCATCAACGCACATGTGGGTCATCATGCCGCACACCAGCAAGTTGTCGGCCCGGAACGACTGCAGTTGCTCCAGCAAAGCGGTGTCGCGGAAGCTGTTGGGGAAGTGCTTGGTAATCACCGTCTCCCCCTCCCGTGGCTCCACGCTGGTGTGAATCATGACCCCGCCGGTTTCCGGCAGAAAGAAACTTGCTCCGGGGCGGGATGAGATGTGCTGGATATGGAAGACGGGCCACCCCTGTTGACGGAAGACCTTTAACAGCCGTGCCGCACCGGCGGCAGCGATCTCGCTCCCCACCAGTTCCATACGTCCGCCAGGGAAGTAATCGTTCTGGATGTCAATGATGATCAGGGCAGTACTCATGTAAAACTCCTTGAAACTAGGCTCGGTTACCTTTAGCTGTTATTTACCCTTCTGCAGCTTGGCGCGCAGCAGATCCCCCAGGGTGCCCATTCCTTTGGGAGCATCGCTTGCCTGCTGGCGGAATGCCGACAGGGTCGCTTCCTCTTCGGCCGCAGCGCGGGCCGGACCTGCCAGTGCCAGGGAAATGCGCCGGTTAGCGCGGTCGCAACTCTCGATCTTGACTTCGATCTGTTCCCCTTCCGAAACCACTTCCCGGGGATGGTTAATCCGTTTGCCGGCGCCGAGTTTTGAGATGTGCAGCAGGCCGTCCACGCCGTCGCACAAGGTTACAAAGGCTCCGAAGGTATCCAGACGTGCCACGGTGCCGGTATGGAACGACCCTTCCGTAAAACGCTCGACCGCCTGATCCCACGGATCTCCCAGGGTCTCCTTGATGCTCAGGGAAATCCGGTCTTTTTCCGTATCGATCGATTTGATCACCACCTTGATCTGCTGGCCGACACTCAGTACTTCCCGCACATCCTTGACCCGGTTCCAGGCAATTTCCGATACGGGGAGCAGTCCTTCCAGACCGCCGATATCCACAAATGCGCCGTAATCCTGAAGCGAGGTAACCGTGCCGCTGACCAGCATGCCGACTGTGATGCCGGCCTGGGCCTCCTCTTTCAGCCGTTGTTGCTCATCTTCCAGCAGGGAGCGGCGTGAGACGATGATGTTGCGCCCATTCTCGGCATATTCGGTGATCTGAAACGTCAATCGGGTACCGATCAAAGCGGCCGGATTCTCTACCCGGCGCAACGCAATCTGGGAATAGGGGCAGAAGGCCCGGGTAGTCCCTCCCAGCTTGATTTCATAGCCCCCCTTGATCTCTTTCTCCACCACACCTTCCACGGGAACCCGGGCCTGCCAGGCCTGTTCCAGTTGGCTGCTCCCTGATGCGGCACCGCCGACCCGGGTGGTAAAGCGCATCTCGCCATGGCTGGATGAGAGGAAATAGGCGGCAACCGAATCTCCCTCCTTGATGGTCAGGTTGCCATCCAGGTCGAGGAATTCCTTGCGATCGATCACCCCTTCCCCCTTCTGGCCGGTATCCATGAATATGAACTCGCTGCCGATCTTCAGCACCTTGCCGGTCAGTTTCTGCCCCGGTTCCAGCCAGCTTTTACCCTGTTTACCACTCTGCTCGAACAGCTCGGCAAAACTCCCGTCCTCGTTTGCTTCTAGTTCGTCAATCATCTCTTCGTCGCTGTCGTGTTTGCTTCTCATGTACATCGTTCTCCTTATGGGTAATGGGGGTTGTCTGTCGTAGTTTGAGTCGATTCATCACCATCTGGCCATTACATCGGGGTACCTACCCTGCAAAAGCCGATCGAGAGCTGTTCGCGATTATACTTGCTCTATCAGATAGCAGATAGTTTGACGGTAATGCAAATGGAAATGTTTGCTGAAACGTGGATTGTTGCGTACGATTCCCGGCTCTGTGTTACCGGTTCGGTAATTCGGTTGTAAAAAAAACTGCAGGTGCAAAGAAACGTATCGTATCGTGCAATCCATTTCCCAGCTTGAGTTTGCCGCACATGGTCAAGCAACCTGTAAAGTTTATTTGCAGGTTGAAAATCAGTTGCTGGTAACGGTAGTATGGAGTGGTTAATTTCAAGTCGCCGTAATTTATAGTAAATAACCGGTTTTAGCGGCTTGGCATCGTTCATGTAAATACGTCCCGTTCAACCTTGGTAGCACTCTTGAGGCTTGTGGAAACCGTGTGAATCATTTGGTAAAGAGGGGTGGAAAGATGAATGGTGCAAAAATGACCGGAGAATTGAATTCCCCGGCTACCTGACCTGGAATCAAGTATGATCTCCCCGGAATCCGGCATCACCTGAGAAAATGAAGCATTTGAAGATATAATTGAATGATACCGGTATGTTGTAAAATTAACAGCTTGCATTGTGGTCAAAAAATATTTGGGCTGTTTTTCGATGTGAATTGTTATAAATCAACATGTTACGCCAAAACTTCGGACGGCCGAAGTTTTGGCGTAACAGTGTGTTGGTGGGGTGGAATGTAGGGGTAAAAAAGGATAGTCCGGGGGCACGTGCAGTTTTTAACGGTCACGCTTCAAGGACAGTGACATTGTATCCATCGCTGTAAATTTTGAAGAAATGGAACTCCGTGAACAGCTCCGTACATTGCGGGCGCGCTGGGATGCACATGCGAAGCGCTGGTTTGTACCATACCGATTGATACGCGGTACATCCCTTGAGTCACGAATTTCAGTGGAGTAACATCTGGTGAAGGTCCCTGTATAGGTAGCTGTTGGAGAAGACTTATATCAGGGCTTTGAAAAACTCATCGAGGGTCATTTTTTACTAGCTTTTGAAGCCACCTAACTCCTCAAGACGAAAGATTGAACCTCAAAAGCGAAATTTGAAAGCCAAGTTTTATTCACCAGGGTATGTTGATGAGTTTTTCAAAGCCCTGATATAAGGAATTTGTTGCTTGTATAGGGAATAAGTTACCTGTATAGGGGTACCGTAGATTAAGGAATTGAGCGAGGAAAATGATGAAAGACGTAACCCCCATTTTTGAAACCTACCGAGAATGTGCGAGGCATCTCCGCAACACATATTTCTCTACGCGCGACAACGAGGACTGGGACATAATTGAAGATTTCGACGCTGTCGCCTCCGTACTACTCGAACGTCTAGTCCTCGTTCAACTGGCAGACGAAAGTTGCTGCTGTGGGTGCGTTCCACCGGAAATTCAAAACACAATTAAAGACAATAAAATAAAGCTTGTCCCAGCCTCTGACCAAATGCCAGTTATGATTTCGAGGGACAGTAATCGTTCAGGGAACAAATATTGGGACCATCCGATAACTCAGTTTGAAAAGGATGACGTTGAAATAGCATTTCAGGAGTACTTCGATTGGGACCAGTTCGGCCTTATCGATTTCAGGTATTACCTCGGGACAATCATCTCTTCATCAAAATACCCGGACATAATCGGGCACCAAGTTCTGATTGAGACGATTTATGTGAAGGTCATGTATGAGGAGTGCCCAACAGCGGCGTAAACACTGACGCGGCAGAAGACGCCGCGCAGGTCACGCCGGCAGCCATTGGTCACAGAAAAAATGAGGAGTAATTTTATGAAGAAAGAGCAAATCTTGGAAATCCTTCAAACGAATGGATTCGTACTTGATGAAGAGAAACCGCTTCAGTACGGTGCTCAGCTGAAATTCACAAATGGCTCAGTCGTGAATGTTTACGATAAAGGCACAATCACTCCCCAAGGAAAGGATATTGATCTCGTAAAGAGCATTCTGGGGCTCACGCCGGGAAACAATAACGCAACAGGTCCAGTTACTGTCGCAAAGCCCGCGAATAAAAGTAAGGTGTTCGTTGTGTACGCGGCAAGTTCCGGGGACAGTATATTTAATTGACAAGCATCCTGTTCCTGCTATCGTCCA
>DAINBV010000061.1:0-32123 GCA_036732725.1 Geobacteraceae bacterium | reverse complement strand
CCAAGAAGTTACCGATGGATTATATCGCAGGGGGCTCTAACCGACTACCCCCCTACTTTTATTACCTCACGATTACCTCACGATTACTCCGTTGCTCCTCTCGCTCGTGCTCAATTGTTCTGTTGTAGGAAGTGTTACCCAACTCCCACTTCTGCCGGCAGAATTTATTGCATAACTACCTGTAATATAACAATAGACCTTCAAAGACGGGCCAAATTTTTGAGGCAATTATGAGACTTGAATCCTGAATGAAGCGCTGGGTCAAGTCTTGAAAAATCACTTTTCCGATCCTATTACCACTAAAATCTTACGTTTCAAGACCCTTAGCCTTCTCAAGTGTGTATTCCTGATCAGTGATGAACCCTAAATTTCGGGCGCCCGAAATTTAGGGTTAACTATTTGATTTACAAAGATACATGTCCAGAAAGTGCCTGTTTTTTCGTCCCTACACCTGCGTACCGGTGCGAACCGTCAAGGAGGCCAGAAACCCGCTGGACGTGAGGCAACCTCCGGGGCAGGTTAGCGTTTCGGATATTTATAGCCATCTGTTTATATGGCACAAATGTCTGGTCGGTGTTTTCGCTGTGATCATCTCTCACTCTCTTCAAAACCGGCTTGCTTGACTTTGCGACAGGCATATTCAGATACAAAACCATCATCCGATCTCATCTTTTCGATAACAAATCCGGCCTTTTCTATCATCTTTTCCAAGATCCAGCCAAAGGTACTGTACTCGTCCCTGATATGCGTTTCGACCTCCGCCTTGAATTCATCACCGACAACCTGCTCGAATTTGGCAATCCATGAATCAATCTTGCCGACGTACTGTTGCGGGTCAAACTGGAAAACCACGTCGTGGATATACAGCACTCCATTCATCTTCAGCATCTGATTCATTCGTAACAGTGCAATCTGTTTCCAGAAATCAGGCAGGTGGTGAAAGGCAGCCTTTGTGATGATCAGGTCCACAGGCTCACCATCATGGTGATAGCTTAAGAACCCTCCCTTGATGAATCTGATATTGCCTCTATTTGGCGGGAGGTTACCCCGTGCTTTCTCAAGCATTACATCAGAGATATCAACCGCATGGACTGACTTGAACAAGCCCGCTGCAAACAGTGCTGTGGCGCCGGTACCGCACCCTAAATCGATAACCGCTTGATCCGAGGTGTTTTTGAGTTCAAGGAATTCCAGCATTTGATTGAACTCTTTCCGGTAGTCGCGGAATTTTTGATGTTGCTCGTCATACGACTCCGCCTGTTTGGCTTTTGAGTAATCAACTCCGCAATGTTTGCTTTCGTCGTAGATCCAGTTACGCATCTTGGTTCCCCCTGTCAATCTGCTGATTACACCGGCATCCCAGGCCCGTCACCCGGGCCGACTGACTCGACCCGCGGCATGAGATCCACGAACAACTCCTGGGCCATCCGTTGCAGATCCTCTGTGTTGACAGCCATGATGGCCGCCAGTGACTGGGCGATCGGCTCCGGCTCTCCCATGATCGAGGTGGTGTTGGAGATGCGCCGTACCTGCAGCTCGCAATCATCCAGGGCCATCAGCCGCTTGCTGCAAATCTGCTGTTTGGCCGATTCCAGTACCTCGGCAGTGACGGTCTCATGGGCAAAACGCTGCAACTCGCCATGGCAGACTGCTACCGCTTCAGCGGCCCGTTCCGGTTTGGTGCCGGCAAAAATCAACAGTCCGCCGGAATCGGTGTAGGATGCCATGGTGGAATAGACCGAATAGGCCAGGCTGCGGCGTTCCCGCACCTCACGGAACAGACGTGAACTCATGCCGCTGCCGAGAATCTGGTTCAGGACCGCCAGGGTGTGGCGATGTTTGCTCCCGGCTGGCGGGATGGGATATCCCAGGTAAAACTGGGTCTGCTCCATGGGGCGCTGGTGATGGGCATGCTCCCCCTGGGCGTGGTGCCATCCAGCGGGGGGGAGGGTGGCCGTCGTTGCGCCGGTCGGCAGCCGTTGCAGCAGCTCTTCACTCAACGCCACTATCCGCTCGTGCTCCAGGTTTCCGGCGGCGGAAACGATGGTGGCGTTGGCCAGATAGTGCGACTGCTTGTGCCGTAACAGACTCTCCCGCTGGATCGATCCGATCGACTCCGGTGTTCCGAGTACCGGCAAACCGAGCGGATGCCCTTGCCAGAAACCGCGGTGAAAATTGTGATAGAGAAAGCGCCCCGGATTGTCCTGATTCATGGAGATCTCCTGCAGCACTACACCGCGCTCTTTTTCCACCTCCAGGGGAGGAAAGATCGAATTGACGAACAGGTCGGCCAGGATGGCAAAAGTTGCCGGAATGGCCGTGGCGAGCGAGGTGGCGTAATAGAATACCTCCTCCTGACTGGTATAGGCGTTGGCCTTGGCTCCCAGGGCGTCGAACTCCTCCATGATCCGGTCGGCGCTGCGCAGTTCGGTTCCCTTGAACATCAGGTGCTCGATAAAATGGGAGGCACCCCCCAGATCAGCCGGTTCGTTTCTGGTGCTGCTGTCAATCCGGATGCCGATGGCTGCGCCCTGCATGGCATCCACACGCTGGGTGACGACCCGGATACCATTGCTGAGCGTGGTCAAACGTGGTTGTGGCAAGGTGGTTTCGATCGACATGGCTGCTCCTGCTTGATGGAATGAATTAATTTAAACAGTATCCGGCTAACTCTTTGTAACAAGGTTGTTAAGCCCCGTTAGGGGCGTTCGAATGTAGCCGGGGGAGTATCCCCTGGATGAGATCCCGTATTTTGCTTTTCAATGCCAAGAGTCCGTTTACTTGCGCTGCCGCTCCCGTTTACGATCCTGCTTGATCCAGTAGTCGAGTTCGTTGACAAAGCAGTTGTTCTCCATATCCAGCGCCTTTTCCTGCATATACCCCTGGGCATCGGCAATGGCCCGGTTGTAGATATGCGGCCCGATCTCCTCCAGGCAATAGGAGAGAAACAGGGAGGCCTGTAATTCTCCGATTTCCAGTTCAAAGTTCTCGTCCAGGTAACGCCGGATCGAGGCGATCAGCTTCTGTTCCTGTTGTTTATCCAATGCAATTTCCATGTATACCTCAAGCTTTGATAGAAGTTATGATTGCTCCGACAGCAGGGTGTCGCGTTGGGCCAGCTGGGGAAAGAGATAACGCCATACCCCGACCACCAGCAGCGTCCCGACTCCACCGATGATGGTGGCTGGCACGACTCCGAACCAGGCGGCGGTAAGACCGGATTCGAATTCTCCCAGCTGGTTGGATGCGCCGATGAAGACCGAGTTGACGGCGCTGACCCGGCCGCGCATCTCGTCCGGGGTTTCCAGCTGTACCAGTGATGCGCGAATCACCACGCTGACCATGTCGGCCCCCCCTAGCAGGACCAGCATCAGAAACGACAGGAGCATTGAAGTGGAGAGGGCAAAGCCGATGGTGGCAAGTCCGAACAGCGCCACGCAGGTAAACATCACCGTTCCGACCCGGCGCCGCAACGGATGACGTGCCATCCAGATCGAGGTGACAAATGCTCCGACTGCCGGAGCGGAACGCAACAGCCCGAGACCACGGGGAGAGGCGAGCAGGATGTCGCGGGCATAGACCGGCAGGAGCGCTGTGGCGCCTCCCAGCAGTACGGCGAACAGGTCGAAGGAAATGGCGCCCAGCAGCACCGGGCGGCTGCGGATGAAGGAAACCCCGGCAAAGATGGTCTGCAGGGTGACCGGCTCGCGGCTGGGAGCGACCGAGCGGAAACGGATCCGGAAAATTATCACGGCCGACAGCAGGAACATCACCAGGCTGGCTTCGTACACGATGTCGGCTCCCATGGCGTAGATCAAGCCCCCCAGCATCGGTCCGACGATAACCGACCCCTGACTGACCGAGGCATTGACCGCCATGGCCCGGGGCAAATCGTGCCGATCCACCAACGAGGGGAGCAGGGTCTGCATGGTGGTGAACTCAAAAGCCCGGGCGGTGCTGGCAATCAACACAAACAGGAAAATTATCTCACGATTGACCCACTGCCCGAGTGTGGCTGCTGCCAGTGCCAGTAGCGCCGCTGCTTCCACCAGTTGGGCGCCACAGACCAGCCAGCGCCGGTTATGGCGATCCGCCACGTGGCCGACCACCAGCACCAGCAACGCCGAAGGGATGAACTGCAGCAGTCCAACCAGTCCCAGATCGAGCGGCCGGTGGGTCAGCTCATAGACCTGCCACGCCACCGCCATTCCCATCATCTGGTAACCGGTAATCGCAGCGCAGCGGGCAATCAGAAACCAGAAAAATGCATGTTTGGGGGGCGTCGTATCTTCCACAGAACCTGCTTCCTGACGTTGGTTTGTTACTGTCAGTTCTCTTTTGGCACAAGTTTACCTCCCGGCGCAAAGCCTTTTTAGCGGTTTACCGGAAAATATGCCGGTTCTGTGTCCCGCTCCCTTCAGTCTCTCTCCGATTCGCTCATTTTATTTCAACTAAAATATTTCATCAAAACTAAAATAACTGTTGCTGTTTTATTGAAAATGAAATATTTAACTGACGGTAAACAAAATAACAAAAAAACGTTTGTCTGGATGGGGGCGGAGTGTCGATACCAAATGCCTCCCGGCCACGGCGTTGCAAGTATCAACAAGGAAAGCGCAACCATGTCGGAATACAAAATCGGAACCAAAATCAAGGAACTCCGGAAAGCTAAAAAACTGAAGCTTCAGGACGTTGCCAATGAAACGGGGTTTTCAACTGCCCTGATTTCACAGATTGAAAACGATAATATCTCTCCGCCGATTGCCACACTTTCCAAGATTGCCCGTTTCTTCGATGTCAAGATCGGGCATTTTTTTACCGAGGCCGAAGAAGAGTGTCGCTTCGAAGTCGTCAGGAGAGGGGAGCGAACTGTGATCCCCCGGGTGGTATCCAAGGATGGCACCAGTCACGGGTACTTTTACGAACCTTTGTCGATTAACAAGAAAAACAAGCGGATGGAGCCGTTTATCCTTACCTTGAACAAGCAGGCGACCGACACCAGCACCTACAGCCATGAAGGTGAAGAGTTTCTCTATCTGCTGAGCGGTTCGGCGGAACTTTTGCTGGATGAACATCGTATCCCGCTCCAGGCCGGGGATGGTGTCTATTTTGATTCCAATCTCAAGCATCGCCTCCTTTCAGCGGGGTGTGAAGAGGTCAAGGTGATGGTCGTGGTGCTGAGGTAAGAGCGGAACAGCATGAAATGCAGGCAGCTTGCAACGGTGTGAAGGGGCACATTTGGGTGAGATCGCGCAAGGTGGCGTGATCTCTGATCTTGAAACATGTCGTTGAAATCTTATCAAGGAGCGTTTATGAACATTCACGAGTACCAGGCCAAGGCCATTCTACGCAAATTCGGTGTACCGGTTCCCGACGGTCACATCTGCTACAACGGCGCCAGCGCCCGGGAGTGGTCCAAGCGGTTGGGGGACGGTCCCTGGGTAATCAAGGCCCAGATTCATGCCGGTGGCCGTGGCAAGGGTGGCGGCGTCAAACTGGCCCGCACCCCGGATGAAGTGCGTCTGATTGCCCGCGAGATGCTCGGTATGACGTTGCGCACGCACCAGACCGGTCCCGAGGGGAAACTGGTGACGCGTATACTGGTGGAAAACGGCTGCAACATCGCCCGGGAGCTGTACGTCAGCCTGCTGGTTGACCGGGCCACCTCCAAGGTGACCGTCATGGCTTCCACCGAGGGGGGGATGGATATCGAAGAGGTGGCAGCCAAAACTCCCGAGAAGATCTTTACCGAAGCAATCGATCCGCTGGTGGGGCTGACTTCCTTTCAGTGCCGCAATATCGCCTTCAGTCTCGGGCTGGGAGGGAAACTGCTCAACAAGGCGGTGGCGGTGTTTCAGGGGTTGTACGAAACCTTTATCGGCTGTGATTGTTCCATGCTGGAAATCAATCCGCTGGTGGTGACTGCCGAGGAGAACCTGCTGGCCCTGGACGCCAAGTTCGGGTTTGACGACAACGCCATCTTCCGGCACCACAAGATCAGCGACATGCGCGATTTTGACGAAGAGGATCCCAACGAGGTGGAGGCTTCCCAGCACGATCTCTCCTATGTCTCGCTTTCCGGCAATATCGGCTGCCTGGTCAACGGCGCTGGTCTGGCCATGGCGACCATGGATATCATCAAGCATTACGGCGGTGCACCAGCCAATTTTCTGGATGTGGGGGGGAGCGCTACCATCGAGCGGGTCACCGAAGCGTTCAAGCTGATCCTTTCCGACAGCAAGGTGAATGGCATCCTGGTCAACATCTTTGGCGGGATCATGAAGTGCGACATCATTGCCGCCGGAGTGGTGGAGGCGGCCCGTCAGGTCTCGCTCCAGGTTCCGCTGGTGGTTCGGCTGGAAGGGACCAACGTGGAGCGGGGGAAGGAAATTCTGGCCGAGAGCGGACTGAATATCGTGGCCGCCGAAGGGATGGCTGATGCAGCCAAAAAAATCGTCCAGGCTGTGGCAGCCTGCTAAAGGAGAACGATAATGAGTATTCTGATTGATAAGAACACCAAGGTAATTACCCAGGGAATCACCGGCGCCACCGGTCTGTTCCATGCCCAGGGGGCTCGTGACTACGGGACCCGAATGGTTGGCGGCGTCACTCCCGGCAAAGGGGGAAGCACGATTGACGGATTTCCGGTCTTCGATACGGTCAGAGATGCGGTGGAACAGACCGGTGCCACCGCATCGGTGATTTACGTGCCGCCACCATTTGCGGCCGACTCGATCATGGAGGCGGTGGACGCCGGGATCGAACTGGTCTGTTGCATCACCGAGGGGATTCCGGTGCTCGACATGGTCAAGGTCAAGCATTACATGCAGGGGAAGAAGACTCGCTTGGTAGGCCCCAACTGTCCCGGTGTGATTACTCCGGGTGAGTGCAAGATCGGCATCATGCCGGGGTACATTCACAAGCCGGGGAAGGTGGGGGTGGTTTCCCGCTCCGGCACCCTGACCTATGAAGCGGTCTGGCAGCTGACCTGTCTCGGCCTGGGACAGTCGACCTGCGTCGGCATCGGCGGCGATCCGGTCAACGGCACCAATCACCTGGATGTGTTGCGCCTGTTTCAGGCCGACCCGGACACCGAAGCGGTGATCATGATCGGCGAAATCGGCGGCAGTGCCGAGGAAGAGGCTGCCCAATTCGTCAGGGATTACATGACCAAGCCGGTGGCGGCCTATATCGCCGGTATCACCGCTCCTCCCGGCAAACGGATGGGGCATGCCGGCGCCATTATCTCGGGCGGCAAGGGGACTGCCACGGAAAAAGTCGCGATACTCCGGGAGTGTGGCCTGAGCGTGGCGGAGAGCCCGGCCGACATGGCCCAGGCGCTGTTGAAAATCTATAAACCGTAACTAATAAACCTGTAAATGGTCGTGTGCGACCAAGGAGAATACATTACATGGCAAAATACAAGGATTCACTCGAATATCACGCTAGCGGCAGAAAAGGAAAAATCGAAGTCATCTCCACCAAACCGTGCCAGACCGCCGAAGATCTTTCGCTGGCCTATTCTCCCGGCGTGGCCCAGCCGTGTCTGGCGATCCAGCAGAACCCGGAAGATGCCTACAAATACACCGCCAAGGGGAACCTGGTGGCGGTGGTCTCCAACGGCACCGCCGTACTGGGACTCGGCAATCTGGGCGCCCTGGCCGGTAAGCCGGTCATGGAAGGGAAGGGGATTCTCTTCAAACGCTTTGCCGATATCGATGTGTTCGACATCGAACTCAACACCGAAGATCCCGATGAGATCATCAAGACCTGCCAATTGCTGGAACCGACCTTCGGCGGCATCAACCTGGAAGATATCAAGGCTCCCGAGTGTTTCTACATCGAGGAAACCCTCAAGAAGACCATGAATATTCCGGTCTTCCACGATGACCAGCACGGTACGGCGATCATCTCTTCGGCTGCGCTCTTGAACGCCCTCGATCTGGTGGGGAAGAACATTGAAGACATCCGCATCGTGGTCAATGGCGCCGGTGCGGCTGCCAACTCCTGCGCCAAGCTGGCGATTGCCCTGGGGGTCAAACCGAACAACATGATCATGTGTGACACCAAGGGGGTGATCTACAAGGGGCGCAAAGAAGGGATGAATCCCTACAAGGAACTCTTCGCCGCCGAGACCCATTTCCGCACACTGGAAGAAGCGGCCAATGGAGCGGATGTGTTGTTCGGACTGTCGGTCAAGGGGGCTTTCACCAAAGAGATGGTGGCCAGCATGGCCCCTGATCCGGTCATCTTCGCCATGGCCAACCCGGATCCGGAGATCACCCCGGAAGTCGCCCGTGGAGTGCGTGACGATGTCATCATCGCCACCGGCCGCTCCGACTATCCCAACCAGGTCAACAACATCCTCGGTTTCCCCTTCATCTTCCGCGGAGCCCTGGACTGTCGCGCAACCTGCATCAACGAAGAGATGAAACTGGCGGCGGTTAAGGCATTGGCGCAACTGGCCCGGGAGGAATGCCCCGATTCGGTCTGCAAAGCCTACGGCAACCAGAAATTCGCCTTCGGCCGCAATTACATCATTCCCAAACCGTTTGACCCGCGGGTCCTGCTGCATGTTGCCCCGGCCATTGCCCGGGCCGCCATGGAGAGCGGCGTGGCCCGTCAGCCGATCGAAGATATGGCCAGATACATCGAGCACCTGGAATCGACCCAGGGGAAATCGAAAGAGATCATGCGCATGATCATCAACAAGGCCAAGAGTGACCCCAGGACCATCGTCTTTCCCGAGGGTGATAACGAAAAAATCCTCCGGGCCGCCAAGGAACTGGTCGAGGAGGGGATCGCCAGGCCGATCCTGATCGGCGACAAGAAGAAGGTCGAGCAGAAACTGGCTGAACTCAACATCGAACTTGAGGTGCCGATCATCGATCCCGCCGAGTCGGAATTGACTGACAAATACACCGGTGAACTGTACCAGCTGCGGCAACGCAAGGGGTTGACCCTTTCCGAATCAGGCCGCATCCTGCGCCGCAAATCGCGCACCCACTTCGGCGCCATGATGGTTCGCCTGGGGGATGCCGATGCTCTGCTGGGGGGTATCGACACCCACTACCCGGAAACCATCCGTCCGGCTCTGGAAGTGATCGGCAAGCAGGAGGGACTCTCCAGCGTGCATGGCCTCTACATGATGGTCTTCAAAAACGACGTCTACTTCCTGGCTGACACCACCGTCACCATCGACCCGACCGCCGAGGAACTGGCCGAAACCGCCATCCTGGCTGCCGAGAAGGTGCGCATGCTCGACATCGAGCCGCGGGTGGCCATGCTCTCCTTCTCTAACTTTGGCTCGGTCAACCACCCCCAGGCCAAAAAGGTCAAACGGGCGGTGGAAATCGTCAAGCAGCGCGCCCCGGAGCTGATCGTGGAAGGGGAAATGCAGGCCGACACGGCGGTTGTCCCTGAGCTGTTGGAGGGGTTCACGTTCTCGAAACTCAAGACCAACGCCAACATCCTGATCTTCCCGGACCTCAACTCAGGCAACATCTGCTACAAGCTGCTGCATCACCTGGGAGGCGCCGAGGCGATCGGCCCGATCCTGATGGGGATGAACAAACCGGTGCATGTGCTGCAACGGGGGGACAGTGTGGATGATATCGTCAACATGGCTGCCATAGCCGTGGTGGATGTGCAGAATATTTAAATGTGAAAGGCAACCCCTCCTCCCCTGATAAGGGGAGGAGGGGTTGCCTTTCACATAACATACATAACATACACAGGAGATCCCATAGCATGACCAGAAAAATGGTAACCATCGACGGCAATACCGCCGCCGCCCACGTGGCCTATGCCACCAACGAAGTCATTGCCATCTACCCGATCACCCCGTCATCGGTGATGGGTGAAATCTCCGACGCCAAGAGTGCGGTGGGGGAGAAAAATATCTGGGGCACCGTTCCCCTGGTGTCTGAACTGCAATCCGAGGGGGGCGCTGCCGGCGCCGTGCATGGCTCGCTGCAGAGCGGGGCATTGACCACCACCTTCACCGCCAGCCAGGGGCTGTTGCTGATGATCCCCAACATGTACAAGATCGCCGGAGAACTGACCTCCACCGTGTTCCATGTTTCGGCCCGTGCCCTGGCAACTCAGGCGCTCTCGATCTTCGGCGACCATTCCGATGTCATGTCGTGCCGTTCCACCGGTTGGGGGATGCTCTGCTCCAACAATGTACAGGAAGTGATGGATTTTGCCCTGATCTCCCAAGCCGCTACCTTGCGCAGCCGGATACCGTTCATTCATTTCTTCGACGGTTTCCGCACCTCCCATGAACTGCAGAAAGTTGAACAGCTGAGCTACGACGACATACGTGCCATGATCGACAATGACCTGGTCAATGCCCACCGCAGTCGCGGTCTTTCGCCTGACCGTCCTTTCATGCGCGGCACCGCCCAGAATCCGGATGTCTATTTCCAGGGGCGTGAGACGGTCAATAGATACTACCCGGAGTGTATCGAGATTGTGCAGCAGGAAATGGACAAGTTGGCTGGCATTACCGGTCGCCCGTATCGGCTGGTCGATTACGCCGGCGCAGCCGATGCCGATCGGATCGTGGTTGTGATGGGGTCGGCTGCCGATACCGTCCAGGATACGGTTACCACCCTGGTTGCTGGCGGTGAGAAGGTTGGCGTGCTCAAGCTCCGCCTCTACCGCCCCTTTCCGCTGCAGGCTTTCATCAAGGCGCTCCCCGCGACCGTCACCAGCATCGCCGTGCTTGACCGCACCAAGGAGCCGGGTTCCCTTGGGGAACCGCTCTATCTGGACGTACGCACCGCCATCGGCGAGGCGGTCTCTGACCCGGGCTGCGCTCTGCAGCGCTATCCGATCATCGTCGGCGGCCGCTACGGCCTCGGATCCAAGGAGTTTACCCCGGCCATGGCCAAGGCGGTGCTTGACAACCTGCAACAGGCGCAACCGAAGAAAAACTTTGTGGTCGGCATCAATGACGATGTCACCGGTTCAAGCCTGGTCTACGATCCCGCCTTTCGAAATGGGATGGAAGGGACCTACGAGGCGATGTTCTATGGCCTCGGTTCGGACGGTACGGTCGGCGCCAACAAAAACACCATCAAGATCATCGGCGAGGCGACCGATAATTTTGCCCAGGCCTACTTCGTGTATGATTCCAAAAAAGCCGGCAGCGTCACCACCTCGCATCTCCGCTTTGGCAAGCAGGCGATCAATGCCCCATACCTGATCGATAACGCCGATTTTATCGCCTGCCACAATTTCACCTTTCTGGAAAAGTACGACATGCTCTCCAAGGCCAAACAGGGTGGTACCTTTCTGCTCTGCTCTCCCTTTGGTCCTGATCAGGTCTGGAACACTATTCCCCGTGAGGTACAGCAGCAGATCATCGACAAACAACTTCAGTTTTACGTGATTGACGCCATCAAACTGGCTGAACAACTGGGGCTGGGGGCCCGCATTAACGTGATCATGCAGACCGCCTTCTTCAAAATATCCGCCATCATTCCGCTGGAAATTGCACTGCAGGAAATCAAGGGAGCGATCAAGAAGAGCTACGGCAAGGCGGGAGATGCTGTGGTGGCCATGAACATCGCCGCAGTGGATCAGGCTTTGCTGAACATTCATCAGGTGGTAGTGCCGGCCATGGTCAGCGGTGATCGGCACATGCCGCCGGCGGTTTCTCCAGCTGCACCTGCTTTTGTCCAACAGGTGACCGGCCCGATTATCGCCGGTTTTGGTGACGATCTGCCGGTGTCGGTCATGCCGGTTGATGGTACTTTCCCGACTGCCACCTCCCAGTACGAGAAGCGCAACATTGCCGTGGAGATCCCGGTGTGGGACGAATCGCTCTGCATCCAGTGCGGGCTCTGCTCTTTTGTTTGCCCCCATGCCACCATCCGGATGAAGGCCTATGATGAAAAACTGCTGCAACAGGCTCCGCCAACCTTCAAATCAACCGATTGCAAGCTACCGGAATTCAAGGGGATGAAATACACGCTGCAGGTTGCGCCCGAGGATTGCACCGGTTGCGGCGCCTGTGTTCACAACTGCCCGGCCAGGAGCAAGCTCGATCCGAATCGGAAAGCGATCAACATGCAGTTTCAGCCGCCACTCCGGGGAGCGGAAGTATGCAACTACGACTTTTTTCTCTCGCTGCCGGATATGGATCCGACCCGGCTCAAGCTGGATACGCTGCGCGGCAGCCAGCTGGTCCGTCCGCTGTTCGAGTATTCCGGAGCCTGTGCCGGCTGTGGCGAAACCCCCTATCTGAAACTGCTCTCCCAGCTGTTCGGCGACCGGGCCATGATCGCCAACGCCACCGGCTGCACCTCGATCTATGGCGGCAACCTGCCGACTACTCCCTGGGGAAAGCGGGAGGACGGTCGCGGCCCGGCCTGGTCCAACTCGCTGTTTGAAGACAATGCCGAATTCGGCTTTGGGATGCGTCTGGCGGTTGATAAATTCAGCCAGTCGGCCCGGGAGCTGCTGACTTCGTTGCTCAGTTGTTGCTGCGGCAGCTGTGCGCCGCTGATTCCATTGATGAAGGAAATCCTGGCAGCCGATCAGGCCGGACAGGCCGGCATCGAAGCTCAACGGGAGCGGGTTGCCAGGTTGAAAACATCACTCAGGGAATGTGTCGATCCGGCAGCTGTTCAACTGTTGCCCCTGGCCGATTACCTGGTCAAGAAGTCGGTCTGGTGTGTCGGTGGTGACGGCTGGGCCTATGATATCGGTTATGGCGGTCTTGACCATGTGATCGCCTCGGGCAAAAACGTCAATCTGCTGGTCCTGGATACGGAGGTCTATTCCAATACCGGCGGGCAGGCTTCCAAATCAACTCCGATCGGCGCCGTGGCCCAGTTTGCCGCCGGTGGCAAGCTGATGGCCAAGAAGGATCTGGGAATGATGGCCATGGCCTACGGTCATGTCTATGTGGCCAGTGTCTCGCTGGCCAATCCGGCCCAGGTGGTCAAGGCTTTTATGGAAGCCGAGGCGTATGACGGTCCCTCTTTGATCGTCGCCTATGCCCATTGCATCGCCCACGGCATCAACATGACCACCGGCATGGACGAACAGAAAAAAGCGGTATCGTCCGGCTACCTGCCGCTCTATCGCTACAATCCGGCCTTGACATTCGAGGGAAAAAATCCACTTCAGCTGGATAGCAAGGCGCCAACCACCTCATTCCAGGAGTACGCCAACGGTGAAAACCGTTACAAGGTGCTGCATAAACTCAATCCCGAGGCTGCCGGGCAATTGATGGAAAAAGCAAGTGTCTGGAGCGCCAACCGCTTCGAGTATTACCAGAAACTGGCGGCATTGAAGTACCAACAGTAATCTCAAACCACTGAAGGGCGGCCCCCGTGGTCGCCCTTCAGTCAACTCCGCTCGCTTGCCGTTCAGAGGTTGTGCCGCACTACCCCTCCTCCATGACTCATTCCACTTTTTGTTTACCAATCACGTGATGTTGTTCCGATCAGCGCTGATCTTCAGCTTGTTATGGGATGAATGTCGTTGCATGTTGTCATCCTGAGTACAACTAAGAATCTGCTTGACGGTGCTTGTGCAAGCAGCAGATCTTCACTTTGTCAGGATGACAGGCACGAGTATAGATTTTCTCTCGAAAAAACATGCCAATAGCGTATACTTTGAGGTATCAGAAAGGAGTATGCCATGGGAGGTACACGACTATTTACCCGGCTAACGAGTGAAGATCGCTGTCAATTGATCTGGGAGGCTTCACTTTACACGGCCACCGTGAAAAACATTTCCATGCAGGGGGCGCTGGTGCATTTCGAAAGCTCGCTTCCCCTGATTCAAGTTGGCGATACATGCGGGATGTACCTGTGTAGCGATGCCAAGCAATGTCCGTGTGAGATTCCTTGTGAGGTTGTCAGAATAGAGGCGTCAGACCTTGCCGTGCGGTTCACCGGATTTAGCTGATATTCGTCTGGTAGTGATATTCGTCAGGCTTGAAATACAAATATGTTGTTCATTAGAAAATTGTCTGTTACATCCTTGAGCCAATTAAATCGATGGAGTCAGACAGATGAACAGAATCAAAGCCGTGGTGAATGATATAGCTCTACAGTCCGGATTTCACAGCTTGGATATAACGCTGGTCGAGGGTGAAAAGATCGGCTGCCTCGACGTATATTTGTTGAAAATTTCCCAGGGTAAGAGCATGACGAGTGCTCTTGTATTCCAGAATGACTTTGATGATATCAGGAATGGTACTCCAGCTGTTCGACTTGAGAGTCGCATCAGAAGCGCACTGGAACGGTTGCGGATGATGGAGTAAATTTCTCGTACTTCCCGATAATCCTTTTTTACTACCTATTCTCTCACGTAAATATCCTGATCAGAGCTATCCACCATTTTCATGTGACGCATATATTCCCCCTCGATCATTTCGCAGTGGTTGCGGGTTTCATTCAGAATCCGGCTGAAAATATCACGGGTATGCGGCTCCCGGATTGATTCCACAAAGCTGGAGTAGCTCCTGATACAAGCCTGCTCTTCCTTGAGTGCAATTTCCAGTGCATCCTTTTCCAATGTGTTGCTGTCGATTGAGTCAATCAGTGAACAATAGTAGGGGTCTTGATAGACACAGCGATCATTGAGGATAGATTCGAGTTTCTGTCGATCTCCCTGGTACAACGTGTATAAATGATCCAGATGTTCACTCTCTTCTTTTGACAACAGTTCGAATATCCGCCTGGTGGTACTGTCATTAACCTTTGAAGAGACCGCACGATAAAAACAGAGGCTTCTGTTCTCTATGGTGATGGCGGTCAGGATTGCTTCTTCGCGTAGTGCTTCCATCTGATTACTCCTTGTCTGCATGGATTGTAGTCCATATATCTGGCAGAATGCAGTGAATGTGCCATTGATACCAATTTAAATAATTAATACATATCAGCAGGTTGCAATGATTGCTGAACGTGTTAGGTTGAATTTTCATGCAACCTCCCTTGCTTCTGAAACAGCTTGTTCAGCCACTGTGCCAGGATCAGGGGATATTAAGCAGCCTGCAACGCGTCTATCACTCATGCAATAACTGTTGCAGCATCTATACAACCAGCAATTTCCAATGGTACATTTCGATGACATAACCCTACTAATTTGGTAGTATATAGACATGAGTAACAAACGAAAACAGCAGAGGAGGCAGCCATGAAACTCGGAAGTGTTGTGGTAGCATTTGTGGCGGCGTTCATGTTGTATGCAACAACGGGTAGTACCGAAGAAGGTACACATGGACGGCTTGATAGTTACGATCAGATCAAGGCTCTTGAGTCGCATAGCCTGAAAGATGAATGTCTGATTGTGGCAAAAAACTGTGTTGGTGATGATGATACGGTCATGAAGAGGGTAGAGCGAATCAACAAGGAACTGGATAAAGGGGTGGCCGTATATTCGCCTGAAGAACTTAAAGTTCTGCATAACGAGTTAAACTGGATCTTCAACGAAAGTAAGGAGTTTTCTACGATCACGATGTAACCTGAAGAAAGGTGGCGGAGAGCATGACAGCAGCATACGGTGAACGATGTGACATCCGCATCTGGTCAAGTGATTGCAAACAGGACGATGCTCAATCGAAAAGTGCAAAATATCTCTGTAAAGCATGTGGCACGTTAGATAACCTCGAGCATGAGGTCAGTCATGAATTCTATTCCAATGTCAGTGGTGATTATCACAAACTGAGCTGACAGCTGAAAGAGGAAGTACCGAATAGATCAGGGGACGCCAATCAGGCGCCCCCTGTGTTGTTTTATGAAATGATCTCCCAATGCCGTAATTTTGTATCACCAGTCATTTTCTGGTGCGCAGGAAGTTGACCAACTCCCACCGTTCCGATGGCGTTAATTTGTCTCTGAAAGGGGGCATGCGGCCAAAACCGAAGGTAACAGCCTTGAAAATGTGGGCATCACTGCGGGACAGGAGCATGGCTTGTCCCAGTCCCGGAGGAGGTGGTTTGAGCTTCTTGCCGACCGCTCCCCGTTCGGCCGAGGATTGACCATGGCAGATGTCGCAATTGATGTTGAACAGCTGTTTCCCCCGTTCCAAAGAATCTGCCGTTGCCGGCAGCGGATTTTTCAGCTCACTCGATTGACTTACCATCTCCCGTCCGGTGATTGGAACCGATCCGGGGGGGGCAATCATAATTGGTGCCTGGTATGGCTTGGGGGATGGTTGCCGATCCATCCAGATGGCGGCTGTCAGCAGCGGTGCGCACGCCAGTAGAATGAGCAGTCTCATGGTCGTTTTCATGGTGTCATCCCCCCGATGATCCGCAGCGCGCCGGCCGCCTCCATGATTTGTTGTACTTGCGAAACTTGTTCCGTCGCGGACAGGAACGCAATTCCGCCGATACACTCTTCCGGCCGGACTCCCGGTTGACAGCTGACAGCTTCTCCGCCGGCATGAATGGCGATACAGATGCCGATACAACCCTCGCTGATGGCTGGGTCATAGGGGCGCTTCCTGATTGCCGGGAGTCCCATTTCCAGAAACATTCCGACCATGGCAGCGATAATGCTGCCGAGCATGCCGACTTCGAAGCAGACAATGGCAGTCGGATAGAGTGCGATGATCGGCTTGTCACCAGTCTGCAGCGGGTAAAGCCAGGCTGTGCCGGCTGCCAGGACGAAACCGAGCAAAACGCCTAACAGACCGCCTCCCAATGCCAGCCAGCGGAGCCGGGAAGATGGCGCGGTTTTGACCAGTACGCCGTCCGGATAGGGGATGGAAGTCAGTGAGGTGATCTGTGACTCGGTAAAACCGGCTCTGACAAGTTGATCCACCGCGCGGGCCGCTGACTCGATATCGCTGAAGATTCCCAGAGTTTCCATTGTGTCACTCCTCTTCCACGACGGATGGCGCCCGTTTACGTCCCAACGGTACCTTGGCCTGCAGCGCTTCCAGCTCACGCACATCGGAGAGCGCCACAATCGGAAAAAACTTGGCAAACAGGGTGAACATCAGGATGAAGCCGGCCAGGGCAGCCAGATTGACGGATACCTCCACCAGTGAAGGAGAATAACTCCCCCAGATAAAGGGGATGTTCTTGTGAGACAGCGAGGGGACGATGATCAGGAAACGTTCCAGGAACATGGCTACGTTGACCAGCAGCGTTACCACCAGCATGACTGTTATGGAGCGCCGCAGCCGTTTAAAACACATGCAGACGATCGGCAACAAGGAGTTAGCAAATAACATGATCAGGAGCGGCCAGGTGTAGCGGTGGGACATGAAACTGAAAACCTCCCACTCGATCGGTTCATGGGCATACCAGGTAGTCTGCACCTCGACGAAATAGGCGTAACCCCAGAGCAGCGAGATCACCAGCAGCAGCTTTCCCATGTTGTCGAAGTGCAACGGTGTCAAATATTCCTCCAGCCGAAATGCCTTGCGGATTATGATCATCAGGGTGATCACGGCTGCCACGCCGGAGAGAATGGCGCCGATCACGAAGTAGGGGGGAAAGATGGTGCTGTGCCAGCCGGGTACGACAGTGACGGCGAAATCCCAGGCAACGATGGAATGGACCGAGATCGCCACCGGGATGATCAGGGCCGCCATCACGGTTGAGGTTCTGCGGTACACCGACCATTCCCGGGCTGTGCCGCGCCACCCCATGGCCAGGATGGCGTACATCTTGTAACGCCAGCCGCTGGAACGATCACGGACCACCGCCAGGTCGGGCAGCAGACCCAGGTAGAGAAACAGACTGCTGCCGATGATATAGGCTGTGATGGCGGTCATGTCCCAGAGCAGGGGGGAACGGAAGTTGGGCCACAGACCGCGCTGGTTGGGGTAGGGGATCATGTAATAGAAAGTCCAGTTGCGTCCCAAGTGGATCAACGGGAACATTCCAGCCACGGCGATGCAAAAGACGGTCATCGCCTCGGCCGAACGGAGGATCGGTCGGCGCCAGTTGGCGCGGGAGAGCCGCAGAATCGACGAAACCATGGTTCCGGAGTGGGAGAGGCCGACCCAGAACACGAAGCCGGTGATGTAGAGCGCCCACATGACCGGCCGGTTCTTGCCGGTCACGTACATGCCATGGGTTACCTGATAGGTAAATGCGGCCAGCCCCCAGGCAACAACTCCTCCCAGCAGGAAGGCCAACAGATACCAACGCCAGGTCGGCGGGCGCAGGGAAGAGAGCAGATCATCATTGATCTGGCTGGCATTTCGAGTTCTATGAGTTTCAGGAGTTTCTGGAGTTGTTAACTTATGTAACTCATTGAACCCATGTAACTCACTAAACTCATGTAACTGCTTCTCAGACATGATCCCGTCCTCCCCCTTTGAGATAGAATACCGAGGGGTGCGTTCCCAGGTGCTCCAGCAGTTTGAAACGTCGCGGACTGCGGGAAAGACGGGCCACCCGGCTTTTGGGGTCGGCCAGGTTACCGAAGATCATCGCCTCGCTCGGACAGGTCTGGGCACAGGCCGGTTGTACCTCAGCGTCGCGGATCGGTCGTCCTTCTGCTCTCGCCTCCTCCTTGGCACGACGGATGCGCTGGATACAGAAACTGCACTTCTCCATCACACCCCGGCTGCGGACCGTTATGTCAGGAGAGAGTTGGTTGTCAAGCGGTTTGGGCCACTCGTGCTGGTAGAAATTGAAGACCCGCACCGCATAGGGGCAGTTGTTACCGCAGTAGCGGGTACCGATACAGCGATTATAGACCTGGCCGTTCAGACCGTCCGGATTGTGGTAACTGGCATAGACCGGGCAGACCGGTTCGCAAGGGGCGTCCTGGCAATGCTGACACATGACCGGTAGAAAACGTACCCGCACGTCGGGGTACTCACCCACCCAGTAGCGCTCGATGCGCAGCCAGTGCATGTCGCGCCCCTCGGCAATTTCATGTTTTTCACAGATCGGCACATTGTTTTCGGCCTGGCAGGCCACCACGCAGGCACCACAACCGGTGCAGCGGTCCAGATCAATCACCATCCCCCATTTGTATGGACTGGTCAGTTTTTGCATAGTTGACACTCATTTCGGCGGACGTTGAGCTGCTCCCTGATCAGCTCGACGCATTTCCTGAAGTCTACCGGTTTGGAAAGATAGGCATCCATACCTGCCGCCAGGCATTTCAGCTCGTCGTTATGGAGAGCAAAGGCGGTAATGGCTACGATGGGAGTGTGACTTCCCTTGAGTAGTTCCTTGTCACGAATGGCGCGTGTGGCTTCGAATCCATCCATGTGTGGCATTTGTACATCCATCAGGACGATGTCGAAATTGCCGTTCTCCCACATCTCCACTCCTCGCACTCCATCGCCCGCAATGGCTACTTCAAAGCCGGAACGTTCCAGCATCACGGCAAAGACCTCGCTCATGACCAGGTCATCATCAACGACCAGAATTCGCATCGTCCCTCTCCTTCGGGGCGGCATCCGAATCTGCCCCAGCTGTCTCATGTAACGGCAATGTGAAGACAAAACGACTGCCATGCCCACTGCTGTTCTCGAAATAAATCGAACCTCCCATCAGTTCAACGATATGTTTGCTGATGACAAGGCCAAGACCAGTGCCGCCATACCTGCGTGTATCCGAATCGTCCACCTGGCTGAATGGGCGAAATATCCGGTGTTTCATTTCATCGGCGATGCCGATGCCGCTATCCGTGACTGAAAAGGTATAGGTACGTTTTGTATCTCTGCTGTCTTCTGCGGAAACATGCACCTCAACCCGCCCCTGCTCGGTGAACTTGACGGCATTTGCCACCAGGTTGGTAAGTATCAGCTGAAGTCTGAGGCTGTCGCCGATTACGGTGTCCGGGAGTCCTTCAGCGAGCGTTACACTAAAATCAAGTCCCTTGCGCTGCGCCTCAGGAACGAAGAGGTCGGCAGCCACTGCCACGCAATCGCGTAAAACAAACGGCTTCTCTTCCAGGATTATCCGGCCTGCCTCAATCTTCGTCATTTCCAGAATGTCATTGAGAATTCTGACCAGGGAATGGGCTGAGTTGTAAGCCGTACTGAGGTAAGCGCGCTGCTTTTCCTCAAGTTGTCCCCCGAGGACAACCTCCAGCATGCCGAGCATGCCACTCATAGGGGTGCGCAGTTCATGACTCATGTTGGCGAGGAACTGGCTTTTGGCGCGGTTGGCCGCCTCGGCATTTTCCTTGGCCTCCTTCAACGCCTGTTCCGACTCCCTGAATTCCTGCACATACCTGCTGATCAGCCGGTACAGTAGCAGTGATGAAACGACAATGAACGCAATTCCCTTTATTTTCGATAGCAGGGTTATAGTCAACGGATCTCCCGACAGGAGGCCCAACGCGCTGTCCGAAAGATAGATCCAGAGGGAACTGAAAAGGGCATAGTAAATCACGATCCGCATTTCATTAAGACGATCACTATGGCTGGCTTGATTCTTCATGGCATTAAATCCCGATCAGGTCGCTGCGATAACTTCCCTGTGAATTCCCGGCTGTGATCAATTCACCTTTGCCTGATACGCGGCTTACCCGTACCATGGTGGCGTGCCAGGCTGGTAGCTGCTCGCTCCCTGCCGGCAGCGCCAGTAGTGTCAAAGGATTTACTCCCCTGTTTTTGGCATAACGACCAGCTCCTGTCTGTCCCTGTCCAAGCGGTATGGCCACAACATCGGGGCGGATACCGGGGTAGATCACTGCCGCAAGACGGAGTGAACCATTGACCGAATGAACCTCCACCAGGTCGCCCTGATTGATGCCGAGTTTTGCCGCAGTAACGGGATTGAGTTCGATCCAGCTATCCCAAACCACCGTACTCATCGGATCCGGTAATTGCTGGAGCCAGGGGAGCGGTGCGCCCTGCCCGTCGTGGAAGGCGGTGGTCGGGTAAACCTGGAGATGGAGTGGAAATAACCGCTGATCACCGGCAAAGAGGGGACGGGGAGGGTGGGGCACGGTAGCTGTTGTACCCCAGCGGTACTCGCTGAAGTACGGCTTGACGGCCACGAATTGTCCTCCTCGCCGGAGCAAATCAACCCATTGCGACTCAAATGTTGCCGCTTTCATTGTGGAGATCTGCTGACGGGCCGTGTCCTGAACCAGCTCCAGGGTCGATTGCCAGGGGAGCGCAGCCGCCATCCTCCCCCCCATGGTTGAGGCAATAGCCAGGAGGAGATCACCAAATTGGCGGGTGTCATGGAGCGGCGTTACCACCGGCTGCATGATACCGTAGATCGCCTGGCGGGAGCCTGCCCGTGGAATGACGTCTCCCCAGCTTTCCAAAGGGGTGTGGTCGGGGAGGATCAGGTCGGCCTGCAAGGCGGTGTCGTCCAATAAGGTGGCAATACTGACGATAAAGGGAACCTTGGTCAGTGCCTGGCGAAAACCGGTGGCCGGCGGGATGGTGTGCAGCGGGTTTCCCTTGATCATGGCCAGTTTGATGTGTTCCCCCTGCATCTGCTTGATCAGGGTCGCCAAATTGGTAAAGGATGTTTCCGAACCGCTTGAACCTTCTGCCGGATATACTCCACCCGGTTGGTTCAGGTTACCTGCCACGAGGTTGAGCAGATAAACTGCGCGAATCATTTCCGAACCGTTGGTCTGCATGGCGAGCGATTCTCCTGCCATGGCAAGCGACGGGCGGGTGGTGGCAAATTCACGTGCCACCTCGCCGATGCTCTCCTGCGTCAAACCGGTGAGCCCGGCCACCTGGGGCAGGTCGAACTCCGTCAATTGTTTCAGCAGCTGTTCTGCTTTGAAACCATTGGCACGCAACGCCGATCTGTCAAACAGCTGCTCGGTCAGAATTACCCGGATCATACCGAGGGCCAATGCTCCCTCGCTTCCTGGTCGGGTTGGCAGCCAGCGGTCGGCTGATGCGGCGGTCAGGGACATGCGCCCCCCGACGTAGGTGAAATGGCCGCGCACCGTATCCCGTGCCTGACGCATGCGACCAAATGCATTACCATACTGGACCGGCGACAGGTGGCTCTCCACAAAATCAGCGCCAAAACTGAGCAGATAGCGGCTCTCGGCCAGGTTGTAGAAAGGAAGCAGGGGGTGTCCGAAGCTTTGCCGGGTGGCTTGCCGTATTCCATCGGGGGACAATAGCTCCCAGGAAATCTGGTGGGGGGAACCGAACGCGGACATGAATTTATTGACCAGCATCTCCATTGAACCAGAGAGTGGCGGCGTTAGCAGAGCCAACTTGTCAGCCGATGACTCCCACTGCAGTGCCTCAAGCTTATCGGTAAGCAGCCCGAGCGCATCGCTCCAGCTGATGCTGCGGAACTCTCCCGAACCACGTGCTCCGCTGCGCTGCAGTGGCCGGGTAATCCGGTCGGGATGGTAAAGTTCCTGTACTGCGGCTTGACCCCGGGCACACAGCCTCCCCCGGTTAACCGGGTGTTCCGGGTTACCTTCCAGCTTTTTGACCCGGCCATCCGCAACGCGTGCCAGAATGCCGCAACCGGCCCGGCAGCTGGCGCATGAACTGGCGTACCAAGTCGGCTGGCCGGGAGTTATCCCCTCGTCCGGTGGAATCAGGAAAGGAATCAACTTCTCATTACCCGGCTGACATCCCTCCAGCAGAGCTGTTGCGGCTGTTATCCCGCCTAGCTGTAAGAAGGTCCGGCGCTTCATGCAAGGCTCCTTAAATGTGGCAGGTCCAGCAATCTATGCTGGCCTTGTGTTGTCGATGGCAGCCGAGGCACCACCCCATCTTGAGACTGGCTGTGCGACTGATCCGTTCCATGGTAACCACGTTGCCGTGACAAAAGGTGCAGTCGACCCGGGCACGGAGATGCATCATGTGCGGGAAGTAAACATGATCCGGGAGCAGGTGAACCCGTGCCCAGGGAATTGCTTCTTTCCTCTCCAGGTAGCCGCGCAATTTTATGATCTCCGCTGCATCCGGGACAATGTAGCGGTGGCAAGCCAGGCAATCAGCCACGGCCGGGATCCCGGCCAGGGATGATTTTCCGGCCAGCCGGTGGCAGTAGAGACAGGGGATTGCATGACTCCCGGCATGCAATTTATGGCTGAAGGAGATCGGTTGCAACGGCGAGCGCTCGCGCAGATCCAGTGGCAAGAGGTAGAGTAATACCATTGCGCCGCAAGTAGCAAGAGCACTGATTGACGCCGCTATAACCATCCATGATTTTTTCATGCTATTTTCCGCTGCTTTTTCAGTGCAACTGCTGAGTTAGTTTGATTGCAGACGACATGCCAGAGAAACTGAATAATAAAAGTGCGTAATATCGGCCGGATATGATGGTGGGAACGGGTGGTAAGATCAGCAAAGAGCAATAAAAGTTGCAAGAACGGGAGAGTTGTTTAACGTGAGTGCTTCATGGGGCACGTGATCAGTATGAATAGATTTGTTGCAGGTGACACAATTGTTGCTGCGTTGCACGACGACAGCAGTTGGTAAGCAGATTGTGAGCTATCGCGATCTCGGAAATTATCTGCGTAGATCATCTAACGCATATCCAGATTAGGTTGAAGAACAAGTTTCATGTTGCCGAGTTCCAGCGCCGCCAGATTCCCCATTTCCCCCCTATCGATGAAAACGCAGCCGTTGTCGAGCATGATCTTATCGCTGGTTAACGATTTTATTATTTCGCTTCGCATGATGGTGGTGTGACCACAGATCAGCCGGCGTCCGCCGATACGTTGCCGGTCAACAAAGGGAGAACGGGTCCAGAGCATGGCAATCGAATCCTGAAAGGGGTCGGGAAAGTCAAAGTTCAGGCCGGCATGAACAATAACGAAATTGTCCAACAGCAGGTAGAGCGGGAGCGATTCGACATAATCACGATAGCGTCGGGGAATGTCCCCCGGGCCGTCTGCCTGGAAGCTGGCCAGGGTGGCAATTCCTCCATTGGCGCACCATAAGTCCAAATAATGGTGGTCTTCGCATGCTTTCAGAAACATTTCCTCGTGATTACCGCGCACGGCGTGTACGGTCAGTCCGTACTGCTGCATCTCCAAGATAAAGTCGAGTACACCCTTACTATCCGGCCCCCGATCAATCAGATCACCCAGCAGAATGATGCGATCGGATCGCGTAGGACGCAGGATCTGTGTGACCAGTTTGCGCAGAGTTACAGCGCAGCCATGAATATCACCAATCACAAAGGTACGTGTTGCTATCGTTTTTTTAGTCACAGGGAGAACGGTCCTTCACAGATAGGTAACTCCAGTTGTTTGCGGTTGTTATTGGACGATGGCGACCGGTGATCATGAAAAACCATAGTTACCGGGTGATCGGTATGGCGTAGAGCGCTTTCTTTGATCATGGCTGTTCCTTTCTTCGAGATAAGAAAGAATTCTCTATAGCATAGCCGGACGCTATTCAGGAACTCCCTAAATTAATTGATCTCCTTTTTGAAACAGTCAAAGGTTTGTCCGTTCGCTCAGATTAAGTGCTGTTTGAATCGTGTATTGACTGTTATTTTGAGAATATTTCCTGCAAGAACTTTTTTGTCTGTGTCCAGGAATCGTGATCAGCATTCCGGTTGTAGGCCAGGGGCAGCTTAAATTTCGTGGCGTAGCTGTCCGCATCCGGATTAGTAAAGCTGTGCATTACCCCAGGGTAGCCAACAAAACGGTATACTGCCTTGGCGTTGCTCATTTCCTCCTTGAAAGCAGCCACCTGCTCCGGCGGGATCATTTTGTCGGCATCGCCGCTGAAGACCAGGATCCTCGCTTTTATATTTCCTGATTTGGCCGGGGCGTCAGTTGCCAGACTGCCGTGAAAGCTGACAACCCCTTTCAGGTCAGCTCCCTGACGTGCCATGTGCAATACCACGCCACCTCCGAAACAGTAACCGATGGCGGCAATTCGTTGCTGATCGACCGTCGCTTGTTGTTTGATGAAGTTGAGAGCGGCGTTAAAGCGGGCTTCGCCGAGTTGTTTGTTCTTTATGACCTCGCTGGCAAACTTGCCGGCATCATCCGGATGCTGGGCAGTCTTGCCGTCGCCGTACATATCGACCGCCAAGGCTACATATCCCAATTCAGCCAGCATTCTGGCGCGTTTACGGGCATATTCATTGTGTCCCCACCACTCATGCACCACCAAAACAGCGGGGCGTTTTCCTTTCAGTGCGGAGTTGTCGGCCAAGTACCCTTTCAGGACGGTATCACCCTCCCGGTAGGTCACCTCACGGCCGGTGACGTTAGCCGCAGCGGTCGAGACAGCAAAAAGCATTACTGCCAGACAGATCAGCCAGATGTGTGTACGCATGATGTTTCTCCTTGAAATATGTGATGTCTCTTGCGGGTCGGACCGTGGAAACGCGGAAATGCATCGCCCGCGAGTACCTGACAATAGCAGAATTCATGCCATTTAAGCATGTTTGCAACCTGCTGATATTTATGTGTCTGCTGCAACACTCAAACATTGCGGTGACATATTTGTTGCTAACCGCAGTAGTGGAATTAGTATGTCATCATGGCACTTGTTTTATCCCTGCCGGATACGTTACAAAAATAGTCCCCACGTTTCCGTGAGGACTATTTTTACCGATTGTTTGTAAATGCTGGTACCAACAGATACGTTACAAACGTTCCGGACCGGCAGGAGGTGAATCGGTTTTCAGGTAATTGAGCAGGTTTTCATTGTTTTTCAATTCCCTGTCGAGCGCTTTTAGTTCATCTCCTGTGTACACGTCGGTTCCACGTGCAATTTCACCTTTTATACGGTTGATTCTTTCAAAGACCGAATCTACATCATTACCACAGTTTTTGGCTACGATCAGGCATTCATCTTTACCCGTTTTCATGTCTTTGGTCATTTCGTCTGCGTATGTCGTTACGGTATAGGGTAAAACAGTAACCGCTACGCCCGCAAGAATTAATAGTAACCGTTTCATGACGTGCCTCCTGTTTCATACTTTAACTTCTTTGTAATTTCATAGTAATGAAACTGAATATCAATTGCAATAAAAAAATGCATCAGCAAAAAAAATGACATGTGAACGCTTCACGGGAGTTTCTGATTCGCCAGGGGAGGGGGCAACTGTACAGATGTTGCCGGCCGGCTGATTTTCTTCCAGCTCTTGTCCGGGTTAAAAACGGTGATAGCTTCGGCAATCCGGTGGGTATTCTTGCCCAGATTCTTCTCGTAGATAGTGCCTTCCTGGTTGACCATGAAGGTCATCACACCGGAGTTGCCGTATTCGGCAGGATAGGCAATCAGTGCAAAGCCGAGTAACATTTTTCCTTTGACCACATACTGATAGCTTCCTCCCTGGGCATTGTTACCCTGACCTGTCAGAACCTTGAAATAGTAGCCATGGAATGGTTCAAGATTGCCGTCTTTGGTTTGATACCCTTCCTTGGTTGCCCTCGCAATCAGCGGACCAAACGGACTCTGCATCTCACCTGCTTTGGCATCCCAATACAATCCATCCCGTTTACCGGGGGTACTGATCAATCGCTGGGCAAACTCGACCTTGCCGGCGCCGTTGCAATCCTTGCTGGCATATTCCTGCTGTGCATCCACATAGGCATCCATCACCTCGATTACCTGTAACTCGTTACGGCCAATTCTGCGATTCAGTATTTCCTTTTTCCCTTTTCTGCTATCGAAACCCCAGCTGCCTCCTTTTTTGATGATCGGGATCGGCAGCGACCATTGATCATCGCCAATTTGCAGGAGCATGGTTGTGGCATTTTTAGCCTTCAAGCTATGCTTGCTTTCGTAGGCCGCCACAAATCTGTCGCGACCAGCATTGTCAGCCACGCTGTCTCCTGAAGCAACCAACTCCTTACTCCCCGGACCGAGGATGGCCAGCATCCCTTTCAGATCATCGTTGCGGGAAGCGTCAACCAATGCCTGTGCTGCTTTTTCCGGGGTTGGAAACCGTTTCTGCCGCAGCTCGGCGGCCGGGCAATCCACTGCCAGCGAGACCAGTAACAGCAGCAAAACGGCAACGCAGGCTAAATGGAACTGTCGTCCCGGTGTAATGTTGCTACACCCATGTCGTCTATTCTTCATGGCATTTCTCCTTAAATGTTTAATCAACTGCAGTCGTAGCTTACCGGCGTGTTCCACCGCTATCCTGGCGTTGACCGCCACGTGCTCCGCCATCAAAACGCTGCTGATCTCCACGAACAGCGCCGATATCCGGTCGTTTCATCGCTCCTCCCGCTGATCCGTTGAACTGTGGACGCTGAATCTGGCTACCACGTACACCAGGAGCGATTCGGAACGTATTCGGCGGTACTCGTCTGATGTCGTTGCTGCGGTTGCTGATTCCGCCACGCTCGCCAGCTTTCTGTTCAAAACTCCCTTGGCCAATTCCCCGGAAAGGGGTGTCACGGACAACCGGTTGTTGCGGCCTGGTCTGGATTGTTCTCTGCTGTGCCGGATAGCCACGCCGTTCCTGATTGAATACCCCACCCCGCGGTGCCCGGGAACCAAAACGTTCACTGGTTCTCAGATCCCGATAGGCCACTCCCCGACGATGTTCCGGATTATGGCGCCAAGTCGGGCTGATGAAATTATCTCTGCCAAAGTGACGATTGAAGCGGTTGGTCCGGTCCAGGTCAATCCGAATGCGATGGTCCGGCCAGTCGAACCAGGTCCAGGAAAAAAGATTGTAACCGAAGTAAATTTGGGGAGCAAAGCCGATCCAGGCGCCGTAGCTGTAACCATACGGGTAATACCAGTAATAGGGGGGATAGGCCGGATACCACCAGTTGCCGTAGACATAGGCCGGATCGTAAACCGGTACGTAGATCACTGTCGGATTGCTAGGTTCGATCCGGATATAATTTTGATCATCGATCACGTTCTGTTCGGTACTGCTCTTGAGATGTCCCAGCTGTTGGGCTTTATGGCGCAACTCCTGAACAGTGGCCATCACCTCCTGCTCCTGTTCCAGAAAGGCATCACCCAGTTTTCGGGTTTGGTCAAGTTTGTCGCTCATGGAAGAAAGAATTCCGGGAAAGTGACATAGCGCCTTGACACTCGGATCCCACGCCTGATCCTGCAGGGCGCTATCCAGCTCACTCCCTTGCAGCTGGCTGTTCTGTTCCCGCCAGCGATCTGCCTCCACGATCTCCAGTGGATAGGTTGCTGCCATCAGTATCTGGGCGGTCAAGGCATCGGGATAGAGCGCAATCGGCGCCAGCATCTGGGTCAGTTCTTCTTTGCTGAAACGGTAGCTTGACGGGGAATTCGTATCATCCTGAGCCGGGATGCCGGTTGGAATAGCGAGTATGGTGAAGAGAATCAGCATCATCCCGCTTACAATAACTCTACATGATCTCATAAGGTCTCCTTTGACGTGCAGTTTTTTTGCCCGTCGTTCACCGCCACAACTTCCAAAAGTATAGGCGGTAATCACTGCCGGTATACTGGCCGGATGGCTGAAAATCAGATCAGACCAGCTCGTAAACGGTATTGGGTGTTTATCCTATATGTATGACATTTTACCATATGGTATAAAATCATTGCGGTTAATTGATGCAAAAAATTATTCTGTAACCTTTTGGGCAATCTCTCCGTCTAACCGAGTAGCATATCAAACTACTACGGAGGAAAATTCATGAAACCAGTCATCAAAAACATCGTCGTCTGTGCAGCACTGCTCGCTTCAGTGACATTTTTACCTGCTCCGGCGCCGGCCTTCATGGGTGATGGAGCGCCACCGGCCGCTCATCATTTCAGAAAAATGGCCAAAAAACTGCAACTGACACCGGAGCAAACCGGTCAGATCAGTGACATCTTTGCCAAGAACAAGCCGGTATCCGAACCGCTGATCAAACAGATCAAATCAGAACGCCGGACATTACGCGCTCTGATCCAGGCCGACACACTTGACGAAGTTGCCATCCGGGCGCAATCGACCAAGGTAGGCGCCATCGAGGCTGACCTGGCGGTGCAACGCGCCAAACTGGCCCAGGAAATACGGGGTGTATTAACTCCGGAGCAGGTGGCTAAAGCCAAACAACTGCAAGCACAGCATGATAAAAGGATGGAAGAGGGGTTTGCGCGTGGTGGCAAACGAATGAAACGGGAATACTAATCTGACACTATGGATGATGTGACACAGGAAAATTCTGATCGCAGCCTCATCATTGCCACGCTATCGGGCGATGATGAGGCGTTTGCGCTTCTTATCACCCGCTACAAAGGGCGGATCTTCAGGCTGGCCTCTCGCTTTGCCCGGGACAACGATGAGTTGGAGGATATCTGCCAGGAGAGCTTCATCAAGGCGTACGAAAACCTGGAAAATTTTCGCCATGCCGCCCCCTTTGAACACTGGATCACAAAAATTACGGTGCGTAGTTGCCACGATGCGTTGCGAGCCAGGCGGCATGAGAAACTTTCACAAACCTGGGATGAACTGTCATTGGAACTTCAGGATAAAGCAGAGTCAATGCGCAGTGAAGCACGCCAGGCGCGTGAATTCCTCAAATGGGCGATGGGGTTTCTCACGCCGGATGAGCGTCTGGTGCTGACATTGCTGGAGCTGGAAGGAATGACCATACGGGAAACTGCTGAAATGACCGGTTGGAGCGAAACCAATGTGAAGGTGCGCGGATTCCGGGCGCGCCAGTCTCTCAAGAAAATTTTGGAGAAAAATCATGTTCCATAATGGCGATAAAAAACTGGATGCATTGTTTGCAGCAGCACGTTGTGATCTTCCTGATACCTCAGATCGTGAGCAGTACTTTGAAACCAGATTGATGGCACGCCTGGCAGAACGCAGACAACAAACAGTGCCGTGGCATCGCATGGTCTGGCGCCTGCTGCCGGCATTCACTGCCATTACGGTGCTCTGCCTGGTTATATGCGTTACACTTAATTCGATCAGGACTAGTGACCCGTTTGCAGCCATCACCAATGGGCAGGAAGAGCAGATGGCGAAAAACTATCTGCTGGGAGAATGAAATGAAAAACATCAAAGCCATTATCGGAATCATCCTGGTGTTCCTGCTGGGCGCAGCCAGTGGATCAATTGCAACCTACATGCTGCAGCGTGAACGGGTTGAAGCTTTAATCAAAGGGAAACCGGAAGTCAGGGAAGAACTGATTGTTTCGCGACTTACCAAAAAACTTGATCTTGATGCGCAACAGCAGCTTCAGGTCAGATCAATTGTTCATGAGAACCACCTGGCCATGCAGCAGGTCAGAATAAAGTTTCGTCCCCAGATTCAAGCAATCCTCGAACAGGGACAAACCCGCATCGCCGCCACGTTAAGGCCGGAACAGCAGGAGAAATTCCGGCAGATCATCGCTGAGCGCCGAAAGCATCACCCCCCTGAATGAACGGGCATTACAAAAATAACGTTTGAGCCAACTGAAAAATAGTCAAGGTGGTAACCATGTCGCATTCGGATGAACAAATACCGGCTGAACAGCAAACTCGATCAACATCAGGAAAATGGTGGTTTGCGGCAATCATTGTCGTGGTACTTGGTGGTGGAGTCTATTTCTATGCATCACGAGAACCGGCCATGGCCGAAAAAACGCCACCATCACCTGGTAAGGGTGCTACCCAGATTGCGCCGGTTGCGGTAGTAGCGTCCCGAAACAGCGATGTGGGGGTCTACCTGACCGGATTGGGGAATGTCACGCCGCTTAATACCGTCAGTGTCAAAAGCCGGGTAGATGGCCAGCTGATGGAGATCAGATTTCGTGAAGGTCAGAATGTCAGCAAGGGTGACCTGCTGGCACAGCTTGATTCCCGTCCGTTCCAGGTACAGTTAACCCAGGCGGAAGGACAGATCGCCCGTGACCGGGAATTATTGAATAATGCCCGTCTCGACCTGCAGCGCTATAAACAGCTCTGGCATCAGAATTCCATTCCGAAACAGCAGCTGGACACCCAGGAAGCACTGGTGCGTCAACTGGAGGGGACGGTCAAGATCGACCAGGGGCAGGTCGATAGCGCCAAACTCCAGATTTCCTACTGCCGCATCACCGCCCCGATCAGTGGGCGGGTCGGGTTGCGCCAAGTAGATCCGGGCAATATTGTCCATGCCGGTGATGCCAATGGTCTGGTGACCATCACCCAGCTCCAGCCGGTGGCAGTGATTTTCCCCATACCGGAGGATAATCTCCCCAAGCTGATCGGTAAAATGAAGGGTGGAGGCCGTCTGAAGGTTGATGCCTATGATCGCGAGCAGAAGCAGAAACTGGCCAGCGGTACACTGCTGACCATGGATAACCAGATTGATCCCACCACCGGAACGGTAAAGTTGAAAGCGGTTTTCCCCAATAGCAGCAATGAGCTGTTTCCCAACCAGTTTGTCAATGCCCGCCTGCTGCTGGAAACACTGCACGATGTGGTGGTGGTGCCGGCGGCAGCGATTCAGCGTGGTGCGCAGGGGACCTTTGTCTATCTGGTCAAAGCGGACAGTACGGTCACGGTTCAGCCGGTAACCGTTGGTGCGACCCAGAACGACGAAATTGCCGTGACTGCCGGCCTGCAAGCCGGTGTTCAGGTGGTGGTGGATGGTGCCGAACGTTTGCGGGATGGGGGGAAGATTGAAGTCAAGCAAGCGGGGGTTAAAAAAGGTCCTGGTAGCGTAAAAACTCCCGGATCTGACAAGGGGTCGAATAAAGAGCGTAAAAAAGCTTCTCATTGATTTCAATACCAACTCATTCTCTGGATACCCATGAATATCTCCCGTCTCTTCATACTTCGTCCGGTTGCTACTACCTTGCTGATGATCGCCATTCTGCTGGCCGGCGCTGTCGCCTACAAACAGCTGCCGGTCTCGGCACTGCCGCAGGTCGAATATCCGAGCAATATATCCAGGCCAGTGCCCAAACTCTTACGTCCGGATGCCAACTCTTATCCCACCAGAGTCCGCGACGATAGCGGCAAAAATAAGATTCGACTCGCATTCGGCGAGAAACTTAAGCTTCAGTTTGTCCACGACTGGAATTCATCCGCACTGCTCAATATTCAAATGAGCGCACCAGTTTGAGCAATTGTTCCGGTTCAAACGGTTTCATGAGCCACCCGTTGGCGCCCGACAGGCGGCTCTTGGCCCTGAAGTCCTCGGAGTCTTCGCCAGTCACAAGAACAATCGGAAGATCGGCCAGCGCAGGATCACCACGCAGCGCTTTCGCCAGCGCAAACCCGTCCATTTCGCCCATGTGCACGTCGCTCAAAACAAGATCGACGGGATTGGCGGCAACCGTCTCAATGG